>NZ_JALM01000013.1 GCF_000737195.2 Sciscionella sediminilitoris
GCGGCCGGCCGTTCCCGCCGCGAGCCGGTATGTCGTCGAGAGGAGTCGCTGAGCCTCCGCATGCTGGTCGCCGACGTGAGCGTGCACCGCGCGGCGCGCGTCCGATAGCAGCGAGGGCAGCGCCTGGAGCAGCAGTCCATGGTCCCCGGCAATGTAGGCACGCCACGCGCCATGCGTGGTGTCGGCGAGTTCAGCGAGTTCGGGCAGCCCTTCCGGGGCGGTGGATTCGACCAGACCAGGGATGTCAGCGGTGGTGGTGATTGCCTCTCGCAGGCGGACTATCTGCTCGTCACCATCGTCTGTGGCGTGCTCGGAAACGCCTGTCAGCACGTCAGGGGCGACTCCGAGAGCGGATGCAAGTTTCGCCAGGGTTGCCGGGCGCGCGGCTTGGCGGCGGCCCTGTTCAATGCGGGCAACGGTGCCAGGATCGATGCGAGCGGCCTCGGCCAGTTGTTCCTGGGTGAGGTCACGTGCCTTACGTACTCGCGCGACATTGTCCCCGAGCCGACTCATCGCACTCGCTTTCCCTGTTCGCACAAGGCAAGTCCGCCGTGAGTGAGCACCTCCAAGGCGACCTTGATTCGTCCGGCCAGTTCAGGCTTGGTGTGTTCGGCGATCTCATCGCATTCATAGAGCCCGACTGCCTGGATTTCCGGACTCGTGAGTTGTAACGCGTCAACCTCGCCGGAGCTGATCGTTCCGGCGTCGAAAATCCACGCCAATCCCTCGGGGAGTCGTCCGTCGTCAGGGGTGTAGTCGATCACCATCGGTGTGGCGAAAGCCCGGGTCAGGCCAAGTTCCTCGTGTACCTCGCGGGTCACCGTTCGCCATGGTGGCTCGTCCGCTTCAACGGCTCCACCGGGCAAGTCGAGATGCGCCTTGTACGTCGTCGTAACCAGCAGTACCCGTCCTTGATCGTCATGGAAGAGAGCAGCCGCGCTATTGCGCTTGCGGTTCAATTGAGCCACATAGTCATCGAACGGAAGCAGGTCCACTCGGGCAGTGTACGTCCCCGGTCCGGTGGTTCTGCCAGGCCGAATTGGCCCAGAACGCAGCATGCCGGTATCGGAGTAGGGCCCCGTCGTCCGTTCACCTGCGCCAGTCGTTCCAGCAGCCTCGTGTTACGCGCTCCCCGCGCGAGTTTCGCCCGGTGTCGGTGAACCCCGACCCCGGCACCGGGCGAATTCCATTCGGTGTGGAAGGGGTCTCGGAGATGGCTCGAACAAGCACGCACACGTGCGGTGACTGTTCCGGTAAGGGATGCGCTCGCTGCAACTACACGGGAACGATCACGATCGTGGACGAGTGATGTCACGACCGGATGAGTGGCGCTTGGCTCGGATGCCAAGTGATGGCCCTGAGGTGATGCGTTCCTCGGATGGTACCGAGATCTTGCGCTACATGTTCGCCCACTTCGTGTTCACCTGGCCAAGGGGCGCATCGCGGGTCACGATCGAGCACGGCAGATTGAGCGGCAAAGGGAACTGGCGTATGCCGAGGGACTGGTCGTTCACCATCGAAGAGTCGTGGTCTCGTGAAGCGTTGGCTATCGCAGGTCGGCGGTGGTACGCCGAGCACGTCGCCCGTGTACGAGGATGGAGGTCCGGTCCCGGGCGAGGGCGGTGAGTATCGGCGGGTCGGCGTTGCGCTTCAGTAGTTGGCGAGATCCTGGGTGATCGGCCCCGAGTCCGGGACCCGAAACGACCACCATCCGCGTTCCGAAACCTCGACCTGCGCGATCTTCGCCATGCGCTCGCCCGAGTCCTCGACGGTGAATCCTCGATACCGTTCGTCCGCCTCTGCGACATACTGCTGCACGCGTTCTTTGAATTTGTCCGGAGTCTCATCTATTGCTTTTTGCAGGAAATCGCGGGTAAGCAATGCGCCTGCGAGATCGTGTTCGGTCCGGACGGTTCGGTCGGTGTAGGGGAGCGCCCGGTCATCGGTGAAGGCTTTCCGTTGCGCCGCCTCAGAACTGGTAGTAGAGGAACGGGCTGAAGGTTCCCGAGGCGATCAGGATGAACGAGTAGGCGAGCCCCGCGGTCATGATGCCGACGCGCGCGGTGTTCGCGACCACGCTGCGCCCGGATTCCAGGAATATCCCGGTGATCGGCTGTTTGGGCAGGAAGAAGACGGCTAGCGCGAGGATGCCGATGGTGAGCCGCTGGTTGGTGAGGGCGGCGCCGACGATTCCGGTGAGCCCTTCGGTATCGGGCGCGAACAGGTGCCCGATCATGACGAACGCGGAACCGATGTCGTGGGATTTGAAGATGACCCAGCCGATGACGACCAGCAGCAGGGTCAGCACTCGGCGCAGGAGGTAGGGCACCGGGTTGGCCCCGCGCACTTCCTGCCAGCCGCCGATGCGCTCGATGATGAGCAGCAGTCCGTGGAACAGGCCCCACACCAGGAAGGTCCAGTTGGCGCCGTGCCAGAACCCGGTGAGCACGAAGACGATGGCGAGGTTGCGGTAGGTGCGGGCTTTGCCGTGCCGGTTGCCGCCGAGCGGGATGTAGACGTAATCGCGGAACCAGCGGGAAAGCGACATGTGCCAGCGGCGCCAGAATTCGGTGATCGTGGTGGAGGAGTAGGGCCGCGCGAAGTTCTCCGGCAGCCGCAGGCCGAGCATCCGGCCGAGTCCGATGGCCATATCGGAGTAACCGGAGAAGTCGAAGTAGAGCTGGATGGTGTAACCGATCGCGCCGAGCCAGGCGATCGCGAAGGTCATGTTGCCCGGCGGGGTGTCGAAGCACTTGTCCACGAAGGGGCCGATGGAGTCGGCGACGATGACCTTCTTGCACAGACCGAAGGCGAACCGGGGGAATCCGGCCGCGATGTCGTCGAGGCGGTGGGTACGCCGCTGCGGCAACTGGTCGGCGATCTCCCGGTAGCGCACGATCGGCCCGGCGATCAGCTGCGGGAACATCGCGATGTACATGGCGAAGGAGACCGGATTGCGCAGGGCCCTGCGCTCGCCACGGTAGATGTCGACGATGTAGGAGATGTGGTGGAAGGTGTAGAAGGAGATCCCGATCGGCAGCGCGATGTGCGCGATCGGGAAGTCCCCGCCGAACAGCTTGGCGAGATTGGCGAACTGCTGCGTGGCGAATCCGGCGTACTTCCAGATCGCCAGCACGCCGATGTTCACCGTGATCGTGGCGGCGAGCAGCACGTGCCGGTTGTCTCTGCCGAACGGCTCGTTGCGCGGTTCGAGCAGCCTGCCCGCGAAGTAGTTCACCACCATGCAGGCCAGTAGCAGCAGCACGGTTGAGCCCGCCCCGCTGGTGTAGAAGAACAGGCTCGCGATCGCGATGATGCCGTTGCGCCAGCTGCGCGGTAGCACGAGCACCGCGATCAGCACCGCGGGCAGGAAATACCACAGGAAGAGCGGACTGGAGAAATACATCGGTACGAGGCTCCCTGTGGTGCTTATGGCCCCGTAGACTCTAACCCGGTCCGCAGTGCTGCGGGTGTGGAACTACACACGTCCCGCCATGCGGCGCAGCCTGGCCACTTCGGCGAGCAGCACGGCCCCCGCGACCGAGGCGTTGAGCGATTCGACTCCGGCGGCCATGGGGATCGAGACCCGGGTGTCACAGGTTTCCCGGACCAGCCGGGAAAGCCCGCGCCCCTCGGAACCGACCACCACGACCAGCGGATCGGCGGCCAGGTGCAGCCCGTCGATATCGGTGTCCCCGTCCGCGTCCAGCCCGGCGATCATCAGGCCTTCCTTGGCCCACTCCTTGAGCTGGCGGGTCAGGTTGGTGGCCTTGGCGATCCGGATCCGCGCGGCCGCGCCCGCGCTGGTGCGCCAGGCCACCGCCGTCATGGACGCCGAGCGCCGCTGCGGCAGCAGCACCCCGTGCGCACCGAACGCGGCCGCGGAGCGCACCACGGCGCCCAGGTTGCGTGGATCGGTGACCCCGTCCAGCGCGACGAGCAGCGGCGGTTCCCCGGAATCGACCGCGGCCTGCAGCAGATCGTCGGGATGCGCGTAGTCGTACGGCGGGACCTGGAGCGCGAGGCCCTGGTGCAGTGCGCCGCCGGTGAGCCGGTCCAGCTCGGCGCGGCTCACCTCGAGCACGGAAATGCCGTGGTCGCCCGCGATCCGCACGGATTCGTTGACCCGGTCGTCGATGTCCACACCCTGGGCGACGTACAGCGCGCTCGCCGGGGTCTGCGCGCGCAGGCACTCCACGACCGGGTTGCGCCCGGCCACGAGTTCCGGTGCGGATTCGGCGGACTTGCGCCGCTTACGGTCGGCCTCGGCGGCGTTCGCGGCCGCTTTCGCCTTGCGGGCTGCCGGATGCCCGACGCGGTCCTTCGCCTTGGGAGTCGGCCCTTTGCCTTCGAGCCCCTTGCGTCGCTGACCGCCGCTGCCGACGACCGCGCCCTTCTTGGTACCGGGTTTACGCGTCGCCTTGCGCGGTGAATTGCCTGGCATGTATTCAGTCCTTAAATGTCCACTGTGGACCGTCGGGGGTGTCCTCCACGGCGATGCCCGCGTCGGTGAGCTGGTCGCGCACCAGGTCGGCGGTGGCGAAATCCCGTTCGGAGCGGGCTTTCGCGCGCCGTTCGAGCAGGCCCTCGACGAGAGTGCCGAGTGCGGAATGGGCCGCCTGCTCCGCCCCGCGCTCGGCCCACTGTTCGTCGAAGGGGTCGAGGCCGAGCACATCGAGCATGGCGCGCACCGATCCGGCGGCCGTGCGTGCTCCCGCGTCGTCGCCGGATTCGAGTGCGGCATTGCCTTCGCGGGTCACCGAGTGCGCGACCCCGATCGCCTTCGGGGTGCCCAGATCGTCGTCCATGGCCGCGATGAACTCGCCGGGAAGCTCGCCGAGGGCCACCGAGCCGATCCGGCCGGCCGCCCGGCGCAGGAAGGACTCCAGCCTGCGGTACCCGGAGACCGCGTCCTCCAGCGCCTCGGGGGAGTACTCGATGGTGGAACGGTAGTGCGCGGAGATCAGGTAGTAGCGCAGTTCCTGCGGGCGGGTGCGCTCGAGCATCGCCGGGATCGAGACCACGTTCCCGAGCGATTTCGACATCTTCTCGCCGGAGAGGGTCACCCAGGCGTTGTGCATCCAGTACCGGGCGAAACCGTCCCCGGCCGCGCGGGACTGGGCCAGCTCGTTCTCATGATGCGGGAAGATCAGGTCGACCCCGCCGCCGTGGATGTCGAAGGTCTCGCCGAGGTAGACCGTCGCCATGGCCGAGCATTCGAGATGCCAGCCGGGCCTGCCCGGTCCCCACGGGGTCGGCCAGGACGGCTCACCCGGTTTGCTCGCTTTCCACAGGGTGAAATCGCGCGGGTCCGACTTGCCTGCCGCCGCGCTCTCGCCCTGCTGCATCTCCTCGAGTCGCTGCCCGGAAAGCGTGCCGTACTCCGGGAAGGCCTCGACGGAGAAGTACACGTCGCCACCGGAGGGATAGGCGCAGCCCGCGTCGATGAGCCGCTGCATCAGCTCGACCATCTGCGTGATGTGCCCGGTCGCGCGCGGGGCGAGCGAGGCGGGGAGGCAGCCGAGCGCGGCATAGGACTCCTCGAAGGCGCGCTCGTGCGTGGCCGCCCACTCCCACCAGGGTCGCCCGGCCTCCGCCGCGCGGTTGAGGATCTTGTCGTCGATATCGGTGACATTGCGGACGAGCAGCACATCCGCGCCGTCGCGGGCCAGCCAGCGGCGCAGTACGTCGTAGTTCAGCGCGCCGCGTACGTGGCCGATGTGCGGTGCGCCCTGCGGGGTCGGCCCACAGACATAGATCGACGTCCGGTCCTCGCGCGCGGGGACGAATTCCCGCAGTGCCCTTGCTCCGGTGTCGTATATGTGCAGCGTCACGCCACGATGGTACGGGCTAGGGGTGCCCGCCCCGTTACCTGCCCAGTTCTTCGCGCACGATGCGTAACAGGGCGTCCGGGCGTTGCGCGGTCGGCAGCGGTTCCACCTTCGCGAACCGGGCACCGAGTGTCCTTGCGCCGCCGTCCGCCGCCTCCGAATCGCCGATCATCAGCGCGTTCTCCGGGGCAACGCCGAGCTTGCCGGTGGCGATGCGGAAGATCTCCTCGTCCGGCTTCTCCACGCCGTGCTCGAAGGAGAGCACATAGGCATCGATGAACCGGTCCACTCCTGCGAGCTCGAAGCAGGAACGGATGTCCCAGGCGATGTTGCTGACCACGGCGACCGGGATGCCGTGCTCGTGCAGCAGCGCCAGCGCCTCGGCGGTGTCCGGGTAGGGGTGCCAGTTCGCGTCCTGCAGCATGCCCTCGTACAGGTGCACGGCCTCGTCCGGGGTGAGCCCGGACCACTCCAGGATGGCCACATTGGCCCTGCGGTGCGCGGCCGGGTCCAGGTCGCGGCGGCGCCAGTCGTCGAGCTCGGACTCGGTGAGTTCCTTGGGTTCACCGACCGGTGCGGTGAGCTTACGGAGCAGTTCCACCTTGCGGTCGGTGTCCATGGCCGCGGCGTGCTCACCGAGCATGGCCGTCAGCGAGTCCTCGGTGTAATCGAGTCGGAAAAGGGTGCCGGAGAAGTCGATGAGCGCAGCTTCGATCACGACTTCGATGATAGAGCACGCCTGAGAGCTCCATGTCCTGCTGCGCGGGGCCAGCGCGGCGCCTCGCGGCGAAGGCGCGCAATCACCGCAGAAACCCGCTGCGGCTCAATCCTCCGCCTTGCCGATCTCGGGCGCGGGTGCCCCGTTGGGCAGCGCCACGCTGACTCCCGCTCGCGACGGACGAGAGCTCACAGACGCGCTTTTGCGTGAGCCCGCTCCTTCGCCGCCTTGCCGACCGGTGGCAGCGCGATCACGCAGACGAGGGAGAGCACCGCGGCACCGGCGACGTAGAGGCCGACGGAGAACCCGCCGTATGCCGCGAACAACAGGGTCGCCAGGTTCGGGGCGAGCGCGCCGCCGAGCACCCCGCCCAGGTTGTAGGCGAAGGAGGAGGCCGAGTACCGGTAGCGCACCGCGAACAGCTCGGGCAGGTAGGCGCCGAGCGGCCCGTAGGTCCAGCCCATCCCGGCCAGCGCGAGCGCCAGCGCCACGCAGATGAGCACCGGGTTGCCGGTGTCGATCAGCGGGAACATGACCAGCCCGACGACCACGGCGTAACCGCAGCCGACGATCAGCACCGAACGGCGGGAGAACCGGTCGCTGGCGATACTCGAACCGATCGTGGCCAGCGCCATCGCCCAGACCGCGATGATCGCGCAGGTCAGCATCGTCTGCTTGGAAAGGTGCAGTTCGCTGGTGCCGTAGGAGATGCAGAAGGTGGTCGCGGTGTAGAAGAGCACGTAGCAGACCACGATCGCCCCGGAACCGCCGAGCAGCCGCCACGGTGCCCTGCGCGCCATCTCCACCAGCGGCATCCGCGCACGGTCCCCGGAGTCCAGCACCTTCGAGAACTCCGGGGTCTCGGCGATCCGCAGCCGCACGAACAGGCCGACCAGCACCAGCAGGGCGGAGGCGAGGAACGGAACCCGCCAGCCCCAGGCGTTGAAGGTGGACTCGTCCATGGTCGCGGACAGCAGCAGGAATCCGCCGCTGGCGAAGAAGAACCCGATGGAGGGCCCGAGCTGCGGGTACATGCCGTACCAGCCGCGTTTGCCCTTCGGGGCGTGCTCGGCGGCGAGCAGTGCCGCGCCGCCCCATTCCCCGCCGAGGCCGATGCCCTGGGCGAAGCGGAGCACCACGAGCAGGATCGGCGCGGCGATGCCGATCGTGGCGTAGCCGGGGATCAGCCCGATCGCGACAGTGGAGATCCCCATCGTCAGCAGCGAGGCGATCAGCATGGATTTCCGCCCGATGCGGTCCCCGAAATGGCCGAAGAAAAGCGAGCCGAGTGGGCGGGCGATGAACGCGACCGCGAATGTGGAGAACGCGGCGAGCTGGCCGACCGTCGCGCCGAGATTCGGGAAGAATTGTTTGTTGATCACCAGCGCGGAGGCGGTCGCGTACAGATAGAAGTCGTAGAACTCGATCGCGGTGCCGATGAAACTCGCGACCGCGATCCGGCCCATTCGCGGCGGTGCCGCGCTCGTTTCCGTCATGCCGCGTAACCGGTGACCTTTTCCGGGGTGAGCCGGACGACGACGCGCACCGTCCCTTCCGGCTCGGCGCGGAAATCCTTGCCGTGGTAGGCATTCGAGAGCTTGTCGATGAGCGCGCGGCCGTTCTCCTCTGTGATGCGCACTGTCCCGCGCAATTCCGCGTACTTGTACGGGTCCTCGCGGTCGAAAATGGAAACGCTGACCCGCGGGTCGCGTTCCATATTGCGGGTTTTCCGGCGGCCCCTCGTGGTGGAGAAAAGCAGATCATCGCCATCGCGTTCGCACCAGACGACCGAGGTCTGCGGGCTTCCATCCGGATTCACGGTCGCCACCGTCGCATAATTCCTGCCGTCGATGATCGCGCGCACGGCCTCGTTGAGAATCGCCATGGGCGTGATGCTATCCCAGCACGATCGCGGAAGCGACGGCCGCGATGCCCTCACCCCGTCCGGTGAGTCCGAGACCGTCGGTCGTCGTCCCACTCACTGAGACCGGGGCGCCGAGCGCGCTGCCGAGCGCCTCCTGTGCCTCCGCGCGCCGGGTGCCGACCCGCGGGTGGTTGCCGATCACCTGCACCGTGGCGTTGCCGATCCGAAATCCTTGCGCGCGAACGTATTCGGCCGCCTCGGTGAGAAATTCCACGCCGCGCGCACCGTGCCTGCGCGGGTCGTCGGTGCCGAACAGACCGCCGATATCGCCGAGCCCGGCCGCGGACAGCACCGCGTCCACGATCGCGTGCGCGGCGACGTCTCCGTCCGAATGGCCCGCGCAGCCGTCCTCGCCCGGCCAGTACAGCCCGGCTATCCAGCACTCCCTGCCCTGCTCGACGCGGTGCACATCGGTACCGATTCCGGTGCGCGGCAACAGTTCCTCAGGCATCGGGCGCTTTCCTGGTGGCGAGCACGGACTCCGCGATCGCGAGGTCGAACGGGGTGGTGATCTTCAGGGCGTGTGGATGGCCCGCAACGGTGTGCACGGTGACCCCCATGCGTTCCACCAGGCCCGCATCGTCGGTGAGCGCCCCGCCGTCGTGCTCGTAGGCCGCACGCAACACCTCGGCGGCGAAACCCTGTGGGGTCTGCACCGCGCGCAGGTCCGATCGGTCCACGGTCGCGCTGACCCGGCCATCCTGTTCGACCCGTTTCACCGTATCGGTGACCGGGAGGACGGGAATGACGGCGCGGGCTCCGGCGCGCAACCGGTCCACGACCGCGGTGATGACCGAGGCGGGAGTGAACGCGCGGGCGGCGTCGTGCACGAGCACCCGTTCCGCGTCACCGGCCGCTTCCAGGGCGAGCCGGACCGAATCGGTACGGTCCGCGCCACCCCGGAGTACCTGGACCCGGGAGCTGCCGACGAGCTCGGTCATCGCGCGCAGATGGTCCGGTGGAGCAGCGACGACGACCCGGTCGATCTGACCCGAAGCGAGTAACCCGCGCACCGCCCTGGACAGCATCGGTACCCGGGCGACGGGCACCAGCGCCTTGGGCATCCCGGCGCCGAGTCTTTCCCCCCGGCCGGCCGCCGGGACCAGCGCTACGGTGCTCACACCGCTGTCGCGAGCACCTCGTCGAGCAGGACCTCGGCCTTGCCCTCGTCCGTGCCCTCGGCGAGCGCGAGCTCTCCGACGAGGATCTGCCGCGCCTTCGCGAGCATGCGCTTCTCACCAGCGGAAAGGCCGCGGTTCTGCTCGCGCCGCCACAGGTCGCGGACGACCTCGGCGATCTTGTTGACATCTCCGGAGGCGAGCTTTTCCCCGTTGCCCTTGAACCGCCGTGACCAGTTCGTCGGTTCCTCGGAATGCGGTGCCCGAAGCACCTCGAAAACGTGGTTGAGGCCGTCCTGCCCAACGACGTCCCGGACGCCGACCACCTCGGCATTGTCCGCTGGAACGCGTACGGTGAGATCTCCTTGGGCGACCTTGAGCACCAGGTACTGCTTCTCTTCGCCCTTGATGACCCTAGTCTCAATTGCTTCGATGAGCGCGGCACCGTGATGCGGGTAGACGACAGTCTCTCCGACCTTGAAAACCATGTGTCCTCTGCCCCTTTCGCTGCTTCCATATTAACACGCTTCTCAGGCGACCGGAACTGGGTCCGGCTTCGTCCTTGCAGGTCAAGGGGTTGACAAATCGCGGATTCGTGTGCTTGACAGGGGCCTCGCCGGTGGATCGAGGTCCACTGTGGACACCGTGGAGCGGGCCCGGGAGGTGCCCGTGCGCGCACGCCGGAACGAGCCGGTTACCCTTGCGGCGTCGGTGGTTCCGGGTGACCGGGGCCAGAGCGACGGATCAGGAAGGCTGCTGCCAGGAATGAGTGGGGTCTCAGTGCGTATGCGCTCGGTGGGCAAGGCGCGGATGACGGTGGCCGTCGCCGCGGTCGGCATCGGACTCGTGCTCGGTGGTTGTGGTTCGGGTCAGATCACCCAGACCGACACCCAAGCCGCCGCGGTGAACGGGGCGATGGACGAGATCGGCAAGGTGGCGATCCGGGACGCGCAGCTGGCCTACCCCAGCGGCGGCAACCAGGCCGCGTACAAGCAGGGCTCCGACGCCAGGCTGGTGCTGACCATCGTGAACAACGCGGGCCAGGACGACAAGCTGGTGAACGTCTCGAGCCCGCTGTTCAGCGGCTCGCGGATCGACGGCAGCAAGGAGCTGCCCGCACGGACCGCGCTGCGCTCCGGTGTTGACCCGGACGATCAGAAGGCCCCGGCATCGAGCGCCTCGAACGCGCCGAGCGCGAGCAATGCCCCGAGTGCGGCGAACGCGCCCGCGCAGCCGGGCAAGGTCAGCATTGACCTGACCGGTCTGAACAAGCCCGCGCTGCGGCCCGGGGTTACGGTCCCGGTGCGGTTCCAGTTCGCGAAGGCGGGCAGCGGGACGGTGCAGGTGCCGATCGGCGCGCCGTACGACAACCAGGCGAACGGCTGAACTGAGCCGAGACCGGTTCCCGGCGCGGATGTGACCGGGGAACTGTCGGTACCGGGCGATACGGTCCCGGTGTGGCGAAGAACGGCAAGGTAGCGCGCGCGGCATACCGGTGCGCCGAGTGCGGCATGGAAGTCCCGAAATGGGTCGGCCGATGCCCGGAATGTCAGGCTTGGGGCACGATCGAGGAGCGCGGTGTCGCCGCCCCGGTCACCAAGATCGCCGCGGGCGCCCCGAGCTCACCCGCACGGTCGATCACCGCGATCGCCGCGAGCGAGACCGCGGTGACCAAGACCGGGATCGAGGAACTCGACCGGGTGCTCGGCGGCGGGATCGTGCCCGGGGCGGTCGTGCTGCTCGCCGGGGAGCCGGGGGTCGGCAAGTCCACCCTGCTGCTCGAAGTGGTGCATCAGTGGGCGCGGGGCAACGGCACCGCCCTCTACGTGACCGGGGAGGAATCGGCGGGCCAGGTCCGGCTGCGCGCCGAACGCACCGGGGCGCTGCACGACCGGATGTATCTGGCCGCCGAGAGCGAACTCTCCGCGGTGCTCGGGCACGTGGACACGGTCGCGCCCTCGCTGTTGATCCTCGACTCGGTGCAGACCGTGGCCTCCGCCGAGGTGGACGGGGTGCCCGGCGGGGTGACCCAGGTGCGCGCGGTGACCGCGGCCCTCGTCGCGCTAGCCAAGGAACGCGGGCTGCCCGTAGTGCTCGTCGGCCACGTCACCAAGGAGGGCTCGATCGCCGGGCCGCGAGTGCTGGAGCACCTGGTGGACGCGGTCCTGCAGTTCGAGGGGGACCGGCATTCCACGCTGCGGCTGCTGCGCGGGGTGAAGAACCGGTTCGGCGCGGCCGACGAGGTGGGATGTTTCGAACTGGTCGCCGGGGGCATCGACGGGGTCGCGGACCCCTCCGGGCTGTTCGTCTCCCGGCACACGGAGGCGGCCCCCGGTACCGCGGTGACCGTTGTGGTGGAAGGAAAGCGGCCGATGCTCGCCGAGGTGCAGGCGCTCGTCGCGCCGAGCACGCTGGCTAATCCGCGGCGCGCGTGCAGCGGCCTGGATTCCGCGCGGGTGGCCATGGTGCTCGCGGTGACCGAGAAACGGTGCGGTGTGCAGCTCGGGAGCTCGGATGTGTACACCGCGACGGTCGGCGGGATGAAGGTGCGCGAACCGGCGGCGGACCTGGCCGTGGCACTCGCGATCGCCAGCGCGGCAAAGGATATCGAGCTGCCCGCCGATCTCGTCGCGCTCGGCGAGGTCGGCCTCGTCGGTGAGGTGCGCCGGGTCCCGGACATCTCCCGGCGGCTCGCCGAGGCCGTCCGGCTCGGTTTCACGAAGGCACTCGTGCCACCGGACTGCGGGGAGATCCCGGCGGGCATCAAGGCGCTGCCGGTCTCCTCGATGGGCGAGGTGATGGACGTGGTGCGGCGGGTCAGCGCCAAGGCGGCGGCGAAGCGGAAGTGATGCGTGATGACGGAGATGCTGCCCTTCGGCCGCCTCGACGAACACCTGCCGCGCGACTGGTCCGCGTTCGGCGAGGTGGATGTGCTGGTCGATCGTGGAGCCATCGGGGAAGACGGCCTGTCCGCGTACCGGCTTGGTCCAAGAGGATACGAGCTCGTGAGTGAGTACACCGGCGATTCGGCGATCCGCATCGATGGCATCGCCACGGTCCCGGTCGATCTCGACGCGCTCGCTGAACGCAGCTGAACCCGGTGGGTGAGCAGGAAACCTCACCCACCGGGCCATGGCTCAGTCGCGCGCGGCGTCCAGCAGCTGGGTGCAGCGGATCAGCCCGATGTGCGAGTACGCCTGCGGGTGGTTCCCCAGGGAGCGCTCCGCGATCGGGTCGTACTCCTCGGGGAGCAGACCGGTCGGCCCGGCGCAGTCCACGATCTGCTCGAACAGTTCCTCGGCCTCGGTGCGCCTGCCGGTGAGCAGGTAGGACTCCACCATCCATGCGGCGCACAGGTGGAATCCGCCCTCGTCGCCGGGCAGTCCGTCATCGCGGCGGTACCGGTAGACCGTGGAGCCGGAACGCAGCTCGGCCTCGGTGGCGGTCACGGTGGAGGCGAACCGCTCGTCCTTCGGGTCGATCAGCCCGGTGAGCCCGACGAACAGGGTCGCCGCGTCCAGGTCGACACCGTCATAGGCGGTGGTGAAGGCTTCCTTCTCCGCGTTCCAGCCGTTCTCGATGACATCGAGGGCGATCTCGGCGCGCAGATCCACCCAGGACGGGTCCACCTCGCGGTCGTAACGCTCGGCGAGCTTGAGCGCCCGGTCGATGGTCACCCAGCACATCACCTTGGAGTAGACGTGGTGCCGTGGGCGCGCCCGCTCCTCCCAGATGCCGTGATCGGGCTCGTCCCAGCGGGTCGCGACGGCCTCGGTCATGGCGTGCACCATCTGCCAGTCGTCGTCGGTGAGCTTGCCGCGCGCCTCGGAGAGCGCGGCGACCAGTTCCACCACCGGACCGAACACGTCGAGCTGCACCTGCTGGTTGGCGAGGTTGCCGACCCGGACCGGGCGGGAACCGGCGTACCCGGGAAGCGTGTCGATGACCGCCTCGGCGCCAAGGGTGCTCCCGTTGAGCGCGTACAGCGGGTGCAGCCGTTCCGGTCCGGGCACCGTGGCCAGGACCCCGTGCAGCCAGGAAAGGAACCGTTCGGCCTCTTCGGTCGAACCGAGGGAGACCAGCGCGCTCGCGGTCATCGAGCCGTCCCGGATCCAGCAGTAGCGGTAGTCCCAGTTGCGCACTCCGCCGATGTCCTCGGGAAGCGAACTCGTCGCCGCGGCCATGATGCCGCCGGTGTCGGCGACGCACAGTCCGCGCAGGGTCAGCGCGGAACGGGCGGCGAGGTCGGTCTCCACCGAGGGCAGGTTCAGTCCGGCGAGCCATTCGCTGTCGTAGGCGTTCGACCGGGCCCGCCGCTCGGCCTCGGGCAGCTCGTGCTCGCCGAGCTCGGTGGTTCCGCAGCGCAGCTCGAACACGATCGGCCGGTTCTCCCGCGGTTCGATGACCGCGCGGGCCGATTCGTGTGCCCCGTCCGAGGTGATCTCGAACCGCACCCCGGGCGCGCGCAGCACGATCGGATCGGAGGTGCCGAGCACGGCCAGCCCTTCGGGGTGCTGCTCGAGCCGCACCGGTACCCCGCCGAACTCCGGCCGGGGGACGAACTCGACGATCGCCCTGGTGGATCCGCTGACCACCCGGACCAGGTCGGTGCGGTGCTGGCCGGTGTTGTGGTCGAGGTAGTCCGTGACGAGCAGCCGGGACCAGCGGGTCTCGGTGGTCATGGTGCCCGGCAGGTAGCGCTGGCCCAGCGGAAGGCCCTCGTGTTCCGGGCGCACCGTGAAGTGCCCTGCCGAGGATCCGCCGAGCAGGTCGGCGAACACCGCGGGGGAGTCCGGGTCCGGGTGGCACATCCAGCAGACCCGCGCGTCCGGGGTGAGCAGCGCGACCGAGCGCTCGTTGGCGAGCATGGTCAGCCGCTCGATCGCGGGCGCGCGCCCGCCGAACAGCCAGTTCTGCCGTTCCTCGAGGATGAACGCGAGGGTGGTGGACACGGCCGCGGTGTCCGGGAGCCGGTACTCGGCGCGGCTGTCGCCCTCGCCGACCTTGATCCCGAGGTCCGGCCCGGAAAGGCGGGCGAAGGCCTTCTCATCGGTGACGTCGTCGCCGATGAAGATCGCGGCCGTCGCGCCGATCCTGCGGCGCAGCACGTCGAGCGCGCGGCCCTTGTCGGTCTGCACCACGGCGAGCTCGATCACCGCCTTGCCCTCGGTGACCTGGACACCCTCCCAGGTGGCCTGGTCGGAGCGGACCGCGGTGAGCACCTGCTCGGCGACCTGTTCGCTCGCCCGCCGCACGTGCACCGCGACGCTCGCGGGCTTGGTCTCCAGCTGCACGCCCGCGTATCCGGCGGTGAGCTCGGTGAGCGAGCGGTGCAGGCGCGCGTGCAGTTCGCGGGCGTCGTCGTCGAGTGCGTGCACGAAACCGACGTCGAACTCCGAGCCGTGCGAGCCGACGAGGTGCACCTCGCTCGGTAGCCGGGAGAGTGTGGCCAGATCGCGCAGCGCCCGCCCGGAGATCACCGCGGTCGTCGTCTCGTGCAGGTCGGCGAGCGCACGCAGCGCGCCGACGGATTCGGATGAGGGCCGCGCGTGTTCGGGATTTTCCACGATCGGCGCGAGTGTGCCGTCGTAATCGCAGGCGATCAGCAGGCGCGGGGTCCGCGCGATGGTCATGATCGCGCTGCGCAATTCGGCAGGCAGTGTCTCAGCAGTCATTGATCTTCGGGGTCTGCGTCTCGGGGTAGGGGATGATTTCGGGGTTGGTGCGCCCCAGCGTAGGGCAGCCGGAGTCCCCGGCCGCACCGGCCGCCATGTACCCGCGCGCCGGGGTACTCCCGGGAAAGGAGTACCTTGTCCGAGTCCGTTTCGTCCTTGTCATGGGACGCTCTCCGCTCACCCAGGAATCACAGGGGAGGACATGTCCACGCCCGAGACGGCGCAGGCCGCATCGAGCGCGCGCCCGCGCGCCCGGATGTACAACATCGACCTGCTGCGCGTGCTGACCTTCACCTGCGTGGTCTTCGTGCACTCCTACGGGGCGATGAATCCGCCGGATGCCCCCGATATGGGCGCGGTCTCGCTGCTGATGCACTTCACGCGGTACTCCTTCGTGTTCATCACCGCGTTCGTGCTCTTCCACGGCTACTACCGCAAGGACACCAAGGCGAGCACCTTCTACCGGCGCCGGTTCGGCGCGATCGTGCTGCCGTACGTGGTGTGGACGCTGATCTACACGGTGCTGACGTTCACCACCATCGAGACCCCGGAATCGGTGTGGGGTGGCCTGTGGACGACCATTTGCAACCTGCTCCAGGGCACCGGCTGGTTCCACCTGTACTTCCTGCTCGTCTCCATGCAGATGTACCTGCTGTTCCCGGTGCTGCGCTGGCTGGTGCGGCGGACGGCGGGGCACCACGGCAAGCTGCTGCTCGCCGCCGCCGTCGTGCAGGTCGGCGTCATGCTGCTGTTCAGCTATGTGCCCGCGCCCCCCGGGGTGATCGGTACGCAGCTGTGGGCCATGCAGGCCTCGATCCTGCCGAGCTACGCGCTGTTCTGCATCCTGGGCGCGTTGTTCGCGGTGCACGCCGAGCGGATCCGGGAATTCCTCACCGCGCACTACTGGCTGTTCGGTGCCGCGTTCGTGGTCGGCCTCGCCGGATCGCTGACCGCGTTCTTCCTCCGGGTGAACGAGGGGGTTACCCCGGACCTCGCGGCGAACCCGGTACATCCGGATGTGCTGCCCTGGGCGCTCGGTTCGATCCTCGGCCTCTACGCCTTCTGCATCTGGTGGGCGGCCCGCCGCAAACCGGGCACCCTGCTCGCCCGGATCGTGGACTGGGGCTCGATCCGCGCCTTCGGCGTCTACGCGGTGCATCCCTTCATGGTCAACCTGCAGTGGGCCCCGCTGCACGAACAGTGGGCGAACTTCTTCGGAAACCGCATCCTCGGTGGTGCGGTCATGTTCCTGAGCACGCTGCTGCTCTCGGTGATCGCCGTGGAGCTGATGCTGCGCACCCCGTTCGCGAAGGCGCTGGTGGCTCGTTCGCCGCTGCGCAGGACCGGTTAACCGTCCCCGCCGAGCGCGGTGAGGAACGAGCGCGCCCAGCGGTCCACGTCATGGGTGAGCACCTGCCTGCGCAGCGCGCGCATCCGCCGCCGCCCATCCGTCGGGTCCAGTTCGAGCGCGGTGCGCAGGGCGTTCTTCACCCCGTCCAGATCGTGCGGGTTCACCAGGAAGGCACTGGTCAGTTCGGCGGCCGCGCCGGTGAACTCGGAGAGCACCAGCGCGCCGCCGAGATCGTGGCGGCAGGCGACGTACTCCTTGCACACCAGGTTCATCCCGTCCCGCATCGGGGTGACCACCATGACGTCGGCCGCGGAGAAGAAGGCGGCCAGTTCCTCGCGGTCCACCGACTGGTGCAGGTAGTGCACCACGGGGTGCCCGACCCTGGCGAACTCCCCGTTCATCCGGCCGACCTGCTGCTCGATGTCCGCGCGCATCCGGACGTAGTGCTCCACGCGTTCGCGTGAGGGCGTGGCCAGCTGCACCATCACCACATCGGCCGGATCGACGGTGCCCTCGTCGATCATCTCGTGCAGTGCGTGCAGCCGTACGTCGATGCCCTTGGTGTAGTCCAGCCGGTCGACCCCGAGCAGCACCTTCTTCGGTTTGCCCAGGTCGTCGCGGAGCTGGGCGGCCCGCTTGCGCACCCGCTCGGTCTTGGCGAGCGCGTCGAGGCCACCCGCGTCGATGGAGATCGGGAACGCGCCGACCCGTACCGTGCGGTCGCCCATCTGCACCGCGCCCGGCCGGTTGCGCACCCCGACCGCGGTCCGCGTCGGCTCGAGACCGACCAGCTGGCGGGCCAGCCACAGGAAATTGCGCGCCCCGCCGGGCAGATGGAACCCGACCAGATCGGCGCCGAGCAGCCCGCGCACGATCTCGGTACGCCAGGGCAGCTGCATGAACAGCTCGACCGGGGGAAACGGGATGTGCAGGAAGAAGCCGATCCGCAGGTCCGGGCGCAGTTCGCGGAGCAGTTGCGGGACCAGCTGCAGCTGATAGTCCTGCACCCACACCGTCGCGCCGGTGCTCGCGATCTCGGCGACGTGTTCGGCGAACCGTCTGTTCACCCGGACATAGGCGTCCCACCAGCTCCGGTCGAACACCGGGCGCACCACGACATCGTGATAGAGCGGCCAGAGGGTGGCGTTGGAGAAGCCCTCGTAGTAGTCGCGGTACTCGTCGGCGCTGAGCGTGACCGGATAGAGCAGCAGCCCGTCCTCGGTGAACGGGTCCACCTCGACATCCGAAACCCCTGGCCAGCCGACCCAGGCGCCGTGCTGATTGCGCAGGAACGGAGCCAGCGCGCTCACCAGTCCGCCCGGGCTGTGCTTCCACCGCTGCGAACCGTCCGGTAACCGTTCCAGGTCCACGGGAAGGCGGTTGGCGACGACGATGAATTCGGCTTTCCCAGGTGCGGCGGCCACAGTGAGGTTCCTCCTTGGGCTTTCCCCCAACATTAACCATTCACCATCGTGGTGTGTAGTTACGACAAGTGACGGTCAGCTCACTTCGGCCGCCTGAGCCGGGCAGCCGAATGGGGACTGAGGAACTGCCGCTGCCAGCGTCCGAGCCGCCTGCGCACCGGGTGCGCCAGGAACTGGCCGAGCACCACCCCGGCACCCAGCGCGAGCGCGATCGTGACCGCGACCACGAGGTTCACCCCGCCCTCCAGGATGTGCTGCGGGTTCTTGCTGCTGTTCACCAGCCCGTACAGCGCCCGGTAGGTGGAGAAACCGGGGAGCAGCGGGGTGAGACCGGCGACCGCCACGATCACCGGGGGGATCCGCAGCCGCCTGGTGAGCAGCCCGCCAGCGAAGCCGATCACCACCGCCGCGGCCGCCGAGGCGATGATCGGGCTCGACGCGGTGGCCAGCAGTGCACCGTAGGCCGCGCCGCCGAGCGCCCCCGCGGCCGCCGAGACCAGCAGCGTGCGGGTCCGCGCATAGCTGGCCAGCGCGTAGAACGCCGCGGCGGCAGCGCCCGCGAGCATCAGCAACGGGACCTGCTGCACCGAGGTCGTCTTCGGCGGGTCCATCTCCCCCTGGGTGATACCGACGACCGTGGCGATCTTGACCGCGATCACCACGCCCGCGATCAGCCCGGCCGAGATCAGCGCGATCTCGATCGTCCGTCCGGCCGCCGTCACGTAGTAGCCGGTCACCGCGTCCTGCACGGTCTGCACCACCGAGAGCCCGGACAACAGCACGGTGATCGCGGCACCGATGACCAGCGAGGAGTCGTTGTCGCCGAACAGCGTCGGGCCGAAGTGCACCACCACGAGCGCGATGAACGTGGCGAGCAGGCCGCCCACCAGTTGCTGGAAGAAGCTCGGCAGCGCCCGCCTGTTCAGGAATCGCCCCAGCCGGTCGATCACCGCGGAGATCACCGCGGTCACCACCGCCACCATCGGGGTTCCGTTGATCAGGATCGCGATCGAGGCCGCCATGCCCGCCCAGGCGAGGGTGGCCACCCAGCGCGGATACGGATGTCGTGCCTTGGTGATCCGTTCCAGTTCCGTGGACGCCTCGTACGGCCGGAACTTCCCGTTGCCGTTGATGATCCGCTGCAGCAGCTGATCCGTCGCCTCCAGGCGGGTGTAATCACTGCCCCGCGCGCGCACCAGGCGTACCGCCGTGATCGGGTTCACATCCGAACCGCGGTGCACCGAGACCGTGATCGACGAGAAGATCACGTCCACCTCGCAGTGCGGCAGGCCGTAGGCCTCCGTCACCGAGTAGATCGCCTCGGTCGTGTCCGCCGCGCCCGCGCCGCAGGCCATTTTCACCTCGCCGATGCGCAGCGCCAGATCCAGCACCAGCTGCACCTGTGACTCACCGGGAAGCTCCGGACCGTAGGTCGCGTTGTCCGCGATCGGGGTCGCCGGGCGCAGCCCCGAATCGGTGCCCTGGCGCGCCCTGCGCAGGCCCGGAACCCTGCGGTGCGGGCGCTCCTGCTTCGGCCGCTCCGGTTTCGGCCGGGACTGCTGCCGACCGGGCGGTGTCACCCGCTCCGTCGAGGCCTGCGAGCCCGGCGGTTCCGGTACCGGAGTGTTCGATGCCGGGGCGTTGGCCGCCGCAGTGTTCGACGGCGCGGTGTTCGAAGCCGGATAGCGCGAGGCCGGTGTGTTCGACGCCGGATCGTCCGATACCGGCGTGAAGAACTTCGTCCGCGACTGCGAACGTTCCCGTTCCCGGGCGGCCGCCGCGCGATGCTCATCCGTCACCGCGTGCTCGGCGAGCGGATCACGCTCCGGCTTCCCCCGGTCCGTTGGCGGCACCACATACCTCACAATCACTGTCGCCCCTGGTCTCCCCGTAATCGTGCACGGCGGGCGTACCGCACGTCCACCGCACCACACCAGGACCACACCCACCGGCTACGATGAGCCTGGCCGCCGGTCACGGTGGCCACGCCGGCCTAGCTCAATCGGCAGAGCACCTGTCTTGTAAACAGGAGGTTAGGGGTTCGATTCCCCTGGCCGGCTCCACGATCGGCGCCTGCGTCGCGGTATGGGGAGGAATCGGGAACCGTGCGGGGCACCGAGGTCGTCCCGGAAAAGGTCACGACCGATCTGAAGGCCCGCCCACTGCGGGTACGCATCGAGGACGCCACGTTCATCGTGGACGCCTGGGGCGGTGAGCATGCCGAGGTACCGCTCGCCTCGATCGCAGAGGTGCTCACCTACGACGTGGAGCGGATCAATCCCAAGGGCCCCAATCCGCGCTGGTCGGGGATCCTGCTGCGGGACGAGGGAGGGCGGGTGATCCTCCGCGTCACCGGACGGTGGTCGGTGCACGAGGTGCAGGGGTTGTTCGCGGACCACCGGTTCTTGCGGTGCCGGGCCCTGTTCGGGATCGACTCGGGTGAGCTCCGTGAGATTCGGCGGATGAACCGCGGTAAGAATCGCGCACCGGGCTGGCGGAAGCTCCGGATGCGTTCGCGATGGCTCGTTGCCTGGCGGGCCGCCGTCATCCTCGGCGGGTTCACCGCGACGGTGCTGCTCGTCGTCTACGGTCAGGTCCTGTTCGGGGAGGACGGGGGAATCGTGCCCGGTCTCCTGCTCGGCGTCCTGCTCTGGTTCCTCGCCGGGGTCAGCCTGCCGAAGTGGATCCGGGCCGGTTATCAGCGCCGCCGCTGCCACTGAACGAAACCCGTGCACTGCGCCCGCCCTGCCGCTGGGCGACCTGGCCGCGGATGCCGTCGTCGACCGGAATGTTGATCAGCCGGGCGACGGCCGGACTCGCCGATCGCGCGATCGATGCCCTGATCGCCGAGCTCGCGGCGGACGGCTGAGGGTTCGGCGGGCACCGGGAGCGGTTCGGGGTTGGTCTAATGTCGTCGCATGATGCGTGACGCGCGGCAAGAGGCTCGCATTGTCCGTTTGGAGGCGCAGGTCGCCTACCTCGCCGAGCAGCTGGGGGTCCGACCCGGGGAGCTGGAAGCGCATGCGGCGCCGGATGTTCCCGCCGAGGCTCGCCGCCTGGCCGAGGCCGGTAAGAAGATCAAAGCGATCAAGGTGTACCGCGAGGCGACTGGTGCCTCGCTTGCCGAGGCCAAACGCGCGATCGAGGCGATCAGCCCGTTCCCGTGACGGAGTTCCGAACGCCTGCCCGACCGCGTTGGGTATGTGCGCTGCTGTCGGTGCGCGCCGTTCGGTTCAGGTGTGCCGTTGTCTCGTGCACACGGCCTTGATCGTGACGATTCCGGTGCCGACGAGGGTGAGCAGTCCGAGCAGGGCGAGGGCGGTCGCGGCGATCGGCGCGGTGCCGAAGCGGGTCGGTTCGATGCCGAAGGCGGCCTCGATGACGACCACGGCCGTGCACAGTAGATAACCGGTGCTGCCGAGCATGATGATCCGGGTGCGCCGCGGCGCGCTCCACCCGGTGTGCGTGGTCAGCCAGGCGAGTGCGGGGAGGACGAGGATGCCCTGCATGGCGACGGCGTGCGCGGGAACGAGAACGGTCGCGGCCCAGTAGGCGGCCTCGAGGGAGACGGTGAACATCGTCCGTTCGCCGATCGCGATCATCGCGGCGCCGATCAGCAGTGCGAGGACGAGGCTGAAGAACCCGCACAGCACGGCGATCCTGGTGGCGCGGGTCTCGGCGGGCAGCGGTTTGCGGATGGCGGCGATGGTCAGCGTGAGGATGCTGAGCACGATCACGCCGCCGCCGAAGGCCGCGGCCATGGCGAACACGCTGTCGATCGGGGTCGTGGTGTTGAAGTGTGAGGGGACGCCGCGCCATGCCTGGACGGTGATCGCGAGGACCTCGACGGTGCAGGCGATCGCGAACAGGCCGAGTGATGGCGCACGCGAACGTGCGGACGCGGCGATCCGGGTGCTCGCCGCGGTGACGGCGAACAGGGTCACGCCGAAGGCGAGGCCGAACTCCGCGGGTTTGCGCCAGGAGACCGGTCCGGCCCACGGTCCGCCGAGTACCGCTTGCACGAGCAGGTGCAGCAGTCCGAGCAGGACGAGCACCGCGGCGATCCGGTAGCAGGCCCGTTCGAGTCGCCCCGCGTCCGAGTATCCGGCCGCGAGTTCGGCGAAGAGGGTCCGTGCCGGGCTGTGCACCGGGCCTGCCGCGGTTAGTTCCACGAGATAATCGTTTATCGCGTGTAATGGTTTGTCAAGTGATACTATTTCGCCGTGCGGGCGAACGAGAAGGCGCGGATACCGCGCAGGCATGGCAATGCGTTCCTGCTCACGCAGATCGGGGCGCGGGCCGCGCAGCGCTATGGCGAGCGCATCGGCGGTATCGAGCTGACCCCGGCGCACAGTGGGCTGCTGTTCGCGATCGATCGTGAACCGGGGCTGAGTCAGCAGGCGCTCGCGGCGAAACTGGACACCGCGGCGACCCGTCTCGTCGCGCTGCTCGACGATCTGGAACAGCGCGGCGCGATCGAGCGTCGCCGCAATCCGGAGGACCGGCGGCACAACGCCTTGCACCTCACCGAGGCGGGTGCCGGTCTGCTGGACGAGGTCCGGGCGGTCGCCGCCGCACACGAGCGGGATGTCACCGCGCCCCTGACCGAGGCGGAACGCGCCCAGCTGCACGGTCTGCTCACGCGCATCGCCGATCACCTCGGACTCACCCCGGGCGTGCATCCCGGCTACCGGAACTACGGCGGGGACTGCCCCTAGCCGGTCACGGCCGGGGAGCGCTGGTTCAGCTGTCGCGAGCGGCTTCGATCTGCTCACGCAGGATGTCGCCGTGCCCCGCGTGCCGGGCGAATTCCTCGCTCATGCCGAGCAGGGTAAAGCGCATGCTGATGGTTCCCTCCGCGGGAATGTCCACGGTGTCGTCGAGCTCGAACCGGGCGGCGATCTCCCGCGAGCGGGCGCTTGCCCGTTCGAATTCGGCGATCACCCCGGCCAGGGTCTCGCTGTCGGTGACCGCGAAAGTGCCTTCATCGCGCCTCGAGTAGCCGTCGCATTCGGATTCCCCGAGCCCCGCCCAGAATCGCTGGAACCAGATCCGTTCGGCGGCCGCCGCGTGTTTGAGTACGGAGATCGGTGTCGTCAGGGACGGCACGAGCCGTTGGCGTGCCTCGGCTTCGGAGAGTCCGCGGGCGGTCTCGATCAGGGCCTCGCGGTTGCGATCGAGCAGGTTCTCGATGATCGCGCGTTCGGCGCCGTCGGTGATTCTGTTGATGCTCATGGGTTTTCTCCATTCTCGTGCGCTCATGGGCGCGTTCGGCCGACCGGAATTCGGTCCGGTGCGGGAATTCGAGGGCTGGGACGATGTGTCCGGAAACGGCCGGGAGCTGAACGCGTCACCGACGCCGCATGGTCATGGTGCCGGGTGTTCTCCGTGCCCGTCAAGACGGTTTCGCGGGCGGTGTCCTCGGGACGGAGGAAAGCCGCGATCGCCTCGTCGGCCAGTGCGGCGGATGGCGGCGTGACCTGATCGGTCTGGGTCAGCTGCGACAGTCCGAGGATAGCCGCGTAGGCGACCCTGGCCCGGGATCGTTGCGGTCACCGAGCAGGCTCAGGTGTACCGAAGAGGGTCAGCGGCTGGACGGAGTGCACGACGGCGGTGAGCAGTTCGCGCAACCGCTGTGCGGGGTCGGTGATCGCGGCGAATTCGGCGAGGCCCGCTTCGCCGTGGCCGCGCGCCCATTCGGTGAGCGCCGCGGCGATCAGCTCGTCGCGGTTGCGGTAGTGGGCATAGAAGCTGCCCTTGGTCACGCCGAGCGTCCGGGCCAGCGGTTCGGCCGCGACCGCGGCCAGTTCGCACCGAGCCGTGTTCGATCGTCGGCGTCGCCATCGGCGCGGATCGCCGGGCCTGAGCTCGGCCGCGGTTCAGTCGTTGATCGCCTCCACGCCGAGCCGGTCGAGCTCCGCGAGGTGCGCGCGCGTCGCCTGCAGCACCTCGGGGGAGTGCGGCGCCCAGTCCAGGATCTCCTCGAGCACGCGCAGCGGTTCCCGGCTGCGGTAGGACCGGGTCGGATTGCCCGGGAACTTCGTGTCCGTCAGGTTCGGATCGTCCTCGAAGGAGCCGATCGGTTCCACGCGGTAGATCCGGCCGGGCCCCTCGCCCCTGGCGAGTTCCGCTCCCCAGGTGGCCGCTTCCAGGGTTCCGGTGAAATAGACGAAATTGGCCGTCCTCCGCTCACCGTAATTGGACCGGTAACCGGGGTCCAGCAAGTCGCCTTGGTGCAAATCGGCCTTCGTGCCGTGGTAGAAGGGCCCGGCTTCGGCAGATATCGATCGGCTGGTCATGCGGGGAAGTCTGGGGGATGCCCGGGGTCTTGCCGCAAGCCCCCTGATGCGCTATAGGTTGAAAAGGGCGGGAGCTTCCGGGGTCACTCCGGGCGCAGGGCGTCGATGACGAGATCGAGCAGCCGCCCGGTCTGTCCGGGGGTCTCGTTTCCGGTCGTGGCCAGCAGCGTGCCCAGCAGCAGCATGGTGACGTCCCCGGGCTCGGTATCCGCGCGCAGTGTCCCCGATTCGGCGCCGCTTTCCAGGATCGTGGCGATGGCGGCGGTGATGCGTTCCCGGGTGGCCGGGGTGGCGATCGTCCCGGATTCCCAGCCGGCGCGCAGGGTTTCGGCCATGCCGCGTTTGGTGGCGACGAAGGCGGCATAGCGTTCCATCCACGCGCGTAGCGCCGTTTCCGGTGGGAATCGCCGCAGCAGATCCGGGACGCTGTCGGTCACCTCGTCCAGTTCGGCGGAGTACACGGCCTCCACCAGTGCCTCGCGGGTGGGGAAGTGCCGGTACAGCGTGCCGATGCCGACACCGGCGTCCCGGGCGATGGCCTCGAACGGAACCGTGCCCTCGGCGGCGGCGAAGGCCGCCGTCGCCGCCCGGATGAGCTTGTCCCGGTTGCGCCGCGCATCGGTCCGCGGCGCACGGCGCGGCTTGTTCCCTGCGGAAGCCGAGTCATCGGAACTCAAAAGGGGAGGAACCTCCGGTGTGGTGAGCGGTGAAGCGGAGCTTCCTCCGCTTCACCCAGTCTACCCGGAAGGAACCCCGATGGACGATCCTCGGGACACGGCCATCGGTTCGTTCCGGCCGGTCGTGCACGGTCCTCGATGGCCTCGGCATCCATTCCGGGCGGCATTCGCGACCGGTTGGCCTGCGGAAAAACGCACCCCGGCCCTACAATTCGCGGACGATGCCTCGGCGGGAAAGGGGACGGCATGGCCTATGACGAAGACGTCGCCGACCGGATTCGCGAGGCGCTCTCCGGGGAGGTCGTGCGCGAGCAGCGAATGTTCGGTGGTCTTTCCTTTATGGTGCACGAGAAAATGGTCGCCGCCCTCAACGGTGACCGGGTCCTGCTGCGTTGTGCTGCCGAACGGGCCGAGGAACTGATCGAGGACGAAGGCGCCGACCCGGCGATGATGCGCGGCAAGGAGATGGCCAAGGGCTGGATCGAGGTGGACCTCTCCCGGTTCGGCTCGGCGGAGGACACCGGGTTCTGGATCACCGCGGCGCTGGATCACAACCGGGCCGTGACGGGAAACTGAGCCGCGAATTCGGTGGACATGCCGTCCTAGGCTGGATCGGTGGACTCCTCGAAACCGGGTATCCGGGACCTGGCCGATCTGGCCACCCCGATGGCCATCCGGGTGGCCGCGACGCTGCATCTGGTGGAGCGAGCGGGAAACACGGGTTCGGTGGCCGCGGAACTCGCCGCCGCGACCGGGACCGCGGAGCCCGCGCTGCGCTGCCTGCTCGATCATCTGGTCACGGTCGGCGTCTTCGAACGCGATCCGGAATCCGGGCGATACCGGCCGACCGAACTCGGCGCGCAGCTGGATGCCGAGGCCCCGGATGGAATCAAGCCACTGCTCGACATCCACCAGGCGGGCGGCCGCGCGGAGCTCGCCTTCGTGGACCTGCTCGGCACGATCGGTACCGGCGAACCGGCCTACACGCGGCGATACGGGCGCGGATTCTGGGCGGACCTCGACGCGAACCCGGAATTGCGGCGTTCCTTCGACGCGCAGATGAACTGGCGCTTCCGGGTGCAGGCGCCGCAGATCGCGGAACGCTTCGACTGGAGCAGGTTTGCGCGGATCCTCGATGTCGGCGGGGGTGAGGGCACCGTGCTCGCGGCGATCCTGCGCGCCCATCCCGGGGTTCGCGGGCAGGTCCTGGAACTGCCGCCGACCGCCGCGGCCGCCGAGCGGAGGTTCGCCGCGGCGGGGTTCGGGGACCGTGCCGGTGCGGTTTCCGGTAGCTTCTTCGATCCGCTGCCCGCGGGCGCCGACGCGTATCTGCTCTCCGACATCCTGCACGACTGGGACGATGACAACGCCCGCGCCATCCTGGACGGCTGCCGCAGGGCCGCCGGACCGGGCGGCACCGTGGTGGTGATCGAACCCGTTCTGGGACAAGGGGTCGACACCGCGATGGACCTGTTCATGCTGATGTGCTTCGGCGGAAGGGAACGCACCGTCGGGGAACTGACCATGCTGGCCGCCGACCGTGGCCTGGTGCTGCGGGGTTCGGCACCGGTTTCCGATGGCCGGACGATACTGGAATTCGGCGGTTGACCGGCTTCGGGAACGGGGAAGGACACCGGTTCCGGTGCCTGTCCGGTCTCCCCGCCGGTCGCGATCGAGTGCACGGCGGCTGCCACCGAACGCACGAGGCCGATGACGGCGTGCTTGGCTGCCGCATAGACGGGATCGAACGGAGCAGGTGCGATCCCGGCGGTGACCACGATGGTGCCGCCACCGTTTGCGGCAAGCGCGGCCAGTGCCGCCCGGATACCGAACACGGCGCCGTCGATAAAGACCGCGAGCGTGCGCCGGTAGCGTTCTAGGTCGAAGTCCCGTCCGAAATCGGGCCGGGCCCACCGATTCCGGCGTTGAGAACCACGATGTCCAGGCGGCCGAAGGTGGCCAGCGCGGCGAAGCGGCGGGCCACCGCGGCGCCGATGCCGCGGGCGCCACCGGTCACCAAAGCCGCCGGTTTCATGCGCCCGTCGTCGGTTCCGCCGAACCGTGTGGTGCGCGGCCGAGGAGGTCGTCGAGCTCGTCCAGCACCTGCGGCCACAGCTGCGCGGGGAAGGCGTGCCCCACATCGGGGAACAAGCGCAGCCGTGCGCCGGGAATGGCTTCCGCGGTGGCGCGCCCCGCTTTGGGGGACTGCATCGGATCCTTGTCGCCGTGCACGACGAGGGTGGGCGCGGTGATTCCGGCCAGCTCCGCGCGCCGGTCCCCGCTCGCTTTCATCGCCGCGAGGTTGCGCATGCCACCCGCGGGATCCTCGGGCTCCCCCTCGGCGAACAGTGCGCGCAGCCGCTGCTCGTCGACCGGATACCGAGGCGTGGTCAGCAGCCGGTAGAGCGCGATGCTGTGCTCGATCCGGCCCTCCGTCGTCTTGGGTTTCTTCGCGGACATGGCGAGGATCCGGAACATCTTGCCCAATTTGGGGCGGCTGATGCGCAGCCCGGCACCGGGCGCGGAGGAGACCGAGCACAGGCTGCGCACCCGCTCGGGGTGGTGCACGGCGAGCACCTGCCCGATCATGCCGCCGAGCGAGATACCCAGAATGTGCGCCGAGAACCAGCCGAGCGCATCGAGCACCGCGACGGCGTCCTCGGCCATGTCCCGCAGCGAATAGGCCGGCCCCTCGGCGCAGTGCGTGGACCGGCCGTTGTCCCGGTTGTCGAACCGGGCGAGCTGAAAACCCCGCTCGCGCAGTCCGCCGAGCAGTTCCTCCGGCCAGTGGATCATCTGCACGAAACCACCACACAGCAACAGAATCGGTTCTCCCGCTGTGGGATCCACTTCGTAGGCGAGTCCGATCTCGCCGTTGTACGCGGTCGGCACAGAGCCACCTCCTTTTCCAATACGTCGTACTGTAAAGGATGCGAGAGGGTGATGCAATACCTCGTACTGCTACGATTGCCCTCGTGCCGAAACAGGTCGATCACGGAGAACGACGCAGCCAGCTCGCCGAGGCGCTCTGGCGTATCGCGGAACGCGACGGCTTCGCGGCGGTGACCGTGCGCAATATCGCCGCGGAGGCGGGTGTCTCGGTCGGCCGGGTGCAGCACTACTTCGCCAGCAAGGACGAACTGCTGCTGTTCGCGCTGCAGTGGGTCGGCGAGGAGGTCGGCGCCCGGATCACCGCCGAGGTCTCGGCGCTGCCCGAACCCCGCGATCCGCGCGAGGTCGTCCAGATCATCCTCACCGAGCGGTTACCGCTGCGGCAGCGCAGCAGGGTCTACGTGCAGGCGCTGATCACCTGGCTCGGCCGCAGTGCCGAGCATCCCGAACTGGCCGGTTATCTGCTCGAGGGAACCCGGCGGCTGTGCGAATACCTCGCCGCCCAGCTGCGGCAGGCGCAGCGGGACGGACGGGTTCGCGCGCGGGTCGACGCACTGCGCACCGCGGAGGAGTTGCTCGCGCTCACCGACGGGCTCTCCGCGCATCTGTTGCAGAACCTCTACACCGCGGCCGAAGCGCGGGCCATCCTCACCGAGCGCCTCGACCAGCTCTTCGAGCACTGAGCCCGATTCTGTCGGTGCCCGCCGTTAGCCTCCGCGCGGAGGTGGAACATGGCGAATGCGTCGATGCGCGCGGCGGTCTGCACCAGGGCGGGCGGACCGGACGTGCTCGAGGTCCGGGAGCTGCCGGTGCCGGAGGTCCGCGAGGGGTGGAGCCTGGTCGAGGTCAAGGCGGCCGGGCTGAACCGATCGGAGCTGATGACCAGGCAGGGACACTCCCCGAACGTCGGATTCCCGCGGGTGCTCGGTATCGAATGTGTCGGTGTGGTCGTGGCATCGACCGACTCCGGGGTCCCCGAGGGGACGACCGTGGCCGCGGTGATGGGGGAGATGGGCCGGGAGTTCGACGGCGGCTATGCCCAGTACGCGCTGCTGCCGAACGACCTGTTGATGCCGGTCCGCACGGAGCTGGACTGGACGGTGCTCGGTGCGCTGCCGGAGACGTACCTGACGGCACAGGGCTCGCTGGACGCGCTCGGTGCCGGTCCGGAAACCGGGGGGCGGCTGCTGATCCGTGGCGGAACCTCCTCGGTCGGGATGGCCGCCCTCTCGATCGCCTCCGGTTACGGGATCGAGACGGCGGCGACCACCCGGCAGGCGGCCAAAGCGGCGGCGCTGACCGCGGGCGGCGCGGACCACGTGCTCACCGATGCCGAACCGCTGGCGGACGCGGTCCGGGCGATCTGGCCGGAGGGGCCGGACTACGTCCTCGACCTGGTCGGTGCCCCCACCACGGTGGACTCGCTGCACCTGGTCCGTGGCGGCGGAACGGTCTGCGTGTCCGGCATGCTCAGCGGCAGCTGGGTGATTCCGGAGTTCGAACCGGTCGCGATGGTGCCCTCCGGGACGAAGCTGACGGCCTTCCACAGTGACGATGTCAAGGGGCGGGCGGGAACGGCCATCTTGCAACGGGTGATCGACCAGGTCGAGGCGGGTACCTACCGGCCGAACCTGGATCGGGTCTTCGGCCTGGACGAGGTCGTGGCCGCGCACCGGTACATGGCCGAGGACCGGGCGACCGGGAAGCTCGTCCTCGCTCCCTGAGCACCGTGACGGATCCGGTTTCTCTTGTCACTCCAAGTCGTTAAGGGTAGCCTTACCTTAATTCTGCTGGCTGTCGGGGTGATGGGAGTGGGATGGAGACGAGAACGGGTTTGGCGGACCGATTGCGGACTGGCACCAAGCAGGCGCACCGGAATGTGGGAGCGAACCCACTGCTGCGCGCACTGCTCGCGGGTTCGCTTCCGATGGCCGGTTATGCCGCGCTCACCGCCCAGTACTTCGCCATCTACCGCACTCTCGAACGGCATGCGATCCACTGGATCGGGAACCCGATCGCCGGGCGCATGCTGTTCCCGGAGCTGCCGAGGGCCGCGCGCCTGCGGCACGACCTCACCGTGCTGTTCGGCGAGGGCTGGCGGGAACGAACCGGTGCCGCGATCCGGCCCGCCACCGAGCGGTACTGCGCGCATCTGGACCGGACGGTGCGGCACTGGCCGGGCGGCTTCCTCGCGCACCACTACGTTCGCTATCTGGGCGATCTCTCCGGAGGGCAGCTGGTCCGCAGGGCGCTGTCGCACAACTACGGCTACACCGGGCGGATGGCGAGCACCTTCTATCAGTTCTCCTGCGCCAGGACGGTGAAACTGCTCCGCGACAGGTACCGGGAGGCGATCGACACCGCCCCGGTCCCCGTCGCCGAGCAGCGGGCGATCGTGGCCGAGGCGGAGCTCGCCTTCCGGCTCAATCAGGATGTGTTCGCCGAACTGGGCGAGATCTACTCCGGCTGAGCGGGCTCACCTGACGAAGCGTTCCCGTTTCGCACCGTTATCCCGTGGCGGCCGGAAAATCGGGGGAACCGCCCATATAGGCTAAACGTCCGATTGTGGAAAGTCTCAGGACGAGCACGGGAGAACAATGAACACTTTGCTCCGTAAGGCCGCCGTGGTGACGGTGGGGAGCGCCTTGCTGCTCGGTAGCGGGTTCAGCGCGACCGCGCAGGCCGCACCGAAGGCCATCAAATGCGAGACGAAGTCCACCGGTGGCACGGGCCCGTTCTACGACGGGAAGGCCGCATCGAACCGCTACGACTCCACCTTCAAGATCGGGCCCGCGGTCCCGCGCGGGGAACTCAAGCGCGGTACGCCCCAAGGTGTCGCGGCGTGGAACAACTGGGACGGCAACAAGGATCTGCTCCTGGTCACCTCCTACGGCAAGAAGGGGCAGAAGGCGCACATCGTGGCGCTGGATCCCGCGCAGCGCAATAAGGTGGTCGGTACGGTCGCGATCGCGGAATCGCACGTCGGCGGGATCGCGGTCGCCAAGGGCTGGGCCTTCGTCTCGGGCGGGGCGTCCGGGAAATGGCACACCGTCCGCAAGTACAAGCTCTCCACGCTGAAGAAGAAGATCAAGGAGAAGGGCGTCCCGTACGTCAAGCAGACGGGCAAGGCCCGAAAGGTCTACGGCGCCTCCTACCTGTCGACCGACGGCAGCAAGCTCTACGCGGGGAAGTTCACCTCCAAGGGCCGGGGCAAGATGTACTCCTACACGATCAACAGCAACGGTTCGCTGACCACGATCAAGAAACCGTGGGAGACCCCGACCAAGACCCAGGGTGTCCTGGTCACCGGGAAGCACTTCATCTACAGCACCTCGTACGGGCGCACGAAGCGCGGCAACATCTACGTCGTGCGCCGGGGAACCACCGATCTGGACAAGGCCAAGCTGCACTGCTTCCGCGGGCCCAGCATGAGCGAGGGCATCGCGGCCTACGGCGGACGGGCCTATGTGCTCTTCGAATCGGGCTCCTACAAGTACTCGGGTGATTCGCGGACCCGCAACGTGATCGAGGACCTGCACTGGGCGAACCTGTCCGCCCTGACCAAGCTCGCCTGATCACGGCTTTTCCCCGGGCCGGGTGGTGCACCGCACCGCCCGGCCCTTTTTCGCATTGTTTAGACATCAGCCTCCGGAACCGTTGTCCGAGATTTTTCGGGGACCCGGTGTTACGTCGATCGGTCGATGCGCAATCATGCAGCATTGTGCACCGCTATATCGTGTAATGCCGTTTAGGTCGCGTCGTTATGCGCGCCATGCATATATGGAGGTAGAAATTTGGAGCTGCGGTCTCTGCGGTATTTTCTTGCCGTCTGTGAATCGAGCTCGATCAATGGCGCCGCGCGCCGGCTGCACATGACCCAGCCCGCACTGTCCAGGGCGATCGCCTCGCTGGAACGTGAATTCGGTACACGTTTGTTCGAGCGGAGCAGCGAGGGCCTGCGGATCAGTGCCGCCGGAAAACTCATTCAGCCCATCGCCCGGGATCTCGTGGAGCGCGCGCAACTCGGGCAGCGATTGATTCATTCCTATACGACGGGAACGGAAATGGAATTTCGGGTCATCTGCCCGGAATCCACGGTGCGGCTCATCGTGGCGCCGTTTCTCGCCCAGACCTCCGGGCCGATCAAGGACGCGTTCACGTGTGCGGACGACGAGGTCTACGACCGGATCCGGCGACAGGACGCGGATTTCGGCATCTGCGCGCTCGACCCGCCGGTGGATCTGGTCGCCGCGCCGATCGGGCGGATCGGGGTCACGGCCTATCTGCGCCCCGATCATCCGCTCGCCGGTTCGGAGACCATCGACATCACCGATCTCGCCGGATGCGAGGTCATCATGCGGGAGCCGGGAAACGCCATCCGGCTGGCCTGCGATCGGGCGCTCGCCAAACTCGGGGACGCCCCGCGGGTGGTCGCCGAGACCAGTTCGGCCTCGATGTCCCATGCCCTCGCCTGGTCGGGGCACGGTGTCGGGCTGACCCTCGGCACCCCGCAGTACGGGGTGACCATGCGCCGCCTGGTGGACGCCGGTGAGCCGATTTTCGTGACCTACTACGCGATCTGGCAGAGCACCCACTACGCCGCGGACCGGCTCGCCGAGCTCAGTACGCAGCTGACCGACTGGTTCCTGCACGGCGAGCACGGGGACGCCGCGATCACCCCGAGGGTGCGCGCCGACTGCTGAGCTCGCCGAGGATCGCGGTCAGGTTCTCCGGCTCCACCCGCTCGGGAAGGCGCGCGCACTCCGGCACGGTGAACCAGCCGTGCCCGCGCAGCGCTGCGGTCTCCGCCTCGGTCAGCGCGGCCGGTCGCGCCGCCGGAGCGTGCGGTACCTCGGCGAGGAAGAACCGCTCGACCCGCCGCTTCGGGGCACCGAACCACCGGAAATCCCGTTCCACGTCGACAAAGCGCCCGGTGAGGTGGTCCCCCGGGATCCCGGTCTCCTCGCGCAGTTCCCGCCGCGCGGCCTCGATCGGGGTCTCACCGTCCTCGATGCCGCCGCCGGGCGGTTCCCAGTAATGGCCCCGATCCGGGCGGTCCCAGCACAGCAGCAGCACGCGGTCCGCGCGGTCCAGGCAGACGATGCGGACCGCGCGCCGATGACCGTTCATTCGTGTTCTCCCGATTCGGTTCCGATGTCACCGAGCAGTTCGGTGAAGGCGCGCTCGGCGGGGGAGAGCAGCCGGTCGGTGCGGCGGGCCATGGTCACCGGGCGCGCGGGAAGCGGTGGGTCGGCCGGGATCGTGCACAGTGTCCCTTCACGCAGTTCGTCGGCGACCGTATGCGCGGAAACCACGGCGACCCCGAGCCCGGCGCGCACTCCGCGTTTCAGGGTTTCCGAACCCCACAGCTCGGAGGCCGAAGCGGGATCGATGCCCAGCGCGCGCATCGCCGCCTCCTGCCGCTCCCGGGTGGAGGATCCTCGTTCGCGCAACAGGAATCGTTGCTCGGCAAGCGATTGCGTGTCCCCTGGCGCACCGATGAGCACCATCTCGTCGGTTCCGATGCGCCGGGTGCTCAGCTGCTCGGCCGCGGGTTCACCGGCGAACACCCCGAGCCCGATCTCCCCGTCCAGCAACCACTTCACCACCTGATGTTCGTTCCCGACCCGGATATCGCAGGCGATGTCCGGGGCCACGGCATGGAATCGCGCGACCAGGCCGGGGAGCAGATAGGTGCCGATGGTGGTGGTGCCACCGATGGCGAGGCTGCCCTGCTGCAGTCCGCGCACCCGCTCGACCGCGGTGACCGCCTCGTCCATCAGCAGCAGGATGCGGCGCGCGTAGTCGGCGAGCACCCTGCCCTCCTCGGTCGGGCGGATCCGCGCCCCCGAGCGGTCGACCAGCTGGGTGCGCAGCGTGGTCTCCAGCGCACGCACCTGGTTGGACACCGAGGGCTGGCTCATGTACAGCTTCTCGGCTGCCGCGGAGAATCCGCCGTGTTCGAGTACCCGGAGGAAGATGGACAACCGGTGGGTGTTCAGCTCCATGCGCCCATCCTGGCAGAGTGCTACCGCTGATCCGGCAGAACGCGATCGCCCGGTCCGTCGTAGTTGTGCGGGCCCTGCATCTCCAGGGAGAGCGGCTGCACCATGTCCGCGTTCGAGGAGGCACGCCAGCCCTTCTCCCTGGTGGATTCCTCGATCGCGTGCGCGGAAAGGGAAAGCGAACGGCACACGATGAACATCGCCTTCAGCTCGAGCGGTTCGTAGCCCGCGTCCAGGCCGATGCAGCCCATCGCGCCGGGCCCGTTGAGGAACACGGTGCGCCCGAAGACGGCCTCGGTCGCGTCCTGCATGGCGCGTGCGATCCGTACGTAGCGCCCGGAAATGCCGAGTTTGTCGGAGAGTTCGAGCAGCCGGACGGTGCGCGGATCCTGGATGTGCTGCGGGTGGTGGAACCCGGGCATGCGTTCCCCGGCCGAACGCATCTCGGCCACGGTGGCCCTTGCCGCCTCGTCCGGGGTGCCGGATTCGCGTTCGGCGCGCGCGGCCACGTCCCGGAACAGCTGCGCGGGGCGATCGGATGTGCCGTGCAGCCGCCCGATCGCGGAGACACCGGCGGCGACGGCGCTGTTGAGTTCGGCGCCCCCGGAGGTGGCGAACCGGACCGTCGCCGAGGACGGCGACATGGCGTGCTCGGCGAGGTTCACCATGAGCGCATTGGTGATCTCGCCCTGCGCCTTGTCCGGCAGCTCCCCGCGCAGCACCAGGAACAGCATCTGGCCGAAGTCCAGATTCCCGGTCAGTTCGTTCACGTCGTAACCACGGATGACGATGCGGTCCTTGTTCTTCCACGCGATCCCGGTGCGCCAGGCGAAGGGGTTCTCGGGCATGCCGTTCTCCTTTTCTCGGTACCGTTCAGGGGGTCCTGCGTTCGGGGAAGTACTTGGCCCGCGGATCGAGTTCCTCGCGCAGCAGAAGGAGTTCGGGTTCCCCCGGTGCGGTCACCACGCGTGGCTGCGCGGCGATCCTCGGGCGGAATCCGGTGTTCTCCAGTACATCCTCGATTTCCACGCCGGGCATGAGCGCGGTGAGCTCGAGTTCCCCGGTGGACTCGTCGCCGGAGAACACGCACAGATCGGTGATCACCCGGACCGAGAGCGGACCCAGCCCGGCGCGTTCGCGCGCCCCCGGACCGTCGAGGAATCCCGGTGTGGTCACGTAATCGCAGTGCTGGGGGAACCGGCGCTTCTCGTGTGTGGTGAGCACGACGACCTTCGCGCAGTGCGAGCCGATATCGTTGGCCCCGCCGCTGCCCGGCAACCGCACCCACTCCGCGCCCCGGCGTATCCAGCTCGAGTTCAGGTTCGCCCGCGCGTCGATCTGGGCGCCGCCGAGGAATCCGGTGGTGACCAGCCCGCGCTGGACGAATCCGCCGAGCACTTCGAGCAGTGAGCCCAGCCTGCTCGGCGAGTGCATGATCCGCGGGTCCACCACCGAGATCGGGGTGGGCACCACCTCGGGGAAGACGACTCCGCTCTCGATGATCAGTTTCAGCCCCGGTGCGGTGGTGCGCTGGGCGAGTAGCGCGGCGAGCAGTGGTAGCCCGGTTCCGGCGATGATCCGCTCGTCCGCGCCGATCTGCCGGGCGCCCTCGAACACGAGCAGTTCGCGCGGGGTGACCGGGGTCTGGATCGTGGTCATGTCAGCTCCAGCATCGAGGCCTCGAGTTCGGCGCACCGCGTTCGCAGACCGGCCAGCTCGGCGGTGAAATCCGGGTGCGCGGTCACGGAATCACGCAGATGTTCGGTGAGCCCGGTCCCGGAGCGGGCCAGCGACTGGTACCGCTCGATGGCCGGTTCGTCGAAGTCGTAGTGCCGGTACACCGAGGTCGGGTAGGCGCCGAAGGGCTGCTCGACGACCGCGTCCACATGGGCCCCGGAGATGGTCACCCGCTCCGGGTGTTCGGCGAAGGCCCCGGAGGGCAGGACCTTCTCCGCGGACACGATCGCGGCTTTCGACGCGGTCACCATGTCGACCTCGTGACTGGAAACCCCCTCGATGACCACGTTCCCGTCCGCGTCCGCGAGGCTGGCGTGCACCAGGGCGAGATCGGGAGAGCAGGCGCGCACCAGCAGCACCGGTTGCCCGGTCCACGGATCCGTCGTCGCCGAGGCGTCCCCGCTGCGTTGCAGATCCCGGCCCAGATCCGTGCCGAGCAGGCTGCGCACCGGAAGGAACGGCAACCCGAGCGTGGCGGCGAGGAACCGGCTGGCCATCGCGAGATGGCTGTAGTCGCGCACCGTGATCTCGCCGCGCTCCACCGCCCTGCGCCAGGCGAACAGCACCCCGTAGCGCTCCAGATTTCCGCTGCCCTGCTCGGTGCGCGTGACCAGGCCCGCCGCGGCGAGCTGGTCGAGCGGCAGGGAGAGATTGCAGCCGAGTACGGTCAGCCCGCCGATTCCCTGCCGGATCAGTTCGTGGGTCAGGGCCATCGGGCAGCGGTTGATGTTCTGCCCGCCCATCCCGATCGTCGCGCCGTGCCGGGCGAATTCGGCGATCGCCGCTGCGGCGGTGCGCACCTTGCCGCCTAGAAGCTGACGCACGCCGACCTCCACTCGGTGTAGAAGTCCCAGACCTGTTGCGCGCACTCCGGTGCCCCGTACTGGGAGAGTTTCGCGCCCATGTGCGGGTGGTGTGCCTGCGCGCCGACCCCGGGGCGGTTCACGTGCAGCATGCCCGCCTCGAACTCGTCGAGCGCGCGCATGGCGAGGCCGTAGTCCCGGGTGAACACGGTGCCGGACATGCCGTAGCGCACCGAGTTCGAGATTCGCATAGCCTCCTCGTAACCCGAACAGTCCACAACGGACAGTACCGGCCCGAAGATCTCCTCGGTGGCGATCTCGGCGTCCGGAGCGAGATCGGTGAGCACGGTCGGTGCGACGTAATAACCGGGCAGCTCCACCGGTTTCCCGCCGACCGCGACCGTGGCGCCTTCCGCCTTGGCCCGTTCCACCGCGTCGAGCAGGCGCCGCTGCGCGGATTCGTCGATCACCGGGCCGATATCGCTCCCCGGGTCCGTTCCCGGCCCGATCCGCATCCCGGCGACCGCGGGCAGCAGGCGTTCGAGCAGTTCCTCGCGCACCGCGCGGTCCACGATCACCCGGCTCGTCGCGCTGCACCGCTGCCCGGACTGGCCGAAGGCGCCGTGCACGATCGCCCTGGTCGCCGCGTCCAGATCGGCATCGGCGAGCACCAGCACGGCGTTCTTCCCGCCGAGCTCGAGCTGGGTGCGCACCAGCCGGGAGGCACAGGCCTGCTGGATGGCCACACCGACCGGAAGCGAACCGGTGAACGAGATCCCGGCGATGCGCGGATCGGCGACCAGTGCCTCGCCCACCGGCCGGTCGCCCTGCACCAGGTTGACCGCGCCCTCGGGAACCCCGGCCTCGGCGAACACCTCGACCAGCAGTGCCGCGGTCAGCGGGGTCAGCGGGGAGGGCTTGAGCACCGCCGTGCAACCGGAGAGCAGTGCGGGGGCCAGTTTCCACAGTGGAATGGCGAGCGGGAAGTTCCACGGTGTGATCAGCCCGACCGCCCCGATCGGGCGCCGCCAGGTGAACGCCATGGTGTTCGGCTCCTCGCTCGGCAGGGTCTGGCCGCCGAGCCTGCGGCCCTCCCCGGCGGTGAACTCGAGAATGGCCGCGGCCCTGCGCACCTCGCCGCGTGCCTCGTCGAGTCGTTTGCCGTTCTCCGCGGTGATCGCGGCGCTGATCGTCTCGGCCCGCTCGGTCAGCAACCGGGCCGCCGCGGACAGGATCTCGCCGCGGCGCACCGAACCCATCGCCCGCCAGGCGGGGAAGGCCCGGCGTGCGGCGTCCACGGCGAGTTCCGCGTCCGCCGCCCCGGACTCGGCGAACTCGCCGATGATCCGGGCGGGATCGGCGGGATCGAGATTCGGGCGCAGCCGTCCGCTTTCCGGCTCGCGCCACCGGCCTTCGATGAAATTCCCGGTGTGTTCCGGGCTTTGCGTATTGCTCACCTGTGACTCCGATCGACTCGGTTACCAGCCTTGTCCGGACGGCGCGGGAGGGTCAACATCCGCGATCCCAATAGCGGCTATAACCTGGCGAACCCTTGATCGCGCAGCGTGCCGTGCTCCAGGATGTGTTCCGCGACGCCGAGCGAGAGCGTCATGCCCGCACCGCCGAACCCGTTCACCACGGTCACCCCGGGTTCCGGCCGTGCGAGCAGCACCTTCGAGCCATCGCTCGGCGAGGGGTAGATCCCGTGCCAGTGCTCGGCGATCCGCCTGCGCGGGAGCCGGGCGAATCCGTCGAAATACTCCAGGATGGCCTCGTCGATCTCGGCGTACTGGAACGGATCCTGGGTCAGCTCGTAGTGATGGCTGTCCCCGATGGCGATCTGCCCGGTGCTCGCCTGGGAGACCAGCACGTGGATCCCGCCATCCAGGCAGAACGGATGCTGCTCGGTGAGCAGGGCACGCAGCGCGGGCAGGCTCGGGCAGTCGGCGAAACACGGGTAGTGCAACAGGGTCAGTCCGGCACACAGTGCGGGGCCGAGTTCGAAACCGTCCGGCTGGGCGAGGGTGCGCATCATCTGCAGCTTGCAGTGCCGCAGCCCGGAATCGGCGAAGATCTCCGGATAGAGCGTCTGGAATTCGTTGCCACTGCACACGAAGATCCGTTCGGCGCGCCAGTCTCCGGCGCTGGTGTGCACGACGGGATGGTCGATCCCGGTCACCAGTGCGCCGAACTCGATCCGCACGGCGTAGCGTTCGCGCAGCAGCTCGGTGAGCGCGGGGATGGCCACCCGTGGATCGATGTTCAGCTCGGTCGGGCTCTCCAAGGCGCCGAGCAAGCCGTCCCCGCGCACCCAATCGCTGCGCCGCAAGGTCTCCCGCGCGCCGATCAGCCGCACCCCGTTCGCGACCGCGGCCGGGGTGCGGTCACGGAATTCCTCGAGCACGGCGAGCTCCTCGGGACGGCGGGCCAGGTGCAGGCTGCCCCGGTCCGAGTGCCACATTCCGGTGTCCCGCACGACTTCCCGCCACAGTTCGGCGCTGCGCAGGGCCCGCTCGTAGAAGAAGGTCTCGGTGCCCGTGGCCAGACCGATCGGCCAGATCAGGCCGAAGTTGCGCACCGAGGCGCCGACCGCGCGCTGATCGCGTTCGAGCACGGCGACCCGGTTACCCGCCTTGGCCGCGGCGAGTGCGTGGGCCAGCCCGGCGACCCCGCCGCCGACGATGAGCACATCGACATCGTTGCTGTGCATGGGTATTCCACCTTTCGTTCACGCGGCCGCCGGCCGGCGGTTCCACTGGGGAGCAAGCAACAGCGCGGCGAGCAGTGCCGCGGCGGCGAAGACGTAGAAGAGCCCGTTCGTGGACAGGTAACCGGGAAGCAGGCCGCCGAGGATCGCGCCGACCGAGCCGCAACCGTTCACGAAACCGGTGGCACCCGCGGCGTGCTCGCTGGTGCCGAAGTCCACCGCCGCCACCGAGGAGAGCATCGCGTCCGCCCCGTAGGCGGTGAGCCCGATGAGCGCCAGCGCCCCTGTGATGAGCGGAATCGAGCCGGTCGCGGTGATTCCGCTGGTGAGCGCGAGGATCACGACGAGGCCGCCGAGCGCGAACACACACGGCGGAACCCGGCGCGCGCCGAAGAGTTTGTCCGAGGCATAACCGATCAGGATGGGCGCGAGCACCCCGGCGATCCCGAACGCGACCGGCACGAAGACCGCGGTGACCGCACTCACCCCGGGTACGCTCTCGGCGACCAGAACCGGTCCCCACAACAGGATCGCGTACCGCGCCGGTTTGACGAAGAAGTAGCAGAATCCGATGGTGAGCACCATCCGGTCGGCGAACGCGGCCCGGAAAATCGCGGCGATCCCCACCCGCTCCGGTTTCGGCGCGTGCTCCCGTTCGGCATCGGCGGGGGAGTCGCGCTGGAACAGGAAAACCAGCACCGTGGCGAGCGCGAGCACCGCGGCTCCGGCGAAGAACGCGGCCCGCCAGCTGTGCGCGATGCTGTAGGCGATCCACCCGGCCAGCGGTGCCGCGGCGAGCCCGCCGAAGGCGTAGTTGGTGCTCCAGACGCCGAGCAGCCGGCCACGCACCCGCGCGGGAAAGAAGGCGCTCACGTTCTTGCACAGTGGCGCCCATCCGGTCGCCTGGGCGAGGCCCTGCACCAGCATGAGCGGGATGAAGAAGAACACCGCCGTGGTCAGGCCGAGGAACACGGTGGCCACCACGGAGAGCAGCATTCCGCCGAGCACGACGACACGTGGCCCGTAACGGTCGGCGAAATGCCCCCAGGTGAACTGCCCCGCCGCGTAACCGAACAGATAGAGGGCGTCCAGATTTCCGAGCATGTGCTGGTCGAGGATATTGTTTACCGAAGGGTCGGCGAGAATTCCGACCTTAGCCGCCGAGAATGCCTGGCGGGTGAAGTAATAGGCGGCGTACGCGATCCAGGTGACGAGGAAGATTCGAACCTGAATGCCCCTGTTGTCCTTGCTGAACAAGGATTCTCTGCTGGTCTCCGCTGTCCTGCCTGGCCCCGTTGACCGAGTCATGGTTGCCTCTCGTGCTGCTCTTCGGCCGCGCATTTGGTAGGTTGTTCACCGGAAGGTAAGGAACGGTTTCCATTGTGTTCCCGTTCACATTTCGGTGTTTTCTGTCTACCAACTCGCGCGTTGCCGCGGAACCGTGCCGGTTGCTATTACCGGTATGCACGAACGGTTCTGGTCACGCTCGGAATTCGGTCCGCCCGGTTTCAGGAAGCCATTGTCACGAGCAGGCTTCCCGCTGCGAGCAGCAGGATGACCAGCAGTGCCCCCGCCGCGAAGCGCAGCGGCGAACCGGAACTCATCGGAACCTCCTGAGGGGCCTGCATGCTGTAAGTTACCGTAACCGATGGAGGTAACTTGTCAAGATTCGGGTAGGCTTTCCGCCGGAAACGAGCGGAGGGGGCTGTCATGACCACGACCTCGGCAAGCTCACCGAGCTCGCCAACGGTGGCCGGTTGGGAGCTCGCGCTGCGGCTGCGCAGGCGCCGCGAGGAACTGGGCGTGGGCGTCCCGAGTCTCACCGCGAAGCTCGGGTTCAGCAGAAACTACTGGTCGGCGGTGGAGAACGAGCGCAAGATCCTCGCCGAGGACAAGCTCGGCATGCTGGCCGAACTGTTCGAGCTCGACGAGACCGAGCGCGCGGAGCTGTTCGCACTGCGCGAGGTTGCCAAGCAGCGCGGCTGGTGGGCGGACTACTCCGGGGTGTTCAGCGAGCAGGTGCTGCGCCTGTACGGCCTGGAATACGGGGCCTGCGGCATTCGCACCTACGAGAGCCTGCTGATCCCCGGACTGCTGCAGACCCCGGAATACGCGCGGGCGCTGATGAGCCCGGAGATCCCGACGATCCGCCAGGTGGAGGTGGACCAGCGGATCGCCGCGCGCAGGCAGCGCCAGCTGCGGGTGACCGGCTCCGATCCGGTCTCGCTGACCGCGGTGGTGAGCGAGGCGGCGCTGATGCAGCAGACCGGGGGAAAGCGGGTACTGCGCGAGCAGCTGACCCATCTGGCTCGGATGATCGAGACGCACCCGGACGTGCTCGAGCTGCGGATCATCCCGTTCACCGCGACCGGTTGCGGGGCGTTCGGCGCCTCCACCTTCCACCTGCTCGATTTCGCCAGCGCACGGCTGCCGACCCTGGCCTGGCAGGAGACCGTCACCGCGGTCGGGATCATCGACGACGAGGCCCAGGTGCGGGATCTGAGCCTGACCTACGCCGAGGCCGTGGCCCGCACCCTGAGCACGCGGGAGTCCTTTGACCTCGTGATGGAACGGATCCGGGCGTTATCATGACCGGCATGACTGTCCAGGTTTCCGCCGAAACATCCCGTCTCACCGGCTGGTTCAAGTCCTCGCACTCCTCGAACGCGAACGCCTGCGTCGAGGTCACCTTCGCGGCGAGAGGGCAGGTCTCGGTGCGGGACAGCAAGTTCGGCGCGGATTCGGCGGTCATCACCGTGCCCGAGCGGCACTGGGCGCGGCTGCTCGCCGATGTGCTGCACGGCACTGCGGACAACGGGGTGGTCGGGATCGAGCACACCGTGGACGGGGGCGCGGTGCTGCGCGGGAACGGCGCGGAACTGCGCTACACGGCCCGGGAATGGGTGGCGTTTCGCGAAGGTGTGCGTACCGGGGAGTTCCACCTCGCAGCAGCGGAAGTCGCACGCACTGAGAACACCGGCACACGAATGGCGGTTTCTGGCTCATAGGGCGCACTTTATGGTCGTATGCGCATCACGCGACCTGAGGAGGCGTGTCATGAACGAACAGACTCCGGTGCCCCCTGGCTGTGGTTGCTGTTCGAACTGCACCGGAAAGGGTTGCGGCTGCTGCGGTAGCTGCCGCTGACGGTGCGCCGTCACCACCGGCCCGGGGTGCGGGCCGGTGGTTTCCGGGGTACTGACCGCTCGAGCATCAGCCGAGGATCGTCGCGGCGAGTTCCTCGGCCAGTGGTCTGCTCGCCGCGATGATCCCGGACCAGCGCCTGCGCAGATCGGGGTCGAGCTCGAGCGGGCGTCCGTGCAGATCGAGCACCGTTCCACCGGCCGCGGGCACGGTGACCATGGCGGCGGCGAGGTCCACGATCCGGTGGGTGTCCGAACCCGCGTCGGCGAAGGCATCGGTTGCTCCCTCGGCCACGAGCACGGCTTCGAGGCAGGTGCTGGACAGGATCCGGATCCGGCCCGCGCGTTCGGCGACCCGGAACCAGCCCGCGGACTTGCCCGGATGCGGGCGCAGCAGACTCACCGCGGCCCCGTCCAGGCCGGTTCGCCCGCTCGTGCGGTACCGCGCCGGGGCGCCCGCGTGCGCGGTCCAGCAACGGCCGGTGTCCAGCCAGCAGGTGAGTGCCTCACGTGCGGTGCCGTCCACCGCGAGCACCCCGGCGAACGCGGCGAGCGGGACACCGGCGACGGCGTTAGCGGTGCCGTCGACCGGATCGGTCACCAGGGTGGTCGCCGAACCGTTGTCGATGTGTCCGAGTTCCTCGCTGATCAGGTTGATCCGCTCGCGTTCGGCGAATTCACCGAGCGCGGTGTCCACCCGCAGATCCAGCCGGGTGGTCGGGGTTCCGTCGGCCCCGTCGAGGACCTTCTCGGCGAGTGCGGCACGGTCCAGCTCTGCGCGCGCGGAACCGAACGCGGCCGCCGCGGCCCGTGCGGCCCCGGCGAGCAGGGGATGGGTGTCTTCGGGGATCGCCGGCTCCGGCACCGGCCACTCGATCAGGCCGGGCATGCCATGGCTCCTTCCCGGTCGTCCTGGCTGTGCTGGACCGCCGAGCTCAGCACCGAGCGGACCTCGGGCCAGCGCGCGCCGAGGTGCGCGAGCACCAGGTCCGCGCGCTGGCCCTCGGTGATCCGGCCACGGTCGGTGAGCCCGGCGATCTGCGCCGGGCCGCTCGTGACAAGGCGGACTGCTTCGGACAAGGAGCCTTGTCGGGAGTACGCCACCTTGCCCACCGCGGCGAGCAGCCCGGAGGGCAGATAGTCCGAGGCGAGCGCGGTGACCAGGCCGTGCTCCAGTAGTTCACCCGCGGAGACATTGCCCGAGTGGGAATGACCGCGCAGTACGTTCGGCGCGCCCATCACGATCGGGAGCCCGAGTTCCCGCGCGGTGCGCGCGGCTTCGAGCGTGGTGGGGAACTCCGCGACCGAGCCGCCGCGCCCGTGCAGCGCGCGCACCTCCGTGGCCGAGGCCGGATCGTGGCCGAGTAACCGGATCCGGTCCGCGTTCGCCAGTTCGCCGAGCCAGCCGAGGTTCTGTTCCAGGACTCCGCCGAGACGGCCGCGTTCGCTGATCATCTCGTCCACGTGGGTGCGCGCCTGCTCGGCCGACAATCCGTCCGCCCCGATCAGATAACGCTCCATCTGGGTGCGGTCGGCGTACTGCCCGAGCCCCGGTGTGTGGTCCTCGTGCGAAACGAGCGGCCGTGGACCCCGCAGCTGCCCGGCGAGCACCGCCGCCCCTTCGGCCGAGCGCACGTCCAGCCGGTAGAGCACGCGGTGGTCGACGGGTGCTGGCCCGCGCGTCCGTACCGTCTCGCACAGTCGCACCGCGGTCACCGGGTTCCGTTCGGTTCCCCTGCTCGTCTTGTGCTGGAACCCGGCCCCGTGGAAGACCGTGGTCACCGCGGCCGCCCGGAGTTTCCCTTCCAGGGAGAGCAAGGCGAAATCCCAGGGCAGTTCCGCACCCGGCCGGGGCAACCGCTCACGTTCGAGCGCATCGCTGTGCACATCCACGAGACCGGGAAGGCACAGCAGACCTCGGGCGTCCACATCGGACGGTGCCGCGGGCGGATGCGCGCGCACCTCGGCGATGATTCCCTCGCGCACCACTATCCTGGCGTCCTCGAGGATCCGGTCGGGGAGCACGGCGCGGGCGTGCCCGAGTACGTAGTCGCGCGGTGCGGTGTCCAGTGGCCAGTTCATGACAGCACCTCCGCGGCGGTTCCGCTCGCCGCGATCCGCCCGTCCGCGAGCCGCACCACCCGGGTCGCGAGCCGCTGGATCGCCTCGGCGTCGTGGAACACCGCGAGCACGGCGACGCCCTGTTCGCCGAGGGCGGCGATCCGGCCGAGCGCGATCTCCCGGTTCTCCGGATCGAGCGCGGAGACCGGCTCGTCGAGCAGCAGCAGTCGCGGCGGCCGCACGGTTCCCGCCGCCAGGTTGACCCGTTGCCGTTCCCCGCCGGAGAGCACCGCGGCGTCCACATCCCAGAGCGCCTCGTCGAGATTGAAGGCGCGCAGGGATTCCCCGGCGGCCTCGGCGGCCGCATCCCGGCCGAGTCCCCGCCGCCGGGCGGCCGCGGCCACGATCGCGTGTGGCCCGGTCCGCGGTGGCGCGGCGAGAAACTGGGACACATAGCCGAGTTCGCGGCCGCGCAGCCGGGCCATGGCCCGATCGGGCAGCGCGGTGAGTTCCACGTCGCCGTCCCCGGTGTACAGCACGATCTTCCCGGAATCGGCGAGATAACTGCGGTGCACACAGCGCAGCAGGCTGGATTTGCCCGCCCCGCTCGGCCCGGCCATGGCCACGTGTTCGCCCGCGGCGACGTCGAGATCGACCCCGCGCAGCGAGGTCACCGTGCGCCCGTCGATGGTGTGCAGGGTGAACGTCTTGTGCAGTCCGCGCACGCTGAGCACGGTCATGTTCTCACCTCCGGGCGGCCGCGACGAGCCGCTGCGTGTAGGGATGGTGCGGATCGCGGAAGAGCTGATCGGTGAGACCGCGCTCGACCACCCTGCCCAGCTGCATCACCAGGCAGCGTTCGGTGAGCGCCTCGATCACCGAGAAGTCGTGGCTGACCACGACCGCGGCGATGTCCCGTTCGGCGAACAGTCCGCGCAGCAGATCGAGGACTCCGGCGGCGACCGAGGCGTCCAGGCCGGTGGTCGGTTCGTCGAGCAGCAGCACCGGGGGCTCGGTGGCCAGTGCCTTGGCGATCTGCACCCGCTGGCGCATCCCGCCGGAGAAGGTGGCCACCGGATCGTCCATTCGGGACAGTGGCACCTCGACCCGGTCCAACAGTTCGGCGGCGCGGCGGCGGATCGCGTGGTAGCCGCGCCAGCCCGCGGCGGTGAGCCGTTCGGCGATGTTGCCGCCCGCGCTCACCCGCAGATCCAGTCCGGCGGCCGGATCCTGGTAGACCACCGCCATCGTGTCCACCCGCAGCTTCCTGCGCCGCGCGGGATCCATGGCGAGCACATCACCGTCCACATCGCAGAGATGGACGGTTCCGCTGTTCGCGGCCTCGTCCCCGACGACACAGCGCAGTACCGTCGATTTGCCGGATCCGGATTCGCCGATCAGTCCCAGTGCCTCGCCGGGTGCCACATCGAAACCGACGTCCCAGGCCGCCACGATCGCCCCGGTTTCCGGACTGATCGCGGTGCCGTGCTCGGGACCGGTTCCCGCGACGGCCGCGGCGTCACCGGGCCCGTACAGCTTCCCGATGTCCGCCACCCGCAGTGTCCACTCCGTACTCGAAGCGCGCGGCGGCCGTTCGCGCGGTTCGGTTTCCGGCTCGGCGACCGTGGTACGGGCGCGGTTGCCCGGATCGGGGAGCAGGTGCAGCGGGGACCGCGCGCGGTGCGCGGCCAGATCGGCGTCCCCGGAGAGAACCCGGGTGCACCAGTCGGAATCGCTGCACACGAAGCTGCCGTCCCGGCCGTCCACGAGGAACACCTCGGAGCTGCCGCAGTAGGTGCAGCGCGCCCCCGCGACGTGCTCCACCTCGAAGGGGATGTCGGTGAAGGTCAGCGGAACCACCTCGGTGTGCGGCGGGATCGCGTAGACCCGTTTCTCCCGCCCGGCCCCGTACAGGTTCAGGTGCGCGCACTGGTGCAGCCGCGGCACGTCCCAGCGCGGTACCGGACTGGTGGCGAGCACGTAGCGCCCTTCGACGAGCACCGGGTAGCCCGTCGAGCGGGTGATGACGCCGTTGCGCACTACGTCTTCGTAAAGGCTGACCCACATCGCCGCGTAGTCCCCGTCGGCGTGCATCCGCGCGCATTCGGCGACCGATTTCTGCACTCCCCGCAACGGTTCCGGTACCGGGACCTGGAACACCAGCACATCCCCGTTCTCCAGGCCCTCCTCGGGAATGCGGTGCCGGGTCTGCACCACGGTCGCTTCGCGGGTGTCGGTGGTGTCCGCGCAGCCGGTCGTCGCCGCGATCATCCGGCGCAGATTCGTCGCGTTCACCCCGCCGTCGTCGCCCTGGTCGATCACCTTGACCACATCTGATGCGCCGAGCACTCCGAGGGTGACCTGCAGTCCGCCCGAACCCCAGCCCCTGGCCACCGGCATCTCGCGGGAGCCGAACGGCACCTGGTACCCGGGCACGCAGACCGCGGCCAGGATCGCCCTGCGCACCTCGCGCTTGGCGGTCTCGTCGAGCAGCCCGGGCACGGTTTCGGGTTCCTCGAGCAGTTCCGCGATGCTCATCGGCATTCCTTTCCGAACGGTTCGGGGATTCTCGGGTTGTCGCCGCTGGATTCACGTACCTCGCGCCCGGCGAGCTTGCGGTCGACCATCGAGCGGAAGGTCACGTAGTGCGGCAGTTTCAGGTGTTCGAGGAAGCCGCCGGAGTCCAGTCCGTCGATGGTGAGCAGCAGCAGCTGTTCCAGTGGACTGTCCACATCGGAGCGGCGGAACGCGATGTCCAGATTGGCCATGGCGATCGCCTTGCGTTCGTTGTGTCCGAAGCAGAGCCCGTAGCCCACGTCGAATTTCGTGCGGTCCTCGTCGGCGCCGTCCAGGTCCTCGATCGCCTCCGCCTCGCTGGCCCGGACCTCGCCGACCGCGACCGGGTTCCCAGTGTGCGGATGCCGTACCTCGACGGTGATCCGGCCGTGCCGTACCTCGCCGAGGGTGACCTCGTGGATATCGCCGTCCGGGCCGAGGATCGAGCGGTACCACAGCCCGACGAGCGCTCCGGTCTCCGCGCGGGCCATGCTGGACAGCGCTGCGGAGCGCGGCGCGGGTGGCCGGGCCGCGGCGCGGGTGATGTCGAAGGGTTCCGGGTCCTCGGCCTGCTCGCCCCGGTGATCCACCACCAGATCGAGTTTGCGCAGCAGTTCGTAGAACCGGGTCGGCCGCCGCTGCGGTTCGGTGCGCGCGGCGGGCACCGGATCGGGTTCGGCATCGGGTGGTCCGTCCGGGCGGTCGAGCAACCGTCCGGTGTAGTCGGTCGTCCGGCCGAGCAGCTGCGGTCCGTCCGGGGTGCGGTTGGCCGGAACGACCCGGCGCAGCAACAACATCTCGTCCGGATCCACGGGCTCGCTGACCGCGAGCTGGGGGAGCCGGGAACGGTGCGCCCGCACCAGATGCGCGGCCTCCAGCACATCGCCCTCGGCCTGCCGGAAGGCATCGGCGGCGATCGCCTCGTCGTAGAGTCCCGCCTCACCCATGATGCGGTCCACGGCGAGCCGGAACCGGGCGATGATCTGACCGGTGGCGGCCCACTCGGCTGGTGCGTGATCGCGCGCGGTGCGGACCAGGTTCTCGGCGGCGAGGATGGCCTCCATTCCGCCGCGCACACCGGAATATCCCATCAGCACTCCTCGATTCGGGTCGTTCGGGCGAGCCCGGCCATCGCGCCGGACGGGGTGACCAGCAGCAGATCCGCTCCCGCGGGGAAGTTCGCGGTCAGCGGGCGCCGTGCGGCGGGGAAGTTCTCCGGCAGTCCGCCCGGGGCGATCCGCCTGGATCCCGGTACGCCGGGACCGGAGAGTCGCAGCGGGGCACCGCCTTCCAGCGCGGGCACCGAAAGCACGGCGAGCGCGCCGCGTTCCGGGGCCAGCGGGGTGCCGACGGCGAGCTCGCCGAGCTCGGTGGCGCTCAGCGCATGTGGTGCCGCGACGAGCCGGGCGGCCCCGAGTCCGCTCTCGGGTGCCGAGGTGAGGGTGTGCACCGTGTCCGTCCATTCCGGCTCCCCGCAGCAGTGGAACGGGGTGCTCAGATCGGCGAGCGCGAGCACCGGAAGCAGCGCGGGCGACAGCGGTGATACGGCGGGCAGCTGCCGCACCGTACCCGGCTCGCTGAGCGCGTCGAGCACGGCGCGGAAGATCAGCTGCGCCTGGTCCGGGTGCAGCCGGGCACTGATCGCGGTCATGTCAGCTCCTCGAATTCGACGACGGTCGGGGCGAGCACGTCCCATTCCGCTGCCTCCTCGGCGGCGACGCGCTCCGCGATTTGGTCGCACAGCACGCGCACCCGGTTTTCCTGGCTGCCTTGGGAAGCCGCGTCCAGGATCGCCGCGGCCAGGGTCGCCGCCCGGTCCTCGCCGAGCCGCAGTGCCCAGCCGCGGTGCCCGCCGAATTCCACCTCGGCCCGGCAGGCGAGTACGTCCCCGAGCAGGAACCGTTCCCGCACAACGGGTTCGCGCACCTGCACGGAGACACAGCCGACCTCCGGGGAACGGAGCACGTTCGGTTCGGGGTGCCCGGCGAGGCAGTCCTCCGCCGCCTCGGCCAGTTCCTCCGGATGCGCGGCGGCGAGCAGCGCGCAGCGCCGTTCACGATTCATGGGTTTCTTCCCTTTCCTCAAGGTTTTCCGGGCTCGTCTCGAGTTCCACGACGATCCGCGAGCTCTCCGGAAGCGACCAGGTCGTGCTGCACATGACCGGCCGCCCGGAAGCGGTGTCCCTGCTCATGCTTTCCACCAGCCACACCGGCCGGTGCGGTTCGGTCTCCAGGGCCCGCACGGTCTCGGCATCCGGTATCGAATAGCTGACCCGGCACCAGGCACGCACCGGGCACACCCGGCCCATCTGCCGCAGGATCGTGTCGACCGATTCCTCGGCGTGCACCGCGAGATCGATGTCGGCGACCACATCGGCGGGGATCCATTCCTTGGACACCGAGGTGAGCAGGCCGTCCACGTAGTACTGCCGGACGAGCCGGTGTGCCCGGGCAAACTCGCTTCTTTCCAACAAGGAGGCTTGTTCGGCGGGCAGCTCACATGGGCTGACCTCACGCACCACCGAGCGTGGCCGGGCACCCGCCTCCCGCACGGTGCGGTGCCAGGAGGGTGCCTTCCGTTGCGAGATCACATAGTCGATCCGCCGGTTCACGAACGTTCCCGCGCCGCGGACCCGGCGCACGAGCAGCCTTCCCTCGAGCTCCTGGACGGCGGCCCGGGCGGCGGCCCTGCTCACTCCGAACCGGGTGGCGATGGAATGTTCGCTCGCCACTTTGGTTCCCGGTTCCAGTTCACCGAGCTCCGCGGCGAGCGTGTCGGCGATCTGCCCGTATCTGCTTCTGACCACACGATCAGCGTGCGCGCCGCTCTTGTCCGGACAACCTCACGCATTTGGCCGTCCGCCGCCGGGCAGGTTAATTCCCCGAACAGTTGTCGCGCGGTTCAGGACAGCACCCGGCGCAGCCACACGGCGAGTGCCTCGACCGCGAGCACCACGGCGAGCATCACCAGCACGATCGTGGTCACCACGCCGAACTGCAGCACCTGCGCTGCGGAGAGCAGATAGAACCCGATGCCGCCCGCCCCGACGATGCCGAGCAGGGTGGCGGAGCGGATGTTCACGTCGAGCTGATAGAGCACGTGTGCGATCAGCGCGGGAATCGCGCATGGCACGGTCGCGGCCCAGAACACCTGCCACCGTGAGGCCCCGGTCGCCCGCACCGCGCGTGCCGGGCCCTCGTCGAGCTCCTCGAGGGAATCGGCGACGAGTTTCCCGAGCAGCCCCACGGATCCGATGCCGAGCGCGAGGGTGCCCGCCACCGGTCCGAGCCCGGTCACCACCACGAACACGATGGCGAGCACGAGTTCGGGAATGCCGCGCACGAGCACCAGGATCGCGCGGAACACCCGGGCGGTGCGCGGTGTCGGCGCCACGGTGCGCGCGGCCAGTGCGCCGATCGGGATGGCGAGCACCAGCCCGAGCAGGGTGCCCGCGAGCGCGATCTGCACGGTGACCAGCAGCGCGCCGAGCAGTTGTCCCGCCATGCCCGCCGTGGCCGGTGGGAGGAATTCGCCGAGCACCCCGAACAGTTTCCCGAATCCGTTGCCCAGCTGGGCGAGCGAGATTCCCGCGCCGGGAACCGAGATCAGGATGACCGCGAGGGTGAGCACCGCGTACCCGGCGCGGCGCACCCGCGCGAAGGTCCACGGTTGCCGTGCCAGGCCGGGAATCGCCCGCGGTGTGCCGGTGCGGCGCGCGGTGCCCAGTAACGCACGCCGGATCGTCCCGGAGATCAGCTCGATCAGTACGCACAGGCACAGCACCACGAGGGCCAGTGCCATCCCCCGGTGATAGTCCAGGCGTTCGAAGGCATTGGCGATCGCGTAACCGATCCCGTCCACTCCGACGAAGCCGAGTACCACCGAGACCCGCAGATTGATGTCCAGCCGGTGCAGCGCGGTGGCCACGAAGGAGGGCAGCACCTGGGCGAGCACGCCGGCGGTGAGCTCCTGCCATTTCCCGGCCCCGGTCGCGCGGATCGCCGCCCGCGGACCGGGGTCGATGTGCTCGATCGCGTCCGCGTAGAGCTTGCCGACCATGCCGACCGAATGCAGCCCCATGGCGAGCACCCCGGTGAGCCCGCCGAGCCCGAACACCCGGAAAGCCACGATCGCCAGCACCACATCGGGTGCCGCGCGGGCGAGCACGATCACGGCGCGCGCCGCCCCGCGGGTGGCCCGGTTCGGTGTGGTGTTCAGTGCGGCGAGCAGGGCGAGTGGAATGCTGAGCAGCACCGAGAGCACGGTCGCGCAGACCATGATGGCCAGCGTCTGCCCGCAGAGCGCGAGCAGTTCCGGAATCGCGGGGAAATCCAGCGGGAACATGCGTTTCCCGAAGGCGATCGCATTGCCCGCGCTGTCCGCGAGTGTGGCAAAGTTGATCTTGAGATCGACCAGTGCCCATACCGCGGCGGCGAGCAGGGCGAGCAGCACCAGCCCGGCGGTGAGCCGTGCGGGTCGTGGTCGCTCGATACCGGCGGGAAGCGCGAGGGTCATCGGCGCGCCCCGGCCAGGTCCGGCCCGACCTGCGCGTAGATCTCCGTCACCGAGGAACCGTCCAGCTCCGCGGTCGGCCGGTCGAGCACCACCGTGCCATCGCGCAAGCCGATGATCCGGTCCGCGAACGCGAGCGCGAGCTCGACCTGATGCAGGCTGCACAGCACGGTCCTGCCCTTGCCCGCCTCGGCGAGCAACCGCATGATCTGCGCGCTCGACTCGGGATCAAGGGAGGCCACCGGTTCGTCGGCGAGCAGGATGCGCGGTCCGGGGAGCAGGGCCCGCGCGACCGCGACCCGTTGCTGCTGTCCGCCGGAAAGCGTGTCGGCGCGCTGGAAGGCGTGTTCGGCGAGCCCGACGGCCGCCAGCCCGGCGAGTGCGCGTTCCCGGATCCGGCGCGGATAGCTGAGCAGGCCGAGCCGGGGGCCGCGCAGTTCGCCGAGTGCTCCGGTGCACACGTTCTCCAGTGCGGTCCGGCTGCCGACGAGGTCGAACTGCTGGAACACGAACCCGATGCGGCGCCGCAGTTCGCGCAACCGCCGCCGGTCACCCGTGTGCAACCGGGTGCCGAGCACGGTCGCCTCGCCCTCGCTCGGCAGGTGCAGACCGTTGATCTGGCGAAGCAGCGTGGATTTCCCGGAACCGGAGAGACCGAGCAGCGCGACCCGCTCGCCCTCCCGGATCGTGACCGAGACCGAACGGAGCGCCCGCACCTGACCGGTTCCGCTGCCGAACCGCTTGCCGAGCCCGTCCAGGTGGATCACCGGTTCCGCGCTCGCCTTGCGCGCCAGGGGAATCAGCTCGCTTGTCGACATTGGACATCCTTGGTGATCGCGCAGACCTTGCGGACGGAGTCGAAGTCCTTGTCGGTGACCGGGGCATAACCCCAGTAGCCCTGGATATCGCAGTTCCCGGAACAGAATCCCTTGGTGCGCAGGTAATCCGCGTTCGCCTTGCCCGCGAACGCTTGGGTGAGCTGGTGTTTGGTCTGCCCGGGCAGATTGTCCGAGATCGCGATGGGCGAGCCCGGGATCATCGCCGATTTCCACACCACCCGCAGTGCGTTCTTGGGGAGTTGGCCGCGCTGCGGCAGCAGCTTGTCGACCATGGAATCGTAGGCGAACCCGGCATCGCACTGTCCATTCGCGACCGCGAGTGCCGAGGCGTCGTGCCCGCCGGACATGACCGGGCTGATGCCCTTGTCCGGATCGACCCCGGCCTCGGTCAGCCCGGCTTTCGGGTACAGGTAACCGGATGTGGAGTTGGGGTCCACGAAGCAGACCTTCTTCCCGTTGAACCCGGCGAGGTCCTTGATCGGGGAACCGGCCTTGACGAGCCCATAGGAGCGGTACTGCGGCGGATCTCCCTTGCGCTGTACCTGCGCGCCGATCGGGGTGATGCGCACCCCGTTCGCCTTGGCGACCACATAGGACAGTGGGCCGTAGGCCGCGATATCGATCTTGCCCGCGCGCTGGCCCTCGATCACGGCCGCGTAGTTGGTCGCGTTCTGCACCTTGATCTTCTTGCCGGTCTCGCGTTCGAGCATCGCCACGAGCGGGTGCATCTCCTGCTGCAGGCTCGTCGCGTTCTCGCTGGGAATCGAGGCGAACACCAGTTCGCCCGGGTCGCGCCCGGAACCGCTGTCCTGTGCCGCGCTCGAGCCGCAGGCCGCCAGTCCGAAGACGGCCGCGAGGCAGGCGAACGAGGCGAATGCCTGCCGAGCAAGCTTGCCCATGTCCGGTTCCTCCTCCGTGTGGGATACCTCAACACGATGCGGCGGCCAGGTGGAGCAGGACCACTTGCCGGGTTACCGGTTCCCGAATAGTTGCCGACGCTCCGGTACTGCTGCCTGGACAAGCGGGAATACGGTCACGCTCGCGCGAGCGCCCGCTCACCGGTCGTGCGCACGCGCCCCTCGAACCGGTACTTGCCGAAGGACCGTTGCGCACCCTAACTTGTTCGCTGTTGATCGATTTTGCGTGAACTTGTGAAGGAGTTGGCAATGAATGCCATCGGGCGGCGAGGGTTCTTCGGCTTGGCCGCGGCGACGGGAGCGATCGCCGGAACGGCGGGCAGTGCCTCGGCCGGGGAACTCGGCCCGCGCACCGTGCTCACGGGGGCGCGGCGCGGTTCCGGACTGACCGTCGACGGGGACCGGTTCCTGCTCGACGGCAAGCCGTTCCAGGTGATCTCCGGCGCGATCCACTATTTCCGGATCCACCCGGAGCAGTGGCGGGACCGGCTGAACCGGATGCGGCTGATGGGGTTGAACACCGTCGAGACCTATGTGCCCTGGAATCTGCACGAACCGGAGAAGGGGCGGTTCGAGTTCTCCGGGTTCACCGATGTGGCCAGGTTCGTGCGCACGGCGGGTGAACTCGGGCTCAACGTGGTGCTGCGGCCCGGTCCCTACATCGGCTCGGAGTGGGATTTCGGCGGCTTGCCCTCCTGGCTGCTCGCCGAGCCGGAAGCGCGGGTGCGCTGCTCCGATCCGCGCTTTCTGCGCCATGTCGACGAATACTTCGCGGTGCTGCTGCCGCGGCTGGCCGAGCTGCAGTCCAGCAGGGGCGGCCCGGTGCTCGCGATGCAGATCGAGAACGAGTACGGCAGCTACGGCAACGACACCGGATACCTCGCACATCTGCGGGAACGGTACGAGGCCGCGGGCATCGACTGCCTGCTGTTCTGCTGCAACAGCGCCAGCGAGGACTACATGCTGCGCGGGGGTCATCTGCCGGGCACCTTCAACACGGTGAACTTCGACGGCACCGCCGATGTGGCGGCGAAGTTCGCCAAACTGCGCGAGATCCAGCCGCACGGACCGTTGTGGTGCAGCGAATTCTGGGACGGCTGGTTCGACTCCTGGGGGCAACCGCGCGAGCAGGGGGACCCGCGGAAGTTCGCGGACAATATCGACCGGATCCTGGCCGAGGGCGCGTCGGTCAACCTGTACATGGCCGCGGGCTCGACCAATTTCGGCTGGGGCGCCGGTGCCGATGCGGACAATCCGGAGAAGGCCTACCGGGCGGTGGTCACCAGCTACGACTACGCGGCGCCGGTCAGCGAGTCCGGGGAGATCACCGCGAAGTTCCACGCCTTCCGCGCGGCGATCGCCAAACACGCACCGGTGCCGAACGAGCCGCTGCCGCCGACGCCGAAACGGATGGCCCCGCAGGCCGTGCGCGTTGCCGAATCGGCGAACCTGTTCGACCAGCTCGATTCGCTCGCCGAGATGCGCAAGCTGCCCACCCCGCTGGCCATGGAACGGCTCGGCCAGACCAACGGGCTCGTGCACTACCGCACGAAAATCCAGGGACCACAACGGAAAACCCCGATCGCGATCGAGGGGTTCGGCGACCGCGCGCTGGTGTTCTGCGACGGGAAACCGCTCGGTGTCCTGGACCGGAACAAGCCCGGGCAGACGCTGGAGACCGCGGTCGGATCACCGTCCAGCACCCTGGACATTCTCGTGGACGCGAACGGGCGGCTCAACTTCACGCACAAACTGCTCGATCCCAAGGGAATCTTTGGGGATGTGCTCTTCGGCGATCAGATCCTGATGGACTGGCAGGCCTGGCCGCTCGCTCTGGACGACCTGTCCAGGGTGCGGTTCCGGCGCGGTGCCGCGAGCGGGATCGGCCCCACGTTCCATCGCGCGCATGCCAGGGTGGGTTCGCCCGCGGACGGGTTCATCGGGTTGCCGGGATGGACGAAGGGGCTGGTGTGGCTGAACGGGTTCCTGCTCGGCCGGTACTGGAACGTTGGTCCGCAGCAGACGCTGTACGCGCCCGCTCCGCTGTGGCGTTCGGGACGTAACGAGCTGATCGTGCTCGAACTGCACGAGGCAGGCACCACGATCGACCTGCGCGATACGCCTGACCTCGGCTGATTCCGGTCCGGCCGGGGGCTTGTCAGCACGCCTGCCATGTTCTAACTTGTGCGAAGTTGATTGATCCTGCGTGACTTCGCAAAGGAGCGAGCAATGGGTGCGATCGGGCGTCGCGGGTTCCTCGGCTGGGCCGCAGCGGTCGGAGCGGTGGCGGGCACCGGCGGTACCGCTGCCGCGAGCATGGCAACGGATGCCGCTCCGCGGACGGTGCTCGCCTCGGCGCGCTCCGCCGCGGGGCTGACCATCGAGGGAGACCGCTTCCTGCTGGACGGCAAGCCGTTCCAGGTGATCTCCGGGGCGATCCACTATTTCCGGATCCGCCCCGAGCAGTGGGAGGACCGGCTCAACCGGCTGCGGCTGATGGGGCTCAACACGGTCGAGACCTATGTCGCGTGGAACATGCACGAACCACGCAAGGGGAAGTTCGACTTCAGCGGCCAGGCCGATCTCGCCCGGTTCATCGAGACCGCGGGCCGGCTCGGCCTGAAGGTGGTGTTGCGCCCCGGCCCGTACATCTGCGCCGAATGGGACTTCGGCGGGCTGCCACCGTGGCTGCTCGCCGAACCGGAGATCGAACTGCGCTGCGCGGATCCGGTCTACGAACGCCATGTCAAGGAATTCTTCGACGCCCTGCTGCCCAGGATCGCCGGGCTGCAGGCCACGCGGGGCGGTCCGATCATCGCCGTGCAGGTGGAGAACGAGTACGGCAGCTACGGCGACGACCAGACCCACCTCGCCCACATCCGCTCGATGCTCGAACACGGCGGCATCGACAGTTTGCTGTTCTGCTGCAACGGTTCTTCCGATTACATGCTGCGCGGAGGAAGCCTGCCGGGCACCTTCAACACGGTGAACTTCGACGGCGGCGAGGATCCGGACGCCAACTTCACCAAGCTGCGGAAGATCCAGCCGCACGGTCCGTTGTGGTGCACCGAGTTCTGGGACGGCTGGTTCGACCACTGGGGCGAGAAACACCACCGGACCGACCCGGCCGAGCATGCGGCGAACATCGAGAAGATCCTGGCCAAGGGCGCCTCGATCAATCTGTACATGGCCGCGGGATCCACCAACTTCGGCTGGGGAGCGGGCGCGAACCACGATGGCACCACCTATCAGCCGACCGTGACCAGTTACGACTACGACTCCCCGGTCAGCGAATCCGGCGAACTGACCGAGAAGTTCCACGTTTTCCGCGCGGCGATCGGCAAACACGCACCGGTGCCCGACGAGCCGTTGCCGCCGACACCGAAGCGGATGGCGCCGCAGACCGTGCGCCCTGCGGAATCGGCCGGGCTACTGGACTCACTCGGTGCGCTCAGTACGCCGAAGACCGGGCCGAGCCCGCTGACCATGGAGAAACTGGGCCAGGCCAACGGATTGGTGCACTATCGCACGAAAATCCAGGGGCCACAGGAGAAATCCCCCATCACCATCTCCGGGCTCGCCGACCGCGCGCTGCTCTGGCTGGACGGGAAACCGCTCGGCACGCTGGATCGCAACAAACCGGAGCAGAGTGTGGAAACCGCGATCGCCGGGCCCTCGAGCACCCTGGACATCCTCGTGGACACCGGGGGACGGATCAACTTCACCGACAAGCTGGCCGATCCGAAAGGGATCACCGACCGGGTCAAGCTCGCCGGGCAGACACTGTTCGGCTGGGAGATGCGCCCGCTTCCGCTGGACGATCTCGCCGGACTGCGGTTCCGGCGCGGTGGCACCGATGCCGCCGGACCGGTGTTCCATCGCGCGCATGCCAGGGTGGGTTCGCCCGCGGACGGGTTCATCGGGTTGCCGGGATGGACGAAGGGTCTGGTGTGGTTGAACGGGTTCCTGCTCGGCCGGTACTGGAATGTGGGCCCGCAGCAGACCTTGTATGCGCCGGCTCCGCTGTGGCGTTCCGGGCGTAACGAGTTGATCGTGCTCGAACTCCACGAGGCGGGCACCACGATCGAACTGCGCGACACGCCCGATCTCGGCCCGGTCAGCGGATGACCGGCAGGGTGAGCTTGGACGGGTGCGCCGCATCGTGCAGCACCGTCTGCCGCGCGACCGTGGTCCGATCCGTTTCCCCGGCCCAGGAACCGTTGTTCGGGTTCGGATCGAACTGCGGGTAGTCGCTGGAGGAGATGTCCAGCCGGATCCGGTGCCCGGCCTTGAACAGATTGCTCGACGGCCAGACCTTGATCGTGTACCGGTAGACCTTGCCCGGCACGATCGGGGTCGGATTTGTGTGTGACTCGCGGAAACTGGCCCGCACGATCCCATTGTTGAGGTTCACCACACTGCCGTCCGGGTGCACATCGCTGACCTTGGCCGTCCAGTCGGTGTCCGGTGCCGAGGACTTCGCATAGAGGGTGACCGTCATCGGTCCGGTGACCTCGGTGTCCTTCGTGAGCGGTTTCGAGGTGTAGCCGAGCACATCCGGGCGGCGCTCCACGGTGGACTGATCGTAGGGTCCCTGCGGTCCGGTGCTCGCCGAACAGCAGGAGTGCCCGCCGACACTCGGCACCGGGTTGCGCGGGTCATAGCGGTAGTGGTCGGCCGTGTTCCGTGCGGGCGGGGCCGATCCGAGCGTTCCGCCCGAGCCGCCCGCGTTTCCGGTGCTGGCCAGGTAGTAGTCGGTCCACCGGGTGCCGGGGATCGGCCACCGCGCGGCCGTCTTCCACTTGTTGGCGCCCATTTCGAAGTAGCGGACCTTGGGCTGTTTGTCGATGCCGTTGTCCTTGCCCTTGAGGTAGTGGTCCCACCAGTCCAGCATCATCTCGTTGATCGGCGAATTGCCGACCGGGCCGATCTGCTTGAGCAGCGGCGCCTCGGTGCTCTGCGGCCTGCCCCAGCCGACGTGGTCCCACGGCCCGATGACGATGTGCTGGTTCGCGCGGGCGTACGCGGATCCGGCCGACTGCGTCATCCCGGTGAAGTTCTGGATACCGCCGGGAAGGAAGGCGTCGTACCAGCCCTCGAAGTCGAGTACCGGGATACCGATCTTGTGGTAGTACCGTTGTGGCGCCCATTTCTGCCAGTAGGGGCCGTCGGTACGGTGCCGGAGCCAGTCGAAGAAATACGGCGCGACCTTCGGATCCTGTGGCCGCAGCGGCGGGAGTTCGGTGTAAGGCCGGTAGGCGAGCCAGCGCTGGGCGTTCCCGCTCGCCTTCTTGAGCTGATCCGCGAGCGCCATATCGCCCCGGTTCTGCGCCGCGGAAAGGGCGAGATCGCCCATGGTCCACGGCTCGACGAAGGCCAGCCGGAAGGCGCCGTCCTCGTAGGTCCAGTTGTTGTAGTAGTCGGCGGCGGTGTTCGCCGGGATGATCGTCTTCAGATGGGGCGGCGCGGTTTCGGCGGCCAGCCACTGGGTCGCGCCGACGTACGAGGAACCGTACATCCCGACCCTGCCGTTCGAGCCGGGCAACCGCGCGGCCCATTCCACGCTGTCGTAGCCGTCTTTCTGGTCGTGGGTGAATTCGGAGAAGGTTCCGTTCGAGGCGTACTGCCCGCGGATGTCCTCGGTGACCACCAGATAGCAGTGCGAGGCGAACCAGTCCGGACTCTGGTACCGGTACGGGGACATCTGTGCCTGCACCTTGTCGTACTGCGTGCGGTACAGGATCACCGGTACTTTCTTCGTGGTGTCCGGGCGGTACACATCGGCGCGCAGCATGGTTCCGTCCCGCATCGGAACACCGGCATTGTCCGTCTTGCTCACCGAGCAGGGGCCGCGGCCGGTCTGCGGCGGCCAATCCGATCCACCCGCGGCGAGCGCCGGAGTGGCCACCGTTCCCGCGGTCAGCGCGGCGGCGGTGGCGAGGAGACCGATACGACGAAGCAGACCCATGTGACCATCCTCGGTACGGAATCTTTGCGTCATATCGATTGCAGCACAGTCGCGATGCGCACCGGAATGACCTGAATGGCGCAATCCCCGCCCGGATGTGCCCGAAATGCGGCATTGCCCGGTGACCGGCCGAGAATAATCACCACCTGGTGATCAGGACAATTACCGGCTGCTTATTGACAGCCGGCGGATGTCGATTGTTCCGGGCGGTTCCCGAGCGCGGACCGCAGCAGGTTTTCCGCGATATCCGGCCGCGCTCCGAAATGCTGGTGGATATAGCTCGCCACCACATTTCCGCTCCGGTAGCCGGCGGGAAAGGAGTCACCGGTACTCGTGGTGACCGTGAAAAGACCCGGCTCGAGATCGGCGTCGATCACCCGGGACTGGTGGAATTCCTGGCCGCGCAACACGGTTCCGCGCGGCCCGAGCACGCTCGCCCGGGTGGTGCGCGATTCGGTGTACCGGATCACCAGATGGTCCGGGTCCATGGCGATATCGATCGGCAGCACTCCGGCCATCGGGTGTTTCCGCCCGTCGAAACCGGTCAGCGAGCGGGCGAGATACAGCAGGCCACCGCACTCGGCGTAGACCGGGAGCCCGGCTGCCGCCCGGTCGCGCAGTTGCCTGGCCAGCGCGGTGTTGCCGGCGAGCTGTTCGGCGAAACTTTCCGGATAACCGCCGCCCAGATACACCGCGTCGATGTTTCCGGGCAGGCGTTCCTGTTCGGCAGGGGCGAAGGGGACGAGTTCGAATCCCGCCGCGCGCAATGCGTGCAGGTTTTCCGCGTAGTAGAAGCAGAACGCCCGGTCCCGCGCGATCGCCAGGCGGGCGAGCGGTTCCCGGACGGGTGCCACGGGCGGAGCGGGAACCGGGGCGCCACAGGCGATCGCGGACAGGCGCCCGGTCTCGATGTGTTCGCCCGCCCGTGCCCAGTTCGGCGCGCGTGCGGCGGGATTCTCCTGCACGGTGAGCAGGCCGAGATGCCGTTCGGGAATGTCGAGTTCGGCCGAGCGCGGCACGTTCCCGAGCACCAGGCCGCGCAGCCGTTCCGGAAGGGCGTCGAGCACCATTCGCGCATGCGCCTGGCTTCCGGTCCGGTTGAGCACACAACCGGCGATGCGAACCTGCGGGTCGAAGGCGCGCAGTCCGTCCAGGATCGCGCCCGCGGTCCTGGTCATGCCCCACACGTCGAGCACGACGACCACGGGGACACCGAGCAGTTTCGCCAGCTGTGCCGCGCTGCCCCGTTCGGTGCCGTCCGCTCCGTCGTAGAGAGCGCCCATGGATTCGATGACGCAGATGTCCGCATCCCGCGACCACCGGCCGAAGCTGCGGCGCACTCCGTGTTCGCCCATCAGCCACGGATCGAGATTGATCGAGGGTTCGCCGGTGATTTCGGCGTGATAACCCGGATCGATGAAATCCGGTCCGAGCTTGAAGGCCCGTACCCGCAGTCCCCGTGCGCGCAGGGCAGTCAGCAGGATCGCGGTCACGGTCGTCTTGCCCGCACCGCTGTGCGTCCCGGCGATCAGCACGGCCTTCGGGGATATCTCGGGCATGCCGGGAAGTATGCCGGTGCAGTGGCCGGGCGGGCCGGTCAGGCCGCCGGGTCGAGCACGATCTTGCCGATGTGCCGGTATTCGAGGAATCGGCGCTGCGCCGCGTGGATCTCGCTGAGCGGGAACCGTTCCGCGACCAACGGCCGGATCGAGCCCGCGCGCGCCTCCTGCACCAGTTTCGCGAAGTGTGCCCTGGTGTGCATCGCGGAACCGATCATCCGCAGGTTGTGCAGGTACAGCCGGCGCACATCGATCGGGAGCACCGCACCGGCCACCGCGCCGGCGATCACCCAGCGCCCGTCATCGCGCAGCAGCGGGAGAAACTGCTCGACCAGTGGCCCGGCGACGACATCGGCCACCGCGTCGAGCCGGTCGGCGATGGTGAGCGGGCCGTCCTCGCGGGAAACGGCGCGGGCCGCGCCCGCGGCGAGCACGGCCTCCCGCTTGGCGGCCGTGGTCACCGCGATGACCTCGGCACCGCGGGCCGCCGCGAGCTGGACGAGGGCGAGCCCCACCCCGCCGGAGGCCCCGGTGACCAGCACCGTCTCCCCGGCACCGATCTCCGCGCGTTCGAGCATGCCCATCGCCGTCCCATAGGCGACCGGGAGACCGGCCAGCTGCTCATCGGGCAGCGGTGAGCCGCTGACATCGTGCACCCGCTCCGCCCGCGCCACGACGTATTCGGCGAAGCCACCGTCCGCCTCGCTGCCGAGCAACCCGACCGGCGGGGCGTGCTCGCCCGCATCGCGATAGAGCGCCGGATCGACGAGCACCCGCGTGCCGCGCAGTTCGGCCGGTACACCCGGACCGGTCTGCTCGACGACCCCGGCGCTGTCCCCGCCCTGGATCCGCGGGAAGTCGATCGGACCACGCCAGCCGGTGCGCGCCTCCGGATCGCCGGGCACTCCGTAGGCGCCCCTGCGCGTCCAGAGATCGGTGTTGTTCATCGCGGCCGCCCGTACCGCCACCAGCACTTCGCCCTCGCCCGGTGTCGGCACCGGTTGATCGCGGCGCACCTCGAGCGCGTCCTGTTCGCCGTGCCTGGTCAGCACGGCAGCGGTCATCGTTCGCATGATCCATCCTCGGGGTTCGCCTGATCTATACCGACTGGTATACCTCGTTTACGATGCCAGAGGGTTTGCCGCGAGGTCAACCCACCGGTCGGTATAGTCGAGGTATGACGGAACGAGCGGTGCTCACGGATGCTGGTTCCCGGGTGCTCGCCGCGGCGGCCGAGCTGTTCTATCGCAAGGGGATCAACGCCGTCGGGGTCGCCGCGATCGCGGAAACAGCGTCCGTGACCAAGAAAACCCTCTACGACTGCTTCGGCTCCAAGGACGCGCTCGTGGTGGCGTACCTGCGGCACCGGCACCTGGACTGGTGGGAGTATCTGCAGGCGCAGCTGGCCGCGGCCGCCCCGCCGCGGGTGCTCGTGGTGTTCGACACCTACCTCGAACATCCCGGGGTGGACCTCTCGCGGGGCTGCGCCTTCCTCAACGCCGCGGCCGAACTGCCGCCAGGGCACGAGGGCAGAGCGGTCATCGAGGACCACAAGAACCAGGTACAGCAGCTGCTGGCCAGACTGATCATCGAGGACCACCCGCACATCGCCGAACCGGCCGAGCTCGCCGAGCATCTGTTCCTGCTGCTCGAAGGTGCGACGGTGCACAGCGGGCTGAACGGCAGCCCGGGCGCGCTGCGGCGGGCGGGCGCGATCGCGGTCTCGCTGCTGGCCGGACCTAGCCGACCCCGGCACGTGCTGCGCTGATCCCGGCGGTGGCACCGAGCCGGGCGCGCGGACCGTTCGGGTCGGCCGGGTGCAGGCAGCTGACCGGGGGATCGTCGAGCGAGCAGAAGGCCGGTCCGCGCACCAGCCGGTAGTCGCCGGGAACCCCGCCGCGGGCGATCACATCCCGGTAGGCCGCCACCGCATCGGTTGGTCTCCTGCTCAGCCGCGGATCGGTGCGGGCGTCCACCGTGTACAGCCCGAACCTCGGCCGGTAGCTGCCCCACTCGTAATTGTCGGTGATGCTCCAGTAGTTGTAGCCGATCACGTTCATCCCGTCGGCTTTGGCGCGCTGCACCCAAAAGATCGAATCGCGCAGTGCCGCCGAGCGGGTGTAGCCATCGGCACGCGGTAAGCCATTGTCGGTCGGCATACCGTTCTCCACGATGTACAGCGGCAGCCCCGGATAGCGGTTCGCGTAGTAGCGCAGCGCATCGTAGATACCCTCCGGCTCGAGCCGGATGTCCCACAGTTTCCCGAATGCGCCGTTGATCGCGGACAGATTGTCCAGGCTGGCGCCGTAGTAGTAGTCGATGCCGAGGTAGTCCAGCTTGTCCTTGATCGCATCGAGCACGAGCAGGTCGGTCGCCGGGTTGAACACCGAGGTGAAGGACTGGTTGCTGGTGACGAGCGCACCGGGATCGATACGGTGGATCAGATCGTAGGCCTGCCGGTGCGCGGCGACGAGATTCGCCCGCCACGCGGGAATCCGGCCGAGATCGAGGGTGCCGAGCTTGAGTTCGTCGCCGAGGAACACGGTCGGCTCGTTGAACGTCACCCACAACACGTGCTCGCCCCGGTAGCGGCGCACGATCTGCTCGGTGAAAGCGAGGAAATCCGTTACGGTGCGGCGTGCGGCGAACCCGCCGTTGTCCCGCACCCATCCCGGGTAGACGAAATGGCTGAGCGTGATCATCGGGGTCATTCCCGCCGCGCGGATCCGCCGGACGAGATCGTCGTAATAGGCCAGCTCCCGCCGATCCCACACCCCGGGCCGGGGCTGTACGCGCGCCCATTCGAGGCTGAACCGGAAAGTGTTCACGCCCATCCCCGCGGCGAGCCGGATGTCCTCGCGGTAGCGATGCCGGAAATCCACCCCGTTCCCGTACGGATCGATGCCGCCCGTTCCGGCGTTCGCGGCGATATAGCGCGACCAGTTGCTGTCCGGGGCGCTGCCCTCGGCCTGGTATCCGGAGGTGGCCACACCCCAGTGGAACGGGGCCGGTTCGGCGCCCGCGGACGGCAGGCCGAACGGGGCGAGCAGGACCACGGCCAGGGCCAGGAAAGCCAGGCGCGTGCGGGGCATGAATCGACGGTAGTGAGGCGGTGTTCGCCGGTCAATGCGGGAAATGGGTGACCGCGGAGCTCCGCGGTGAACCGCTACTCACCCGGGGCGGGGAGGGGATCGACGTGAATCAGCTCCCTCTCGTCGGCCAAATGCCGAATAGCCTGAGGCAGCACGTAATCGCGGTCGCGGTCCTGGGACACCGCGGCTTTGTCGAGCTTTTTGGGTCCTGCTCGGTCAGACCGAAGGTGTATTCCCTATTCATCCACCTCGAGGTCGTCCGTACCCAATGGCCCTAGATTATGGGGAAGGCGGCGCGTCCGCGTTCGCGGTTCCCCAATCCGTCGGCCGCGCGGCCATGGCGAATTCGAGCGAACCACCGCGCTCGGCGAAGGACTCCGGCAACCAGGGCCGTGCGGAATCCCGTCCGTTCACCCGTAACCCGGCCACGTATTGGTTCGTCTCGCTGGAATCCGGTGCGGTGATGCGGAATTCGCGGCCGTCCGGGCTGTGGATCGCAACCCCGGTGAACACCGGTGATCCGGTCACGAGCTCGGCGCGGCCGGGATATTCGGGATACAGTCCCATCGCGGTCCAGACGTACCAGGCGCCCATCTGCCCGAGGTCGTCGTTGCCCGCGAGGCCGTCGGGTCCGCTGCGGAACAGTTCGCGCAGCACCCGCCTGGTCAGCTGCTGGGTTTTCGCCGGTGCCCCGGTGAAATCGGAGACCCAGGGGCTCGCGGCGCCCGGTTCGTTGGACAGGAAGGCGTACGGTTTCCTGGTTCCCGCGTTGAGCCGTGCGAAGAACGCGTCCAGCCGGTTGTTCACCGCTTTCCTGCCGCCGTAGGCGCGGATGAGTCCAGCGTAGTCGTACGGGACCATCCAGGCGTACTGTGCGCCGTTTCCTTCCACCCAGCCGTCCGGGGTCGCCGGGTCGAAATCGGCGGGAAAACCGCCGTCGGCATTGCGCGGTTGCAGATAACCGGTCTCCGGATTGTAGAGTTTGTGCCAGTACCGCGCGCGTTTCATGAAACCGCGATAAGTGTCGTCGTCACCGAGCCGGTGCGCGAGCTGGGCGATCGCGAAATCGGCGCTGGTGTACTCGAGTGTGTCCGCTGCTTTTCCCGGAACGTAGCCGAGTTTCAGGTATTCGCCGAGTCCGGGACGTTCCTCGTAGCCGCTGGTCGGCTGATTCGCCCCGCGCAGCATGGAAAGCAGGGCCCGGTGCGCTCCGAAATCCTTGGCGCCGAAGGCATACGCGGAGGCGAGGATGATGTGCTCGGGATCGCCGTTCATCACCCCGGTGTAGTCGTTGGCGACCGTCCAGCGGTCCCAGGCTCCGCCCTGTTCGGCGAATTCCCGCATGGTGTAGGCGATATCCGACATCTCTTTCGGCGCGAGCACGGAAAGCAACGGCACCTCGGAGCGGTAGATGTCCCAGCCGGAGAAGTCGGTGTAGATGGTCCTGCCCTTCGGTGCGGTGTGGATTTTCCCGTCGAAACCCGGATAGCGGCCGTCCACATCGGAGAACACGTTCGGCTGCAGATACGCGTGATAGAGCGAGGAATAGAAGGTGCGTTTCTGTTCCTCGGTACCGCCGGTGACCGCGATCTCGCCGAGCCGCCTGTTCCACGCCGCGTTCGCCTGGCTCGCGATCGCGTCCACATCCCGGCCGCGGTTCTCGGCGGCCAGATTGCGTTTCGCGCCCTCGGCCGAGACGAAGGAGAGCCCGAGCCGCACATTGACCGTGGAACCCGGCTCGAATTCCGCGTAGCCGCCGCTGTCCTGTACGCCGCTGCGCCGCGGGGTGACCGTGCCACCGCGCCAGGTTCCGGTCCTCTGGAAGGGTTTGTCGAATTGCGCGTGGAAATACACCCGGTACCGGTTCTTCGTGCCGCAGAAGTCGCCGCTTGCCGCCCAGCCGGAAATGCTGTCCCTGCCGATCGAGATCCGCGAATCGCGGGTTCCGGTCACCGATCCGGAGGTGTTCACCAGCAGGGTGGCGGGTTTTCCCTGTGGGAAGGCGAATCGGGCCGCCCCGCTGCGCCGGGTCACCGAGAGCTCGGTGTGCACGCCGTTGTCCAGCCGGACGCCGTAATAGCCGGGGCGGACCGTTTCGTTCCGGTGGGAGAACCGGGCGACGTAGCGATCCGGGTGAACGGCGGGGATTCGGTGACCTCGCCGGAAATGGGCAGGAACGGAATGTCCTGATAGGTATCGCAGCCCGCACCGGAGAGATGGGTGAGGCTGAACCCCTTGATCCGGTTGTCGTCGTAGAAATAGCCGCCATGCTGTTCGGTCACCGTGTCCGGGCTCCGCTGCACCATGCCGAACGGCACATCGGCACCAGGGAAGTTGTTGCCCGCCCCGCCGCCGGTTCCCTGATCGGGTGCGCCCGGTTTGGTGCCCAGATAGGGATTCACGTAGCGCGCGGGATCGTGAACGCGCGCCTGAGCGGGTACGGAAAGAGACCCGGCGGCGAGAATGAGCGCGAGCACCGCGATCGGGAACCGGGACGGCATGACCCACCTCCGTGCGAACACAGCGTGATGAACAGCTGACGCTGGGACACTGTCACTGTGCTCAGCTGCCGGGCGCCGGTCAATGCGTGGTGCGGGGCCTGTCCGGAACCGGACAAGGAATGCGCCATCCGGACCACGGCGGGGTCCCGCGTTCGCGGGACATGTTGACGTGCCTTCGGTGCCCGTGTTGAATCGGCTACGATGACAACGTTGTCAGGGACACGGGAGAAACGGGCGCGCCGCGCGACGATGAACGATGTCGCGCGGTTGGCCGGTGTGTCCATCAAGACGGTCTCCCGGGTGGTCAACGACGAACCGGGAGTGCATGAGCAGACCGCGCGGCAGGTGCTCGCGGCGATCGAGAGCCTCGGCTTCCGGCGCAATATGGGCGCGCGCAATCTGCGCCAGGGCGTCACCACCGCGACCGTGGGGCTGCTGCTCGAGGATGTGTCGAACCCCTTCTACTCCGGGCTCACCCGCGGCGTGGAAGAGGTGGCGCGCCAGTTCGGCAGGCGGGTGCTCTCCGCGTCCTCGGACGAGGATCCGGTGCAGGCCCGCGAACTCGCACTGGATTTCTGCGCGCGGCGGGTGGACGGGCTGCTGATCGTGCCCGCCGGGCGTGAGCAGGGATACCTCGCCGCCGAGATCCGCGCGGGCACCCCGGTGGTGTTCATCGACCGGCCGGGCGGCGATGTCACGGCGGACACCGTGCTGATGGACAACGTCGGCGGCACCATGATGGCGGTGGCGCACCTCGCCGAGCACGGGCACCGGCACATCGGATTCCTCGGTGACGACCCGGAAATCTTCACCGCGGCCGAGCGGCTGCGCGGATTCCGCGAGGGATGCGCGCGGGCCGGGATCGAGCGCGGTGCGGAATTCGCCGCCATGGGACCGCACGATGAGCACAGCATCGGCACCGCGCTGCGCGCCATGTTCGACCGTTCGGTGACCGCGCTGATCGGCGGGAACAACCGGATCACGATCGGCCTGCTGCGGGTGCTCGCCGGAATGCCCGAACGGCCGGCGCTGATCGGATTCGATGACTTCGAACTCGCCGATCTGCTCGATCCACCCGTCACCGTGATCGCGCACGACGCCAAGGCGCTCGGGCACGCGGCGGCCGGGCGGCTGTTCGCGAGAATCCAGGGGGATGACTCGCCGCATCGCGATCTCGTCCTCCCCGCACGACTCGTTCCACGAGGATCAGGAGAGATATCACCATGAATGTCAACGGGCCGGCACCGGCGGTGCTCGCGGCGAATCAGCCCGAGCAGTTCTATCGAGGGGGCGCGGCGATCGCCCGGTTGCGCGGGATGCCCGCGAGCGCGGAATACGGTCCGGAGGACTGGGTCGCCTCGACGACGACCCGGTTCGGGCACGAGGAATCCGGGCTTTCCCGGCTGCCGGACGGCACCCTGCTGCGCGAGGCCATCAAGCTCGACCCGTACAGCTGGCTGGGGCCCGCGCACACCGCGCGGTTCGGCTCGGATCCCGCGCTGCTGGTGAAACTGCTCGACGCGGGCCAGCGGCTCCCGGTGCACTGCCACCCCTCGGACGGGTTCGCGCAGCGGCACCTGGACAGCAGCTTCGGCAAGACCGAGGCCTGGGTGGTGCTCGAGACCAACGGCGAGGATCCCTGTGTGTACGCGGGATTCCGCGAGGATGTCGACGAGGAGACGCTGCGTTCCTGGGTGGAGAACCAGGACAGCGCGGCCATGCTCGGTGCGCTCAACCGGCTCAGCGTGGCGCCCGGGGACACCGTGTTCATCCCGGCGGGTCTGCCGCACGCGATCGGCGAGGGCGTGTTCATCGCCGAGCTGCAGCAGCCAACCGATCTGTCCATAACCCTCGAGTGGAAAGGGTTTCTGGCCGACGCCGAGACCGGATCGCTCGGACTGGGCTTCGACCTCGCGATGTTCTGCGTGGACCGGACCGGCTGGGAGGAACGCCGCCTCGGCGCGATCGTGCACCGTGCGGAGGCGGACGCGCCGTGCCGCTGGCTGCTCGACGGGGAACAGGAACGGTATTTCCGGGCGCACCGGCTCTCCACCGCGCGCGGGGTGCTGCTGCGCGCCGGGTACTCGGTGCTGATCGTGCTCGAGGGGGAGCTGCGGCTCATCCCGGAGAACGGCGAGGAAGTGGTGCTGAGCAAGGGAAACACCGCGGTGATTCCGTACGCGGCCGGGGCCATCGAGGCGATCGGCGAGGCCACCTCGATCCACTGCAGGCCACCGGCGCCGGGGGAGCCCGCATAACGTCCGGTTCCGCTGCCGCGGTCAGCGGCGGCGGAACCGGCGGATCCCGCGGGCGGTGCGGCGCAGCGCGTTGCCCGCCGGGCTGACCGGGCAGCGCCACACCCCGGCCTCGGCATCCCAGAGATGGGCGAGGTCCGGGTACTCGGTCGCACTGTCCACATCGGAGGGTGTGAGTTCCAGGCAGGGAACCCCGAGCGCGGTACCGGAACCCGTGGACACCCGCGCGGTCGTGGTGCGCGCGGTGCGCAGCTGCGCCCAGCCGATGGACCAGTCGCGTTCCCCGCCGGATCCGCTGATGCCGTGCTCGTCGAACACGAGCCGTTCCCCGGTGCGCGCCCGGCTGCTCCCGATCGCCAGGAACACCGCGAACAGCAGGAAGAACACGCCGACGAGCAGGAAGGTCGCCAGGCTGCCCCCGGTGATCGCACCCGCGATGCCACCGAGCCCCACCAGCGCGCAGATCAGCGCGGCGAACCGGAGCAGCCGCCGGGTCGCGGCGGCCGGATCGACGATCACCGGGCGGGACACGGCTACACCCGCGGGGATTCGATGTTGGCCCCGCAGATGAGCACCACGACCCGCTCGCCATCGCGCGGCCGGTAGGCGCCGCAGCGCAGGGCGGCATAGGCGGTCGCCGCGCTGTACTCGGCGGCGATCCGGAATTCCTGCCACAGCGCGGTGTGCGCGGCCCGGATCTCCGCCTCGGGCACCAGCACGCTGTGCACTCCGGCCTCGGCGGCAAGGCGGTAGGGCAGCGCACCGACCTTGCTCGCGCCGAGGGAATCCTTGGTGAGCCCGGAGACCTCGACCGGAACCGGGCCGCCCGCGGCGAGTGCCGAATGCATGGAGGGGATCAGTTCCGGCTCGACCGCGACGATCCGGGCAGGCGAACCGGCCAGCCCGGCGACGATCCCGCCGAGCAGCCCGCCACCGCCGACCGCCACGAGCACCGTGTCGAACTCCGCCTGTTCCAGCAGTTCCAGTGCGAGTGTCGCCTGACCGGCCACCACCTCGGGCTGGTCGTAGGCGTGGATCTGCATCGCGCCGGTCCGCTCGATCTCGGCGCGGCTGGCCTCCAGCGCGTCGGCGTAGAGCGCACCGGCGACGGTCACCTTCGCCCCGCTGGCCTCCAGCAGGGCGCGCTTGGCGGGGGAGGCGGCCTCCGGAATGAACACGTGCACCGGGATGCCGAGCGTGGTCGCCGCGGTCGCCACGGCGATCCCGTGGTTCCCGCCGGAGGCCGCGACCACTCCGGCGGCGGGCAGGGTGCCTTGCTCCCTGGCGAGGCTGAGCGCGGTGAACGCCCCGCGTGCCTTGAAGGTCCCGGACACCTGGTGCTGTTCGAGCTTGAACAGCAGATCCGGGCGGGCGTGCAGCACCGGGGTGGTCCGGACAAGCCCGTCGATCGCGCGGCGGGCCGTGACTGGGTCGGGGCTCATGTGTTCCGCAAGGTAGCGATCAGCCGGTCGGCCGCCGCGTACGGGTCGGTCTTGCCGCCCGCGACCTCGGCCGCGAGGTCACCGAGCGTGTCCCCGCCGCGCAGATCGCCCATCTCGGCGCGCAGCGCGGCCAGTGCGATGGCCTCGATCTCCCGCTCGGCCCGGTGCCGCCGCCGCGCCTCGAGCTCACCGTGCTCGGTCAGCCAGGTCCGGTGCGCGTCGATCGCGGTGAGCACATCGCCGACCCCCTCGGTCCGGCTGGCCACGGTCGGCACGATCTCCGGGCGCCAGCTCGGGCCCTCGCGTTCCCTGCGGCCGAGCGAGATCATGTGTTTGAGGTCGCGAACCACCTGATCGGCGCCGTCCCGGTCGGCCTTGTTCACCACGAACACGTCGGCGATCTCCAGGATCCCCGCCTTCGCCGCCTGGATACCGTCGCCCATGCCCGGGGCGAGCAGTACCAGGGTGGTGTCGGCGAGGCTCACCACGTCCACCTCGGACTGGCCGACCCCGACCGTCTCGATGAGCACCACATCGCAACCGGCCGCGTCGAGCACCCGCAGCGCCTGACCGGTGGCCGAGGCCACCCCGCCCAGATGACCGCGGGTCGCCATGGAGCGGATGTACACGCCCTCGTCGAGCGCGTGGTCCTGCATCCGGATCCGGTCCCCGAGCAGCGCGCCGCCGGAGAACGGTGAGGACGGGTCCACGGCGAGCACCCCGACCCGCTTGCCCTGCTCGCGCAGCAGCGAGACCAGCGCCGATGTGGAGGTGGACTTGCCGACACCCGGTGAACCGGTGATCCCGATGACCGTCGCGTTCCCGGTGAGCGGGGCGAGCCCGGCGGCGACCTCGCGCAGCGCCGGGCTCGCGTCCTCCACCATCGAGATCAGCCGCGCCACCGCGCGCGGACGACCGTCACGGGCCTGTTCGATCAGCTCCGGAATGCTCTGTTTGGCCACGTGATCACTCTAATTGCGTCGGGCCTCGGTCAGCGCGGCACGGTGAGCAGCAGCGCGTCACCCTGGCCGCCGCCACCACACAGCGCGGCCGCCCCGGTTCCGCCGCCCCGGCGGCGCAGTTCGTGCGCGAGGGTGAGCGCGAGCCGGGCGCCGGACATGCCGATCGGGTGCCCCATGGCGATCGCGCCGCCGTTCGGGTTGATCCGCTCGTCGTCCTCGGCGTAGCCCAGCTTGCGGGCCGAGGCGAGCCCGACCGCGGCGAAGGCCTCATTGATCTCGACCACGTCGAGCTTGCCCGGATCGGTGCCGTTCTTGGCGCAGGCCTTGACGATCGCGTTCGCGGGCTGCTCCTGCAGGGTGGAGTCCGGACCGGCGACCACGCCGTGCGGGCCGATCTCGGCGAGCCATTCGAGGCCGAGCTCGGTGGCCTTGGCCTTGCTCATCACCACGACCGCGGCGGCCCCATCGGAGATCTGCGATGCGGTGCCCGCGGTGATCGTGCCGTCCTTGCGGAACGCGGGCTTGAGCTTGGCCAGCGATTCCGCGGTGGTGTCCGCGCGGATGCCCTCGTCCTCGTTGAACACCACCGGGTCACCCTTGCGCTGCGGGATCTCCACCGGCACCACCTCGTCGGCGAACAGGCCGTCTTTCCAGGCCCGGGCGGCGCGCTGGTGCGAGCGGGCGGCGAACGCGTCCTGCGCCTCGCGGCTGAGCCCGTCGGAGTCGTTGCGCTGTTCGGTGAGCAGACCCATGGCCTGGTCGGTGAACGCGTCGTGCAGCCCGTCGTAGGCCATGTGGTCGGTCAGCGTGGTGTCGCCGTACTTGAATCCCGAACGGGACTTCGTGAGCAGGTGCGGTGCCTGGGTCATCGACTCCTGGCCACCGGCCACGACCACGTCGAACTCCCCGGCCCGGATCTGCTGGTCGGCGAGCGCGATCGCGTCCAGCCCGGAAAGGCACACCTTGTTGACGGTGAGCGCGGGCACATCCATCGGGATCCCGGCCTTGCTCGCGGCCTGGCGTGCCGGGATCTGGCCCGCACCGGCGGTGAGCACCTGGCCCATGATCACGTAGTCCACCGCGTCCGGGGCGACCCCGGAACGCTCCAGCGCGGCCTTGATGGCGAATCCACCGAGGTCAGCGCCGGAAAACTGATTGAGCGAGCCGAGCAGCCTGCCCATCGGGGTCCGTGCGCCCGCGACGATCACTGATTCGGTCATGCGTCAAGCCTCCTGAAACTGGTCCGGCAGGGCTTCGAGGTCGGAAGTTGCACCATCTTGGTCACGAGTTGACAGTTGATGTGACCACGATGTCACGCACGCCACAACACGGAATCGGTTCTTCCCCCTACCGTTGGGGCATGGACAACGCCATCAGCCCCTACGTTGTCGCGATCGACCATGTCGGTGTCGCGGTAGCGGACCTCGACGAGGCCATCGAGTTCTACCGGACCCACTTCGGGCTCGACGCCTACCACGTCGAGGAGAACGACGAGCAGGGCGTACGTGAGGCGATGCTGCGGGTGCCCGGCGACGAGGGCACCGCGGTGCAGCTGCTCGCGCCGACCTCCGAAGACTCCACCATCGCGAAGTTCCTCAAGCGCAACGGGCCGGGCCTGCAGCAGCTCGCTTACCGGGTCAGCGATGTGGACGCGGCGACCGCGGCGCTCAAGGAAGCCGGTCTGCGGGTGCTCTACCCCGAGGCCAAGCGCGGAACCGCGGACTCGAGGGTGAACTTCATCCATCCCAAGGACGCGGGCGGGGTGCTCGTGGAGCTGGTGGAACCGGCCCGCGCCCACGCCTGAGAACCGCCCACCCGGCTCACAGCGGGATGGCGTGCCGGGTGACGTAGTGGTGGATCAGGGTTTCGAGACAGCGGCGGAACGAGCCCTGTTGCCGCTCGCTCAGCGTGTCCGCCAGATGCCCGATCTCGGTTCGGACCGCATCGTGCACCAGGCGCACGATGGACCGGCCGGAGTCGGTGACGGTGACGTGGACCGCGCGCCGGTTGCCGGGAACGGCGACCCGCTGCACCAGGCCACGCCGTTCGGCCCGGTCGACGAGGCCGGTGACACTGGACTTCTCCAGTTCCAGGATCCCGGCCAGCGCGCGCATGCCGATTTCCCGATCCTCGAGTACGGCGAGCATCCGTAACTGGGTGACCGACAGCCCTTCCTGGCTGGCCAGGCGCCCGAGAATCGCCTGCAGGATGAACGAGAGCTGGATCAGCCCGTCGACGAGGCCCAGCTCCGGCGCGGGATCGTGGTCGGGTGAGTGAGTGTCCACGGCGCCCGAGCCTAGCTTGACCGAGTTCGTGACACCAACTATTTTGGTTCGTGACACCAACAGTGTGTATAGCGAACAATAGTGTGGAAGCGGTACTCCCATGGCAGGCAAGAAACGCATCGCCGTGCTCATCGGCAGCACGCGTCCCACCCGGATCTGCGGTGCCATCGCCGCCTGGGTGCGCGAGGTCCTCGGCGAGGACAGCGAGCTGGACTATGACCTGGTCGACCTCGCCGCGGTGGGACTGCCGTTCCTGGACGAACCACGCAGGGCCGCGCTATGGCAGTACGAGCACGAGCACACCAGGGCCTGGAGCCGGCTCGTGCAGAGTTACCACGGATTCCTGTTCGTGTTCCCGCAGTACAACTGGGGCTACCCGGGCGTGCTGAAGAACGCGCTCGACTACCTCTACCACGAATGGCGGGACCGGCCCGCGAGCCTGGTCACCTACGGCACCCGCGGTGGCGACAAGGCCGCCGAACAGTTCCTCGGCGTGCTGCACGGACTGCACATGCACGTGCTCGACACGCACGTCGAAGCCGTCATCACGGACCAGGACGTGGACGAGAACTGGCAGCTGCGCGATCCCGGGGCCACGCTCGAGCCGAACCGGGAGCTGCTGCGCCGGATCGACGAGCAGCTGACCGTGACACTCGAGGCGAGCCGATAGACCGCGATCCGCGCGGAGAACGGAGAAACGATCATGACGAATCAGCACATCGGGTTCATCGGGCTCGGCAGGATGGGTACCGCGATGGCGCACCGCCTGCTCGATGCCGGTTACCGGGTCACCGTGTGGAGCCGCAGCGCGGGCAAGGCGGACGAACTGGTGGCCCGCGGCGCGCGGCGCGGTGACCGGCCGGAGGACGCGATCGCGACCGGGACCGTCTTCTCGATGCTCAGCAACGAGGAAGCAGTGCGCGCGGTCTTCACCGCCGAACGCGTGGCCGCGGCTCCGGAGGGCTTCGTGCACGTCAACCACGCCACGATCAGCCCGGAAGCGGCCCGTGAGTTCGCCGCGCTCGGCGGGGGATACCTCAGTGCCCCGGTCGTCGGCCGACCGGAGGCGATCACCGCTGGGAACCTGACGGTGCTGCTTTCCGGGGACGCGGAGGTCCAGGCCGCAGTGGCGCCGATGCTCGCCGCGCTCGGCAAGGGGGTGTGGGACTTCGGTACCGCCGTGGACGCCGCGCCGACGGCGAAGATCTCGGTCAACTACCTGCTCATCCACGCGCTGCAGGCACTGTCCGAATCGATCACCCTGCTCCAGAAAGCCGGTCTCGACGCCGGGCGGTTCGTCGACATGATCAACGACTCGGTCTTCCCCGGACCGGCCTACCGCGGTTACGGCGAGGCCATCGCCACGGGGACCTATTCGCCACCGGGGTTCACCACCACGCTCGGGTTGAAGGACCTGAATCTCGCGCTGAGTGCGGCAGACGAGCTCGGTACCGCACTGCCGACCGGGCCGGTACTGCACGAGGTGTTCACCACCGCGGTCGAGCAGGTCGGCGCGGACCTGGACTGGGCGAGCATCGCCGAGGTCACCCGGCAGCGTGCCACCGGATCGCGCTGAGGCGGTCAGTCCGTCCACCGGTAACGGCGCATCGGGATCCGCTCCCCGTCGGCGAGCACTCCTTCCGCGCGCAACCGGGCCAGCTGCTCGCGCGCGATGTGCGGGGCCGGGTATCCGCTGGTGCGCAGCACCCGGTGCCACGGGATGTCCTGCCCGTCCTCGGCGAGAATGCGGCCGACGAGCCGGGGTGAGGGCGCACCCGCGCGTGCCGCGATATCGCCGTAGCTGGCCACCGTGCCCTCGGGGATGGTGCGCACGATCTCGCGCACCCGCTCGTGCAGTTCCTCGTCCACATCCGCCATTGTCGGCCCCGCGTGGTTGCATGTTGGCGTGACACCCCAACTCGTGCGCCAGCAGCGGCGCGATGAACGGACCCGGTGGGACGAGTCCGCGCGCGCCCTCCTGGAACGCGCGCACGGCTTCGTCCGGGTGCGGGGTGGACCGGGAACCGGCAAGACCACGCTGCTCGCGGAACTGGCCGCGGCGCGCATCCTGGCCGGAGACGGCGAACAGGTGCTGGTGCTGGCACCCAATCGCCGGGCGGCGAACGCGATGCGGATCCGGATCTCGGCGCTGCTCGCGGGCGAGGGGGTGCGTACGCGGCGCGAACCGCTGGTGCGCACCGTGCACTCCTATGCCTTCGGCGTGCTGCGCAGGCACGCGGCCATGCACGAGCAGCCCTCGCCGCGGCTGCTTCCCGGGCCGGAACAGGACGCGATGGTGCGGGTACTGCTCGCCGGGGACATCGAGGACGAGGCCGACTACTGGCCGGCGAGCCTGCGCCCGGCGATCGGGTTGCCGGGGTTCGCCAGCGAGGTGCGGGATCTGCTGCTGCGGGCCTCCGAACGCGGGCTCGGTCCCGAGCACCTGATCAAGCTCGGCCGCGCGCACAAGCGCCCGGAATGGGTGGCAGCGGGCAAGTTCGGCCGCACCTATGAGCAGGTCACCCTGTTGCAGGGCACGGTGGGCGCGCAGCACCCGCAGGCGACCGCGCCCGCGCTGGACGCCGCCGAACTGGTCGCCGCGGCGCTGCTCGCCTTCGACACCGACGAGGTGCTGCTCTCCGCGGAACGCGCCCGGATCCGGCATCTGCTGGTGGACGACGCCCAGCACCTGGACCCGCAGGCGTTCGCGTTCGCCAAGCTGCTCGGGGAGACCGGGGCCGAGTTCGTGCTCGCCGGGGACGCGGACCAGAGCGTGTTCTCCTTCCGCGGTGCGGACGCGGGCCTGTTCACCGGCGCGGAACCGGACTACGAGGTGCGCCTCGGGGAGCAGCACCGGATGGCGAAACCGATCGCGACCGCGGTCGGCCGGGTGTGCTCCCGGTTGCCGGGTACCCGGTTCCCGGTCCCCGAGGGGGAACGCGCGGAGGGCTCGGTCGAGGTACGGCTGCTGCCCAGCCAGGCGGCGGAGGCGAACTGGATCGCGGGACGGCTGCGCCGCGCGCACCTGATGGAGGGCGTTCCGTGGTCCCGGATGGCCATCGTGACCAGGTCGGTGCCCCGCTCGCTTGCCGCGCTGCGCCGGGCCCTGCTCGCCGCCGGGGTCCCCGTCTCGATCCCGGCCCGGGAGATCCCGCTGCCCACCCACGAGGCGGTGCGCGGGTTCCTGACCCTGCTGCGCTGCGCCGCCGACCTGCGTGAACTCGATGCGGAGACCGCGGCGGCGCTGCTGTCCTCGCAGCTGGGCGGGGCCGATGCGCTTGCCATGCGCCGGGTGCGCCGTGGCCTGCGCAGGCTGGAGCTCGCCGGTGGCGGGGACCGGCCGAGCGGGGAAGTGCTCGCCGAGGTGTTGCGGGACAACGATCCGCTCACCGCGCTCGAACCGGACGCGGCCGCCCCGGTGCGCCGGGTCGCCGATCTGCTGCACACCGCCGTGGATGCGCTCGACGAAGGCGTCGAACGGATGCTGTGGCGGGTCTGGGAACGCAGCGGGCTGCAACGGCGCTGGACCGAGGCCGCGGCACGGGGCGGGCATCTGGGCCGGATGGCCGACCGGGACCTGGACGCGATGGTCGCCCTGTTCGACGCGGCGGCCAGCTATGTGGACCGGCTGCCCGGCGCCTCGCCCGCCGGGTTCGTGGAATACCTGGGCGGCCAGCAGATCGCGGGGGATTCACTCGCCCCGACCGCCCCGGACTCCGAGTCGGTCACCGTGACCAGCGCGCACGCCGCGTGCGGGCGGGAATGGGACCTGGTCGCGGTCGCCGGGGTCGCCGAGGGGAGCTGGCCGGACCTGCGCACCAGGGGCACCCTGCTCGGGGTGGAGCGGCTGGTCGACACGCTGTCCGGGATCCAGACCGACAACACGTCCACCACATCCGAACTGCTCGCCGAGGAGCGCAGGCTGTTCGTGGTCGCGGCGAGCAGGGCCCGGCACACCCTGCTGGTCAGCGCGGTGCGCGGGGAGGAGGAGCAGCCTTCACGATTCCTCGACGAACTGGTCACCGAGCAGGAGGACCCGATACCGGAGCCGCAGCAGGCGAGCAAACCCGAACGCGGGCTCGTGCTCGCCGAACTGATCGGGGAACTGCGCAAGGCGCTCGCCGATCCGGGCACCCCGGACGATCGGCGCGCTCGGGCCGCCCGCCAGCTGGCCAGGCTCGCCCGCGCCGGGGTCCCCGGTGCGCATCCGGACACCTGGTACGCGCTGGCCGAACCGTCGAGCACCGCCCCGCTCTGGGGCCCGGAGGACACCGTCGACCTGAGCCCCTCCACCGTGGATGTGCTCACCACCTGCCCGCTGCGCTGGCTCGTGCAGCGGGTCGGCGGCACCGATCCGGCCGAGCTGCCCGCGACGACCGGGAGCCTGATCCACGCGCTCGCCCAGGCCGCCGCCGAGGGCGCGAGCACCGAGGAGGTGGACGCCGAGCTGGACAAGGCCTGGTCCCAGCTGGACATCGCCGCGCCCTGGTTCTCCCGCCGCGAGCAGGACCGGCTGCGCGGGATGCTGCGCGCCTTCGAGACCTGGCTCAAGGGCAGCCGCGAGGAGCTGACCCAGCGCGCGCTCGAGGCGCCGCTCTCGGTGCAGCTGGAGGATTCCCGGGTCCGGCTGCGCGGCCGGGTGGACCGGCTCGAGGTGGACGCCGAGGGCAGGCCGGTGATCGTGGACATCAAGACCAGCAAGACCGCGGTCTCCGCCGAACAGGCCGCCGAACACGCGCAGCTGGCCGTGTACCAGCTCGCCGCCGCGCTCGGTGCGTTCGAGGGCGTGTCCCGGCAGCCCGGCGGGGCGCGGCTGCTCTACGTCGCCGCACCCAAGAAACGCACCGGGGTCACCGAACGCGGCCAGGACGCACCGGATGCCGAACGCCTCGCCGCCTGGGCGCGCATGGTCATCGATGCCGCCGAGACCGCGGCCGGCCCCGGCTATCTGGCCGTGGCCAACGACCAGTGCCCGACCTGCCCGGCGCGCACCAGCTGCCCGGCGCACGAGGACGGCAGGCAGGTGACCGAATGAGGGAACCGCTCTCGCCGCTGCACATCTCCGCCGCGCTCGGCCTGCCCGCGCCGACCGGGGAACAGGCCGAGGTGGTCGGCGCCCCGATCGAACCGGCACTGGTCGTCGCCGGTGCGGGCGCGGGCAAGACCGAGACCATGGCCGCCCGTGTGGTGTACCTGGTGGCGAACGGCTTCGTGACCCCGGAACACGTGCTCGGCCTGACCTTCACCCGCAAAGCCGCGCGCCAGCTCGCCGAACGGGTGCGGGCCCGGTTGCGGCGGCTGGCCGGTTCGCCGCTGCTCGAACAGACCGACCCCAGCGGGGCACTGCGGGCCGAGGTACTGGCCAGCGAGCCGACCGTGCTGACCTACAACGCCTACGCCGGACGGCTGGTCGCCGAGCACGGGCTGCGGCTGCCCGTGGAACCGGGAGCGCGGGTGCTCACCGAGACCGCGGCCTGGCAGCTGGCAAGCAACGTGGTGTCCACATGGGACGGTGAACTGGAGACGAGCTACGTGCCCGCCACGGTCACAGCGCACCTGCTCGCCCTTGCCGGGGAACTGGCCGAACACCTCGTGGACACCGAAACCCTCGCCGCGCACGCCGAACGGATCTGCCAGGCGGTGGAGCACGCGCCGCGGGCCAAGGGGCAGGGCACCGCGATCAAGGAGGAGACCCGCAAACGCCTGGATGTGCAGCGGCTGCGGGTCGCCCTGCTCCCGCTGGTCGCCGAATACCAGCGGCGCAAACGGGCCGAGGGCGCGATCGACTTCGCCGACCAGATGGCGCTCGCCGCAAGGCTGGCCGCCGAGCATCCGGAGGTGGGGGAGGCCGAACGCGGGCGCTACCGGGCCGTGCTGCTCGACGAGTACCAGGACACCGGGCACGCCCAGCGGGTGCTGCTGCGCACCCTGTTCGGCAACGGGGCGCCGGAAAGCGTCCCGGTGACCGCGGTCGGCGATCCCGCGCAGTCGATCTACGGCTGGCGCGGGGCGAGCGCGGCGAACCTGCCGCGGTTCACCACCGACTTCCCCAACGGCGGGCGGCCGGCGGGGGAGTACTCGCTGCTGACCAGTTTCCGCAATCCGCCGCAGGTGCTCGCGATCGCCAACCGGACCGCGAAGGAACTGCGGGACGCCGGGCTGCGGGTCGGCGAGCTGCGCGCCCGCGCGGACGCCGAGCCCGCCGAGGTGCGCGCCGCACTGCACGCCGATGTGGAGGCCGAGCGCGAATGGGTCGCGGGAGAGCTCGCCGCGCGCTGGCACGCCCACGTGGAGCGCAATGGAAGCGCGCCGACCGCAGCGGTGCTCGTGCGCAGGCGCGCGGACATGGCCGAACTGGCCGCGGCGCTGCGGGCGCGCGGACTGCCGGTCGAGGTGGTCGGGCTCGGCGGGCTGCTGCGCGAACCTGAGGTGCGCGATCTGGTCAGCACCCTGCGCGTGCTCATCGATCCGCTCGCGGGCACCGCGGCCGCGCGCCTGCTCACCGGGGCGCGCTGGCGGATCGGGGCGGCCGACCTCTCCGCCTTGTGGGCCCGCTGCCGGGAACTCGCCGAGGCCGACGAATCCGGGCAGTCCAGCCCCGAACTGCTCGCCGGGGTGGATGTGCGCGGCGCGCTGCCCGGTGAGCTCGCCGAACAGGCCGGGCTGGTGGACGCGATCGACGATCCCGGTCCGCCGGAGCGCTACACCGAGGTGGGCTATGCCCGGATCCGGGCGCTGGGCAGGGAACTCGGCATGTTGCGCTCCCGGATGGACCAGCCGCTGGCCGAACTGGTCGCCGATGTGGAACGCACCATGCGGCTGGACATCGAGACCCTGTCCCGGCCCGGTCCGGTCGGACGCACCCAGCTCGACCGGTTCGCCGAGGTGGTCGCCGACTACGCGGCGTCCAGCCCGAACGCGAACCTGCGTGCCCTGCTCGACTACCTGGCCACCGCCGAGGACGCCGAGGACGGGCTCGAACCGGGCGAGGTGGTCGTCGCCGAGGACCGGGTGCAGGTGCTCACCGTGCACGCGGCGAAGGGCCTCGAATGGCAGCTGGTCGCCGTGCCGCATCTGGTCGAAGGGGTGTTCCCGGCCCGTAAACAGGCTTCGAGCTGGCTCGGGAACGTCGCCGAACTGCCCGCCGAACTGCGCGGGGATTCCATCGACCTCCCGGATCTGCGGCTGCCCGCGGGCGGGGACCGCAAGGAACTCGAGGAAGCGCTCGCCAAACACGAGGAGGACTTCGACGACCGGCGGCTCACCGAGGAACGGCGGCTCTGCTACGTCGCGTTCACCCGGACCGAGCACACCCTGCTCGCCTCCGCGCACTGGTGGGGGGCCACCGGGAAGAAACCGCGCAAACCCTCGCTGCTGCTCGAAGAGGTGCGCGAACTGCTCGAGGCCGATCCCGAGCTCGGCGAGATCTCCTGCTGGGCACCGGAACCCGAACCGGACGCGGAGAACCCGGTCGCGGCCCGCCAGCACAGCGCCGAATGGCCCGCCGATCCGCTCGGTGACCGCCGGGAGGCTGTCGCCGAGGGCGCGGCCCTGGTGCGCGCCGCGCTGGAAACCGAGGACTCCGGAGACGCCGAGGATCCCGAAACCGCGGACGACCCGGAAGGCTGGGCCGCCGAGGTCGACGTGCTGCTCGCCGAACGGGCCGCGCGGGCCGAACGCGCCGAACGGGTCGCGCTCCCCGCCCAGCTCTCGGTGAGCCAGCTCGTGGAACTCGCCGAGGACCCCGGCGCGCTCGCCACCCGGTTGCGCCGCCCGCTCCCGTTCGAACCCAACCCGGCGACCCGGCGCGGTACCGCCTTCCACGCCTGGCTCGAGCACAGGTTTGCCTCCAACGCCCTGCTCGAGTTCGACGAGCTGCCCGGGGCCGCGGACGGGGACGACACCCCGGAGGCCGATCTCGACCGGCTGCGCGCCGCTTTCCTCGGCGGCCAATGGGGAAACCGGGTGCCGCAGGAGGTCGAGGTCGGTTTCGAGACCGAGGTCGAGGGAATCGTGGTGCGCGGGCGGATGGACGCCGTGTTCGCCGACTCCGACGGCGGCTGGACCGTCGTGGACTGGAAGACCGGCATGGTCCCGGACGAGGAACACATGCGCGCCGTTTCGGTGCAGCTGGCGATCTACCGGCTGGCCTGGGCCGCGATCGCCGGTGTCGGGGTCGAGCGGGTGCGGGCGGCGTTCTACTACGTGCGCGCCGACCGCACCGTGGCCCCCGCGGACCTGCTCGACGTGGACGGCCTGCGCGAGCTGCTGCGCACCGTGCCGAGCGAGTGACCCGCGCTCAGCTCACCGCACCTCCAACGTCACAGCACCTCCAACGTCACAGCACCTCCAACGTCACAGCACCTCCAACGTCACAGCACCTCCATGCGGTCGTAGTCCGGTTCCGGCGGGCGGTGGGTGCTCGTCCGGTCCAGATAGAACAGCGCGGTCGAGGCCATGTCGTCCTGGAGCGGGAGGTACCGGTCCAGTGAACGCCAGCCGAGCGCCTGCACGGTGATCCGCAGGTTCTCGGAGAACCGGAGCGGATCCGGGATGTGCCAGCGGTACATGCCGAAGCGCTGCTGGCTGCGGTAGAGCCCGTCCGGTCGGAGTATCTGCGGCAGTCCGAGGTACGGGGTGCTGTAGGCGGTGTAGCCCTCGCCGGGCAGGTCGAAATTCCACGCGCCACCGAAGTAGTCCTCGGTTCCGGTGCCGCAGATGGTCGGGAATTCCCCGTCCCCGTCCACGTAGAACTTGAATTCCCCTTCGCCCCACCACTCGGAATTGTGTGTCCCGGTCGCCAGATAGGTGCCCACATAGTGCCCGGCTCCCTCGACGCCCTCGAGCACCGTGTGCACTTCCTTGTACGGCAGGGGATTGTTCCGCCGCCATTGCGCGTGCAGATAACCCGAACCCTGCGGAACCTCGGTGAGTTCGTAGTCGACCTGGTAGTAGACGCGGGCCTGTTCGGGGCCGAGATTGGTGAGGGTGAGCAGCGCGTGCTCGGTGAAGGGCATTTCCCAGTAGCTGTTGAACCCGCCCTTGGGGTTCACCGCGATCGGCACCGAATTCACCTGCGCGAATTCACCCCAGCCCTGGCAGAAGAAATCCCCGAGCGGGACCTCCACGGCGGGCTGCTCGTCGTGCTCCCAGTACATGCGCAGCACCATGCTGCGCCAGTTCTTCGCGTCGGTGGTCAGCCAGATGTGCCGGATCACGGCGGGCCCGGAGATCTCGGCCATGGTGAACCCGGTGCCCGCTGGGATGTCCACGCTCGGGGAGACCTTCCAGCCCTGTCCGAGCTCGCGTGCCGGGTGTGCGCCGGTGCCTTCGGTCGCGGCTCCGCCCGCGCCCTTGTCCCCGGTGAAGTTCTCCGGGGAGATCGAACGCGAGCGGCCGTCGGTGATTCGTGCCAAGTCTGTGATCCGAGTCATAGGCACCACGGTAAACGCCCGTGCGTGCGGGGAAACCCTCCGTTCGGGCCTTGCCCGGATGCGGGTTCGCGAATAAGGGCGGTTCGTCCGTGTCGCGGGTGTACTCCCGGTGCGCGCCCAGTACGCTGCCCGATCGTGACCGGGAAGCAGCGAGGCGGCATCTTCACCAAACTGCGTTCGCGCGAGGAACTGTCCGATCAGCCGGACCACTCGCTCGTGGGTGTCGTGACGATGCCGGAGATCAAGGTCAGCCCGGTCCGGTCGATCGGCAGGCGGGTGCTGTGGGCACTGCTCGCGCTCGCCGCGGCGGTGGTGATCGTCTACGTCGACCGGGACGGCTACCGGGACTCGTCCAAGCCGGGACCGCTGTCCTGGCTGGACTGCCTCTACTACGCGACCGTCTCGCTCTCCACGACCGGATACGGGGACATCACACCGGTCACCGCGACCGCCCGGCTGGTGAACATCGTGCTGGTCACCCCGCTGCGGGTGCTGTTCCTGGTGGTCCTGGTCGGTACGACACTTTCCGTGCTCACCGAACGTTCCAGGCAGGTATTCCGCATTCAGCGTTGGAGGACCAAGGTGCGCGACCATGTGGTGGTCATCGGCTACGGGACCAAGGGCCGCTCGGCGGTCGGTGCGCTGCTCGGCGAGGGCACCGATCCGGGCCAGGTGGTCGTCGTGGACACCGACCAGTGGGCATTGGAGGCCGCGTCCGGGCTCGGCTGCGTGACCGTGCACGGCTCGGGAACCCGTTCCGATGTGCTCCGGGTTGCCGGTACCAACCGGGCACGGGCCATCGTCGTCGCGCCGAGCAGGGACGACACCGCCGTGCTCGTCACGCTCACCGCGCGCGAACTCGCCCCCAAGGCACAGATCGCCGCGTCCATCAGGGAAACCGAGAACGTGCACCTGCTGCGCCAGTCGGGCGCCGATTCGGTCGTGGTGTCCAGCGAGACCGCGGGGCGGCTGCTCGGCATGGCGACCTCCACACCGAACGTGGTCGACATGGTCGAGGACCTGCTCACCCCGGACGCGGGCCTGGCCATCGCGGAACGGGATGTGGAGCGCGCCGAGATCGGCGGGTCACCGCGGCATCTGCCCGACCTGGTGCTCGGCGTGGTGCGCGGCGGCCGACTCTATCGGGTGGACGCGCCGGAGGCGGACACCATCGAACGGGGTGACCGACTGTTGTACGTGCGAAAGGTGACCCCCGCTACCGAGTGATCGGATGCTCAACGGGCAGCGATGCGCCGGTGAATCTGTCAGTATCGAAGGGTGACAAGCTCGCGCAGGACCCGGCTGCTCCCGATCGCGATCGCCGCCGTACTCGGCGTCGGCTTCGCCGCGCTGGTGCTGTGGCTGCTCCCGAGTGTGCTCGGCGGAGACACCGCTGCCGGGCAGCAGAACGCCGTGGACGCGACGGTCAAGTCGAGCGCGCAGTGCACCGGAGCGGATCCGCACGACACGGTCAGCTACACGGTCTCCGGCGAGTCGCACAATGCCAAGCTCGACGGCTGCGGGAGCGAGGTCGGCCAGCAGGTGCGGGTCGTGCTCCCCGGGCCCGGCGAGCAGTACGCCAGCCTGGCGAACAGCGCGGGCAGTGGAGCGGGTTCCAAGCGGCTCTCGTTCGTCGGCCTCGCGCTCGCCGGGATCTGCGGTGGGTTGTTCATCGGATTCAGCCCGGTCGTCCGGCGCCCGCACGCGCTCTGAGGCTTCGCGCCCGGTGTGGACCGGGTCACGACGAGCCCGCGCGCCTGCGGCTACTGTGGGGAGCATGATCAGCCCGGACATCCATCGGTTCACGTGTTCGAACGGCCTTCGGGTGCTGCTCGCCCCGGACAGCGGGCTCGGCCTCGTCGCGGTGAGCGTGCACTACGACGTCGGTTTCCGCTCCGAACCCGAGGGCCGGACCGGGTTCGCGCACCTGTTCGAGCACCTGATGTTCCAGGGAAGCGAATCGCTGGAGAAACTCGCGCATTTCCGGCATGTGCAGGGGTCGGGTGGCTCGTTCAACGGATCCACGCACCCGGACTACACCGACTACTTCGAGGTGCTGCCCTCAGCCGCGCTGGAACGAGCCCTCTTCCTCGAGGCGGACCGGATGCGCGCGCCCCGGATCACCGAGGAGAACCTGCGCAACCAGGTCGACGTGGTCAAGGAGGAGATCCGGCTCAACGTGCTCAACCGGCCCTACGGCGGGTTCCCGTGGATCACCCTGCCACCGGTGCTCTACCAGACGTTCCCGAACGCGCACAACGGTTACGGCGACTTCTCCGAACTGGAGAGCGCGACCGTCGAAGACTGCGCCTCCTTCTTCGACACCTACTACGCCCCGTCGAACGCGGTGCTCACCATCGCCGGAGAGTTCGATGTGGACACCGCGATCGCCTTGGTGGAGAAGCACTTCGGCGATGTTCCGGCCCGCCCGCGCCCGGTCCGCCCGGACTTCGGCGAGCCGGCACCCGAGAGCCAGCGCACCGGGAACGTGGTCGACGCGCACGCCCCGCTTCCCGCCCTCGCGGTCGGGTACCGGCTGCCCGACCCGGTGAACGACCTGGACGGCTACCTCGCCAGTCACGTGCTCGGCGCGGTGCTCACCGAGGGCGATGCCTCGCGGCTGCAGCAGCGGATGGTGCACACCGAACCGCTGGTGGTGGAGGTGAACGCGCGCTGCGGGCTGATGGGCGCCCCGCTGGATTCCCGTGATCCGGACACCTTCGTGCTCACCGCGATCCACACCGACGAGGTGGCCAGCGAGAAGGTGCTCGCGGTCGTGGACGAGGAACTGGAGCGCCTCGCCGAGACCGGCCCGGACGAGACCGAACTGGCCCGGGTGTCCGCCCGCTGGGCCGCCGCGCTGCACGGCAACCACGACCGGCTGGTCTCCCGCGCGCTGGACTACGGTGCCACCGAGCTGCTGCACGGGAGCGCCGAACTCGTCGCCGAACTGCCCGAGCGCATCGGCGCCGTGACCGCGAACCAGGTCGCCGAGGCGGCCGCCGCGAAACGAACCACGGCCCGCGCCGTGCAGACCGTGACCCCAGGAGGACAGCAGTGACCCGAACCGCAGCGGAGATCGCGAGCACCGAGCGCGGACCGCGCGAGCTTCCCCCGCTCGGCGTCCAGCCGCCCGCCGCCGAGCTCGAACACGTGGACACGGTGCTGCCGAACGGATTGCGGGTACTCGCGGTGGCCTCGCGCGGGGTGCCGCTGGTGGAGCTGCGACTGCGCATCCCGTTCGCCAAGCGCGGGGCGAGCACCGGCGACCCCGCCTACGCCGCGCGCGCCGAGGTGCTGGCCGGCACGATCCTGACCGGGACGAGCAACCGGGACCGGATCGCCATGGACACCGATCTGGCGCTGGTCGGCGGCGAGCTCGACGCGGTCGTGGACCCGGAGAAACTGCTCATCGAGGGCAGCTGCCTGGCCGAGGGGCTGGACAGACTGCTCGAGGTACTCGCCGACGCGCTCACCTCGGCGAGCTATGTTCCGTCCGAAGTGGACAATGAGCGGGCCCGGCTGGTGGAACGGCTCTCGGTCGCCTGGTCCCAGCCGAGCATCATCGCCCGCGCCGCGCTGCAACGGCACCGCTACGCCGATCACCCGTACGCGCTCGAGGTTCCGCAGGCCTCGGACGTCACCGCCGTCACCGGCGAGGACGTTCGCGCCATGCACGCGGAATCGGTGCTGCCGCGCGGATCGAGCCTGGTGCTGGTCGGCGATTTCGACCCGGCCGAGGTGACCGGGCGGCTCGCGCAGGCGCTCGGCGGCTGGACCGGGGAGCAGACCGCGCAGGAGATGCCGCCGCTTCCGGAACTCACCGGCGGCGATACCGCGCTGGTGCACCGGGACGGCGCGGTGCAGTCGCAGATTCGCCTTGCCGCACAGGGAATCGCGCGCACCGATGAGCGCTATGCCGCGCTGCAGCTGGCGAACATGATCTACGGCGGGTACTTCTCCTCCCGGCTGGTGGAGAACATCCGCGAGGACAAGGGCTACACCTACGGGGCGAGCAGCAGGCTCGAGTTCACCCCGGCGGGCTGCTCGGTGCTGGTCGGCGCGGACACCGCGAGCGAGGTCACCGCGGCCGCCCTGCTCGAGACCCGGTACGAGCTCGCGCGCCTGGCGATCGTGGAACCGAGCGAGGCGGAGACCGAATCCGTTCGCCAGTACGCCATCGGTTCGCTGCTGACCGCGCGTTCCTCACAGGCCGGGCTGGCCAGCCAGCTGGCCGCGCTGGTGGCGGTCGGGCTCGGCGTGGAGTGGCTTTCCGGGCACCAGGCCAGGCTCGAGGCGGTCACCCGGGAGCAGATCGCCGAGGCGGCCGCGGAGTTCTTCGCCCCGTCCAGGTTCACCGGCGTGGTCGTCGGCGATGCCGAGCTGCTGTCGGCGAAGCTGCGCGTGCTCGGCGGTGTGGTGATCCCGTGAAGTTCGCCCTCGACGGACTGCCGAGGCTTTCGCGGTCCACTGTGGACAGGACGGAACCGTTGCGCGACGACGTGCAGCGGCTGCGCTCCGGCTGGGCGGACGCGCTCGTGCTCGGTGTCGACGAGAAGGGGCGTGCGCAGGTCACCGAGGACGGTGGCGCCCTGGTTTTCCAGCCGGCCAAGGAACTCGGCGAGCTGCCCCCGGATGGCGCGGTGCTGCTCGGTGAGCAGGACGAGCTCGCCTACTGGGCGGTGCGCGCCGAACTTCCCGAGGACGCGCGGCACACCGATCTCAGGCTTGGCGGGGCCTTGCTGGACGACACCGGCGCCGGGCTGTTCGTCACCGCGGTCGCCACCCTGAACTGGCAGCGGAGCACGCGATTCTGCACGCGTTGCGGTAATCCCGTGCGGATCATCCGCTCCGGCTGGGCGAGCTGGTGTGCGCACTGCGAGATCGAGGACTATCCGCGCACCGATCCGGCGGTGATCTGCCTCGTGCACGACGGCGAGGGCGAGAACGGCCAGCACGTGCTGCTCGCGCGCCAGCCGAGCTGGCCGGAGACCTTCTTCTCGGTGCTCGCCGGGTTCGTCGAGGCGGGCGAAGCACTCGAAGCCTGTGTGCACCGGGAGATCTGCGAGGAAGTGGGCATCGAGGTGGATGCGGTGCGCTACCTCGGCAGTCAGCCCTGGCCGTTCCCGCGCTCGCTGATGCTCGGGTTCACCGCCGTCGCCGACCGGTCCGCGCCGCTGCGGCCCGCGGACGGGGAGATCGCCGAGGCGCGCTGGGTGTCCCGGGACACGCTGCGCGCGGCGATCGAGGCGCGTGGCGAGGTCGTGGACGGCCTCATGATGCCGGGCAATTCCTCCATCGCCGCCTCGATGTTGCGCTCCTGGGCGCAGGCAGGCTGAGGCTCGCTGAGGTTGTGACGGGTGCCACGTCGGTGGAAACCCGCCTCGCGGAATCGTTGAACGCTCAACTACGTTGCACGGGTGGGCAAAGCCGAGTGAGAAGGAGACACCCGATGACGACCGCAACCGAGCTGCTCTCGATTCCCGCCGAGGTTCAGGACCTGCTGTTCCGTGAGGCACGCACGGCGAACACGTTCACCGAGGAACCGGTGAGCGAGGAGCAGCTGCGCGCGATCTACGACCTCGTCAAGTGGGGCCCGACCTCGATGAACCAGCAGCCGCTCCGGGTGGTGCTGGTGCGCAGCGAGGAAGCACGGCAGCGCCTGCTGCCGCACCTGATGGAGGGCAACCGGGCCAAGACCGAGCGCGCCCCGCTGACCGCGCTGCTCGCCGCGGACACCGAATTCCACGAACGGCTGCCCGAGGTCTTCCCGCACAACCCGGACGCCAAGAACCTCTTCGCCGGCAACGAAGACCTCCGGCACACCAACGCGAAGCTGAACGCCTCCCTGCAGGTGGCCTACTTCATCATCGGGGTGCGTGCGGCCGGGCTCGCCGCGGGCCCGATGACCGGATTCGACGGGGCCGGAATCGCCGAGGAGTTCTTCCCCGGCGGAACCCAGCACCCGCTGGTCGCGATCAACATCGGCAAGCCGGGGGAGGACGCCTGGTTCGGCAGGCTGCCGCGACTGTCCTACGAGGACGTCGTCACCACCGTCTGAGCCAGGCCTCGAGTTCACGGGTGGAACGGAACAGCAGCACCTCGGGACCGTCCTGCGCGGCGGCCCAGGTGCGCATCCGGCGGCGTTTGCGGCCGAACGAGCGGAAATGCCAGACCAGGATGGAGTCCGGGCTCAGCATGGTGCCGACCGTCTCGACGTTCTGATTGCAGACGAACTCCCTGGTGCGGATGCGGCGCACCGTTCTGCGCACCAGCCGCCCCAGGGAGACCAGCCGCGGGAAGTCCAGGCAGACGATCAGGTCCACGCGGTCGAGTACGAGATCCGCCCATTTCCCGTAGGCATTGTCGAGCACCCACCGCCGGCCGGAGACGACCGCGCGGATGCGTTCGCGCTGGCTCGCCGTGTCGACCGGAACCCAGCCGGGTTCCCAGGTCAGTTCGTCGACCAGGGTCAGCGGCAGCCCGGTCGCCGTGGCGATGCGGTGCGCGGTGGTGCTTTTCCCGCTGCCGGTCACCCCGTACACGAGGATCCGCTCGGCACTCGGCGGGCCGCTCACACCTCGGCGTTGAACTCGAGCAGCGCGATCGAGTCCCGGCTGACGCGCAGGGTCGTGCGGGCCACATTGCGCATCTCGGGGAACAGCTCGCGGTAGCGATCCGGGGCGATGCCGAGGAATTCGCACAGCAGCAGGCGGTTCGTGGTGGAGTGCCCGACCACGAGCAGGTGCCCGTCCGGGAACTCGTGCACCAGTTCGCGGATCGCGGGCAGCGCGCGGGCGATCACCCGCGCCCCGGGTTCCCCGCCGGGGAGCGGATTCGTCGCCGGTGCGGCGTGGAACCGGCGTACATCCTCGGGGAACCGTTCGAGCATTTCCGCCTTGGTCAGTCCTTCGCCGGACCCGAAGGAGATCTCGCGCAGCCGCGGTTCGACACGCGGCACCAGCCCGGTCGCCTCGGCCGAAGGTGCCGCGGTCAGCTGGGAGCGTCGCAGGTCGGTGACCACGATCGCGTCCAGCCCGGCGTTCGCGGACCAGGCGGCCAGCTTCCCGGCCTGCGCTTCGCCGAGCTCGGTCAGGTCGATATCGGTGCCGCCCGCGTAGCGGTTTTCCTTGTGCCACACGGTTTCCCCGTGTCGTACGAAGGTGAACGTGGTCATGATCGGAGCCATCCTCGGTTCTGCAGTGCCGCGCGGAATGCCGCGTACTGATCATCATGACGGGTGCCGCCGGGCTCGTAGACGCGGGCCACCCCGCTCATGGTCTCGGCCACCTCGGCGAGGCCCCGGTCCCCGGCGGCCCAGGCCGCGAGCACGGCCATACCGGCCGCGGTCTCGGTATTGACCGTGCGTTCGAGCCTGCGCCCGAGCACATCGGCACGCAACTGGTTCCACCACTCGTTCTTCGTGCCACCGCCGCCGATCCGCACCCGGCCGTGCACCGGGAGGCCAGCGGTGGCGAGCAGGTCGAAACACAGCCGTTCGGCGAAGGCGACCGCGTGCAGCACCGAGGAGAACACCCGGGCCGCGCCGAACTCGGCGACCGCCCGCGCGTCGAGTGGTTGCGCACCGAGGCTGCGGTCACCAACGAATCCGTATGCCTCGGGGGCGATGAACGGGAACCGCTCGCCCTGCGCGGCGAGCGGATAGCAGTCCAGCGGTTCGGCCGATTCCGCTTGCGCGGTCAGCGAATCCAGCTCCGCACCGGCGAACAGTCCGCTGAGCACACCGGCCCCGGCCCCGCTCGCCCCGCCGGGCAGCCAGGTTCCCGGCTCCGGACCGCGATGCGAATAGACGGCGCCGGTCGGCTCGCCGCGCAGTTCGGTGCTGACCCCCTTGAGTACCAGGGTGGTGCCGAGCACGCTGTTCCAGTCCCCGGGGGCCAGCGCCCCGGAACCGAGCTGGGACGCGCAGCCATCGGTCATCCCGGCGAACACCGGAATCCCCCGTGGCAGGCCGGTTTCGTCGGCCTCGCTCGCGCACAGCTCGCCGATCCGGGTTCCCGGGGTGACCACATCCGGCAATACGGCCTCCGGGATACCGAGCCGGTCGAACAGCGCCTCCGGCCAGCGCAGGTGCACGATGTCGAAACCGGATTTCAAGGCATGGCTGGAATCCGTGGCCACCCGCGGGTTCCCGGTGAGCATCGCGGTGACCACATCGGCCTGGTGGGCGAGCCGGTTTCCCCGTGCGGCAAGGAGATCCGGATCGGTGTGGACGATCCCGGACAGTTTCGTGAGCGCCCAGCTCGGGCTCGCGGTGTAGCCGAGTTTCTCCCACAGCGCCGATCCCGCCTCGCGCACCGCACCGACCCGGTCCGCCGCGCGGTTGTCGTCGTACATCAGGCCGGGGCCGCGCGGATTCCCGTCCGCGCCGAGGATCGTGAAGGTGCCGGATGTGCTGTCCACCGCGATCCCGCCGATCGCCGAGCGCTGTGCCGGGCTCAGTTCCCCGGCGAGCGCCCGCAGCGCGGTACGCACTCCCGCGCGCCAGTGCGCGGGATCCTGCACGTGGCGGGCTCCTTCGCGGTCACCGTGCAGCGCGGCCGAGCCGACCGCGAGCTGGGTGCCGTCCTCGGCCACGGCGACCGCTCGCGCGCTCTGCGTACCGAGGTCGACACCGAGCCAGATCACGAGTCGCCGAGATCGTAGGAATCGATGGCGGCGACCTTCTTGGCCGAATTCGAGGTCTCGTCGAAGGTGTAGTCCAGCCACTGACCGGCCAGCATCCTGGCGAGCTCGACCCCGATGACCCGCTGCCCGAAGCAGAGCACCTGGGCGTTGTTGGACAGCACCGAGCGCTGCACCGAGTAGGAATCGTGCGCGGTGACCGCGCGGATCCCGGGCACCTTGTTCGCGCTGATCGCCACTCCGAGCCCGGTGCCGCAGACCAGCAGCGCGCGGTCGGCCTTCCCTTCGGCGACCAGGCGCGCGGCGGCCACGCCGATGTGCGGGTAGTCGGTGTGCTCCTCGGCACCCACCCCGACATCGGTCACCTCGGCGACCCGGGGATCGGCCGCGAAATCCGCCTTGAGCGTTTCCTTGAGCCCGAATCCGGCGTCATCCCCGCCGACGACGATCCGCCAAGCCTTGTCCGTCATGCTTTCTCCTCCAATACTTCCGCGATCGCGGTGACCGCGATACCGAATGAAACCGCCCCGGGATCCGGGGTTCCGACACTGCGCTCGGCGAGCGGGCGCGCCCTGCCGACCTTCGGGGACAGCGAGGCGGTCGCGGCACCGGCCTCGGTCGCCGCCCGCGCCGCCTTCCGCCACGCGGTCGCGGGATCGTCCCCGCTCGCCTCGCGCAGCGCGGTGACGAACGGGTCGACCGCGTCCAGCATCGTCTTGTCCCCGAGTTCGGCCTTGCCCAGGCTCACGAGTGTTTCCAGCGCCTTTTCCGCCCCAGCGGCCACATCCGCGGTGCTCGCCGCGCGGTCCGCGGGCAGCGCGGTGCCGAAGGCGCGCAGCGCGGCACCCCAGAGCACCCCGGATGTCCCGCCCGCGTCCGCGGCCCAGGCGTCCCCGGCAGCGGCGAGCACATCCGCGGGACCGGCGTGCGCCTGCGCGGTGCGGCGCGCGGCCTGATCAGCCGCGGTGGCGCCCTTGCTCATGCCCCGGCCGTGGTCCCCGTCCCCGGCGATCGCGTCCAGCCTGCCCAGTTCCTCGCTGGCCTGTTCGATGGCGGCGGAGAGGGCACCGAGCGCGGCGGCCACCGTGCGCGCGCAGCGCTGCCCGGCCTCCGGGGCGACCGCGAGCTCGGTCTTGCGGGCGGCCGCGTGCCGGTGCGTATGGGTCCCCGAGGAGGCGGCGACCGCGACTCCCTTGCGGTAGGCCGGGGTGTCCACTCCGGCGGACCAGAACCGTTCGAGTTCCTCGTCCAGCCAGGTCACGGTGAGCGAGCAGCCGGCCATGTCCAGGCTGGTGACCAGTTCACCGACCTCCGGTTCGACCAGCTCCAGTCCGGCATCGGCGAACAGCGTGGTCATCCGGGACCACAGCACGAACAGCTCCTCGTACTTGGTGCGCCCCAAGCCGTTCAGCAGTACCGCGACCCGGTTTCCCGCGCCCTGCGGGGCTTCCGCGAGCACCCCGTCCACGAGCCGCTGCGCCAGTTCGCCAGCCGAGGGCAACTCCGTCTCGGAAATGCCCGGCTCGCCGTGGATTCCGAGGCCCACACCCATTTTCCCGTCCGGAACGGTGAACAGCGGCTCCTGCTGACCGGGCATCGTGCACCCGTCGAAGGCCACCCCGAGGCTGCGGGTGCGGGCGTTCGTGGTCTCGGCGACCCGGCGCACCTCCTCGAAGGAGTACCCGGCCTCGGCCGCCCCGCTGGCCAGTTTGAACACGGTGAACCCGCCCGCGATCCCGCGCCGTTTCCCGTGTTCGGCGGCCGGTGCGCTGGCGATGTCGTCGGTGATCACGATGTTCGCCGCCGGGATCCCCTCGGCCTCGAGGCGTTGCACGGCGAGCCCGAAGTTCATGTTGTCGCCCGCGTAGTTGCCGAAGGCGAACAGCACCCCGCCACCGCACTCGGCCTCGAGCGCTACCGAGTAGGCCTGCTCGGCGGACGGCGAGGTGAAGATGTTGCCGATCACCGAACCGTCGGCGAAACCGGGGCCGACCACGCCGCAGAACGCGGGGTAGTGCCCGGAGCCGCCGCCGGTGATGACCGCGACCTTGCCGTCGGCCCCGGGCTGCGCGCGCACCACGCCACCGGGAACCTGCCGCACGTATTTCGCGTTCGCCTCGGCGAATCCGCGCACCATGTCCTCGGCGAACCGCGCCGGATCGTCGTACAACCGGGTCATTGCGAAGCCTCCTTTGGCTGTCCGTAACCGCGGATCTTCTCGGCCACGGCGGTCATTTCCTTGTCCTCGAGCAGATTCGGCTCACCTGCGGCCTTCGCGGTGAGCCACAGCTGGGCGCACCACTCCAGGGTGCTCGCCTTGCCGTAGGCCGATTCCAGGTCTCCGGCAAGGCTCAGGGTGCCGTGATTGCGCAGCAGCGCGGAACTCGCACCCTCGAGCGCGCGCACCGCGTTGCGGGCGAGCTCATCGGTGCCGTAGGTCGCGTACTCGGCGACGCGCACCGGGTTCCCGCTGGTGGCGAGCATGTAGTGAATCGCGGGCACCGTCTCGCACAGCGTGGAAACGGCGGTGGCGTGCAGCGCGTGCGTGTGCACGATCGCCGAGGCGTCCGGACGGGCCGCGTACACCGCGAGATGCAGCGGAAGCTCACTGGTGGGCGCGAGTTTTCCCGCCAGCTGCACGCCTTGCGGGTCCACCACCGGGATGTCCCCGGGCCGCAGGCTGCGGTAGTCCACCCCGGTCGGGGTGATGTGGATGCGGTCGCCCTCACGCACCGAGACATTGCCCGAGGTGCCGATGACCAGTCGCTCCTCGAGCATCCGCAGACACACCGCGACGATGTGTTCGCTCGTGTCCATTCAGGACTCCTTCCAGGTGGGCCTGGCGTGTTCGACACTGTCCAGGTAGTGCCGGAAACCCGAGGCGTAGAACGTTGTCGCCCGCTCGTCCGGGCGGATCACCGTGCGGTCGGCGCGCCAGATCTCTCGGTCGACCGGTTCACCGACACTGTCCCACGCGGTGAGCGCGGCACCCCGGGCGCCGACCCCGGCCTCGTTGGGGATGTGCACCTCCCTGCCGAGCACATCCACGAAGATCTGCCGCCAGGCCCGCGAGCGCATCCCGCCGCCGCAGGCGGACAGCTCCCCGGTGAGCCCGGCCGCCTCGATGCTGTGCCGGGCCGCGTAGGCGAGGCCCTCGCACAGCGCGCGCACCAGATCCGCGCGCGTGGTGTCGATGCGCAGCCCGGTGAACTGGCCGCGCGCCGCGGGGGCCACGAAGGGAGCGCGTTCGCCAGCCGGGGAGAGGAAGGACAGCGCCGAGACCCCGTTCGCACCCGGTGGGCTGGCCTCCAGCAGCGCGTCGAGTTCATCGGTGTTCGCGCCGACCATGCGCAGCACCCAGTCCAGGCTCGCGGTACCGACCATGGAGGGCATCGCGCGCAGATACTGTCCGTCGTTCGGCTGGCTCGGCAGCGCGATCCACATGCCCGCGGGTTCACTGTCCGGATCGAGGTCCACCCGGTCGGTCAGTACCTCGGCGCCGAGCGTGGTGCCGACCACGATGGTCCCGTCGCCCGGCGCGTTCACCCCGGCGCCGAGCGAGCAGGCGGGCAGGTCGAACGGGCCCGCGGAGACCGGGAGCCCGGAGGGCAGCCCGAGTGCCGCGGCAGCCTCCCTGGTCAGCGAGAACAGGGTGCCGCGCGGGGCGGGATCGACCAGCAGCCGCCGGTGGTCGCCGAGCCCGCAGGCCTCGATGGCCGCCGTGGCATAGGAACGGCTCGGCACGTGCAGGAACGGCAGCGAGGCATCGGAGGCGTCCACGGTCACCGCGCCGGTCAGCCGCTGCACCACCCAGTCGAGGCAGTACCCGGCGACGGCCGCGCGCTCCAGGCGTTCGGGCTCGTGCTCGGCGAGATGCGCCAGCAGCGGCCCCGCGCTGCCCGGGAACATCCCGGAACCGGTCAGCCGGTGCACCGCGCGCACCGTGCCGTCCGCGCGCCAGCGTTCCAGGGTCGGGTTCGCCCGCCCGTCCAGCCAGGAGATCGCGGGCCCGACCGCCACGCCGTCGGCGTCCCGCAGCCAGAGTCCATCGCCCTGACCGGTCAGCGCGAGCGCGGTGACCGGAGCGGGGGCCTCGGCGGCGGTCGCCCGGATCACCTCGACCGCGCTGGTCAGTACCTCCTCGAAATCCTGTTCCACATGCCCGTGCTCCAGCACGTTCAGCGTGCTGGGTTTGGTGTGCGTGACAACCGCTTTCCCCGCGCGGTCAAGCAGGAACGCCTTCGTCACGGACGTTCCGATGTCGACGCCGAGGATCATCGCGCAGCCTCCTTGCCGCGAACCCTCATCGGGCGAGTACGTCCGGATTGGCGAGGTGCTCCGGACGCTCGCCGCGCAGGAAACGGGCCGCATCGCGGGCGACGATGTGCGCGGCCCGGTGCGCGGTCTGCCGGGTGGCCCCGGCCAGGTGCGGTGTGGTGATCACGTTCGGCGCCGAGTGCAGCGGCCAGTCGGCGGGCGGTGGCTCGATGTCGTACACATCCAGGGCCAGTGCGCCGAGTTTTCCGCTGCGCAGCAGTTCGGGGAGCGGCTCGTAGTCCAGCAGTCCGCCGCGCGCCGAGTTCACCAGCACCGCGCCCTCGGGGAGTAGTTCGAGCTGTTCGCGCCCGATCAGCTGCCGGGTCTCCTCGGTGAGCCGCGCGTGCAGGCTCAGCACGGAACTGTTGCGCAGCAAGGTTTCCAGCTCCACCAGCTCGACGCCCTCGGTGTGCAGCTCCGCCGCGTCCGCGTACGGATCCGCGACGAGCACCCGGGATCCGAAAGCCCGCAGCACCCGCGCCACGATGCGCCCGATCGCGCCGTAGCCGACGAGGCCGACCGTGGTCCGGTCCAGTTCGATGCCCGCGTTCGGGTAGGCGTAGTAGTCCCCGCGCCAGGTGCCCTGCTTGAGTTCCCCGTCGCTGGCCGGGATCCGGCGCAGCGCGGCGAGCATCAGCCCGATCGCGAACTCCGCGGCGGCCGCGGCATTACGGCCGGGGGCGAACCCGACGAGCACCCCGCGGGCGGTCGCCGCGGCGAGGTCCACGTTCACCGGGCCGCCCCGGCACACGCCGATGAACTTCAGCTCCGGTGCGGCGGCGAGCACCGTGTCGGTGAACGGGGCCATCTGGGTCAGCGTGACCGAGACCCCGTCGAGCGCGGCGATCAGTTCCTGCTCGGATCCGCTGGCCTCGTCCACGGTGCCGACCGCGCCGAACGGTTCGTGCGGCCACGGTGCGCGCAGGGTGCGGAACTCCAGTTCGGTCCCGGTCTGTTCGCCGCGCAGCGCGTCGACGAACAGCTCCGGGGCGACGAACCCGTCACCCGCGGCGAGGATCTTGGCCATCAGCGGTTCTCCTTCGTGCTCAGCCCGCGCAACAGGTATTCGCGCACCTGATAGAGGTCCTTCGCGGCGAACACCGCTTTGTCCAGCGCGTCCGCGGCCGGTGGATAGGTGGGATTGGGCAGCGCGACCACGCGCATGCCCGCGGCAGCGGCGGCACGCAGCCCGTTGCTGGAGTCCTCGACCGCGAGGCAGCGCTCCGGGGCCGCGCCGAGTTTGCGCGCCGCGGCCAGGTAGACGTCCGGATTCGGTTTCCCGCGCGGCACCTCGGCGCTGGACACGGTCGCGGTGAAGTGCCCGAGCAGTCCGTGGTGTGCGAGCACCGCGTCGATCACCCGGCGCGGCGCGGAGGAGGCCATCGCGATCGGGGCACGGGCGCTGACCTCGCGCACCATCTCGGGTGCCCCGTCGAGCGGATCGATCCGGCCCTGCTCCAGTGCCCGGACCATGCCGTCGACCACGGCTTTCTCGGTGGCCTCCGCGGATTCCCCCGTCCCGGCGAAGTCGGCGAGGTAGCGCGCCCATTCCGGGGCGCTCATGCCCTGTACCGCCCTGGTCTGTTCGCTGCCCCAGTCCGCCCCGCGTTCGGCGGCGAACGCCGTCCACAGTTCCTCCCAGAGGTGTTCGCTCTCCACGATCACCCCGTCCATGTCGAAGACGACCGCGGTCGCGGTCGACGGGGGACTGGCGTTGGACATGTACTCCTCCGGTCAAATCCGACCCTACCCGGCACGTCGAATATAACTCTGTCGACGTTAATAGTCACGTTTTGGGTGTTAATAATCCCGATAATGGCGGATGTCGGCGCCCGGATGGTGCACGATGGCCGCATGAGTGGGAAGTCACGCCAGACGGCACGGCAGTCGCGCCAGCGCACCATCGTGGACCACGTCGTCAGCAACGGGTTCGCCTCCGCCGCGGATCTGGCCGGGCTCACCGCGGTGAGCCTGATGACGGTGCACCGCGATATCGACGAGCTCGTCGGGCGCGGGGTGCTGCGCAAGTACCACGGCGGGGTTTCCGCGCAGCCCTCCACGGTTTTCGAGAGCAGTTCGGATTTCCGGATGCACGCCGCGGTCCGGGAGAAGGAGGCGCTGGCCAGGGCCGCGCTGCGGTTCGTGCACCCGGGAATGTCGGTGATCCTGGACGATTCCACGACCGTGCTCGCGCTCGCCAGGCTGCTCGTGGACATCGGCCCGCTCACCGTCGCCACGAACTACCTGCGCGCGATCGAGGTGTTCCGCGAGGCCGAGGATGTACGGCTGCTCGGCCTCGGCGGGGAGTACTCGCGCACCCACGACTCGTTCATCGGGCTCTCCTGTCAGGAGGCGATCGGGCGGCTCTCCCTGGACGTGATGTTCCAGTCCACCTCCGCGATGACCGAGTCGATGACCTTCCACCAGGAGCAGGAGATCGTCCTGGTCAAGCGCGCACTGATGGCATCGGCCTCGTTGAAGGTCCTGCTCATGGACGGGAGCAAGGTGGGAAGGACCGCCCTGCACCGGTTCACCCCGGTCGCGGACTTCGACCACGTGCTCATCGCGGGCGAGGTGGACGAGGCGATCCTGGACGCGCTCGGGGAACGCACGGACGTGATCCGGGTCCCGGTGACCTGAGCTTTTCCCAGCTTCGTTGTTAACTTTCACATCGAGAGCGCCGGATGGGTGCTGATCATCTCCCGGGTAGGCTGCGCGCGATCAGGATTGCGGCTAGACGAGGCGAGGATTTGCTGTGGGCATGGCGCGTGCGTTCGGGATCGTGCTCGGCGTCGCCGTGGACGAGGTGCTCGCGGATCCGCGGCGCGGTCATCCGGTCGCGCTGTTCGGCACGGCCGCGGCGAAGACCGAGCGGCTGACCTACCGGGACAGCGTGCTGCCCGGCGCGGTGCACACGCTGGTGCTCGTCGGCGGGGTCGCCGGGATCGGCCTGCTCGCCGAACGGCTGGGGAAGCGGCATCCGCTGCTGCGCGTGCTCGGCACCGCGGCGGCCACCTGGGCCACGGTCGGCGGTTCCACACTCGCCGCCGAGGGCACCGCCATGGGCCGCTCGCTCGATGCGGGGGAGATCGAGGCCGCCCGCGCCCGGCTGCCGCACCTGTGCGGGCGCGATCCGGAGCTGCTGGACGGCACCGAACTCGCCCGTGCCACCGTGGAATCGGTCGCCGAGAACACCTCCGATGCCGTGGTGGCCCCGCTGTTCTGGGGCGCGGTCGCCGGGATTCCCGGGCTGCTCGCCTACCGCGCGGTGAACACCCTGGACGCGATGATCGGGCACCGCAGCGAGCGCTACCGGCGATTCGGCATGGTCGCCGCCCGCGCGGATGATGTGGCGAACCTGATCCCGGCCCGGCTCGCCGCCGCGCTGACCGGGTTCTGCGCCCCGGTGGTCGGCGGTTCCTCGGCCTCGGCGTTGCGCGCCTGGCGCCTGGACGCGGGCGCGCACCCGAGCCCGAACGCGGGCCAGGTCGAGGCCGCCTTCGCCGGGGCGTTGCAGATCCGGCTCGGCGGGCGCACCGTGTACCGGCACGGCGTGGAGGACCGCCCGGTCCTCGGGGACGGCCGCAATCCGGATGCCGGGCACGTGACCCGCGCGGTGGAACTGTCGAGGGTGACCGGCTGGGCCGCCGCGGCGCTGTGCGGGCTGCTCGGGCTCGCCATCGGCGGGCGCGCCCGCTGACTCAGCGCGAGGACAGCTCCTCGGCGCGCTCCTCCTCGGCGATCGCGGCGGCAACCGCCTTGCGCCCGTGCGGACGGCCGCGCTGGGGGCCCTGTCCGCGCTGACCGTCGTGTGCGCGCTGGGCCCGCCGCTCGGGGGAGAGCGCGCCGCCCGGTTTGAGCTCGCGCCAGGTGAAGTAGCCGAGCCCGAGCAGGGCCATCACGCCGAACGCGATCCACTGCAGTGCGTAGGAGAGGAACGGCCCGGAATCGCGCTGGGGGAGCGGGATCACGCCGAGCGCCCCCGGCTGGCCCTCGGTGAGCGTGTAGGAACCGGAGCGCAGCGCGACCCCGGTGGCCTTGCCGACGGTGCCCGAGTTGACCGCGTAGACCTGGGTGCGCCCGTCCGCGCGCATGGTCTGCCCGCTGCGTTCCCCGGTCTCGTCCGGATGCACCCGCGCGGTGACCGTGACCGCGCCACCGGGAGCGGCCGGGTAGGCCGGGGGTTTGCCGTTCTCCTGCTTGACGTAGCCGCGGTTGATCAGCAGCGGGGCGCCGCCGTCCGGGCGGAACGGGGTGAGCACCTCGTAGGCGGGATTCCCGTCCACCGAACGCAGCCTGGCCAGCACCTCCTTACCGGGCAGGTAGTGCCCGCGCACGGTGACCGCGCGCCAGGCGTTGCTCTGCGGGTCCCCGTGCAGCGAGCTCAGCGCCACCGGATCGGAGTCGAGTGCCCTGGTGATTGCGGAGTTCTGCTGTTCCCGCTCGGAATTGCGGCCGAACTGCCACGGGGAGAGGATCCAGAAGCACGCGCCGGCGAACACGAGTACACCGAGTACCGTGGCCAGCCATCCGGGGCGAAGCAGAAACCGCAACCGCACCCTTTCACGGTAGCCCCTCAGCCGATTCGCAGTGCGGCCAGTGCCGCCCTGCGGGCCGATCCGGCGTACCCGCCGCCGAACAGCACGGTGTGCACGAGCAGCGGGAACAACTGGTGCAGCGGGATCCGCTCGCGCCAGCCGTCCGCGAGCGGCCACCGATCGGTGTACCCGTCCAGGATCTCGGGCAGCCGCGGGCAGCCGAACAGGGCCAGCATCGCCAGGTCGGCCTCCCGGTGCCCGCCGTGCGCGCTCGGGTCGATCAGCCAGGCCTGCCCGGCGCCGTCCCAGAGCACATTGCCGTTCCACAGGTCCCCGTGCAGCCGGGCGGGAGGTTCGGGCGGGCCGCCGAGCTCGGGAAGCCGCTCGGCCACCCGTTCGATCAGCCGGGCCCCCTCGGCGTCGATGCTGCCCTGGTCCACGGCCAGGCGCAGGTAGTACAGCACCCGGTGCTCGGCGTACCACCGCGGCCAGGAATCGGATTCCGCGAGCGGCAGCGGGGCGGTGCCGATCCACCCGCCGAGTTCCTGGGCACTGGCCACCGCGCCGAACGCGGGTGCCCCGCTGGCGTGCAGCCCGGCCAGTGCCGCGCCGAACTCCGCCGGTGCGCCGGCCGAACCTTCCGCGATCCGCTCGGTGAGCAGCCACTGCTCGTCGGCCGCGTACACCTCGGGCACCCGGACCGTTCCCGAGGAACGCAGCCAGTCCAGCCCGGCGGCCTCGACCAGGCTCGCCCCGCGCGCGTGCGCCCGTTTCGCGACCGCGAGCCGCCCGTCGGGCAGCCGCAGCTCGCCCGCCCCGCGCCCGTTCGCGTACCGCTCACCGAGCAGGGCCTGGATGTTCACGCCGTCCTGATCCACCCCAGCAAGCCTGGCATGCAGCGCTCGATGCACGCGAGCAGTTCGGTGAACCCGTGTTCGCCGCCGTAGTAGGGATCGGGCACCTCGGGCTCGGGATCCTCGGCAAGCGGGTCGAAGCTGCGGAACAGCCGCACCCGGTCCGGATCGGCGGCGCGCAGCAGGGCGCGGCGGTGCCCGGAATCCATGGCGAGCAGCAGATCGGCCTCGATGTGGTTCGGGTTGACCTGCGCCGCCCGGTGCTCGTTGTCGTATCCGGCCTCGGCGAGCACGGCCGCGGCGCGCTCGTCCATCGGTTCACCCGCGTGCCAGGGCCCGATGCCCGCGCTGCTGACCGTGACGTCCTCGATGCCCTCCTCGGAGAGCTTCGCGCGCAGCACCGACTCGGCCATCGGGGACCGGCAGATGTTGCCGGTGCACACGAAACACACGTGCATCATTCGGCGACCGCGTACAGGTACAGCTGGTCCTCGAACTCGCCGGGGGTGAGCTCGATCTCCTGGCGCTGCACGGTTTCCACGGTGAACCCGGCCCGGCGCACCACGGCGATCAGTTCGTCCTCGGGGTAGGCGCTGAACCGGACCTGGACCCCGAAGAACTCGCCAGGGGTGTCGTCCAGGTCGCCGTCCACCATGCCGAGTGCGAACGGGGCGCCGGGGTGCAGCAGCGAGCGCACCGTGGCCAGCACCCGGTCGATGTCCGCGCGCGGCAGCATGAGCAGGGAGAAGAAGGCGGTCACCGCGTCGAAGCGGCCGATGTCCTCGGGCAGTTCGCGCATATCGGCGTGCACGAACTCACCGGAGGGGACCCGTTCGCGGGCCTTCTCCAGCATGCGTTCGGAGGTGTCCACGCCGACGATGTCCAGACCGCCCTCGGCGAGCTGCTGCGCGGTCGGCCAGCCGCTGCCGCAGCCGAGGTCGAGCACCCGGGAGCGAGGACCAGTGCGGTCGGTGAGCCAGGCCCCCGCCGCGATCTGAGCCGAGCGCTGGGTGAATGCTTCGTCGTAGCGCTCGCCGATCTCATCGAACGCGACGTGCTCGGTTTGTTCCTCCATCCGGCCCATTGTGCTTTGCGCGGAACTCACACCCGGAACTGGGTCAGATCGATCAGCCCCGCGCTCGTCGAGGTGAACCCGCAGGAGTCGAAGTAGAACGGGGCGAGTTCGGGGCGGAAGTCCACGTGCAGCCACTCGCAGCCGGCCCGGTGCGCGCCCCGGGCCGCGTGCCCGCACAGCGCGGTGCCGATGCCCTGCCGCTGGTGCTCCGGATGGGTCTTGGTGTCCAGCAGGAAGGCGTGATCACCGCCGTCCCAGGCCACGTTCACGAAACCGACGAGCCGTCCCTGACCGGTGCGCGCGCTCACCCAGCCGAGGCTGTGCGGGCGGATCCGGTCCCACCAGCCGGGTTCGGTATTCCCGCCGTGCGCGCGGGTCAGTTCCACGAGTTCGGGGTCGGTGACCGTGTCCCGCCACCGGTATTCGATGTCCATCAGCGATCACGGTAGTCGCGCGCCGGACTGCGCGGGCCGAAGCGGGGGCGTTGCCAGCCCGCGGCCTCGAGGTAACGCACCACGCGATGACGCTGCGGGGCATACGGTTCGAGTAGTTCGGCGAGACCGTCGTCGTCCAGATCGTGCCCGAGCAGGGCGTGCCCGACCACGCTCGGAATGTGGAAGTCCCCGAAGCTCACCGCGTCCGGATCGCCCCAGGCGCGCTGGGCGACCTCGGCCGCGGTCCACACCCCGATCCCGGGGACCTTGCACAGCAGCGCCCTCCCGGGTTCGCCGCGCAGCCGCACCGCCTGCTCCAGCCGGTCGGCGACCACGGCGGCCCGCTGGATGGCGCGCCGCCGCGCCCCGTCCACCCCGCAGCGGTGCCATTCCCAGTCGCGCAGCCCGCGCACGGTCGCCGGGGCGGGGGCGGTGTGCATCCCCTCGCCGAGCGGGGTGCCGTGCCCGCGGGCGAGTTCCCGCCAGGAACGGCGCGCCTCGTGCCCGGTCACCAGCTGCTCGAGGATCGCGGCGAGCAGCACATCCCAGAGGTGCCCGGTCGCGCCGAGCCGCAGCCCGGGCAACCGTTTCCGCGCCTCGGCGACCGGACCGTGGTGCGCGGTGAACGCCGAATCGTCATCGCCGGAGCCGAGCAGCGCGGGCACGGTCTCCAGGCACCAGTCCGCGCCCGGCCCGCTCGCCCGTACCGCGATCTCCCCGCCGGCCTGCGCGATCCGCTGCAGCGCGGGGCCCTGCGGGGTGTTGCGGGCGAGCAGCACCGCACCGGTCCGCTCGGTGCGGAACGCCGGGTCCCCGGAACCCCTGCGCAGCGGGGCGAGCACCGCGTGCACATCGAGCGGGTACCCCGGCCGCCAGCGGCGCTCACTCGTCACTGGAGAACCGGATCCCCGTTTCCGGAAGCTGCACGCCCGGCCACACCCGCGCCCCGCAGAGCAGTTCGCAGTTCGGGCCCACCTCGGCACCGTCCCCGATGACCGCCCCGTCGAGCACCGCGCCGGTGCCGATCCGCGCGCCCGCGCCGATCACCGAACGGCGCACCAGCGCCCCGGCGCCGACCTGGGCGTCGTCGAACACCACCGAAGCGGTCACCTGGGCCTCGGCGCCGATCTCGGTGCGTGCCCCGATCGTGGAGCCCCCGGTGACCGTGCCGTACACCACCGCATCCTCGAGCAGGATCGCCTCGCCCGGCGCGGAGGGCAGCGCCGCGGACGGGGCGAGCCCGGTAGCCAGGTCCACCGCGCCCTGCACGAAGGCCGAGGGGGTGCCCAGATCCAGCCAGTAGGAGGAATCCACGTGGCCGTGCACCCGGGCACCCGCGGCGAGCAGTCCGGGAAAGGTCTCACGCTCCACCGAGACCCGCCGCCCCGCCGGGATGTCCTCGATCACCTCGCGGCGGAACGCGTAACAGCCCGCGTTGATCTGATCGGTGGGCGGATCGGCGGACTTCTCCAGGAACGCGGTCACCCAGCCTTCGTCATCGGTCGGCACGCAACCGAACGGGCGCGGATCGTGCACCTTCACCAGGTGCAGCGTGGCGTCCGCGGAATTCTCCCGGTGCGTGGCGAGCACCGCGCGCGGATCGACCCCGGAGAGAATGTCCCCGTTGAACACGAGTACATCCTTGTGCCGCAAGCGATCGGCGACATTACGGATCGCGCCCGCGGTGTCCAGCGGCTCGGACTCGACCACGTACTCCAGCTCGATCCCCAGTTCCTCGCCGTCGCCGAAGTACTCGGTGAACACCTCGGCCTTGTAGGAGGTGCCGAGCACCACGTGGCGCACCCCGGCCGCGGCGATGCGGGAGAGCAGATGACGCAGGAACGGCACCCCCGCGGTCGGCAGCATCGGTTTCGGAGTGGCGAGGGTGAGCGGCCGCAACCGGGTGCCCTTGCCGCCGACGAGCACGACCGCGTCGACGTCACTGACGGTTGTCCCTGACGACATGCCGAATTCCGCTCCTTGTCCTGACACCGGGCCCTGGTGGCGATACGCTTTACGCAGAGGAGTTAACCGTATCGCCGTCAGCATGCGCGGCGTGAAAAGGGAGGTCGCCATGGACCCCCGCGATCGGGCGGATGCGGTGCTCGAACGCGCCAGTGCTCTGCGGCGCGGTGTCGTCACCCCCATCAATGCCACCTCCCCGATGGATGCCTCCGCGACCTCCAGAATCCGCCGCTCGGTCGTGGAAGAGGCGCAGCGCAGGGTCGAGGAGCAGGACACCCAGTCGATTCCCGCCCCGGGCGCGCCGCGCGAGGGCGAGGAGACCACCCAGCCGGTGCGGGACGTGCGCGAAGGCGCCACCCAGCCCGTGCACCGCCCGCAGGCCGCGGCGCCGCACGCCGAGCAGCGGGTCGCCGAGGACGAGCCGACCACCGACCTCGGCGGGCTCATCCCGACCGTGGCGCAGCAGCCGAAGAAGCCGCGATCGCTCTCCGAGCGTCTGTCCGGTTTGGATTGATAGTTGTCGGGTGGCCTGCGTGGCGGGGCCGCCGCAGTGCCGGTTGGCAGGGTGGTAACAGCGGCCATACCGCCGAAAGGTCCTCGGCGAACTACCGTTCCGCGCGGATCTGCAGGGCCGCGCGGGCCGCGAGTCCGGCCTTGATCGCCAGGCGCAGCGGTAGCCAGCGCGGGCCTTGGTGCCGGTCGGCGAGGTAACGGTAGGCGCTGTCGTGGTGGGCTCGCACCATGCGCGCCGAAGCCTGCTTGGTGGAGTGCCCGCCGATGTGGGTGATCTCGGCGCTGGGCACGTACACGTTCAGCCAGCCCGCGCAGGTGAGCCGGTCGCCGAGGTCCACATCCTCGAAGTACATGAAATACCGGGTGTCGAAGCCGCCGATCTGCTCGAAAGCCTCGCGGCGCAGCAGCATGCAGGAACCGGAAAGCCATCCGGCGGTCCGTTCGGTCACCGCCGTGTCGGACTGCCGGTAACCGCGGCTGGCCGGGTTGTCCGGCCACACCGCGCCGAGTGCCGCGTGTAGCGCGCCGCGCCACAGCGAGGGCTGCAGCCGGGCCGAGGGGTAGACGCTGCCGTCCACCTCGCGCACCAGCGGACCGAAGGCGCCGCCGCGCGGCCACCGCTCGGTCGCGGTGAGCAGTTCGTCGATGCTGCCCTCGCCGAAGAACAGGTCGGCATTGCAGATGACCACCCAGCCGTACTCCGGGCCGAGCTCGGCGACCCCGCGGTTCATCCCGCCGCCGTAGCCGAGGTTGCTCCCGGTCGGCACCAGTGTCACGTTGTCCCGTGCCGCGGCCACCTTTTCCGGTGCGCCGTCGGTGGATCCGTTGTCCGCGACGATGATCCGCACTGCGCGTTCGGTCGCCTTGGTCACCGATTCGCACATCGCGTCGAGGGTTTCACCCGGCGAGTAGGTCACCGTGACAACGGCGAGTTCCTCGCCGTACTGGTCGCGATACTGGGAGTCCACGGCTGGTTATTGTGCCCGAGCTCATCGCGGCGCCGTGCGCCGGTCACCGTCGCCGGTAGCGGGCGGCGGCGCGCGCGTAGGCCTCGCGGTGCTGCGCGGCCGTCGTCGCCCAGGAGAACTCCTTGGCTCTGCGCTGCGCGGCCGCACCGAGCTGGGCACGCTGCGAGGGATCGTCGAGCAGCTCGTCCAGTCCGGCCGCGATGTCCCCGGCGCCCACTCCCCGGTAGTGCACCGCGTCCCCGCCGACCTCGCCGATCGCCAGCCGGTCGGTGGTGAGCACGCAGCCGCCGCAGCTCATCGCCTCGAGCACGGGAAGACCGAAGCCCTCCCCGAAACTCGGATAGGCCACGATGCCCGCCCCGCCGAGGAATCCGGAGAGCAGATCCAGTGGCAGATATCCGGCGCGCAGCACCCGCAACCGCCGCGGCACCGAGGCCAGCGCCCGCTCGACCTGTCCGTCCCAGCCGGGCTGCCCGGCGAGCACCAGCACCGGCGGTTCCGCGCGGTGCGCGCTCGCCTCGGTGAATCCGCGGATGAGCGCGGGCACGTTCTTGCGTGGTTCCAGCGCGCCGAGGAACGCGATGAACTCGGCGTCCCCGAGATCGAGCAGCGCGCGGACCTCGGCGACCTCCTCCGGGGACGGCGGATGGAAGGTCGCGGTGTCCACCCCGTGCGGGCTCACCCGCAACATTCCCCGGTCCGCCCCGGCGACCTGGACCAGCTCGTTCGCCGTCGCCTCCGAGGGCACCACGCACAGTTCGGCGGCGGCCAGTGAACGGCGGGTCCAGGTGCGGAAGAACATCGCCTTGACCGTGGAGTGCATCGCGGCGCCGGTGAAGAAGGTCGCGTCGTGGATGGTCACCACCGAGGCGGCCTGTTTGGCCAGCGGCATCGTGTAGTGCGGGGAGTGCAGCACATCCGCGCCGAGCGAGCGCACCAGCCTGGGCAGCTGCACCTGCTCCCACACCAGGCGGGCGGTACGGGTGGCGACCGACTCGGCCGCGGTGACCACCTCGGCGTGCGGGGCGAGTCCGGCGTAGAGCTCGGTGTCCCGCGGCTGGCAGACGACGGCGAGCCGGGCACCGTCCGCGTCCAGGGCGGCGACGAGGGAGTCCACATAACGGCCGACGCCACCTCGATCAGCGGGGACCGCGGTGGCGTCGATGAGCACACGTGGATCTGACACCGTCACGTGCAGCAGGGTACGACGTGGACAACCCTCGGTGGTCGGCTACGGCGAGATTCCCTCACCCCGGGCACCGAACGTGATGCGCCTCCAGATGCGCGGCCCACACCCGCGCCGCGGAATCCGCCCAGGTGAACGCCTTCGCGCGGGCCTTGGCCGCGGTGACCCGTGCCGCGGTGGCCGCCGTGTTCTCGAACACATCGCGTAGTACGGCGGCCAGGGCGTGGGCGTCGCCGACCGGGAAACCGAGCCCGGTGCCGTCCGCGAGCTCGACGAGGGCGGGCGCGTTCGAGTGCACCACGGGGACCCCGGCGGCCATCGCCTCGAGCACCGGGAGACCGAAGCCCTCCGAACGGCTCGGCGCCACCAGGGCCGCGGCCCGGTGCAGCACGGTGGCCAGTTCGGCATCGGTGACCGCGCCGAGCTCCAGCGGAGCGGGTACCCCGAGTCCGGCGGCGAGCCGGTCCGGTTCGACCTGCCCCCAGCCGCGCGGCCCGGCGAGCACCAGCGGCAGCGCGGGCGCGCCCGGCTCGGCGAGCGCGCGCAGCAGCACCTCGACGCCCTTGCGCGGTTCCACGGTGCCGATCATCAGCAGGTACTCGGGCGGCAGCCGCAACCGCGCCGCGATGGCCGCCGCGTCCCCGGGTGGCTGCGCGAGCGCCGCGGTCCTGCCGTGCCCGACCACGGTCAGCGGTGTGCCGCCGATCCGCGGGCCCAGCTGCGCGCCGACCGCGGCGGTGGGCACCAGGATCGTGTCCGCCGCGCGCGCTGCCTGTGCGATCGCCTTCCGGTGCCAGCGCGCACCGCGCGGGGTCAGCGTCTCCGGATGGGTGAACGGGACGGCATCGTGCACCGTCACCACCAGCCCCTTGCCGTGCCGCGCGGGCGGGGCGAGCGGGGTGGGGGCGTGCACCGAATCGCCGCCCGGCCACAGCGGGATCCGCCGCTCCCAGGCCGCGATCAGGGCCCGGCGGGGCAAGGCGAGCACGCTCGGGCCCGCGACCCCCTCGATCGCGGCCACCGTGGGATCCGCGCAGCGCGGCACCACCGAGCGCACCGTCCAGCCGGGTGGTGCCGTCGCGGCCAGCGCCGCGCCGAGCTCGCGCGTGTAGCGCCCGGTGCCGCCGGGGACCGGGGCGAGCAGCTGATCGGCAAGCAGGACGAGCTCAGGCACAATGGCACCCTATGCGGACCCGGACGACCGTGGTGGTGGTGACCTGGCGCGGGCGCGAGCACGTCCGGGACTGCCTCGCCGCCCTCGCCGCCCAGGAACGTCCACATCGGACGCTCGTGGTGGACAACGCCTCGGACGACGGCACCGCGGAACTGCTGGCCGGGCACGAGGTACTGCGGCTGCCGGTGAACACCGGCTACGCGGGCGGGATCGCCGCCGCGCTCGGGCAGGTGCGCACCGAATACCTCGCCTGGCTCAACGACGACGCCGCCCCCGAACCGGGCTGGCTCGCCGCGCTCGAGGACGAGCTGGACGCCCATCCCGATGCCGCCGCGGTCTCCTCGGTGCTCGTGGACGCCGGGGGAGCGGTCACCTCGGCGGGCACGGCGCTGGACCGGGACGGGTACGGGCTGGACCTCACCGGGGACGCGGAGCCGTTCGGCTTCTGCGGTGGTGCGGTGCTGCTGCGCACCGGGGCACTGCACGCGGTCGGCGGGGTGCCCGCGGAGTTCTTCTGCTACTACGAGGACACCGACACGGCGTGGCGGCTGCGTCTTGCCGGGTACGGGATCCGGCACGCGAACGAGGCCCGCGCCCGGCACCGGCACGGCGCCTCGACCCGGCCCGGTTCCTGGCGGTTCCACCACTGGAACGAGCGCAACCGGCTGTTCATGCTCGCCCGGTGCGCCCCGGCCACGGTCGTGGGCGCCCAGCTGGCGAAGTTCGCCCTGCTGGCGCTCAAACCCGGGCTCCCGGCGACCCCGAACTTCGCGCCGCGGCTGCGGCTGCGGGTGCTCGGGGAACTACTGCTCGCAGCGCCGCGGCTGCTCGCCGAGCGCAGGGCGGTCGGCCGGATCGCGCGCCGCGGGCGGGCCCGGGTGTGGCGCGCGGCGAGCTCCGGTGCTGCGGCTAGGATCGGCGCGGACGCCCGAGGGGATCGCATTGACTGACGCTGTACTGCCACTGGTCTCGGTTGTCGTGGTGAACTATCGCGGCGCCGAGCACACCATCACGTGTCTGCGCGCGCTCGCCGCCGAGCTGGACTACCCGGCCGAGCGGCTCGAGCTGATCTGCGTGGACAACGCTTCCGGGGACGGCAGTGCGGAACGGATCCGCGCGGCGCTCGGCGAGCGGGCCACGCTCATCGAGTCCCCGCGGAACACCGGGTTCGCCGGTGGCTGCAATCTCGGCGCGCGGCACGCGAGGGGTTCGGTGCTCGCTTTCCTCAACTCCGATGCCCGCCCGCATCCGCGCTGGGTCAGCGCAGCGGTCGAGGTGCTCGCCAGCCAGCCGGGGATCGGTGCGGTGGCGAGCAAGGTGCTGGACTGGGACGGCGAGCGGGTGGACTTCACCGACGCCGGGCTCACCTGGTTCGGCATGGGGTACTCGCACGGCGGCGGTCAGCCGGACGCCCCGGAACGGGACACCGCGCGCGATGTGCTGTTCGGCACCGGGGCGGCGATGTTCGTGCGCGCGGGACTGTTCGCCGAGCTCGAGGGCTTCGACGAGCGGTTCTTCATGTTCTACGAGGACGTGGATCTGGGCTGGCGGCTGAACAATCGCGGCTGGCGGTTCCGCTTCGAACCCGGATCGGTCGCCTATCACCGGCACCACGCCGCGGTCTCCGATGTGGACGGCAAGGACTCCGCGCGGGAGCTGTACCTGCTCGAGCGCAACGCCCTGTGCGCGCTGTACAAGAACCTCGAGGACGAGACGCTGGCCAGGGTGCTGCCCGCCGCACTCGCGCTCGCGGTGCGCAGGGCGACCGCGCGCGGTGACCTCGATGCCACGCAGCTGGAGATGAACCGGGCGGGCGAGGAAGCCCCGCTGCTCTCGGTACCGCGCCCCACGATGGCCGGGGTGTTCGCCATCGACCAGTTCGTGGAACTGCTGCCGCACCTGCGCGAGTCCCGCGAACTCGAGCAGCGCGAGCGCACCCGCACCGATGCCGACCTCGTCACCCTGATGCGCAAGGCGCTGGAGCCGGCCTATCCCTTGCCGCGCTACCTCGCCGCGCACGACATTCTCACCGAGGTCTTCGGGATCGGCGAGGTGTTCGGCCGCCCGCGCCGGATCGCGGTGCTCACCGGGGACGCGGTCGCCGAGCGGATGGCCGGTCCCGCGATCCGGGCCTGGCACACCGCGGAGGTCCTGGCGGTCGAGCACACGGTCCGGCTGGTCTCGGTGAACCCGAACAACGCGCCCCCGGACGCGAGCTTCGAGGTGCACGCGTGCACGCCGAAGGAACTGCACGCGCACGTGGACTGGGCGGATGTGGTGGTGCTGCAGGGGCACACCCTGCAGATGGTGCCCGAGCTCGCGCGGATGGACTCCCGCACGATCCTGGTCTGCGATGTCTACGATCCGATGCACCTGGAACTGCTCGAACAGAGCAAGCAGGCCCCGGAGGCGCAGCGCGGCGCGGATGTGGCCGGGGTGACCGAGGTGCTCAACACCCAGTTGCGCCGCGGGGATTTCTTCCTCTGCGCCTCGGAACGGCAGCGGCATTTCTGGCTGGGGCATCTCGCCGCGCTCGGCCGGATCGGCCCGGGGATCTACGACACCGATCCGACGATGCGCTCGCTGATCGCGGAGGTCCCGTTCGGGCTGCCCGCCGCGCAGCCACACCGGAACGGCCCGGGAATCCGGGACGCCTTTCCCGCGATCGGGGAGCGGGACAAGGTGATCCTGTGGGCGGGCGGGGTCTACTCCTGGTTCGATCCGCTCACCCTGATCCGGGCGGTGGACCGGTTGCGCGCCGAGCACCCCGATGTGCGGCTGGTGTTCCTCGGCATGCGCCACCCCAATCCGGATGTCCCGGACATGGAGATCGCGGTGCGCACCAGGCAGCTTGCCGGTTCGCTCGGCCTCACCGGGAAACACGTCTTCTTCAACGAGGGCTGGGTGCCCTACACCGAACGGCAGAACTGGCTGCTCGACGCGGATGCCGGGGTCACGACGCATTTCCAGCACGTGGAAACCGAATTCGCGTTCCGCACCAGGGTGCTCGACTACCTGTGGTCCGGGCTGCCGATCGTGACCACCGACGGGGATTCCTTCGCCGACCTGGTCCGCGCCGAGCGCCTGGGTTCGGTGGTTCCCGCCGAGGACGCCGAGGCGCTCGCGGCGGCACTGGCCTCGGTGCTCTATGACGAATCCTTCGCGCAGGACTGCGTGCACAACATCGCCGCCGTCCGGGAACGGTTCACCTGGGAGCACGCCCTCGCCCCGCTGCTGGCGTTCTGCCGCAACCCGCGACCGGCCGCGGACCGGCTCGCCGGGGCGGCACCGCTGACCGAGCCCGCCCCGCTGACCCTCGCGCAGGGCGTGCTCCGGGACATCGGCCTGGTGCGCGAATACCTTGCCGCGGGCGGGGTGCGCGAGCTCGGCAAGCGGGCCGGTGGCCGGGTACGCAAACTCGCCTCGAACGTTCGGAGCCGCCGTGGCAGCTGATCGCGTCCGGGTCCTGCTCGACGGCACCCCGTTGCTCGGCAACCGCACCGGTGTCGGGCACTACACGGCGGCGCTGGCCGAGGAACTGGCCTCGCGCTCGGATGTCCGGGTGCGCGCGGTCGCGTTCACCCTGCGCGGCTGGCGCAGGCTGCGTTCGGCGCTGCCGCACGAGGTCACCGCGCGCGGGATGCCGGTCTCGGCGCGGTTGCTGCGCCGCTGCTGGGAACGCGGGCGGATGCCACCGATCGAGTTGTTCGCCGGGCCGACCGATGTGGTGCACGGGACCAATTTCGTGCTGCCTCGCTCGCTGGCCGCCGGTGGTGTGCTCACCGTGCACGATCTCGCCTTCCTCGACCATCCCGAGGATCTGCCGCCCGCGGACTCCCGGCTGCCCGCGCTCGTGCGCAAGGGCGCGGAACTGGCCGCGGTGGTGTGCACCCCGACGCAGGCGGTCGCCGAGCAGGTCGTGGACCGGCTCGGGGTGCCCGTGGAACGGATCCGGGTGACCCCGCTCGGCGTGGACCCGGCCTGGTTCGCCGCGCGCCCGCCGACCGAGGTGCTGCGTGGCAAGCTCGCGCTGCCCGCCGAGTATCTGCTGCACGTCGGGGATCACGGGCCACGCAAGGGAATCGAGCACCTGATCGCCGCGCACGCCGCACGTCCCGAGCTGCCCCCGCTGGTGCTCGCCGGTCCGCACCGCGCGGGTACCGAGGGCCGGGTACTGCGCACCGGGTATCTGTCCGATGTGGACCTGCGCAGTGTGGTCGCCGGTGCCGCGGCGCTGGTGCTTCCCTCCCGTGACGAGGGGTTCGGCCTTCCCGTACTGGAAGCACTGGCCTGCAATGTCCCCGTGGTGTGCACCGATGTGCCCGCGCTGCGCGAGGTCGCGGGCGGGCACGCCACCCTGGTGCCCTACGGCGAACCGGAAGCGCTCGGCGCGGCGCTCGCCGAGGTACTGGACGCCGAACCGGAACCGGGGACCTGGATGGCCCGGCGCAACCACGCGGCCGGGTTCACCTGGCGCCGGTGTGCCGAGGAGACGGTCGCCGCGTACCGGCAGGCCGCAGGATGACCTCCGGGTGCCCGTCCCGGATCCGCCTGCGGTGCTCGGCGAATCCGAGCCGGTGCGCCAGCCGCAGCGAGGCGGCGTTGTCCGGATCGGTGACGATCGAGGGCGGCACCGCGGGGAGCGCGCGCCGCGCGTAGCCGAGTGCGGCCTCGGCCATCTCCTGCGCGAATCCCTTTCCCCAGGCTTTCGGCAGAAACCGGTAGTAGACGTTGAGCACCGGTTCCCCGTCCTCGCACGCGTGCCGGATCCCGCCGAAACCGATGAGCTCGTCCTCGTGCTCGATCACCCAGTAGCCGATTCCGTGTTCGGACCAGTCGCGCAGGAGCATCTCGAGCAGTTCACCCGCCTGCTTCTCGGTGCGCGGCCCGCGCGGGGTGTGCCGATGGGCTTCCGGATCGCAGTGCACCGCCACACACGCGGCAAGGTCTCGCGCGGTCGGGGCCCGCAGCACGAGCCGTTCGGTGTGCACCAGCCGGGGCGGCGCGTCGCCCTCGGGCTCCGTCGCTTCGGACACCGCGGTACTCAGGCGCCGCGCTGACCGAGGTGCCCTGGCGCGGGCAGGCTCTCGGTCGGGCGGTCGTGCTCCAGATCCTCCACCTCGGCCTCGTGGGTTTCCTGGCTGTCCCCGGGCTGCTCGTTCGGCGGCTGCTCGTTTTCCGGCCGCTGGTCCTCGGCGGCCCCGGCGAAGTCGGCGAACTCCGGGTCCTCGCCCGCGCCGCGTTCGGCGGGCAGCTCCTCGAGCGAGGGCGTGGAACTGGCGAGCAGCTCCCGTGCCGAGGCCAGTTGCTCGGCGACCTTGGCGCGCACCGAGCGCAGCACGTCGACGCGTTCGTTGGCCTGGTCGATCCGGCTGTTCGCCTCCGCCGTGGCCTCGTCCACCCTGCGGTGGGCTTCCTGGGTCGCCTCGTCCAGGCGCTGCTTGCACTCCTGATCGGCCTCGCGCAGCCGCTGCTCGGCCTCGGCCTGGCCAGCGCGCTGTTCCTCGGCGACCTGGGCGCGCAGCGCGGTGACCTCTTCGTTGACCTGGTTGCGGATCTTGGCGGCTTCTTCGGTGGCCTCGGTGATGCGCTGGGCGGCGTCGGCCTTGCTGACCCGCTGCTCTTCGGCGACCTGGGCGCGCAGCGCGGTGACTTCCTCGTTGACCTGGTTGCGGATCTTGGCGGCTTCTTCGGTGGCCTCGGTGATGCGCTGGGCGGCGTCGGCCTTGCTGACCCGCTGTTCCTCGGCGACCTTCGCACGCAGCGCGGTGACCTCTTCGTTCACCTTGGCGCGGATGCTCGCGGCCTCCTCGCCCGCCTCGTGCACCCGGCGCTCCGACTCCGCCTTCGAGGTGGCCTCGGCCTCGGCGAGCTCGCGCATCGCCTCGGTACGCCGGGAGGCCATGGCGATCTCGAAGTCCTCCTCGACCTGGACCCGGGCCGCCTCGGCCTCGGCATCGGCCTTCTGCCGGGCGGTCTCCGCATCCTTGACGATCTGCTCGGCCTCGGCGTTCGCCTTGGCCAGCACCCCGCGGTGCTCGGCTTCCATGTCCGCGCGCCGCTTGTCCAGCTCACCGATCAGCTGCTCGTAGCGGGCCCGCAGGGCGTTCGCGTCCGCCTCCGCGCGGCCGCGGATGTGGCCCGCCTCGGCCTCGGCACGGGCCCTGGTCTCGGCGGCCTCGTCCTGGGCGAGCCGCAGCATCCGCTGCAACCGCTCGGAGAGCCCTTCCAGCGTGGTCGGCGGCAGCGAGAGCCGGTCGATCTGCTGGCTCTTCTCGTCCAGGTCCGCGCGCGCCGACTCGAGCTGACGGGCGAGCTCGGTCGCCTGGGAAACCGCGGCGTCCCGATCGGCGGCGAGCAGGCGCAGATCGCCGTCGAGCCGTTCGAGGTGCTCCTCGACCTGGGTACGGCTGTACCCCTTCTTCACGATGTCGAATCCGGTCCCGAGGGGGACGAGATCGCCGTCGGAGAGTCCCATGGGCAATACGGTACCGCCCGAATCCGGCAAGCCGGGTAACCGAGCCGGGATCAGATGCCCCTGAACCGGTTGATTTCGTTCAGATGGCGGGCACGCAGCTCCTGATCCCGGATGCCGAGCCCTTCCTCCGGGGCCAGCGCCAGCACGCCGACCTTGCCCTGGTGCAGGTTGCGCTGCACGTCGTAGGCGGCCTGCCCGACCTGGTCGAGCGGGTAGACCCGGGACAGCGTCGGGTGGACCTTGCCCTTGGCGATCAGCCGGTTCGCCTCCCAGGCCTCGCGGTAGTTGGCGAAGTGCGAGCCGATGATCCGCTTCAGGTTCATCCACAGGTACCGGTTGTCGTACTGGTGCATGTAGCCGCTGGTGGACGCGCAGGTCACGATGGTTCCGCCCTTGCGGGTGGCGTAGACCGAGGCGCCGAAGGTCTCCCGGCCCGGGTGCTCGAACACGATGTCCACGTCCTCACCGCCGGTGAGTTCGCGGATCTTCTTGCCGAACCGCTTCCACTCCTTGGGGTCCTGATTCTCCTCGTCCTTCCAGAACTGGTACCCCTCCGCGTTGCGGTCGATGATCAGCTCGGCGCCCATGGAGCGGCAGATCTCGGCCTTCTCCGGGCTGGACACCACGCACACCGGGGTAGCGCCGCCGTTGAGGGCGAACTGGGTGGCGTACGAACCGAGGCCACCGGAAGCGCCCCAGATCAGCACCACATCGCCCTGCTTCATGTCCGCCCCGTTGCGCGAGACGAGCTGGCGGTAGGCGGTGGAGTTCACCAGGCCAGGCGAGGCGGCCTCTTCCCAGGTGAGGTGCTTCGGCTTCGGCATCAGCTGGTTGGACTTGACCAGCGCGAGGTGCGCGAGCCCGCCGAAGTTCGTCTCGAAGCCCCAGATGCGCTGCTCCGGGTCGAGCATCGTGTCGTTGTGCCCATCGGCGTGTTCGAGCTGCACATCCAGGCAGTGCGCGACCACCTCGTCGCCGGGCTGCCAGGCGTGCACCCCGGGGCCGGTGCGCAGCACGACACCGGACAGGTCGGAGCCGACGACGTGGTAGGGGAGGTCGTGGCGGGCTCCGAGCGGGGAGGTCTTGCCCAGCTTGTTCAGGAACCCGAAGGTGGGCAGCGGCTCGAAGATCGAGGTCCACACCGTGTTGTAGTTGATCGCCGAGGCCATCACCGCGACGATCGCCTCGCCCGGGCCCAGTTCCGGCGTGGCGACCTCTTCGACGTGCAGCGATTTACGCGGGTCCTTGTCCCGCGTCTCGAGCCCGGCGAACATTTCCGTTTCGTCCGCATGCACCGTCACCGCGGTGTAGCTGTCCGGCACCTCGAGGTCGGCGACATCGGCAAGCCGGTCGTTGAGGATCGCGTCGCGGATCTTCTCCATGGCAGTGGGCCTCCAAGGACGGACTGTCGTGGACATGGTGGATTGCTCCGGGAGGTTACCGACGGGTAATCGCCCTGGCTACCCCTTCGGCATCGCTCAAGGGGGCGGTGAGATGGAGGTCACCGCGAGTGGTGACGCGCAATCTTGACCGGGCGCCCAACCAAGAGCATCATCAAACATGTACTTCACACAGGAGGTGATCGAGATGGCCACGATGACAACCAGGTCATGGAGCCGTCCGCAAGACTGGGTCGAACTCGCCGCCGGTGTGGTCGCCGCGCTGTCACCGATCTGGCTGACGACCTCGACGGCCGCGATGTGGACGATGATCGTGCTCGGTGCGCTGATCGCCATCGACGGTCTGTGGTCGCTCGCTCAACCGGGCGCACTGGCCAGCGAGGGCATTCAGATCGTGCTCGGTGCGCTGCTGTTCGTCTCGCCGTGGGTGCTCGGCTTCACCACGGACCTGTACACCACGTCCTGGTGGGCGTGGGTGCTCGGCGGGGTGACCGTCATCGCCGGGGTGCTCGCCCTGCCGATGGCCTCTTCCGCGCACCGTGCCGCAGGCCAGCACTGATCCGAATCCGGTAGCCGGGGCCCACAACATCGGTTGTGGGCCCCACTCATGTGAGTAAGGATGATCGTCATGGCCGAGACCGAGGATTCCACCCGCGAACGCATTCTGGCGGCCGCCCAGGATTTGTTCGCCCGCCACGGTTTCGACGCCACCCCCACCTCGAAGATCGCCACCGAGGCGCAGGTGCCCAAGGGCCTCGTGCACTACTACTTCAACCGCAAACCCGATCTGCTCACCGCCCTGGTCGACAAACTGCCGAGCGAGCACGTGGAACTGGGCGAGGTCGTGGTCGACGGGGATGTGTGCACGAGCCTGTGCCGGTTCGTCGACCGGCTGGACCGGAATCTGGATGGTTCCTCGCTGTTGTCCCATCTGCTCTGGCGCGAGGCCGACACCCACGAGGTGGTGCGGGACGCGCTCCAGGCCCGCTACCGGAAGATGGTCGCGCAGATCGGTGAGGTGATCACCGCGGCGAGCAGGCACCGCATCGCGGCCGAACGGATTTCCGCGGCCGCCGCGCTGCTGGCGCACGCGCTGAGTTTCCGGCACTCCATGGCCCGGCACGACGGCGGCGCGGGCCACGGCGACGGGGCGAGCATGGATGCCGAGGTCCGGTTCGTCGCGGAGGCACTCGCGAGCTGAACCGGAATCCGCTCAGCCGTTCAGGTCCAGGATCGCGTAGCCGAAGCCGTGCACGGTGAGGTTCCCGCCCTCGACGTGGGTGCCGCTGTTCTCGATCGCCCGCGCTCCGGGCAGCCGGGGATCCTCGACGGTGATCCGCGCGGTCTCCCGGCGCGGGTTGACGGTGACCAGGTACCGGTCCCCGCGCAGATAGGTCAGCGGGTATCCGGTGCCGAACACGCGAACACTGCCCAGCGCGCCGAATTCCGGGTTCGCCTTGCGCAGCGCGATCATCCGGTGCACGAAGTTCAGCAGCGAACCTGGCTTCGCGCGCTCGCCCGCGACATCCGGCCTGCCGGGGTCCGGGTCGATGGGCAGGTACAGCTTTTCCGGTGCGGCGGTGGAGAATCCGGCGTTCGCCCCGGTGTTCCACTGCATCGGGGTGCGGTTGCGCTGCCTGCCGTTGCTGCCTTCCTTGTCGGGCAGCCCGTCGAGCATCCGCATGCCGATCTCCTCGCCGTAGTAGATGGCGGGCACGGTCGGCCAGGTCAGCCAGAAAGCGAAGGCGGCGGGCAGTTCCGCGCGGGTGCGCACCCCGTTGTTCAGCCGGTCGGCGTCATCGTGATTGGCGGTCGGCAGCGAGATGTAGCCGAGTTCGCGGGTGCTCGCGTGCGCTTTTTCCCAGGCGTCCACGAAGATCCGCGCGGTGCCCGTGCCCTCGGCGCCGAAGAACGGATGCTCTTTCCACAGCGATTTCCACGGCGCGCCGTCGCCGGGACCGCCGAAGTGGAACAGGAAATCGGCGTTGAAACCGCCCGGTATCGAGGTGGCCGGATCGCCCCATTCGGCGATGAGCGCGGAATCGGGATACTTCCGGTCCAGCCAGCCGCGCAGCTCGTTCCACAGTTTCCCGGTCTCGACGTATCCCGGATCGTCCTTGACGAGTGAGAAGGCCATATCACAGCGGAATCCGGAAACCCCGATGTCCAGCCAGTGCGCCATGATCTCGCGCACCGCGGCCCGGTTCCGCTTCGGCCCTTCCGCGTCGACAGGTTCCCGCCACGGTTCGCCGTCCCGGGGCCGCGCGTAGCCGAAATTGATCGCGGGCTGGGTGGCGTAGAAGTTCTTCCGGAACGCGCCCTTTCGCGGTCCGGGGGAGGGGACGAAATCCTCCGGGAGCTCGCCACCGGGAAGCTGGTCCGGGCTCGCCCAGATATAGCGGCGATCGGAATCATCGTGCAGCGAGTTCCGGAACCACGGATGCTGATCGGATGTGTGCCCGACGACCAGATCGAGGAGCACCCGGATGCCGCGTTTCCGTGCCGCGCCCACGAGTCGCGCCAGATCCTCGTTGGTGCCGTAGCGCGGGGCCACGGTCAGATAGTCGGCCACGTCGTACCCGGCATCGGTGAACGGTGAGACGAAGACTGGATTCAGCCAGACCGCGGTGACCCCGAGCCAGGACAGATGATCGAGATGATCGGCGATACCGGCGAGATCGCCGATCCCGTCGCCGTTCGAATCCGCGAAACTCTGCGGATAGATCTGATAGAGCACCGCATCGGCGAGCCAGCCGGGCTGGGGCCGGGAATCGGGGGAAGCCAGGGCCGGGGCCGCGAACGCCGAGGCGATCGCGGTGCGGCCGGCACCGGCCATGAAGGATCGCCGGGAAACGCCCATGTTCCAGACTCCTCTCTGCAGAAGAAATTCTGCAGAAAAAATTCTGCGAAGGAAATTCCGCGGTGCCCGACGCTACCCGGCCGGTCCCGGCGGCGACAGCCCCCGATCAGCCGAGCGAGCGCTTGAGGATCTTGCCCATATCGTTGCGGGGCAAGGATTCCCGGAACCGGACGACGCGCGGGCGCTTGTGCGGGGTGAGCGTGCTCGCGACGTGTTCGATCAGCTCGGCCTCGCTCGCCGGGCTCGCCGAGGAGACGATCCAGGCGATGATGCGCTCACCGAGATCCTCATCCGGCTCGCTGGTCACGGCGGCCTCGGCGACCCCGGGATGTTCGAGCAGCGCGTTCTCGATCTCCCCGGCGCCGATCCGGTAGCCGCCGGACTTGATCAGGTCGGTCGAGCGCCGCCCGACGAGGCGCAGATAGCCGTCCGGATCCCGGGTGGCCATGTCCCCGGTGCGGAACCAGCCGTCCCGGAAGGCTTCCGCGGTGGCGTCGGCCCGGTTGAGGTATTCCCGGAACACGTTGGGCCCGCGCACCTCGACCTCGCCGACGAGCCCGGGCTCACCGATCTCGGTACCCGCGTCGTCGGTGATCCGCAGGTCCACACCGGCCAGTGGCAGGCCGACGGTGCCCGGCCTGCGTTCCCCGTCGATGCGCACGCTGGTGTTCATGAAGGTCTCGGTGAGCCCGTAGCGCTCGATGATCTGCTGCCCGGTGGCCGCGGTGATCCGCTTGTGCACGCTCGCCGGAAGGGGAGCCGAACCGGAGACGAGCAGCCGGGCCGCGCCGAACCGCCCGGCGAGCCCGGTGTCCGCCTCGACGGCCTCCGCGACGCGGGAGTACATGGTCGGCACGCCGAACAGCATGGTGCTCGGGTACGCGGTGAGCGCCTCGGCGGCCGCCTCGGCTTCGAAGCGCCCCAGGTGGTGCACGCTCCCGCCGAGCAGGATCGGCCCGAGCGTGCCGAGCACCAGCCCGTGCACGTGGAACAGCGGGAGCCCGTGCACGACGACGTCCTCGGCGGTCCAGGCCCAGGCCTCGGCCAGCCCGGAAACGGTGGCCTCGAGCGAACGCCGCGGCTGGACCACACCCTTGGGCGCCCCGGTCGTCCCGGAGGTGTACACGATGAACAGCGGGTCCTCGGAATCCGTCGCCGGTTCGGTGAACGAGGCCCGCGCCGCCGGATCGACCTCGTGCCGGTCGAGCGCGATGTGGCCGCCCTCGTCCGGGGCGCACAGCAGCAGATCGGGCGCGGAGTCGGTGAGGATGTGGGTGAGTTCGCGGTCCCCGAGCTTCGGGTTGAGCGGGACGACGGGCACCCCGGCCGCGATCGCGCCGAGCACCGCGATGGCGGTGTGCGGGCGCGCGCTCGCGTACACCGCGACCCGCCGCTTGCCCGCCACGGCCTCGGCGACCGCGCCGGAGGCGGCGGCGAGCCCGGCGTAGTCCAGGGTCAGTTCGGGGAAACGCAGCGCGAGCCTGCTGCCGGCCGCGCCGAGATCAGACAACTTCATGCCCGAGACTGAACACGTGCGGGCCTGCGTTGGCAAGCCACGTATCCTCGGCGACTGTGCACGTCCTCGCAATCGACACCTCGACCCCCGTGGTCACGGCCGGGATCGTCGAGCTGACCACGGACGCGGTACGGGTCACGGCCACCAGCACCGTGAGCCGGACCCGGGCACACGCCGAACTGCTCGGGCCCGAGGTGCGGGAGCTGCTGCGCCGGGCGCCCGCCGGGATCGCCGCGATCGTCTGCGGCGTCGGACCCGGCGCGTTCACCGGGCTCCGGGTCGGCATGGTCACCGCGGCGGCGCTCGGGCACGCGCTCGAGGTCCCCGTGTACCCGGTGTGCACCCTGGACGCGATCGCGGCGCTCGCCGGTCCCGGCCCGTTCCTGGTGGCCACCGACGCGCGGCGCAAGGAGCTCTACTGGGCGGTCTACGGCGCGGACGGGACCCGAGTGGCCGGACCGGATGTGGGCGCCCCGGACATGGTGCGCGCGGTCGCCGCCGAACACGGCATCACCCGGATCCTCGGCGACGGGGTGCTCGACGGCGAAGTCCTCGCCTGCGATCCGCTCGGTCTGGTCCATGCCGCCGAGGACGCGGTGCGCGCGAACACCGAACCCGCCGCGCTCACCCCGCTGTATCTGCGCCGCCCGGACGCGAAAGAGCCGGCCGGACGGAAACGGGTGAGCCGGTGATCCCCGAAGACGTCGAGCAGAAAGCGGGCGATGTCACGCTCGCCCCGCTGCGGCACACCGACGCGGACCGGTGCGCGGAGCTGGAACGCGAACTGTTCGCCGGGGACGATCCGTGGAGCGCGCGGGCGTTCCGGGCCGAACTCGACGCCGGGCACTACTACCTCGGCGCCTACACCGGTTCCGGCGAACTGCTCGGCTACGGCGGGCTCGCGCTGCTCGGCAGGCCCGGTGACCTGGAGGCCGAGGTGCACACCATCGCGGTCACGGAATCCGCGCAGGGCAAGGGAATCGGCGCGCTGCTGCTGGACGCGCTGCTCGCGCAGGCGGACGCGCACTCGGCCGCGGTGTTCCTCGAGGTGCGCACCGACAATGAGGCGGCACAGCGGCTCTACGAGCGGCGCGGGTTCCGGATACTCGATGTGCGCAAGGGTTACTACCAGCCATCGGGTGCGGACGCGTACACGATGATGAGGGACAAGTCATGATCATCCTCGGGATCGAGAGTTCCTGCGACGAGACCGGTGTCGGCATCGCCGAGCTCGGCGCGGACGGTTCGGTGCGCCTGCTCGCCGACCAGGTCGCCTCGAGCGTCGGACAGCACGCCCGGTTCGGCGGGGTGGTCCCGGAGATCGCCAGCCGCGCGCACCTGGAGGCGATGCGCCCGACGATGGATCGCGCGCTCGCCGAATCGGGTCTCGCGCTCTCCGACGTGGACGCGTTCGCGGTCACCAGGGGGCCCGGGCTCGCCGGTGCGCTGATGGTCGGGGTCGGCGCGGCCAAGGCGTACGCGCTCGCGCTCGGCAAACCCTGTTACGGGGTCAACCACCTCGCCGGGCACGTCGCCGCGGACACGCTGCAGCACGGCTCGCTGCCCAGTCCGTGCCTGGCCCTGCTCGTCTCCGGCGGGCACACCCAGCTGCTGCTCGTCGAGGATCTCGCGGGCAAGATCACCGAGCTCGGCTCCACCATCGACGACGCGGCGGGGGAGGCCTACGACAAGGTGGCGCGGCTGCTCGAACTGCCGTATCCGGGCGGCCCGCCGATCGACAAGCTCGCCGCGGAAGGGGACCCGGAGGCCATCGCCTTTCCCCGCGGCATGACCGGACCGCGGGACGCCCGGCACGACTTCTCCTTCTCCGGGCTCAAGACGGCCGTCGCGCGGTGGGTGGAGCGCGCCGAGGCGGCGGGGGAGACCGTTCCCGTCGCGGATGTCGCGGCCTCGTTCCAGGAAGCCGTCGCCGATGTGCTGACCATGAAGGCGGTGCGCGCCGCCGAGGAATACGGCATCGGAACCCTGCTGATCTCCGGCGGGGTCGCGGCGAACTCCCGCATCTCCGGGCTGGCCGCCCAGCGCTGCGCCGCGGCCGGGATCGAACTGCGGGTGCCCCGGCCCCGGCTGTGCACCGACAACGGCGCCATGATCGCCGCGCTCGGTGCCGCGCTGGTGCACGCCGGGGTCGCGCCGACGGCGATGGAGTTCGGCGCGGATCCGGCCATGCCGGTGGAACTGATCAGTCTCTAGTTCCGGTGCAGTCCCGGCTCACGGTCGGCGACGGTGAAGCTCGCCCGGGTGGAGATCGGCGCGCCCTTGCGGCTCACATAGGGCACCACGCGGTAGTCGGCGCGCACCTCGGACGGGGTGAACTTCGTCCGCACATAACCGCGCTGGCCGTTGTAGAACTTCACGTGCGGGTTCTCCTTCAGGATCCCCGCGGTGTCCTTGTTGGTGTCCGAGCCGTCCCCGTTGCTGGTGATCGAGGTGGTCACAAGTTCGGTGCCCACGACGGGGGATTCCGGGTCGGTGAACCGCTTCTTGATGTCCGCGGCCCAGTTCGCGTGCACATCCCCGGTGAGCACGACGACATTGCGGGTCTTGGCGGCGACCCAGGCGTCCACGATCCGGTCCCGGTTCGCGGCGTAGCCGTCCCAGGCGTCCATGTTGTTCGTCTCGCCCGCGCCCGGAGTGAAATCCAGCTGGGAGAAGAACACCTGCTGGCCGAGCACATCCCAGCGCGCGGCAGAGGACCGCAGCCGGTCGCCGAGCCAGCGCTCCTGGTCCGCGCCCATGATCGTGCGGTGGGCATCCTTGCGGTGCGGGTCGTACTTGATGCCGTCCCCGGAGAGCTGGTCGTCGCGGAACTGCCGGGTGTCGAGCATGTGCAGGTTCACCAGCCCGCCCCAGGCGCGCTCCCGGTAGAGCTGGATCGCCGAACCGTCCGGGCGCTGGGCCGGACGCAGCGGCATGTTCTCGTAGTAGGCCTGGAACGCCCGCGCCCGCCGGGCCAGGAACTCCTTGCGGGAGGCGTGATCGGACTCCTCGGGTACCTCTCCGGCCCAGTTGTTCTCCACCTCGTGGTCGTCGAACACCGGGGTCCACGGCGCGATCGCGTGCGCGGCCTGCAGATCCGCGTCCGCCTTGTACTGGGCGTACCGCTGCCGGTAGTTGGCCAGCGAGACCGTCTCCGGTCCGGCGTGTTTGCGCACCTTGCCGCTCGAACCACCGTTCTCGTACTGGTAGTCGCCGAGGAACGCGACCAGATCGGGCTCCTCGGCCGCCAGGTGCCGGTAGGCGGTGTAGTAGCCGTACTCGTAGTGCGCGCAGGAGGCGAAGCACAGCAGCAGCGGAGTGCTCAGCACCCCGGCCGCGGGCGCGGTGCGGGTGCGCCCGTGCGGGGACAGATGCCCGTTCGCGCGAAACCGGTAGAAGTACTCGGCTCCCGGTTTGAGTCCGCTCGCCTCGACGTGCACCGAGTGCCCGGAAGCGGGCTCGGCCTTCGTGGTCCCGCGGCGCACGATCTTGGTGAACCGCTCGTCCTCGGCCAGTTCCCAGTCCACCTCGGTGGCCTTCGCGGGCATGCCGCCGAACCCGTCCTCGGCGAGCGGATCGTGCGCGAGCCTGGTCCAGAGCACCACGCTGTGCGCGTCCGGTTCCCCGGAGGCCACGCCGAGGGTGAACGGATCACCGGCCCGGGGCCGCGGGCGTACCGGGGACTGGGCACTCGCGGGAACGGCGGCGACGGCGGAGGCGGCCGCGGTCAGCGCGGCCCCGCGCAGCAGGGCGCGGCGGGTGGTGGTCATGGCGGTTCACCTCGGGATGGTTCGGGAGTTTCTTCGCGAACAACCCAAACGAGGGAAGGTGTCGGCGGCCCGGCGTGGAAGTGATCGCGCGGTGAACAGCCGGACAGCATCACAAGGAGAATCGGAGCCGCTTGAAGGTTTAGCACTCGGGCGGGTAGAGTGCTAAACGAACGGCGCAAGCCGCCTCGGCACCCGCGACGACGGGGTGGTGCGAGCCGTCACTCGTGGCTCGGGAACACGTGTCCCGGACCACATTAACTTGTACCTACCCAACGCTTTCATTCGACCCATGGAGGTCCTAGCGGTGAGCGTGAACATCAAACCGCTCGAGGACAAGATCGTTGTCCAGGCGAGCGAAGCCGAGGCGACGACCGCGTCCGGTCTCGTCATCCCGGACACGGCGAAGGAGAAGCCCCAGGAGGGCAAGGTCCTCGCCGTCGGCCCCGGTCGCGTCGACGAAAAGGGGAACCGGGTTCCCGTCGACGTCAACGAGGGCGACGTCGTCATCTACTCGAAGTACGGCGGGACCGAGGTCAAGTACAACGGCGAGGAGTACCTCATCCTCTCCGCGCGCGACGTGCTTGCCGTGGTCAACTGACCACACGGTCACAGGCAATACAGGAGCCCCGGTGGCCCCACTCCGGGGTCGCCGGGGCTTCTGCGTTCCACACTCCTGAGAAAGGCAAAGCATGCCAAAGCAACTCAGCTTCGACGACGACGCTCGTCGGGCGCTCGAGCGCGGCGTGAACCAGCTGGCCGACACGGTCAAGGTCACGCTCGGCCCGCGGGGCCGCCATGTGGTGCTCGACAAGAAGTTCGGCGGCCCGACCATCACCCTCGACGGCGTCACCGTCGCGCGCGAGGTCGAGCTGGACGACCCGTTCGAGAACCTCGGTGCCCAGCTCGCCAAGAACGTCGCGACCAAGACCAACGACGTCGCCGGTGACGGCACCACGACCGCGACCGTGCTCGCCCAGTCGCTGGTGAAGCACGGCCTGCGCAACGTCGCGGCCGGGGCGAACCCGAGCCAGCTCGGCACGGGCATCGCCGCGGCGGCCGAGGCGGTCGTCGAGGAGCTCAAGAACAAGGCCACCCCGGTCAAGGGCCGGGACAACGTCACCCAGGTCGGCACCGTCGTCTCCCGCGACGAGTCGATCGGCGCGCTGCTCGGCGAAGCGCTCGAGCGGGTCGGCGAGGACGGCGTGATCACTGTCGAGGAGTCCTCGACGATGGCCACCGAACTCGACGTCACCGAGGGCGTGCAGTTCGACAAGGGCTACCTCTCCAGCTACTTCGCCACCGACGAGGAGGCGCAGGAAGCGGTTCTCGAGGACGCCTTCGTGCTGCTGCACCGGGAGAAGATCTCCTCGCTCAACGATCTGCTCCCGCTGCTCGAGCAGGTCATGCAGGCGAGCAAGCCGCTGCTGATCATCGCCGAGGACGTCGAGGGCGAGGCGCTTTCCACCCTGGTGGTGAACTCGCTGCGCAAGACCATCAAGGCGGTCGCGGTGAAGGCCCCGTACTTCGGTGACCGGCGCAAGGCCTTCATGGACGACCTCGCCACCGTCACCGGCGGCCAGGTCATCGCCGAGGAGGTCGGCACCAAGCTCTCCGATGCGGGCATCGAGGTGCTCGGCACCGTGCGCCGCGCGGTGATCACCAAGGACACCACCACCCTCGTGGACGGTGGCGGCAGCAAGGACGCGATCACCGACCGGGTCGGTCTCATCCGCAAGGAGATCGAGGCCAGCGACTCCGACTGGGACCGCGAAAAGCTCCAGGAGCGGCTGGCCAAACTGGCCGGCGGCATCGCGGTCGTCCGGGTCGGCGCGGCCACCGAGACCGAGCTCAAGGAGCGCAAGCACCGGATCGAGGACGCGGTGGCGGCCACCAAGGCGGCCGTCGAGGAGGGCATCGTGCCCGGCGGCGGTTCCTCGCTGATCCACGCGGCGAAGGTGCTCGAGGGCGGCCTCGGCCTCAGCGGTGACGAGGCGACCGGCGTCAAGATCGTCGCCGACGCGCTGAGCGCCCCGCTGTACTGGATCTCCAGCAACGCCGGTGACGAGGGCGCCGTCGTGGTGACCAGGGTCGCCGAGGCCGCTTGGGGTTCCGGCTTCAACGCCGCCACCCACGAGTACGGCGACCTGATCGCGCAGGGCGTCGTGGACCCGGTCAAGGTGACCCGTTCCGCGGTGACCAACGCGGCCTCCATCGCCAGGATGGTGCTCACCACGGAGAGCTCCGTCGTGGAGAAGCCGGAAGAGGAAGAGCAGGACGCGGCCGGTCACGGGCACGGCCACGGACACTGACCGGTTCGCGCGCGTGGGCTGAACAGGCTCCGCGGGCGGCCGGACAACAGACTGGCCCGGGACATCTCCTGATGTCCCGGGCCAGTTGCCTCCCTGCCCTCGGTGGTCCTTTGACGGGCGGGGCGCACGATCGGTTCCCGCTAAACCGCGGCCAGTCGTTTGCCCTTGGTGCGCAGTACGCTCTCCCGTTCGGATTCCGACATTCCGCCCCACACGCCGTACGGCTCGCGTGAGCGCAGTGCGTGTGTTCTGCACAGTTCGAGCACGGGGCAGTGTGCGCACACCTGCTTGGCCAGTTGCTCCCTTCGGGCTCGGGCCGGACCACGTTCACCGTCGGGGTGGAAGAAGGTCGCACTCTCCATCCCCCGGCACGCGCCGTACATTTGCCATTCCCATACTTCGGCGTTCGGCCCTGGGAGCCTACGCGTATCGGACATCTCCACCGCCTCCTGAAACGGCGAGTTTGACTCCATTTGGCGTAATGTTGATCACCGTATGGCGTATGACCTCGAGGGGCAAGAGCCGTCACTCCAGCGGGTGGGCCAGCAATTATGACAAGCACGATGCATACCGACACAGTGTGCGACGACCCGTTTGGCCGCTATCGCGAGCTCGCCTTCGGTACCCCACGCACACTCGGAGTGTGCTCGCTCGCGAACGGGGTCCCGGACGGGCCGCGCGAGGCGTGGTGCCAAGGGGTCGCGCTCGGGGCCGCGGGGCGGTACGCGGCGGCGCGATGTGTGCTCGAACCACTGACCCGGGGCGAGGCGGCGCACGCCAACCCGGTCTCCGCCTCGCTCGCCGCGAGTACGCTCGCCTCGCACCGGCGCCAGATCGGCGGTCACGCGGACGGATACCACGCGGACGCCTCGGCGTTGCGCTTGCTGGCGCCAGCAGCGGAGCCGGACACCGACGGTGCGCGAGCGGATGCGCTGGTCGGGTTGGCCGCTGATGCGATCGGTAGTGGTCGTTTGGGGCGATGCGATGAACTGCTACGGTATGTGCACGACAACGTGCCACTGAGCGCTTGGCGGTCACGTATCCGGTACGGATGGGTGCGGACCGAATGGCTGCTCGCCTGTGATCGCGCGGGGGATGCCCTCGTCGTGGCGGAGGAAACGCATGAGTATGCCTGCTCGGCGCCATCCGGGCGACATGCCATCAAATCCGCCATGCAATTGGCCGTATGTTCGTCGATGCAAAAAACCGAGGGTGGTCTGCTTCGCGGAGCCCGGCTGGCGGAGGAGGCACTCCGCGCATCGCTTGATCGGGGCATCGTGTCCCTTGTTTGGCCTATTGCCTTGCTACTCAGCGGTACGGCCGAATCGGTCCCCTCACCGCTCGCCGATCGCGCGATCGAACTCGCGCGGGAGGCACTGACCAGCGTTGTCTCCGCAACCGATGCGGCGGGAAGGCGTATGGTCAGGCGATCCCCCTGGATGCCGAACGCGCTGCTCCAAGCAGGTGACTTCCACAGCTCAGGAGCCTAGTTCGGTTACTTGAAGGATAAAGAACCAGATCGTGTCAAGGTGCGGACTCGGATGGCCGATAGGGGGAGTAGGAAGGTCACTCACTTGATGCTTGAACTAGCAAGCGATCCGGCGTACCGGTCGGTAGGCCTCGCGAGCGGGTTCGGGTAAGCCAGTTGGAAGGAGCACCCGTGACAACGGTCCTCATCTGCGACGATCGACGTAGCGTGCGCGAGGGACTCACGCGAGTCATGTCCGCGGTACCCGGGGTGAGTCGTATCGATTGCGTCGCGCACGGTGATGAACTGTTGACCCGGTTCTCACGGCAGCCCGTGGACGTCGTGCTCGTCGGCACGCAGCGGGCGGTGCCGACCGGGGTCGAGGCCACTCGCCGGCTCGTGTCCGCGAGCCCGCAGGCGAACGTGATCGTGTTCGGCGCACCGGACGATGCGAGCAGTATCGCGGCCGCGATCGCCGGTGGCGCCCGTGGCTACCTGCGCTGGGACGCCTCGCGCCCGGAACTGGTCGCCGCGCTCGCGCACACCCTGTCCTCGGCGCCGGTGCCGACGCAGCGCCAGCAGTCCGATCCGGGGGTCGCGCTCACCGACCGTGAACTCCAGGTGCTGCGCGGGATGAGCCAGGGCAAGAGTAACGGTCAGATCGGCAGGGAACTGTTCCTTTCCGAGGACACCGTCAAGACCCACGCCCGCAGGCTGTTCCGCAAGCTCGGCGTCAAAGACCGTGCACAGGCCGTCGCGCACGGATTCCGGCGCGGTCTGGTGGCCTGACTCGACAGACGCCCGTACCCGCTCCCTGGTTGCGCCAGCGCCGACAACGCCACAAAATCGGCGTTGAGGCGCTGTGTACCCAGCGTGAGCGGGTACGGTGGCGTGAGGCCGGTGCAAGTTGTCGAACGTTCGCACCGGCACATGTCAGGGCTCATTCGGTAACACCGGGACAGTAATCAGCGATGACCACCGCGGGGGACGAACTCGACTCGGTCGTCGGCGCCGCCATCGGCGGCGACAAGGCGGCGCTCGAGCGTCTGTTGGCGACGATTCGTCCCCTGGTCGTGCGCTATTGCCGGGCGCGGGTCGGCCGTTCCGAACGGTCGTTCGTGTCCGCGGACGACGTGGCACAGGAGGTGTGCCTCGCGGTGCTGAAGGCCTTGCCGAGCTATCAGGACCAGGGGCGGCCTTTTCTTGCCTTCGTCTACGGCATCGCCGCTCACAAGGTGGCCGATGCCCATCGATCCGTAGCGCGCAACCGCGCCGATCCGGTAGAAGACGTACCGGACGAACAGGAAACGGACATCGGGCAGCCGGAGGCGGCGGTACTCGCCGAAGAGCTGTCCGCGAGGATGGGTGAGCTCCTGGCCGCCCTTCCGGACAAGCAACGGGAGATCGTCGTGTTGCGCGTGGTGGTTGGGCTTTCCGCCGAGGAGACCGCGGAGGCGGTCGGGTCGACGCCCGGTGCGGTGCGCGTGGCACAACACAGGGCGCTTGCGCGGTTACGCAAGCTCGTCGCTGCGGAGGAGGTCGCCTGATGGTGAAACGCAGGGACAACAGCGGGCGAAGAGACCCCGAACCGGACCCGAGAGCCACCGACAGGACCGGTATGACGGGCGCGGACGAGGCCGGCTCGACGGTCGACCTCTCCGCGCTGCAGGCCGACGACGCGCTGCTGGACGCGCTCGGCAGCGGCGACTCGGAACTGTCCGGGCCGATGTCCCGGCACCGGGTGGACGCGCTGTTGCTCGCCTGGCGTCGGGAGGTGGACGCGGAACCGATCGGTGAACTCGTCGACACCGAGACCGCCGCCCGGGTGGTCACCGAGGCGAACGAGGAGCTCACCGGAAGGGATCGGCGCAAGCGCCGCTTCCTGGTCCCGCTCACCAGTGCGGCCGCGGTGCTGCTCATCGGGTTCACCGTGGTCGGGATCGCCGCCCGCTCCGCGGTACCTGGGGACACGCTGTGGGGCGTCACCCAGGTGCTCTACTCCGACCACGCGACCTCGGTCGAAGCGGCCGCGAACGTGCGCAAGGACCTCGCCCAGGCGAAGGTGGCGCTGCACAGCGGCAACTCGGACCGGTGCCGCGTGATGCTCAACCAGGTCGGTGACTCGCTGCGGGACGTGCGCGACGAGGACGGGCGCAAGCAGCTCTCGGACAGTCGTGAACAGCTCTCCGATCAGCTCGGCGCGCAGGCGAACAAGCCGAACGGAAACGGTTCCCCGGCACGCCCGCCGCAGGGGCCACCGAGCAACGGACAGACCGGAAAGCCGACCATGGTGTCGAGCCCGAATCCGCCGCAGGAGACGAGCAAGCCGGATCCGAGCACGTCACCGGGTACTTCTTCGGGCAACAAGCCGCCGGACACCACCACTCCGCCGCCGACGACCACGCCGAACCCGAGTGGCGGCGGGCACAATCCGAGCAGCCCGGACGACCACTCGCCGAGCGGGGCGACCGAGGGCGGGCGGACCGCTCAGGAACCCGCCGCCCCGGCCACCTGAGCTAGTACGTGAAGAGGGCCCGGACACAGCCACACCACGGCTGGTCCGGGCCCTCTTCGTTCGTCAGGGGCGACGCGGCTCAGTGCGCGTCCGAGTTCTCCGGGACGGTGCGCACCGCGTCCGCGAATCCGCGACAGTAGTCCCAGGTCACGTAGTGCACGGGGTCCGGATCGAAGGCCGGCTCGTGCGGGCGCATCTGCCCGGCCTCGAGGAACTGCTCCAGGCTGGCTCGCAGCAGCTCCCAGTCGTGGTAGTGCGGTTCGGCACAGTCACCGCAGTCGACGACGATGCCCCGCACTCCGCGTGGTTCGAGCAGCGCCTGGTACACGGTCAGATCGGCGAGATCCTCGAGCAGTTCGGCCCGCTCGGTCTCGGAAAGCGGCTCGGTCCGCTCCTCACCGTGGTCCACGGCACCGAGTTCGTTCGCCGGATCCTCGGGATCGTCGGCGAACGGGTCAGGGGGCATCGCATCATACGGCACGAGGTTCACGGTACTCGTTAAGCCGAGGAGCGCCCGCACCGAGTTGCCAATGACACGCCGTCCGGTTTTCGGTGAGCCGGGTCGAATACGATGGGAACCACCGCAGACACCGTGACTACTCCGAAGGCGGGCACACCGGTCATGACCCACGTGGCGTCGAACGTCAACACCGCACCGACGGGTGTCGAGGAGCCGGGATCGGCCCTCGTCGCGAACGATCCGAGCGCGAAGTTCGCCATGCTCGGGCTCACTTTCGACGACGTGCTGCTGCTCCCGGACGAATCGGACCTCATTCCGAGCCAAGCCGACACCTCGACCCGGTTCTCCCGCAACGTCCGGCTCGGTGTGCCGATCGCCTCCGCGGCGATGGACACCGTGACCGAGGGGCGGATGGCCATCGCGATGGCGCGGCTCGGCGGGATCGGCATCCTGCAGCGCAACCTGGCCGCCGAGGAACAGGCCCGCCAGGTCGAGACGGTGAAGCGCTCCGAGGCGGGCATGGTCACCGATCCGGTCACCTGCTCGCCGACCCAGACCCTGGCCGAGGTCGACGCGCTCTGCGCCCAGTACCGCATCTCCGGGCTTCCGGTCACCGATCCGGACGGCACCCTGGTCGGCATCGTCACCAACCGGGACATGCGCTTCGAGGTGGACTACACCCGCCCGGTCGCCGAGGTGATGACCAGGGCACCGCTGGTCACCGCGCAGGTCGGGGTGACCGCCGATGTGGCGCTCGGGCTGCTGCGCAGGCACAAGGTGGAGAAGCTGCCGATCGTCGACGGGGACAACAAGATCCGCGGGCTGATCACCGTCAAGGACTTCGTCAAGACCGAGCAGTACCCGAACGCGACCAAGGACCCGGACGGCAGGCTGCTCTGCGGCGCCGCGGTCGGGGTGGGCGCGGACGCCCATTCGCGGGCGATGGCGCTGGTGGACGCCGGGGCGGATGTGCTGGTCGTGGACACCGCGCACGGGCACTCGCGGGCGGTGTGCGACATGGTGGCCAAGCTCAAGCACGAGTTCGGGGACAGCGTGGACATCGTCGGCGGCAACGTCGGCACCCGGTCCGGGGCCGCGGCACTGGTCGCCGCGGGCGCGGACGGGGTGAAGGTCGGTGTCGGGCCGGGCTCCATCTGCACCACCCGGGTCGTCTCCGGAGTCGGGGTGCCGCAGATCAGCGCCATCTACGAGGCGAACCAGGTGTGCGCGGCCGCGGATGTCCCGGTGATCGCCGACGGTGGCATCCAGTTCTCCGGGGACATCGCCAAGGCCATCGTGGCCGGGGCCTCTTCGGTGATGCTCGGCAGCCTGCTCGCGGGCACCGAGGAATCCCCTGGTGAGCTGATCCTGCACAACGGCAAGCAGTACAAGACCTACCGGGGGATGGGCTCGCTCGGCGCGATGCAGGGCAGGGGACAGGGCAAGTCCTACTCCAAGGACCGTTACTTCCAGGACGACGTGCTCTCCGAGGACAAGCTGGTCCCCGAGGGCATCGAGGGCCGCACCCCGTTCCGCGGGCCGCTCGCCCAGGTGGTGCACCAGCTCGTCGGCGGGCTGCGCTCGGGTATGGGCTACACCGGTTCGGAGACCATCGCCGCGCTGCAGCAGGCGAAGCTGGTGCGGATCACCGCGGCGGGGCTGAAGGAGTCGCACCCGCACGATGTGTCCATGACGGTGGAAGCGCCCAACTACTCGCGCGGCTGACCCCGGCTGGGCGCGTACACTGCCGCGGGGCCGCCGGAGGGCAAGATCCGGGCCGGCCAATGACGAAAGGACAGCCCGCATGCGGGATCAAGTGGAAATCGGCGCGGGCCGCACCGCGACCCGGGCGTACGAGTTCTACGACCTCGACATCGTGCCCTCGCGGCGCACCCGCTCCTCCCGGGATGTGTCGACGGCCTGGCAGATCGACGCCTACCGTTTCGACATCCCGCTGGTCACGCACCCCACCGATGCCACGGTGTCCCCGGAGACGGCCATCCGCATCGGCCGGCTCGGCGGGCTCGGCGTGCTCAACGCCGAGGGCATCTGGGCGCGGCACGCGGAGCCGGAGAAGGCCATCGCGCGGCTGGTGGAGGCCGCGACCGAGGATCCGGCCAAGGCCGTCGGGCTGCTCCAGGAGCTGCACGCCGCCCCGATCCAGGAGAACCTGCTGACCGAGGCCGTGCGCACGGTGCGCGAGGCAGGGGTCACCGTGGCCGCCCGGGTCTCCCCGCAGCACGCGGCCGAGGTCACCCCGGTACTGCTCGCCGCGGGGGTCGAACTGCTCGTCGTGCAGGGCACCATCGTGTCCGCGGAGCACGTCTCCGCCGGGCGCCAGCCGCTCAACCTCAAGGACTTCATCGGTGAGCTCGATGTCCCGGTGATCGCGGGCGGGGTCAGCGACTACCGCACCGCCATGCACCTGATGCGGACCGGGGCCGCCGGGGTGATCGTCGGCTACGGCGAGCTCACCGGGGTCACCACCACCGGAGACGTGCTCGGTATCGGCATCCCGATGGCCACCGCCGTCGCCGAGGCCGCCGCGGCGCGCCGGGACTACCTCGACGAGACCGGCGGGCGCTACGTGCACGTGCTCGCGGACGGTTCGATGGACAGCAGCGGGGATATCGCCAAGGCCATCGCCTGCGGCGCCGACGCGGTCATGCTCGGCGCGCAGCTCGCCGCGGCCGATGAGTCACCCGCGAGCGGGTGGTACTGGACCCCGTCCGCCGCGCACCCGTCCATGCCGCGCAGCGGGGTCTGCCGGACGGACCGGCTCGCCCCGCTCGAGCAGCTGCTCTACGGGCCGACCACGGATCCGAGCGGGGACTCCAACCTGTTCGGCGCGCTGCGCAGGGCCATGGCCAAGACCGGGTACTCCGACCTCAAGGAGTTCCAGAAGGTCGGTCTGGCGGTCCGTGGTTGACCACCGCCGCCATCGAGGGGTACGGGCTGCGGTTCACCGAGTACACCGACGAGGATCGCGGCTATCTGCAGGCGGTCGGTGACGGCCTGTTCGACGTGGACAACGATCCGCGCCCGCTTCCGGTCGGTGCGGAGGGCGGGGCGTTCACCATCCGGCGTGACGACGTGCCGGAACCGCTCGGTGCGGTCAGCTGGGTGGCGATGCTGCACGGGCCCAGCTACCCGTGCCTCGCCTACAACATCGGAATCGTGCTCGCCCCAGCCGCGCGTGGCCGCGGGATCGGTACCGCCGCGCAACGGCTGCTCCTGGAGTACCTGTTCGCCTATACCGATGTGTACCGGATCGAAGCCAGCACCGATGTGGACAACCTCGCCGAACAGCGCTGCCTGGAGCGGATCGGGATGTGCCGCGAGGGTGTGCTGCGCGGTGCCCAGCTGCGCGCCGGAATACGTCGTGACGTGGTGCTTTACGCCGTGCTGCGCGAGGACCCCGCCATCACGGGGGAGTAGCGGCGGACAAGAACTTACTACTAGTCAGAAACATGGTTTAGTATCGGCGCATGACTGCGCGCACCACCACAGCTGCTGGGCACGACTACGACGTGGTCGTCGTGGGTTCCGGGTTCGGCGGGAGCGTCGCCGCGCTGCGGCTGACCGAGAAGGGGTACCGGGTCGCCGTGCTCGAGGCGGGCAGGCGATTCTCCGATGCCGACTTCGCCAAGACCTCCTGGCAGCTGCGCGACTACCTGTACGCCCCACAGCTCGGGTGCTATGGCATCCAGCGCATCCACCTGCTCAAGGACGTGATGGTGCTCGCGGGGGCCGGGGTCGGCGGTGGCTCGCTGGTCTACGCAAACACCCTCTACCGGCCGCTCGAGCAGTTCTACGCCGACCGGCAGTGGGCGCACATCACCGACTGGCGCGCGGAACTCGAGCCGTACTACGACCAGGCCTCGCGCATGCTCGGGGTGGTCACGAACCCGACCATCACCCCCTCCGACGAGGTCATGCGCAAGGTCGCCGCGGACATGGGGATCTCGGACACCTTCCACGCCACCCCGGTCGGGGTGTTCTTCGGGGAACCGGGCAAGCCCGCGAGTGACCCGTATTTCGGCGGCGAGGGCCCGGAACGCACCGGCTGCACCGAATGCGGCTCGTGCATGACCGGCTGCCGGGTCGGGGCGAAGAACACCCTGATGAAGAACTACCTGCATCTCGCCGAGCAGCGTGGCGCGAAGATCATCCCGATGACCACGGTCACCGGACTGAACCATCGCGAGGGCGGCGGCTGGGACATCGACGTGCGCAAGACCGGGACCCATACGAAACGATTCCGCACCACGATCAGCGCGGGCCAGGTCGTGCTCGCCGCGGGGACCTGGGGAACCCAGCGGCTACTGCACAGCATGGCCGACCAGGGCAGGCTTCCCCGGCTCTCCCGCAAACTCGGCGAACTGACCAGGACGAATTCCGAGGCGATCATCGGGGCCGGGCGCATGAACGTGGACCCGGAACACGACTACAGCCAAGGGGTGGCGATCACCTCCTCGATCCACCCCGACGATCGCACGCACATCGAGCCGGTCCGCTACGGCAAGGGAAGCAACGCGATGGCGCTGTTGCAGACCCTGGCCACCGACGGGGATCTGGACGAACCGCGCTGGCGCCAGGCCCTGCGCACGGCGATCGCCGAACCCGCGAAGGTACTGCGGTTGCTGCAGCCACGGCACTGGAGCGAGCGCACCATCATCCTGCTCGTCATGCAGAGCCTGGACAATTCCATCACCACGTACCTGAAACGCGGCTGGTTCGGCAAAAAGGTGTACACCTCGAAACAGGGACACGGCGAACCCAATCCGAGTTTCATTCCGGCGGGGCACCAGGCGAATCTGCGCACCGCCGAACACATCGGCGGATTCGCGGGCGGTACCTGGGGAGAATTGTTCGACATTCCGCTCACCGCGCATTTCATCGGCGGCTGCCCGATCGGAGCCGATGCCGAGCACGGGGTGATCGACGCCTACCACCGCGCCTACGGCTACCCCGATATGTCCATTGTGGACGGTTCGACGATCTCCGCCAACCTCGGCGTGAACCCCTCGCTGACGATCACCGCGCAGGCCGAGCGCGCCTTCGCGTACTGGCCCAACAAGGGCGAGGTGGATCCCCGGCCGGAGCAGGCGAGCGGATACCTGCGCATCGCCCCGGTTGCGCCGAACCACCCGGCCGTTCCCGAAGCCGCTCCCGGGGCCCTGCGCCTGCCGCTGGTCTGACGCTCGCGGTCGGTCTACCGCTCGCCGTACTGGCGGTCCCCGGCATCCCCGAGCCCGGGAACGATGAATCCGGACTCGTTGAGCCGTTCGTCCACGCTCGCTGTGACCAGGCGAACCGGAAGCCCGGTCTCCTCGAGCACCGCGATGCCCTCGGGGGCGGCGACGGCGCACACGGCGGTGATGTCGGTGGCCCCGCGCTTGGCGAGCAGCTCGAGGGTGTGCCGCATGGATCCGCCGGTGGCCAGCATCGGATCGAGCACGAGCACCGGGGTTGCGGCGAGGTCCTGGGGCAGGGATTCCAGGTAGGGCACCGGATTCAGGGTGGTCTCGTCGCGGGCGAGCCCGACGAATCCCATCTGGGCGCCGGGAATGAGTTTGTGTGCCTCGTCGGCCATGCCGAGCCCGGCGCGCAGGATGGGCACCAGCAACGGCGGGGTGCTCAGCCGGTGTCCCTCGGTGCGCGCGACGGGGGTGTGAATGCGCTCCGCGGTGACCGGAGCTTCCCGCATCGCTTCGTAGATCAGCATCATGGTCAGCTCGTGCAGCGCGTGCCGGAAGGCGGAGCTGCCGGTGCGCGCATCGCGCATGGTGGTCAGCCGGGCCTTGGCGAGCGGATGGTCGACGACGGAGACGTGCATAGCGGACACCGTAATGCAGCCGTAGCCTTGGCACATGACAGCCAGGGCCGATGACGCGATGGCGACCGTGCTCGAACTGCTGCGTGAGCCGCCCGCGGAACCGGACACCGGTTCCGGATATCTCGATCTGCTCGGCAGCACCGAATCGGCGGCTGGACCGGTACAGCGGTTGTGGGAATCGGGACCGGGCGCCTCGGGATACGAGCGGCTGGCCGCATTGGTGCGCACGGTGTTCCCCGCGGTACGGCCGCGCGTCGGGGAATTGCGGCTCACCGGAGGGCAGCGGGTGCTCGACATCGGCACCGGTCCCGGGCAGGTGACCGGGGAACTGGCGCGACTGGTCGGTCCCCGGGGACTCGTTGTCGGGCTGGACCTCTCGGTTCCGATGCTGCGCCGCGCGGCCGGAACCGCCGCGCCCAACACCGCCTTCGTGCGCGCGGACGCGACCGGGTTGCCGTTCCGGGACGCGGTGTTCGACGCGGTGCACTCGGCTTACACGATCCAGTTGGTGCGCGAGGGCGCCGCGATGCTCGCGGAAATGGCGCGGGTGCTGCGTCCCGGCGGACGGCTCTGCGTGCTCGCGCCCGGTGTCGCGCGGCCGAACGAACGGGTGCGCGGTGGTCTCGAACGGAGTGGGAAACTGTGGCTGCGGCCGGCGGCGGAACTCGCCGAACTGGCTCGGGAGGCCGGACTGAGCGAGGTACGGGGGAGTTCGCACATGGTGAGTCAACTGGTGACGGCGAGCAGACCACGGTGAGGTTCGGAATACTCGGCGCCGCCCCGTTCGCGCGGCGCACCCTGATCGAACCGGCCAAGGCCTGCCCGGATGTGGAGGTGCACGCGGTCGCCGCCCGGGATCGCGCGCGGGCCGGGGACTTCGCGGCGAAACACGGAATACCGCACGTGGCCGGGGATTACCGGGCGTTGCTCGCCGATGACGGGATCGACGCTGTGTACCTGCCGCTGCCGAACGACCGGCATGCGGAGTGGGTGCGGGCCGCGCTCGAAGCGGGCAAACACGTACTGTGCGAGCGGCCGCTGGCTACCGGGGAAGACATTGTGCGCGAGCTGGCGAAGCTCGCCGCTGACAACGGGCTCGTGCTGACCGAGAACCTGCCGCAGCGGTACCACCCGCTGGTACGCGCGGCGCGCACGGTGCTCGATTCCGGTGAACTCGGTGTGGTGCGCAAGATCGTGCTCTCGGCCGGTATGCCGGGAAAACGGCGCGGCCCGGTGGTGCACGGCCTCGGTTACGAGGCGGTGGACCTGTTGCGGGTGCTCGCCCGCGCGGAGACCGAGGGCGAACCGGAACCGCGTTCGGCCCGCGGCGGGAACCGCTCGATGCACGCGCGGCTGCGGCTCGCCGGTGGCGGGCGGGCCGTGCTGCGCGCGGCGAACTGGCGGCTCGCGCTGCCACGGCCGGTGACCCACGTGTACGCGGCCGAAGGCGAGCTGCGGCTGATCAATCCGTTCGCCCCGCACCTCGGCCACCAGCTCGCCGTGCTGCTCGGGGACACCAGGACGGTGCGGCATTTCCCGCGCAGGACCGCTTACAGCTATCAGCTGGACGCCTTCGTGCGCGCGGCGAAGGCGGCGGAACCCGAGGCGCTCGTCCCACTGGGCGAGACGGCGGCGACGGTTCGCATCCTGGACGCCCTGTACCGGTCAGTAGGAGGGAAAGAGTGAAGTTCCCGTAGCGGTAAGGTTGTGAGATATCACGCTACGGAGTAATCCGACCAGGTATGAAAGCGCGGACAGAAGCGTCTAACCTGGGAGACGGTGTGTCAATCACGTACGAATAGATGGATCGAGGCGAGCGTCAGCCGTGACCACCAGCGGTACTGCGTCCCAGTTCGGCCCCAATGAGTGGCTGGTCGAGGAAATGTACGACCGGTTCCTTGCCGACCCCGCGTCGGTAGACCCCGCTTGGCACGAATTCTTCGCGGACTACAAGCCAAACCAGAACGGTGCGAGCGCTGCGCGGCAGGCTCCGGCGAACGGGCAGGAAGCCCCGCCGCAACCGAAGCAACAGCAGGCTCCAGCCGCGCCCAAGCCGGAGGTACAGCAGCCGAACAAGGCGCCGAGCCAGGCCGCACCCAGCCAGGCCGCTTCCGGCCAGGCCGCGCCGAGCAAGCCGGCCAAGCCCGCTCCGGCCGAGGCCGCCAAGGCCGCTCCGGTCAAGGAGAGCAAGGGCGAGGAGCGCAAGCCGCTGCGCGGCCCGGCCGCCGCGATCGCCAAGAACATGGAGGCCTCGCTCGAGCTGCCGACCGCGACCAGTGTGCGCGCGGTTCCCGCGAAACTACTCGCGGACAACCGCATCGTGATCAACAACCACCTCAAGCGCACCCGCGGCGGCAAGGTCTCGTTCACCCATCTCATCGGATACGCGATGGTCCGTGCGCTGGCCAGCTACCCGAACATGAACCGGCACTACGGCACCGACGAAAAGGGCAAGCCGGTCGCGATCACTCCCGAGAACATCAACCTCGGGCTCGCCATCGACCTCCCGGCCAAGGACGGTGGCCGCAACCTCGTCGTCGCCTCGATCAAGAACTGCGAGAACAAGACCTTCGTGCAGTTCTGGCAGGCCTACGAGGAGATCGTGCGCAAGGCGCGGGACGGCAAGCTCGGCGCCGACGACTTCGCGGGCACCACGATCTCGCTGACCAACCCGGGCGGTATCGGCACCAACCACTCGGTGCCGCGGCTGTCCGTCGGCCAGGGCGCGATCATCGGTGTCGGCGCGATGGAGTACCCGGCGCACTTCCAGGGCTCCAGCGAGAAGGCGCTCGTCGAGATGGGCGTCTCCAAGATCATCACGCTCACCTCGACCTACGACCACCGCATCATCCAGGGCGCCGAGTCCGGTGAGTACCTGAAGCTGATCCACGAGCTGCTGCTCGGCGGGGACAACTTCTACGACGACATCTTCACCTCGCTGCGGCTGCCCTACGAGCCGGTGCGCTGGGTGCAGGACATCCCGGAAGGCGCGGTGGACAAGACCGCGCGGGTGCTCGAGCTGATCGACGCCTACCGGACCCGCGGGCACCTGATGGCCGACATCGACCCGCTCAACTACCGGCAGCGGCACCACGAGGACCTGGACATCCTCCAGCACGGGCTGACCCTGTGGGACCTGGACCGGGAGTTCCCGGTCGGCGGGTTCGCGGGCAAGGAGTTCATGCCGCTGCGCGACATTCTCGGAGTACTGCGCAACTCCTACTGCCGCACCATCGGCGTGGAGTACATGCACATCCTCTCGCCGAACGAGCGGCGCTGGCTGCAGGAACGGGTCGAGGTCACCCACGACAAGCCGGAAACCGCGGTCCAGAAGTACATCCTGTCCAAGCTGAACGCGGCCGAGGCGTTCGAGACCTTCCTGCAGACGAAGTACGTCGGGCAGAAGCGGTTCTCCCTCGAAGGCGGCGAGACCGTGATCGCGCTGCTGGACGCGGTGCTCGACTCGGCTGCCGAGTACGACTACGACGAGGTCGTCATCGGCATGGCCCACCGCGGTCGGCTCAACGTGCTGGCGAACATCGTCGGCAAACCGGTCGCGCAGATCTTCCGGGAGTTCGAGGGCAACCTGGATCCCGGGCAGGCGCACGGCTCCGGCGACGTGAAGTACCACCTGGGCGCCGAGGGCAAGTACTTCCGGATGTTCGGTGACGGAGAGGTGCGCGTCTCGCTCGCCTCGAATCCCTCGCACCTGGAGACCGTGGACCCGGTGCTCGAGGGCATCGTGCGCGCGAAGCAGGACTACCTGGACAAGGGACAGGGCGCGTTCACCGTCATGCCGGTCGCGATCCACGGGGACGCGGCGTTCGCGGGTCAGGGCGTGGTCGCCGAGACGCTGAACCTGGCGCTGCTGCGCGGTTACCGTACCGGCGGCACCGTGCACGTGATCATCAACAACCAGGTCGGGTTCACCACCGCGCCGGAGGCGGCCCGTTCCTCGCAGTACTCCACCGATGTGGCGAAGATGATCGGCGCGCCGGTCTTCCACGTCAACGGGGACGACCCGGAGGCCTGCTACTGGGTCGCCAAGCTCGCCGTGGAGTACCGCAAGGCGTTCAACAAGGACGTCGTGATCGACATGGTGTGCTACCGCCGCCGCGGGCACAACGAGGGCGACGATCCCTCGATGACCCAGCCGGCGATGTACGAGATCATCGACGCCAAGCGCAGCGTTCGGAAGACCTACACCGAGGCGCTGATCGGCCGCGGCGACATCACCGTGCAGGACGCGGAGAACGCGCTCAAGGACTTCTCCTCGCAGCTCGAGCACGTGTTCAACGAGGTGCGCGAGCTGGAGAAACATCCGGCCGAGGTCTCGCCATCGGTGGAGTCCGAGCAGGCGATGCCGAGCAAGGTGCCGACCGCGGTCTCCCGCGATCTGCTCACCGCGATCGGGGACAGCTTCATCAACGTGCCCGAGGGATTCGCCTTGCACAGCAGGGTGAAACCGGTGATGGAGCGACGCGCGAAGATGGCCCGCGAGGGCGACATCGACTGGGCCTTCGCGGAGCTGCTCGCGTTCGGCTCGATCGTGTCCGAGGGCCGGTTCGTGCGGCTGGCCGGTCAGGACTCCCGGCGTGGCACGTTCACCCAGCGGCACGCCATCGCCATCGATCGCAAGAACGGTGCCGAGTACAACCCGCTGGCCACCCTGCACGGGGACAACGGCGGCAAGTTCCTCGCCTACGACTCGGCGCTTTCCGAGTACGCCGCGATGGGCTTCGAATACGGCTACTCGGTGGCCAACCCGGAGGCCATGGTGCTCTGGGAAGCGCAGTTCGGCGACTTCGCCAACACCGCGCAGGCAGTCATCGACGAGTTCATCTCCTCCTCCGAGGCCAAGTGGGGCCAGCGCTCCGATGTGGTGCTGCTGCTCCCGCACGGCGCCGAAGGGCAGGGGCCGGACCACAGCTCCGGACGCATCGAGCGGTACCTTCAGCTGTGCGCCGAGGGCTCGATGACGGTCTCCATGCCGTCCACCCCGGCGAACTACTTCCATCTGCTCCGCAGGCACGTGCTCGACGGGGTCTCCCGCCCGCTCATCGTGTTCACCCCGAAGCAGTTGCTGCGCAACAAGGCCTGTGTGTCCGCGGTGGACGACTTCACCGGTGGCTCGAAGTTCCACTCGGTGCTCGACGACCCGACCGCGCCCGATCCGGCCGGGGTGCGCAAGGTGGTGCTCACCTCCGGCAAGCTCTACTACGAGCTGGCCAAGGAGCGCGCCTCGCGCGGCAGCACCGATGTGGCGATCCTGCGCCTCGAGCAGTACTACCCGCTGCCCGAGCGCAAGCTCGCCGCGGCCATCGACCGCTACCCGAACCGGCAGTCGGTGGTGTGGGCCCAGGAGGAGCCCGCCAACCAGGGCGCCTGGCCGTTCCTCGGGCTGCACCTTCCCGAGAAGCTGCCCGAGCAGTGCGGCGGGATTCAGCGGGTGTCGCGGCGGCCGATGTCCGCCCCGGCCTCCGGCTCGGTCAAGGTGCACGAGGTGGAGCAGGCCAAGATCATCGAGCAGGCGTTCTCCTGATCCGGGACGGGTCGTGTACTTCACCGATCGAGGAATCGAGGAGCTCGAAGCCAGGCGTGGTGCCGAGGAGGTCAGCCTCGCCTGGCTGGCCGAGCGGTTGCGCGCCTTCGTCGATGCGAACCCGGAGTTCGAGACCGCGGTGGAACGCCTCGCGACCTTCCTCGCCCGCGAGGACGAGGACATCGAGGAATAGCCGCCTCTCGTAAGGCACTCGTAAGGCCGTTTCCCGCCTGGTCGTCGGGAAACGGCCTTACGCTTGCCCTGTGGATTCTCCAACCGGCCGCATACGGTTCGCCCTGATCGGCCTGCTCGCCGCGGCCGCCGCGCTCGGGGCCGGGCAGTTGGTCGCCGGTTTTCTCGGGCCCGGGTACGGACCGCTGACCGTGGTCGGTGACGCAGCGGTCGACCTGAGCCCGCAACCGCTCAAGGAATGGGCGATCCGCGCGTTCGGGGAATCTGACAAGACGGTCCTGTTCGCCGGGGCGGCCGTGGTGCTCGCCGCCGCTGCGGTGCTCGCCGGTCTCGGTTCGCGGCGCCGATCCGGATTCGGTTTCGCGGTCATCGGGTTGTTCGGGATGGCCGGTCTCGCCGCGGGGATCGCCGAACGCGGGGCGCGCGGAGCGATCGCGCCCCTGGTCGCCGTGATCGCCGGGCTCGCCGTGTTCGGCCTGCTGCGCGCCGCCGCGGTGTCGAACCGGGTGGAACCCAGCATCGGGCGCAGGCGGTTCCTGCTCGGTTCGGTCGGGGTCGGCGCGGGTGCCGCCGTGGCCTGGTTCGTCGGTGACACATTGGCCGGGGCAGGAGACACTCAGCGTTCCCGGCTCGCGGTCGGCTCGCTGCGGCCGCGCACGCCCGCGCCACCGATCCCCGCGGGCGCGGACTTCGCCGGTTCCGGAACGCCGCGGTTCATCACGCCGAATCCGGAGTTCTACCGGATCGACACCGCGCTTTCCGTGCCCGCCATGCGTGCCGAGGACTACCGGCTGCGGGTGCACGGCATGGTGGAGCGTGAACTCGAACTCGGCTACGAGGATCTGCGCGAGCGCGGGCTCGTCGCGAAGACGATCACCATGACCTGTGTTTCCAACGAGGTCGGCGGCGAATACATCTCCACCGCCACCTTCGTCGGGGTACCCATTCACGAGGTGCTCACCGAAGCGGGGATCCGGCCCGGCGCCCAGCAGGTGTTCAGCACCAGCGCGGACGGATTCACCGCGGGCACCCCCTTGGATGTGCTGCACGATCCGCGGCGGGGTGCGCTGCTCGCGCTCGGCATGAACGGGGAACCGCTGCCCGCCGAGCACGGTTTCCCGGTCCGGATGGTCACTCCGGGCCTGTACGGCTACGTCTCGGCGACCAAGTGGCTCGTGGATCTGGAGATCACCACGTTCGCCAAACAGGCCTACTGGGAACAGCGCGGCTGGGGAAAATGGGGGCCGATCAAGACCGAATCGCGGATCGACCGCCCGCGTGCGGGGGAGCGGGTACCCGAAGGCCGGACGATGCTGGCCGGGATCGCCTGGGCCCAGCACACCGGGATCGAGGCCGTCGAGGTGCGGGTGGACGGCGGACCGTGGCAGTGCGCGCAGCTCTCCACCGAGGTCAGCGCGGACACCTGGCGGATGTGGCGGATCCCGGTCGAACTCGGCCGCGGGGAACACACCATCCAGTGCCGGGCCACCGACAGGTCCGGGTACACCCAGACCGAGGCGCGCGCCGATCCGGTGCCGGATGGGGCGACGGGCTGGCACACGGTTCTGGTCACCGCGGACCCCGCGAACCGGTAGTGCGCGTGATGTTCAGCGTTCGCGGGTTCCGGTGCGCCACACCGCCCAGGTCAGCGGGACTCCGGGGCGGTAGGCGAGGTGGGTGATCGAGGGCGCGTCGAGCACGTGCACATCGGCCCGCGCGCCAGGGCGGAGCACGCCGACGTCGGTGCGCCGTAGCGCTCGCGCCCCGCCCGCGGTGGCGGACCACACGGCCTCGGCGACGCTCATCCGCAGCTGCAGCACGGCGGTGGTGACGCAGAAGGCCATGGATGTGGTGTAGCTGGATCCGGGGTTGCAGTTGGCGGCGAGCGCGACGGTGGCTCCGGCGTCGAGCAGGGCCCGTGCCGGTGCGTTGGCCTGCCGAGTGGAAAGGTCGCAGGCGGGCAGGATGGTGGCCACGGTGTCGCTCGAGGCCAGAGCGTCCACATCGGACTGTGCGAGGTAGGTGCAGTGGTCGACGCTCGCAGCGCCGAGTTCCACGGCGAGGCGCACCCCGGGGCCCTCGCCGAGCTGGTTTCCGTGCACCCGCAGGCCGAGCCCTTTTCGTTGTGCGGCAAGCAGAATCCGCCGGGACTGGTCCTCGTCGAACGCGCCGCGCTCGCAGAACACATCCGCCCAGCGCGCGTACGGGGCGACCGCGTCGAGCATCGGGCCGGTCACGGTGTCCACATAGGACTCGGCTTCGGTTTCCGCGGGCACGAGGTGCGCGCCGAGGTAGGTGAGCTCGTCGACGAGCCCGGCGGCGAGCCGCGCTTCCCGTTCCTCTTCCTCGGTGGTGAGACCGTAGCCGGTCTTGGTCTCGATGCAGGTGGTTCCCTGGCTGACGGCTTCGGTGACCAGCCTGCGCAGGTTCGCCGTGAGTTCGGCGTCGTCGGCCGCGCGGGTGGCCGCGACGGTGGTGAGGATCCCGCCCGCGCTGTAGGACTGCCCGGCCATGCGCGCGGCGAATTCCGCGGTGCGGTCCCCGGCGAACACCATGTGCGAGTGGCTGTCCACCCAGCCGGGCAGTACGGCCCGCCCCTCGACGTCCACGCGCACATCGGCCTCCGGTGCCGCGCACGCCGCGCCGACCCAGGCGATCCGCTCCCCGTCGAGCACGAGCGCGGCGTCGGTGCGCGAGCCCAGCTCGGGGTCGTGGGTGGTGAGCTCACCGATGCCGGTGATCAGGGTGGAGGTCATGAGAGGCGGTCCTTCCTGAGCATCGTAGGGAGCGCCAGCGAGTGAGCCTGCGAAGGCGCCGATCGAGTGAGGACACGAGCGAGCGCCAGTGAGGGAGGCCCGGAGCGAGTGAGATGCCGAGTCGATGTCGCAGCGCAGGGAAGGTCGCATCGGGCCAGCACAGTGGAGGTCATGAGAGCCTTTCGATCTGTTCGGCGAGCAGCGGACCGACCTCGCCGAGCCGTTCGTGCTTTCCTTCGCTCGCCTGGGTTTCGCCGCCGACGATCACGGTGTGCACGTCCGCAGCCGAAGCGGCGAGCGGGATCCCGTGCGCTGAACTGCCCGCGGTGCGCGGGCTCGCGGTGTCCACGGCGACCAGATCGCACGGCGAGCCGATCGCGATTCCGCCGGTGTCCCAGCCGATGGCGGCGTGGCCGTCCACTGTGGAGGCACGCACCAGCGCTTCGACAGTGAACCGGCCGCGTTCTCCGGTGCGCAGCCGCTCTCCGTATTCCAGCCCGCGCAGTTCGGCGAACGGATCGACGCGTACGTGCTGGTCGGTGCCGAGCACCAGGGTCGCCCCGGCGTCGGCGAGTTCGCGCGCCGGGCCGATTCCGTCGGCGAGGTCGGCCTCGGTCGTCGGGCAGATCGAGGCGAACACTCCGGCCTCGCCGAGCAGGGCGAGGTCGGCCTCGGTCAGGTGGGTGGCGTGCACCGCGGTGGTTTCCGGGCCGAGCGCCCCGGCCTCGGCGAGCAGTTCGGTCGGGGTGCGGTCATAGGCGGATAGCGCCTGTTCGTTCTCCGCGGGTTGCTCGGAAAGGTGCACGTGCAGCGGAACCCCGCGCACCGCCCCGAGTTGTTCGCGCGGTACGGCACGCACCGAGTGAATCGCCGCGCCGATCCGTGTGTTGGCATCCGGACGAAGTTCCGCGACGCGTTGTGCCCAGCTCTGCGCGTCCCCGTCACCGAACCGGGCCTGTTCCGGGGCCAGTTCCGCACCGATTCCGCCCGCGAGGTAACAGGTGTCGAGCAGGGTGAGCCGGATTCCCGCTTCGGCGGCCGCGGCGCGCAGTGCCTCGCCCATCGCGTTCGGGTCCGCGTACCGGCGGCCGTCGCGATCGTGGTGCAGGTAGTGGAATTCGCCGACCGCGGTGAATCCGGCGAGGACCATCTCCGCGTACACCGCGCGGGCGAGCGTGTAGTAGCTGTCCGGATCGAGCCGGTTCGCCAGCGCGTACATGGTCTCGCGCCAGCTCCAGAACGTCCCGGTGCCGTGCACGTGCCCGCGCAGTGCCCGGTGGAAGGCGTGCGAATGGGTGTTGGCGAAACCGGGAAACACCAGCCCGGTGAGGGCTTCTCCGGTTCGGGGCGCGCCGGTGGTCATCTCGGTGATCCGGCCGTGTTCGGTGCGCAGGAGTACGCCCTCGGTGATCCCGGAGGGCAGCCAGGCCCGTTCGCACCACAGTGTCCTCATCCCGCGAGCTGCTCCAATACCTTTGCCAGTGCCTCGGTTCCTGCCGTGCAGTCCTCCGGCTCGGCGAACTCCTCCGGGGCGTGCGAGACCCCGCTCGGATTGCGCACGAACAGCATTCCGGTCGGTACCCGCGAGCCGAGGATGCCCGCATCGTGCCCGGCCCCGGTCTCCAGCGCGGGTACCCCGCCGAGCATTCCGGCGAGCTCGTCGCGCAGCTCCGGGTCGAAGACCACGCGGTCTCCATAGGACTCCTCGCGCACGTTCAGGGTGCAGCCCTCGCGCTCGGCGGCGAGCCGAGCAGCGGCCTCGATCTCCGCGACGATCTCCCGTGTGTCCAATGTGGACGGTACGCGGGCATCCAGCCAGAACTCCACGGAAGAGGCGATGACGTTGGCCCCGCCGGGAACCGGGTTCAGCCGTCCGACAGTGGCCCGCGCCCCAGGATGTTTCGCGGCGACCTCGCGGGCCGCGAGCACCGCGGCCGCGGCGGGCACCATCGGGTCCCTGCGGTCGGTGATCGCGGTGGTTCCCGCGTGGTTTCCCTGTCCGGCAAGAGAGAACCGCCACCGTCCGTGGGCGAGAATGTCGCTGGCCACGCCGACGGGTAGCCCCATATCGACAAGTCCACGTCCCTGTTCCACGTGCAGCTCCACGAACCGGCCGATCCGGGAGAGCAGCCGGTCATCGCGGCCGAAGCGGTCCGGATCGAACCCGCGCGCGCTCGCGGCCTCGGCGAAACTGATCCCGTCCCGGTCGCGCAGCGCGAGCGCGGTGGCGGGATCGACCGCCCCGGTGAGCAACCGGGAACCGAGGCAGGCGACCCCGAACCGGCCGCCCTCCTCCTCGGGGAACACGGTGACCGCGAGTGGTTTGGCCGGAGTGAAACCCTTGCCGCGCAGGGATTCCACGGCCTCGAGTGCGCAGGTGACGCCGAGCGGGCCATCGAAGGCCCCGCCGCCGGGTACCGAATCCAGATGGCTTCCGGTCACCACCGCGTCCGGTCCGGGTTCGCCCCACCAGGCCCAGATCGCGCCGTTGCGGTCGGTCTCCACCTCGAGCCCCGCGCGGGTGGCCCGTTCGGCGAACCACTCGCGCAGGTTCATCTCGGCCGCGTCGAACACGTGCCGGGAATAGCCGCCGCGGACCGGATCGGCACCGATATCGGCGATCTGGTCGAGCATCACTGGCCGTCCCGCATCGGAATGCGCACGCCGCGCTCCTCGGCGACCCGCTCGGCCTCCGGATATCCGGCGTCCACGTGCCGCAGCACGCCCATGCCGGGATCGTTGGTGAGCACCCGCTCGAGCTTCTGTCCGGCCAGCTTCGTGCCATCGGCCACGGTGACCTGGCCGGCGTGGATGGAACGCCCGATGCCGACTCCGCCGCCGTGGTGCAGGGACACCCATGTCGCCCCGGACGCGGTGTTCACCAGCGCGTTGAGCAGTGGCCAGTCGGCGATCGCGTCCGAACCATCGGCCATGCCCTCGGTCTCGCGGTACGGGGAGGCGACCGATCCGCAGTCCAGGTGATCGCGTCCGATGACAACGGGAGCGGACAGTTCGCCGGAGGCCACCATTTCGTTGAACCGCTGCCCGGCGAGGTTGCGTTCCCCGTAGCCGAGCCAGCAGATACGCGAGGGCAGGCCCTGGAAGGCCACCCGCTCACCGGCCATCCTGATCCAGCGCGAGACGGATTCGTTGTCCCCGAACAGATCCAGGATCGCGCGGTCGGTCGCGGCGATGTCCGCGGGATCCCCGGACAGTGCCGCCCACCGGAATGGGCCCTTGCCCTCGCAGAACAGCGGCCGGATGTAGGCGGGCACGAAACCGGGGTAGTCGAAGGCGCGTTCGCAGCCGCCGAGCTTCGCCTCCCCGCGCAGCGAGTTGCCGTAGTCGAAGACCTCGGCGCCCCGGTCGAGGAATCCGAGCATCGCCTCCACGTGCTCGGCCATGGATTCGCGCGAACGATCGGTGAACTCGTCCGGCTTCTTCTCCGCGTAGTCGCCCCAGTCGTCCAGGTCCACCCCGCGTGGCAGGTAGGAAAGCGGGTCGTGCGCGGAGGTCTGGTCGGTGACGATGTCGACATCCACGTTGCGGCACAGGAGTTCCGGCAGTATCTCGGCGGCGTTCCCGATCACTCCGACCGAGAGCGGGCGCCGCTCGGCCTTGGCCTTGGTCACCCGCGCGATGGCGTCGTCCAGGTCGTCGGCGAGCTCATCGAGGTAGCGGTGCTCCACCCGGCGCTTCGCCCGGGAGGGATCGCATTCGATGCACAGCGCGACGCCGTCGTTCATGGTGACCGCGAGCGGCTGCGCCCCGCCCATCCCGCCGAGCCCGGCGGTGACGGTGAGCGTGCCGCGCAGGCTGCCGCCGAAACGCTTCTCGGCGACCGCGGCGAAGGTCTCGTAGGTGCCCTGCAGGATTCCCTGGGTGCCGATGTAGATCCAGGAACCCGCGGTCATCTGCCCGTACATGGTCAGGCCGAGGGATTCGAGCCTGCGGAACTCCGGCCAGTTCGCCCAGTCCGGGACCAGGTTCGAGTTCGCGATGAGCACCCGGGGCGCCCATTCGTGGGTGCGCAGTACGCCGACCGGTTTTCCGGACTGCACGAGCAGCGTCTCGTCACCCTCCAAAGTGGACAGCTCGCGGCCGATGGCGTGGAAGCTCGGCCAGTCCCGCGCGGCGCGCGCGGTGCCGCCGTAGACCACGAGGTCCTCGGGCCGTTCGGCGACCTCGGGATCCAGGTTGTTGTGCAGCATCCGAAGCGGTGCTTCGGTTTCCCAGCTCTTGGCGGTCAGCGTGGTGCCGCGGGCGGAGCGGATGGTCATCGCTTCTCCAGGTAGGTCGAGACGGTTTCCGGGATGGCGTTCGAGCGCACGAGTTCCTCGGCCGCGGCGATGTCCGGGGCGAGGTGACGGTCCGGGCCGGGGCCGTCGACCCGCTCGCGGAGCAGGGCACGTACCGCCCCGGTCGCCGGTCCGGGCTCGAGCGGGGCACGCAGATCGAGGGCGCGTGCCGCGGTGAGCAGTTCGACGGCGAGCACGGTTTCCAGTCCGCGCACGGCATTGCGGAGTTTGCGGGCCGCCGACCAGCCCATGGACACGTGGTCCTCCTGCATCGCCGAGGAAGGGATCGAGTCGACCGAGGAGGGCACCGCCAGGCGCTTGAGTTCGGAGACCACCGCGGCCTGGGTGTACTGGGCGATCATCAGCCCGGAGTCCACCCCGGGATCATCGGCGAGGAACGGCGGCAGTCCGTGCGAGCGGGACACATCCAGCATCCGGTCGGTGCGCCGTTCGGCCATGGAGGCCAGATCGGCGAGCGGGATGGCGAGGAAGTCGAGCACATAGGCGATCGGGGCGCCGTGGAAGTTCCCGTTCGACTCCACCCGTCCGTCCGGGAGCACGACCGGATTGTCCACGGTAGCCGCCAGTTCGCGCTCGGCGACCGATTCCGCGTGCGCCAGGGTGTCCCGCGCTCCGCCGTGCACCTGGGGCGCGCAGCGCAGCGAGTAGGCGTCCTGCACCCGGGTGCAGTCCGGCCCGCGATGGCTGGCCACGATGGGCGAATCGGCGAGCAGCGCCAGCATCCGGCGCGCGGATTCGGCCTGGCCGAGTTGCGGGCGCAGTTCGTGCAGCTCCGGGGCGAACACCCGGTCGGTGCCGAGCAGCGCCTCCACGCTCATCGCCGCGGTCACATCGGCGATGTCCAGGCAGCGGCGCAGATCGGCGGCCGCGAGCACGAGCATGCCGAGCATCCCGTCGGTGCCGTTGATCAGCGCGAGCCCTTCCTTTTCGGCGAGCTGCGCCGGTTCGATCCCGGCGTGGGTGAGGGCCTCGGCCGCGGCGATCCGGTTGCCTTCGGCGTCGTACACCTCGCCCTCACCGCAGAGCGCGAGCGCGACCGCGGACAGCGGCGCGAGATCCCCGGAACAGCCCAGCGATCCGTACTCGTGCACCACCGGGGTGATCCCCGCGTTGAGCATCGCGGCGAGCTTGTCCACGGTGGATACCCGGACCCCGGTGCGCCCGGATGCGAGGGTGCGCAGCCGCAGCAGCATCAGCGCGCGGACCACCTCGCGCTCGACCGGTTCCCCGGCGCCCGCGGCGTGCGAGCGGATCAGCGAACGCTGCAGTGCGGCGCGCCGCTCGGTGGGGATGTGGCGCACGGCGAGCGCGCCGAACCCGGTGGAGACCCCGTAGGTCGGTTCCGTGGCGTCGGCGAGTTTGTCGATGTGTTCGCGGGTCTCGCCGACTGCGGTGCGCGCGGCCTCGCTGAGCTCGATGGACGCGCCGCCACGGGCGACCGCGGCCACCTCGCTCGCCGCGAGCGGGCGGCCGGCGTCGAGGGTGATGATTGCCATGCGGTCATTCCACCCCTTCGCGGCGGGCACCGCGAGCGGGGTGCGCCGCGTTCTGTCTGGGATCCCAGACAACACCCTTTGGGTGACGCTCAGATCCTGCTCAGCCCCTGGGCGAAGTCGAACAACCGGTGCGGGTCGTACTTCTCGGCGATCGCCCGCAGCCGCCCGGCATTGCCGCCGTAATAGGCCTGCGCCCAGTTCGGCTGGCCGGGATCGATGTAGTTGACGTAGCTGCCGGGCAGGCCGAGCCCGTCCCGGATTCCGCGTACCCGGGCCTGATCGGTCCCGCTGTAGATCTGCACGGTGGCCAGCGCGGTGCGGTGCGGGAAGGCGGTTTCCGTGGCACCGACCGCGGAAACGGCCCCGCCGAGCGCGTCGAACATCACCGCGACCCCGGGCTTTCCGCGCGCGAGCCGGGTCAGCCGCGCGGCGTCCAGCGGTGCGGTGAGCACGGCCGAGGTGGCGTGGAAGGTTTCCCGCGCACTCGATCCGGCGAAGAACCGCATCGCGGCGCCGTAGTCCTTTTCCTCGGTGTGCACGGTTTTCGGGGCGATCCCGATCCGCTTGCGCAGTTCGGCGAGCAGCGGGGCGAATGCCTTGGCGTTCCCGGTGAAGCAGCCGGCGATCCGGGCAGCGGGCTGGGCGCCGCTGGTCACGGTGCACTTGGTCCAGAATTCGGCGGGTGCGCCGGGGAGCCAGCGCTGCCAGGCGTCGAACACCTTCGCGGCGCTGCCCGGCGGGAAGCTCATGGTGAGCACGGTGAGCCGGGGCGCGGGCACGGTGGCGAAGGTGAGTTCGGTGACGATGCCCAGATTGCCCCCGCCACCACCGCGCAGTGCCCAGAACAGATCCGGTTCCTGGTCCGCGGAGGCGGTGCGCACGGTGCCGTCCGCGGTGACGATGCGCAGCGAGCGCAACCGGTCACAGGTCAGCCCGTACTTGCGGGTGAGCACGCCGACCCCGCCGCCGAGGGTGAGCCCGGAGATTCCCACGGTCGGGCAGGATCCCGCGGGCAGTGCACGTCCCGCCTTGGCCAGCGCGGAGTACACCGAACCCAGCCGCGCGCCCGCCCCGATCACCGCGGTGCCGTCCGGATGCACCCGCACCCCGGCGAGGCGGGCCAGATCGACGACGAGGGCCCCGTTCGGCGCGGAGTATCCGGCGTAGCTGTGCCCACCGGAGCGTGCGGCGATCGGCAGCCGTGCCGCCGCGGCCGTGCGCACACAGGCGGCCACCTCGGACTCGTTCGCGATCTGGGCCACGGCACGGGGTTTCCGGTTGTCGAACAGCGGATTGAACAGCTGGTGCGCGCTTCCGTAGGTGCGCGCGCCCGGCTGGACCAGCCGCGTGCCGAGCGATCTGGCCAGTGTGCCGAGATCCGGCGCGGCCGCGGCCGTCGGCGTGGCCGCGGTCCGCACGGGCGCGGACGTGGTCTGCTGTGTGACCGCCCGGCCCTGCGCGCTCGCGCATCCGCCGACGGTCACGCCCGCGATTCCCGCCCCGAACGCGGTCAGTGCTCCTCTGCGGCTGATTCCCATCCCTGGCACCCCTTTCGATCTCCCAACCGGGAAGACGCGCCGAAGGGGGCCCGGTTCATGCGAGGTAGATCTCCACGCCGTCGAGCAACCTTCGCAGGCCGAACTCGAAGAGCCGGTTCAGATCGAAGTCGAACCCCGCCGAGACGAGGGCGCCGAGACCGGGAAGGCGATCCAGATCCACCGAATCGGCGAGCTTGCTGTGCTCGGCCCAGGTGTCGGTGTCCATTCCGGTGTCCAGATGGTGCGCGGTCTCGTCGATGAGCGTCAGCCCGTAGGCGCGCACCTGGTTGAAGAGGTTGTACTGCACGTACATCGCGGTTTCGGCGCTGATGCCGTGCTCGAGCAGGGCGCGCATGACGAAATCGGTGTAGCCGACCAGATGCGGGGCCATCTGCGGGCGGGCCATGGAGACCAGCGAGGCGGCCCAGGGATGGGCGTGCAGCGCCTCCCACATCCGGCGGGCCGCGAATTCGAGCCGTGGCCGCCAGTCCCCGGAGAATGCCGCGGGCAGCGGGAATTCGGCGAACGCGGCATCGAGCATCGCCAGGTGCAGGTCCTCCTTGCCGCGCACATGCCGGTACACGGTCATCGTGGCGACGCCGAGCCGGGCGGCCACCCGGCGCATGGACAGCCCGTCGAGCCCGTCGGAATCGGCGAGCCCGACCGCGGCGCGCACGACCGCCTCCCGTCCGGTCGCGGGTTCGGTTTCCGGTTTCCGGTGCGGGACGGCGCGCACCACGGTGCCCGATCCGGGCTTCGACTCCAGGATCCCCTCGGCGCGCAGGGCATCGAGTGCCTTGGTCGCGGTGGCCATGGCCACGCCGTACTGCCGGGTCAGCTGCCGCGTCGAGGGCACCCGGTCGCCGGTGGCCAGGGTGCCCCCGGCGATGCGCGCCCGGATGTCGGCGGCGATGCGCAGATACGGTGGCGGTTCGCGCATGATCGGGCTCCGTACTAGTACAGTTCGGCCAATATCCATGGATTGGTGACAAGTGTACTAGTTTTACCTGCCATGATGGTTGATCCGTTCGTACGGTGTTCTCATGAAGAACAGAACGGTACTGATCTCCGGGGCCGGGGTGGCCGGGCCCGCCCTCGCCTACTGGCTCCGCGCGCACGGTTTCGCGGTGACCGTGGTGGAACGTGCTCCGCAACCGCGGCTCGGCGGTCAGGCGATCGATGTCCGGGGAACGGCGCGCACGGTGCTCGAGCGGATGGGACTGCTCGACGCGGTGCGCGCGCACCACACCGGGGTACACGGCATTGCCTATGTGAACTCCCGTGGGCGGCACCTTGCGCGGATGAGCAATGCGGACTTCGGGGACGGCGGGGTGATCGCGGATCTGGAGATCGTGCGCGGCGATCTGGTCCGGCTGCTCACCGAGGCCGCGCAGGACGGTGTGGAATACCGCTACGGGGACACGATCACCGGGCTCACCGAGCGGGTGGACGGGGTGGAGGTGGAGTTCGCGAACGCCGCCACGCGGACCTTCGACCTCGTGGTGGGCGCGGACGGGACCGGTTCGCGGGTGCGCTCGCTAGCCTTCGGCCCGTACCGGGATTTCGTCGCCGACCGCGGGTACTACACCTGCTATTTCCCGGCCCGGCTACGGCAACCGCTGCACGGTTGGGAGCTGTTCTACGGGCTGCCCGCGGGCAACGGTTTCCGCGGCCGGAACGCCGTGCTCTATCCGGTCGGGGACCAGGGCGAGGCGCGGGGCATGTTCGCCTTCGCCGGGCCGCAGCTGCCGCGGCAGCCCGAGACCACGGAGCAACGCCGCGCCCTGCTGCGCCGGGTCTATGCCGGGGCGGGCTGGGAGGTTCCGGATCTGCTCGGCCAGCTCGACGGGGAGGACGACATCTACCTGGCGAGGGCGGGCCGGGTACGCATCGATTCCTACTCCCGCGGCCGGACCGTGCTGCTCGGGGATTCGGCCTTCGCCGGTTCCTTCGGGCTGGGCACGAGTACCTCGCTGGTGGGCGCCTACGTGCTCGCCGGGGAGCTGGCGCGGGCCGAGGGGGAGCACCGGCGCGCGTTCGCCGAGTACGAGCGGATCATGCGGCCCTTCGTACAGGCCGCGACGACCGATCCGCCCGGCGGGGTGCGCGGATTCCTGCCGCCGAGCCGCATCGAGCTCGGCCTGCGCACGCTGTTCACCAGGGCGATGCCTTACCTGCCTGGAAAGGAGCGGTTCACCGGGGGAATCGCCGAGGCCGCGGACACGGTCACGCTGGCCGACTACGGGCTGCCCGTTCCGCGCTGAGGGTGGTGTCCGTGCGGGCGGTCCCGCACGGACACCACACCGATCAGAACATCACGACGCTGCGCAGTACCTCGCCGGAATGCATTTTCTCGAAGGCGGATTCCACATCGTCGATCCCGATCTTCTCGGTGACGAACTTGTCCAGCGGCAGCCGTCCCTCGAGATACAGATCCACGAGCATCGGGAAATCGCGCGAGGGAAGGCAATCGCCGTACCACGAGGATTTCAGCGAACCACCGCGTTCGAAGAACCCGAGCAGTGGCATCTCGAGCTGCATCTCCGGAGTGGGGACGCCGACGAGTACCACGGTTCCCGCGAGATCACGGGCGTGGAAGGCCTGTTTGTAGGTCTCCGGACGGCCGACCGCGTCGATGACCACGTCCGCACCGAAACCACCGGTGAGTTCCCGGATCGCCTCGACCGGATCGCCGTCGGTCTTCGGGTTGACCGTGTGGGTCGCGCCGAGTTCGCGGGCCCAGCCGAGCTTCCGCTCGTCCAGGTCGACGGCGATGATCGGATTCGAGCCGGCGAGCCGGGCGCCCGCGATCGCGGCGTTGCCGACCCCGCCGCAGCCGATCACCGCGACCGAATCGCCGCGGCCGACCCCGCCGGTGTTGATGGCCGCACCCAGCCCGGCCATCACGCCGCAGCCGAGCAGCCCGGCCACTTCCGGCTCGGCACGCCGGTCCACCTTCGTGCACTGTCCACTGTGGACCAAAGTCTTCTCGGCGAACGCTCCGATCCCGAGTGCCGGGGAGAGCGCCGTGCCATCGGCGAGCTTCATCGGCTCGGCCGCGTTGAAGGTGTCGAAGCAGTACCACGGCTTGCCGCGTTTGCATGCCCGGCAGACACCGCAGACCGCACGCCAGTTCAGGATGACGTAGTCACCGGGTTCCAGGTCGGCGACCCCCTCACCGACCTGTTCGACGACGCCCGCGGCTTCGTGCCCGAGCAGGAAGGGGTACTCGTCGGAAATACCGCCCAGTTTGTAGTGCAGGTCGGTATGGCAGACCCCGCAAGCGGAGATTTTGACGACCGCCTCACCGGGACCGGGATCAGGAATCTCGATCGTTTCGACGGTTGCCGGGGCGTCTTTTTCCCGTACTACGACACCCTTGACGTGTTGGGACAACGATGACCAGCTCCTTGATTAGCAGGTACGCATGCCCGCATATGATCACCGACACACCGGTGGCCGGGCAACCCGTGAATGCCACGGATTTGCCCGGCCACCGAATCGTCCCGGCCAGGCGGTTCGGGGGGCAGCACCCGGCCGGGGAGTTTCTAGGGGATCGACCATCCCTTCGGCGTGTAGATGTAGGCCGTTCCGCCGCTTCCGGAGGCGAGCTTGCCGTCCGCGTCATGGCGCTTGGTGCGCAGCCAGATGTTCTCGAAGGCGTGCCTCGGGTACACGTGGCGCACCGCCTTGTCGTTCGGGCTCGCCGGATCGTTGGCGATCACGTCGCCGTTCCCGGTGAAGCCGATGACGACCATCAGATGTCCCGCGGTGCCGTAGCCCGCCCCGGGCAGTTCGGACTCCAGGAAGGACTGCGAGGTGATCACCGGGACCCCGGCGCGCACATAGCGTTCGAGTTCGTTGAGCGAAGTCAACCGGGTCACGTGCGCGGAGAGTCCGTAGCGGCCCGCGTAGGCGGCGTTGAACGACCAGTTCCCGGTGCCCTGATACGCGGTGTCGTAGGTGTAGCGCGCCGCGTAGTCCACGGTCGGATCCTGGTGCGGGCGCGGAATCCAGCGCATCTCGGCGGGAGACGGGCGGTGCCCCCAGTACTCGACGACCATCTCGGTCGATGTCGGGCTGCACCAGGCCTCGCCACCGCCGTCGTACTGCGGGAAATCGCCCTTGTGAACGTCCTGCGAGTAGCGCGGCACCTGCAGCTCGACTCCGCGCGCGACGCCCGGCTTCGACGGCGGAACCTCGAACCGCGGCGGGACCGCCGAGGCCATCGCGCCGAGCAGGGACACGCTCGGTTTCGCCGTGGTGCCCGCGGCGCGGTAGAGCGAGACCCGCAACTGGTACGAGCCGACCCGCACCCCGTCCGCGGCGGAGAAAGTGTCGGTGTCCACCGAACCGACCGCGTCGGACTGGTCCTTGACGCTGGTGCGCTTGATGTCGGTGTCCCCGGAGGCCCAGCGGCCCATCGAGTACCAGCCGCCGGTGCGCCCATCGGTACCGGTGACCCGCAGCCCGACCTCCAGCCAGGTGCCCTTCGGTGTGCGCGCGTTCCACGAGGTGACGATCTGGTCGGCGGAGACACCGGGGGAGTAACGCGGCGAGGTCCAGTTCGCGGACTCGTAGCGGTGCCCCTCGTAGTCCCGGCTGCCGGTCGGCTTCGCGAACGCGATCCGGTCTCCTTCGGCGCGCACTCCGTCCGCGTGCCCCTGCGCGAAACCGCGTGCCGAGGCCCACTGGTGGTAGTCGACCGTTCGCTGCTGTGCGAGGGCCTGACCGGTCATGGCGCTCGTGGCGAGCAGCACCGCACCGAGCAGGGTGAGCAGAACTCTTCTCGCACGCATGCGGGTGATTTTCACCCAGCACGCGCGCGCTGTAAACAGTTCGCCTACAAGACGGCCTGGGTTTGCGTCACCTTCGCGACGAGTTTCCCGTCATCGTCACGGATTTCGGTTTCCACGACCACGAAGCGTTTCCCCGTGTGCAGTGCCCCGGCCGTCGCGTTCGCCGATTTCCCGGGGCGCAGGAAATTCGTCTTGGACTCCACGGTCGCGGTTCCCGAGCCCGGGGACCTGGTCTCGATGTTCGCCATCGCGCACATCGCGCCGACGGTGTCCGCGAGCGCCATCAGCGCGCCGCCGTGGAAGATGCCACCCGCCGTGCACAGCCGGTCCTGCCAGGGCAACCGGGCGCGTACCTGCTCCGGTGTGTTGACGATCACCTCGATACCGAGGTGCCCCGCGAAGGGGATGAGCTGGTGCAGCGCCTCGGTCGCCTGCGCGTCGACCTGGTCCATTACGCCTCCTCGAACGGGTGGGAGTGGCACACGGGCGGGGTGCCGGTCATTACCGTAGTGCGTATGGAGCCTGACACCGCGTTGTCGCCCGATGGGTTCGCCGCGGAGTTCCTGCGCCGAGCGGCGAGCCCGGACCGGATCGCCGCGATCGTGCGCGACCTCGTCGGTGATCACATCGAGTTCGGCCCGGTTCCGGTGGGCCCGGGTGGGATCGCCACCGCGAAGGCGACCGGGAAGGTGCGGTTCGTGCACGGTGAGCCGCGCGGCGGTGACGGGACCCGGGTCGACGTGCACACCGAGGTGGATGTGCACATCAGCGTGCGGGTGGCCGGACGGACCGTGCGGTTCGAGGCGCTGATGCTCAACACGAACCGGATCACCCTGCGGCTGGTCGCCCCGCTGCTGATCGTCATCGACATCGCGGAGATGGCCGAGGAGGACATCTCCCTGCAGCTGGCGCTGCCCGGCATGGTGGCGCGCACCCTGCAGCGGGTGGGCAACGTGGACGCCGAGGTGCGCGAACACACCAAGGGCTACATCGACCGGCTGGTGCGCTCCGAGCGGGCCGCGGCGCTGATGCGGATCGATATCGGCAGGCTCATCGATCAGGCCTGGTCCTCCGGGCTGGTCCTGGACGGCCTGCACAAGGACTAGCGGCCCGTGTCATTCCCGCAGCGGGCTGCGGCTCTGGTCCGGCTCGGCGATGTATACCCGTGAGGTCCGCGCCAGCGCCCAGTGCAGGACGTCCCGGAAGAATTCGGATTCGAAGGTGTCTCCCTCGGCTTCATCGTCCGCATCGTCTGGTAGCCAGTCCATCCGCCAGCACGTGCGCCCAGATCTGGCCCGGGCCAGGGCGTGGCTGCGCGGCATTCCCGGACTCGCTCGCCTCGTCGTGCGGGTCGTCGGGATTTCCCCAACGGAACCACGCCTTTCCGGTAGCCATGCGCTGATGGCGGTCGTCCGATCGCTCAGCGACCGGACTTTCGCGCGCCGAGCGGATCGGTCAGCAGCAGCTCGGTGTTGTGGTCCTTCGCGGCGCCGAGGAAGTCCTGATCGCGGTGAATGTCGTTGTAGGCGAGTTCGCGGTACAGCGAGGCGAGCCCACGGGGACTGGTGTCCGCGTAGTTCGTCTCGTACGGGCTCTCCGCCTCGATCAGCGTGGTGAACAGCGAGAGGGTGCCGTCGCCGTTGTCGGCGAGCTCGATGATCCGCGCATGGTGCGGGTAGTCCACGTGCGAGGCGGTGTTGATCTCCCAGAATCCCTGCTCCGGCCGGTCTCCGGGACGCGGGCTGATCTCGTTGCGGTGGGTGTGCCCGTTGACCCAGGCCAGCACGTTGGGGAAGCGGTGCAACAGGGCGAGGAGCTCGGCCCCGGTGTGCCGTTTCTCGAACAGCCGCTCGGGATCGGGCACGCCGTTGTCCATGGTGTCCGAGGTGTGGTGGCTGAACAACAGGAAATACGTATCGCTCGCGTCCTGTTTGACGAGTTTCCCCTCGGAATCGTAATAGCGGGAACTTCCCTTGGTGAGCACCCGTTCGATCCACTCGAATTGCGCGGTGCCGATGGCGCCGTTCACGAATCCGGCGCGGCAGGTGGAATCCATGCTGATCCCGACAACGCCTTCGGCGATGGGGAACGTGTAGTACCCGGAATTCTCCTCGACATTGCGTTCGCTGAAACCGTGCCCGAACGGACCCTTTCCGGTGACCTCGTCCGCGAGATGCGCGCTGACGAATTCCTTCGGGGTGAACGGTTTTCTGCGTTCATCGGCGGCGACCACCCGGATCGGCCCGTCCAGATGCGGCAGGGCGTCCGCGGCGGCGCGCGGATTCTCCCGCATGGCACCGGCCAGTTTCTCGGCCTCGCTGCTCGAGGAAAGTCCTTCGAGTTTCAGCGTTCCGGTGTAGATCGCGTCCACGAAGGGGAGTCCCGGCGGGAGGGTTCCGGAAACGCTGTCGTCGTGATTCCCGAACACCGCGTACCACGGAATGCGCAGTCCGGGGCTTTCGAATTGCTGGATGGCCGTGGAAAGCAGGTGCGGGAGATACGGGAATCCCTTGTCCTTGTACATGTCCTTCACGGAATTCCCGGGATTCCAGTACAGCGTGGCGCCGGAATTCTGCACGCCCTCGTATTCGCCCGCGTTCCCGGTGTTCGGCACGATGGTCCCGCCGGAGAGCATGCTCAGATACCAGTCGAGCTCGATTCGCTCGTGGTTGTCGGTGTTGTCCCCGGTGCACACCACGAAATCGGGTGCCCGCCCGGTGAACGGTCCGGTGGTCAGCGAGTTGACCCGGCGCACCAGGGAGGTCCCGCCCTGTGTCGTCAGTGTCTCGTGTGGACGGTGCGCGGATCCGGTGAACGGATGCAGGTATTCGAACCGCATCGGGCTCTGCGCGTCCACGATGTGGATGTCGGTGAACTGCACGAAACTGGCCAGCGCCCGGCGGCGGTCATCGCGGCCGCTCGCGCCGGTGCTCAGGTCGGTGCGGGTGACCAACGGCCAGCCCGGGCCCGCGGTCAGCGTGCGATAGCCGGAGTTCCCCTGCTGGGTCGCGACCGTCTCCAGGGTCGTGCCCGCCGGAGCGATCGCCCGGCGCCGGGTTTCCCGCAGCGCCCGGTCCAGCCCCGCCGCCCCCGCCGTTCCCCCGAAGGTCAATGCCGCGGCGGCCGCACCACCCGTGGCGAGAAACCGCCGCCTACTCACCGGATCCATGTGTTCACCCCTTCGTTCCGGGGTAATTCTGTCCAGCGCGTTTGCGGGCGTCTACCACCACATGGCCGAACGGGCGGCCTCCGCGAGGGCGCTCACCTCGGTGCCGGGCAGCGCGTCCAGCGGCCACCAGCGAAGGTCGTCGGATTCCTCGCTGCGCACCGCCTGCGCGCCGGACGGGGCACGCACCAGGTAGCGCACGTCGAAGTGCCGCGTCGGCACCCCGAGCGAGCAGGTGACCGGGTGCACGTCGATGTGCACCGGCTCCTTGGAGATCTCCAGCCCGGTGATCGAGGATTCCTCGCTCGCCTCGCGCAGTGCGGCCGCGCGCAGATTCTCGTCCCCGGGCTCGCAGTGCCCGCCGAGCTGCAGCCAGGCGCCGACCCTCGGGTGCAGGGTCAGCAGCGTGTCGGTGCCCCCGGCGTCCACCACGAGTGCCGATGCGGTGATGTGCCCCGCCGCGCACTCGCGGGCGCAGGAGTCCTCGCGTGCCTCGAGGAACCCGAGAAACGCCTCGCGCAGCGATTCCTGGCCGCGCGATTCCGGACGCCAGTCCCGCAGGGTGGCCAGCGCGTCGGCGCGCACGTTCACAGCTCGACCAGCCCCTTCGTGGTGTCCTTCGGCGGCCGTGGTTCGAGTGGTCCATCGGCCGGGTACCCGACCGCGACCGCGCCGAGCGGGGTCCAGTCCGCGGGCAGCTCGAGCACCTCGCGCACCACCTCCGGGGCGAAGATCGTGGAGGACACCCAGCAGGAGCCGATCTCGTGCGCGGCGAGGGAAACGAGCAGTCCCTGCACCGCGGCGGCACCCGCGACCGAGAACATGCTCGCCTCGGCGTGCTGGCGGCGCTCGTCGGGATAGGCGTGCGCGCCATCGGGCACCCAGAAGGGCAACACGAGTTCCGGGGCCTCGTAGAGCATCCGGCCGCGTTCGGTGCGCCGCCGCGCCCACTCCGGATCACGCCCGTCCTGTTCGACGAGATCGGTGACCCAGGCCTCGCGCATCGCGTCCAGCAACCGCACGCGTTTCCCGGCCGAGCGCAGCCACACGAACCGCGCCGGGAAGGTGTGGTGCGGGGCCGGGGCGGACAGCGCGGAACCGATCGCGGTCCGGATGTCGGCCTCGGGCACCGGATCCGGCGCGAAGGAGCGCACCGAACGCCGGGTGAGCACGGCCTCCTTGCGGCCCTTGGCGATCGCTTCGGCGGTGCCGAGGGAGAACAGATCCTCGTCGACCGGCCGGATCAGCTCGCGCGCGGTCGATCCGTCGTCCGGCAGTGCGAGTCCGCGCACCACCGCCACCGGCACCCCGTGCAGTTTGCCCTTGACCAGATCCCCGGCCGCGGCCAGTTCGTCGGCCACCGCGACCTCGGTGACCGCGAGTTCATTGCCGTGCTTGTCCACCTGGCCCGCGTAACGGTGCAGCACTTCGAGGCCCGCCGAACCGATCGCCGCGTCCGTCTGCCCGACCCGCCAGGTTCGGCCCATGGTGTCGGTGACGACCACGCCGACCCGGACCCCGAGCCGTTCGGCGATCGCGGTGCGCAGCAGTGCCGCCGAGGCGTCCGGATCCCGGGGCAGCAGCGCGATTTCGCCACGGTCCACATTGGACGCGTCCACCCCGGCCGCCGCCTGCACGATGCCGAGTTTGTTCTGGGTGATACGGGTGTTCTTGATCTGCGCGACCACCCGGGTGGATTCCTCGGAGACCAGTTGCCTGCGCAGTTCCTCGCGTTCCTCCGGATCCTGCGGCGCGGTGACCAGTCGTCCCTCCACTTTGGACACGACCTTGCTCGTCACGACGAGGATGTCCCCGTCGGCGAGCCAGTCCGCGGCCGTGCAGATCGCCTCGGCCAGATCATCGCCGGGACGCAGTTCACCGATCCCGTGCACGCCGAACAGCTGGACCGGGCCGCCTGCCGCGTGCTCGAAGATCTCAGCCAAGACCAACCTCCGCGAGTTCGAACGCCGCGCGCACCATCGCCGCGGTGGTTTCCGGATCGTGCATCAGCAGCGGGATCGCGCGGGTGCGCACCCCGGCCACCTCGGCCTCGTCGCCCTCGGCGACGAGCCAGCCGTCGAGCAGCCCGCCATCGGTCCGGGCGCCGAAGAACGTGCCGACCGCCTCGGCCGTGGTCTCCACCCCGATGCTCTGCAGGCAGGCATCGGCCATGCCGCGCACCGGTTTCCCGCCGATCACCGGGGAAACCCCGATCACCGGGGCTGGCCCGGAGACGAGCGCGTCCCGGATGCCGGGCACCCCGAGCACCGAACCGACCGAGACGACCGGGTTCGACGGCGCGAGCAGCACCAGATCGGCCTCCGCGATCGCGTCCAGCACGCCCGGTGCCGGGCCCGATTCCTCCGCGCCGACCCCGAGAATGCGGTGGGCGGGCAGCTCGGCGCGATAGCGCACCCACCATTCCTGGAAGTGGATCGCCTTGCGCCCTTCGCCGCCGTCCGGATCGTCGATCACGACGTGGGTCTCCACCCGGTCGTCGGTCATCGGCAGCAGCCGGACCCCGGGACGCCAGCGATCGCAGAGTGCCTCGGTCACCGCGGAGAGCGGATAACCCGCGCGCAGCATCCGGGAACGCACCAGATGGGTGGCGATGTCCTTGTCTCCGAGCCCGAACCAGTCCGGGTCCGCGCCATAGGCCTTCAGTCCTTCGGAGACCGCCCAGGTCTCACCGGACTGTCCCCAGCCGCGTTCGGTGTCGATGCCCCCGCCGAGCGTGTACATGCAGGTGTCCAGGTCCGGACAGATCCGCAGCCCATGCATCCAGACATCGTCACCGGTGTTCACCAGCGCGGTGATCTCGTGTTCTCCGGTGCCCTCGCCGATCGGCGGCAGACCGAGCGCCGCCTTGACCCCGAGCAGGAACCGGGCCCCGCCGACCCCGCCGACCACAACCACAACCTTCACGTACCCGATCCTCGCACTCGCCCCGTCCGGCGGGCGAAGCAGTCCTCACTGCTGCCGACCGGGGAACAGGGAACTGGGCGGGACCCCGAGGTGGCGGCGGAAAGCGGCGGTGAACGCGCTCGCGGTGGCATACCCGGTCCGGTGCGCGACGGTGGCGACCGGGTGTCCCTCGGCGAGCAGCGGCAGCGCGGCCTGGATGCGGGCCTGGGTGCGCCACTGCTCGAAGCTCAGCCCGGTCTCGGCGAGCCAGAGCCGGGCCAGGGTGCGCGCGCTCGCCCCGGCGATCCGGCCCCACTGCTGCTGGCTTTCCGGGCGCGCCGGATCGGCGAGCAGTGCCTCGGCGACCACCCGGGCCCGTTCGTCGCGCGGCACCGGCACCCGCAGCACCGGGACCCGGACCGGCGCCAGGCGGGCGAGCAGCAGGTGTTCGGCACAGGAGCGGGTCTCGGTCTCCGGTGCGCCCTCGGCGAGGTAGTTGATCAGTTCCCTGGACAGCCCGTCGATGGCCACCACCGTGGTCTGCCCGGGAGTGGCGGGAGCCCGCTCCGGCCAGAAGTACGGGCTGCGCAGCCGGGCGTTCGCGGTGGCCCCGGTGGTGTGCCGGGTCTGCGCGGGCAACCAGAGCGCGAGGCTCGGCGGAAGCACCCAGGTGCCGTCGGCGGTGTGCACCTGCAGCACACCGTGCTCGGCCCAGGCGAGCTGGTGCGCGGGGTGCTCGTGCCAGTCGAACCACTGACCGCCGCGCAGTTCGAAGCTGGCCACGAAGGCTCCGGAAGGCTGTCCGAATCCCGACATCGAATGGCAGCCTAGCGACTGTGTGACAGGTGCACACCCGGTTAGCGTCGAGCCATGATGAATCGGGTGCACCGCATGCTCTGCTCCTCCCGGCTGTGGGCCAGGGCCGTGGCCTACGAACTTCCGCGGGTGCTCGATCCGCTTCCGCTCGGCGAACGGGTACTGGAGATCGGCCCGGGGTTCGGGGCGACGACCGAGGTGCTCGCGGGACGGGTGCCGGAACTGACCGCGGTCGAGGTGGACGAGGCCAGCGCCCGGCTGTTGGAGCGGAAGTTCGCCGGGCGCGCGGAGATCGTGCACGGGGACGGGGCGCGGCTGCCGTTCGCCGACGACCGGTTCGACTCGGTCGTGTGCTTCACGATGCTGCACCACGTGCCTTCGGTCGCCGCCCAGGACGAACTGTTCGCGCAGGCCTTCCGGGTGGTCGAGCCCGGTGGGGTGTTCGCGGGCATGGACAACCTGGAGAACCTCGGATTCCGGCTGCTGCACCTGGGCGACACGATGGTGGTGCTCGATCCCGACCGGTTGCCGCAGCGACTGCGGGCGGCCGGATTCGCCGATGTGCACGTGCAGCACGTGCCGAAGCGGCGGGTGCGGTTCTTCGCCAGGAAACCGCGCTGAGGCCGAACGCGGATCAGCGCCAGGGCATGGCCAGCTGCTGACCGATCAGCGCCAGTTCGTAACTGCCGCCGAAGGCCTGCAGGATGAAGCCGACGATCTGGTAGAGCACGCCGACCGCTGGCGGGATCGCGATCAGGATGACGAACAGGCCCAGCGGCGCCCACGGGCGGACCTTCCGGCCGAATTCCTGGGCCTGGTAGGGCAACCACGGTTCGATGGCGCCCCAGCCGTCCAGCCCGGGGATCGGCAGGATGTTGATGATGAAGGTCAGGATCTGCAGCATCGCCAGATAGGTCAGCGCCGCGCCGAGTGAGATGCTGCCGAAGCTGAGCGTGGCGCCGCGGAACCCGAGCGCGACGGCCAGGGTGAGCACGATCGCCACGACCAGGTTCGCGGCGGGCCCGGCGACCGATACCGCCGACTCGACCTTCTTGTTGCGCAGCGCGTGGTGATTGATCCACACCGCCCCACCCGGCAGGGGGATGCCGCCGATCGCCAGGATCAGCAGCGGAAGCAGCAGGGACAGCACCGGATCGGTGTACCGGCGCGGATCCAGGTTGAGATAACCCTTGCCGCGCACCGCCCAGTCGCCGCCGCGGAAGGCGGTGATCGCGTGGCCGAACTCGTGCAGGCACAGGGTGACCACGTAACCGCCGAACACGAGCAGGATCGCGCCGAGGCCGAGCAGGAACTTGTTCGCGGTGCCGAAGGCACACAGCAGCCCACCGAGGACGGTCACGCCGAGCAGGGCGAGAAAGATCGGGCTGATCTTGCTGGTTGCGCTCACCGGGTTAGTGTCCCAGTAGTCCGGCCCGCGGTGCTCTCGGGGCACGCACGGGTCGTCGCGGGAACCCGCCGGTGTGAGTTCGGGGTGAGCGGACCACTCGTTCGCGGGGCCCCAACTTGACCGAGGCGGATAACACATGTGTAATCACATCGGTGTCATTCTCGTCGTCGTGTCGAGTATCGGTTCCGACTCGGTTGTCGGGGGAATGGCGTCCGTCAGCCAGCCCGGGAGTGCGGATTGCGTAGGAGGCGGACGGGCATGGAGGAGAACGAGCCAGTGCAAGGCGAGGAGTTCCTGACTCCGGTCGACGCGTTGGATGGCTTTTCCGAGCTGTTCGAAGAAGCTGAAGAGCAAACATGGCAGGAGCGCGCCCTGTGCGCGCAAACGGATCCGGAAGCGTTTTTTCCGGAGAAGGGTGGGTCTACCCGCGAGGCGAAACGGATCTGCTCGGTGTGCGAAGTGCGCGCCGAGTGCCTGGAATACGCGCTCGCCCAGGACGAGCGGTTCGGCATTTGGGGCGGTCTCTCCGAACGGGAGCGGAGAAAGCTCAAGCGCCGCGCCGTATGACGATTACCGCTCAGTAGGGTAAGGGCGTGAATTCCGACCGCGCGACGAAGCCTCGGCCGAGACCGGCGAATACCGCGAGCGTGCTCTGTGTGCTCGTCTGCCATGACGGACAGGAATGGCTGTCCGAGGTCCTCGAGGCGATCGCGCGGTCGCGCCCCCGCCCACTGCGAGTGGTCGCCGTGGACACCGGCTCGGTGGACGACACCGCCGGGTTGCTCGAAGCGTCCGCGGTCGTGGACGAGGTACTCACCCTCGACCGGGAGACCGGTTACGCGGCCGCGGTTCATGCCGGGGTGGCGCACGCTCGGGAACGCTGGGGTGACACGGCCGAGTGGATCTGGCTGCTGCACGACGACACCGCACCCGATCCCGGCTGCCTCGGCGCGCTGCTCGCGTCCGCCGAACCGGCCCGTTCGGTCGGCGTGCTCGGTCCGCTGCAGCTGGACTGGACCGACCGGCGGCTGATCGTCGAGGCCGGACTGTCCACGGACGCCTCGGGGCACCGGCAGAGCGGGGTACTGGCCGCCGATCCGGGCTGGGCGAGCGGCGGGGACGCCGGATTCGAGCGCGATACCGAGGTACTGGCGGTATCCAGCGCCGGGCTGCTCGTGCGCACCGAGGTGTGGGACGAGCTCGGCGGATTCGACGAGTACTACCGGCTGTTCGGGGAGGACATCGACCTCGGCTGGCGGGCGAACGCCGCCGATCACCTGGTGCTGGTGGTGCCCGCCGCGCGGATACGGCATGCGCGTGCCGCGTCGCGTCGCGTCCGTGATGCCCGGCTGGCCGACCGGACCTCGGGAATGCGCACCTTCCTGGCCAACACCGGGACCTTCGGTTACCTGCTCGGGGTGCCCCGGCTTGCGGTGCTCGCGGTACTGCGCGCGCTCGCGTTCACCCTGCTCGCCAGGTTCGCCGACGCGGGCGCGGAACTGCGTGCCCTGCGCGGGGCGCTCGGCGGTGGCCTGCGTGCGGCGCGCGCGGCCCGTGCCCACGGGGACCCCCGCGGGCTGCTGACCACCCGGCGCAGGCGGTTGCGCGCCGGGCTGCGCGCGATCGTGGCCGCCCTGGTGCGCCGCGGGCTCGCCGAACCAGGGGCCCTTGGCCGGGTCACCGAACAGCCCAACACCGCCGCGCCGACCGTGATCCCCGCGGAACCGCGCCGCCAGGCGATCCCCGCGTCCTCGGTGAACTACGGCAAACTCGCCGCGCGCCGGGGACCGAGGCTGCCCGCGAACACCGTTGTGGTGCCCCGCGAAGAGCGGCCCTCCCCGCATCCGCGGGACGCGCCCGCACCCCGCGAGGACCTGGTGCTGGTGGAACTCTCCCGGGCCCAGGTGCTGCGGCACGTGCTGCTCGCCCCGGTACTGCTGCTGACCGTGGGCCTGCTCGCGGTGGCCCTGCTGGCGAACCGGGACCGGCTCGGCATCGATCTCGCGGGCGGACGGCTGCTCCCGGTGCCCGATCTCGCCGCCACCTGGCAGGAGTACTTCAGCGGCTGGCACCCCGTCGCGGGCGGCACCGGCGGGCAGGCACCGGCCGTGCTCGCGGTGCTCGGAGTGCTCGGCGCGCCGTTCTGGTTCGCCGGCGGGCCCGCGGTCGCGGTCTCGCTCCTGCTGCTGCTCGACTTCCCGCTGGCCGGGCTGACCGCCTACTTCGCCATGCGCAAGCTGCCCGCCAAGCGCTGGATCCGCGCGCTGCTCGCCGCCGGGTACGCCCTGCTGCCCGCCGCGACCACCGCGGTCGCCCAGGGCAGGCTCGACGCGGTCGGGGTGCACATCCTGCTGCCGCTGGTACTCGCCGGACTGCGCACCGTGCTGCTTCCGGAGGCGCGCATCGCCGGGCGGGCGAACTGGCTGCCCGCCACGGCACTGTGCGCGCTCGGGCTCGCCGTGCTCGGCGCGTTCTCCCCGCTGGTCTACCTGCTGTTGCTGGCGCTCGGGCTGGTCGGTTTCGTCGTGGTGCCCGCCGCACACGGTGACGCGCGGCGCCGGGTGGGTTCGCTGATCGTGCTCGTGCTGTTGCCGGTGGCCCTGCTGCTGCCCTGGCCCGCGGTGCTGGTGCAGCATCCCGGGGTGCTGCTGCACGGCATCGGCGCGAACCTCGGCGGCGCGCATGCCACCGTCACCGGGCTGGCCACGCTCGATCCCGGCGGGCCGGGCAGCTTCCCGCTGGTCGGCGCGCTCGTGCTGTTCGCCGCGCTGCTCGCGATCGTGCTGCGGCCGGGGAAGTGGCTGGCGAGCGGGCTCGTGGTGCTGGTGTTCGGTGCGCTCGGCGCGATCGCCACGGCGGTCTTCCCGGTGCCCGGCATCGACGGCGGCGCACCGGTGCGCGCCTGGGCCGGTGGCCCGCTGCTGCTCGCCGGGGCGGGCGCGATCCTGATGATCGCGCGGGCCAGTGCCCCGGGCCGGATGCACTGGGCGGCGAGCTTCCGGATCGCCTTCGCCGCAGCGGGCGCGCTCGGGGTGGCCGCGCTCGCCGCCTCCGCGCTCACCTCGGGCGCGCAGGGACCGGTGCGCGACGGCGGGGGGACCCGGCTCGCCGAAGCCCAGCAGGCCGAGCTCGCCGCGACCGACACCTCCGTGCTCGTGCTCGGTACCCACGGGCAACCGACCCGGCTGCGCGCCGGGGACACCCCCTGGTTCGGCGACGACGATCTGCCCGCGGTGCCGAGCGCGCGGCAGCGGCTCGCGGAATGGAGCCACACCCTGCGCGCCCCCGATCCGGGGACCGTGCGCGCCTTCGTCGGTGAGGCCACCCAGGCCGGGGTCGGCTACGTGGTCCCGGCGGACCGGCAACAGGCCGGGCAGATCCGGCAGGCCGCACCGGAACTGCTCGACCAGGTGCGCCCGAGCAGCGACGGCCGCCCGGTACTGCGGCTGCGCCAGGCGAGCGCGCCGGCCACGCTGATCGCCCCCGCACTGGCGAAGCTGGCGGTGACCGGGGGAGAGCCACCCGCCCGGCCGGAACAGAACTCGGTGACCACGGTCGCCTCCCGGCCGCCCGAGGTCGCGGTCCGGGTGGCCGAGGGATCGAGGGGCCGGCTGCTCGTGGTCGCCGCGGAACTCGAACCGGGCTGGCGGGCCACGATCGGCGACCGCGAGGCGCCGCTGACCAAGGCGTGGGGACACCAGGTCAGCGTCTCGGTCCCGGAGAACGGGGCCGATGTGCGGATCACCTACTCCTCGGCGCTGCGCAACGTGCTGCTGCTGGTGCAGGGAGCGGCGGTGCTGCTGACCCTGCTCACCGCCATCCCTATTCGGCGCCGCTGAGGATTGGCTTTTCGTGGGCCGGCTCGGACCTATTCGCCGACCACCGAGTCCGGATCGATACCCAGGTACGCGGCGATCTGTTCGACCAGCATCTCGCCCACCAGTTCGGCGAGCTCCATCGCGTCCTTGGTGCGCGATTCGAGCGGCCGCCGGTAGAGCACGATGCGCGCCTTGGTGGGCATGCCCCGTCCGTCGATACCCGCGGGCACCAGTCTGGCCAGCGGGACATCCCGGTCGGTGATCACTCCGTCGGCACCCGGCCGGGTCGGTTCGGGCACCTCGTCCACGGCGATGTCCAGGTCGGCGAGCTGGGTACGCCAGCGCCGCTCGATGGGCTCCAGTGCGTCGAGCACGAGCGTGTCGAACCGTTCCGAGCGGCTGCTCGCCGCGGGCAGGCTCGAGGGGAACAGCGGGCCGCGCACGCCGCGCCCCCTGCGGTCCCTGCGTCGCCGTCCGGCCAGCCGTGCCGTTGTGCTGTGCGCGCGTGCCATCAGTCCACTGTAGTTCGCCACGCCTGGACGGGTCGCGGGCCTCGGCGAGACACGACCACACGGGTGGTTCGAGCGTGTCGGGATGTGCGCGCCAGGACCGTGGGGCTATCGTCGCTTCCCGTGCGAAGCCAGCGAACGTGTTCAAGGGCCGGGTGTCAGCGCCCGGCGGTAGCGACGCTGACCTACGCGTACGCCGATTCGACCGCGGTGCTCGGGCCTCTGGCGACCGCGTCCGAACCGCACAGCTACGACCTCTGCGAGGAGCACGCGGTCAAGCTGACCGTCCCCCGCGGCTGGGAAGTGGTCCGCCACGAGGGTGAGTTCGGTCCGGACCAGACGTCCGAGGACGACCTGACCGCGCTCGCCGAGGCGGTGCGCGAGGCGGGGATGGCCGAGCGGCTCGACGACAGGGCGGATCCGCCCGCGGACCCCGCGGATCGCTCGGGCGGGCGACGGGGCCACCTGCGCGCCCTGCCGACGCCGCCGGGTGACTGACCGAACCCCCGACGGTAGGCTTTCCGCGTGAAAGGCGAGGATCGAGCGAGCGGGCCGGACGGGTTCGGACAAGTGAGGACACGAGCATTGCCACAGCAGGAAGCGTCGAGCCGTGACCTTTCCGGCATCGTCAAGGCCTACGACATCCGTGGCGTGGTCGGCGCCGAGCTGGACGCCGAGCTCGTGGCCGCGTTCGGTACGGCGTTCGCGAATCTGGTCCGGCGCGAGTCGGCGAGCGTGGTCGTCGGCCACGACATGCGCGAATCCTCGCCGGGCCTGGCCGAGGCCTTCGCGCGCGGGGTGACCGAGGCCGGGCTCGACGTGGTCAGCATCGGGTTGTGCTCCACCGACATGCTCTACTTCGGCTCCGGGTACCTGAACATGCCCGGCGCGATGTTCACCGCGAGCCACAATCCGGCCGAGTACAACGGCATCAAACTCTGCCGCGCGGGCGCCGCCCCGGTCGGCCAGGAGAGCGGGCTCGCCGAGATCCGCGCCGAGGTCGAGCGCGGGGTCAGCAGCGAGGGGGACGGGCACGGCACGGTCAGCGAGCGCGATCTGCTCGGCGCCTACGCCGACTACCTGCGCAATCTGGTGGACATTTCCGGGGTGCGCCCGATGAAGGTCGTCGTGGACGCGGGCAACGGCATGGCAGGCCACACGGTGCCGCGGGTGTTCGACGGCCTCCCGGTCGAGGTCGTGCCGATGTACTTCGAACTGGACGGCAGCTTCCCGAACCACGAGGCCAATCCGCTCGACCCGGCCAACATCGTCGACCTGCAGGTCAAGGTGCGCGAGCTCGGTGCGGACGCGGGGCTGGCCTTCGACGGGGACGCGGACCGCTGCTTCGTGGTCGACGAGCGCGGCGAACCGGTCGCGCCCTCGGCGATCACCGCCCTCGTCGCGGTACGCGAGCTGGGCAAGGCCCCGGGTTCCACGATCATCCACAATTTGATCACCTCGAAGGCGGTCCCGGAGATCGTGGCCGAGCACGGCGGCAAGCCGGTACGCACCCGGGTCGGGCACTCCTTCATCAAGGCCGAGATGGCGCGCACGAACGCGATCTTCGGCGGGGAACACTCCGCGCACTACTACTTCCGGGACTTCTGGAACGCGGACACCGGGATGCTCGCCGCGCTGCACGTGCTGGCCGCGCTCGGTGGACAGCAGGGCCCGCTTTCCGAGCTGACCAGCGAATACGTCCGCTACGCCGCCTCCGGGGAGATCAACTCGACGGTGGTGGACCAGGACGCCAAGCTCGCCGCGATCAAGGAGAGCTTCGGCGCGCGCGAGGGGACGCGGATCGACGAGATGGACGGGCTCACCGTGAGCCTGCCCGACGGGTCGTGGTTCAACCTGCGCGCCTCGAACACCGAGCCGCTGCTGCGGTGCAATGTCGAGGCGCCGACCACCGAGGCGATGGAAACCCTGCGCGATGATGTGCTCGCCATCGTGCGCGGCTGAGGAGGGAGCGAGGATGGCGGTACGGCTCGACGATGGGCTGCTCGAGGTCCTGGCCTGCCCGGCGCCGGACCACGCGCCACTGCGTCCCGGTGCGCCGGGTGATCCCGAGGCCGACGCGCTGACCTGCACCGGGTGCGGGCGCAGCTATCCGGTCCGGGACGGGATCCCGGTGCTGCTCCTCGACGAGGCGAGCGGTGGGACGGACGGGATCTAGATGAGCGCGGGAGTGATCGCCTTGCTCGACGACGCGCTGCTCGACGATCCGGCCAAGCTCGCCGAGGTCGACCGGGGCGGGCTGCTGCGTGCCGCCGCGGGTGCCGGTGCCCAGGTCCGGGCGACCGCCGAGGCCGCCGAAGAGGCCGGGATCGAGGAACTGCACGGTTCGAGCCCGCGCGCGCTCGTGCTGCTCACCCGGCCCGGGGCGAGCACGGACACCGCCCGCCTGGTGGCCGCGCTGCTCGGCGCGGCCTGCCCGATCCCGGTGGTGGCGGCCGAGCAGGCGCCCTCCTGGATCGGCCCGCTCGATGTGGTGCTGGCCAGTACCGAGGACCCCGGGGACCGGGAACTCGCGATCTCGATCGACCTCGCGGCCCGCCGTGGTGCGAGCGTGGTGCTCGCTGCCCCGGACGAGGGCCCGGTCGCTGCCGCTGCCGCGGGCAAGGCGCGGCTGCTGCCCGCCCGGGTGCCGATGCCGCACGGTTTCGCCTTCCCGAGGGCGGTCGCGGCCGCCCTCGCCACGGTGCGGGCCCTCGGCCTGTTCGGCACCGGGGAACCCGATCTGCTCGCCGTGCTCGCCGATGCGCTCGACGGGGAGGCTGAACGCGATCAGCCGCGCGCCGAATCCTTCGTCAACCCGGCGAAGCTGCTCGCCCAGCGCCTCGCCGGGCGCACTCCGCTGCTGTGGGGCACCGATCCGGTCGCGACCGCGGTCGCCGCGCACGCCGGTTCCGCGCTGGCCGCGCATGCCGGGGTGGTCGCCGATGTCTGCGATGTGCGCGCGGTGGTCGAACGCCCAGCGCTGCGCGCCGCCGCGCTGCGGGAGAGCAGCGGTACGGACATCTTCGCCGACCCCGAATTCGATGAGATCGGAACCGCACCGCCGGTTCGTCCGTTGTTGTTCACGGTGGCCGAGGACGAGGCGACCCGGCAGGTGTCGCAGGCCGCGGAGGGCACGTTCACCGGTATCGAGGTGCTCTCCAGCGCGGAGGAACTGACCGCTCAGGCCGGTCGGCACGTGGGTGCCTGTGCCGCGATGGTGCTCGCCGTGCGCCTGGAATTCGCCGCCATCTACCTCGGGCTCGCCACCGGCGTGCTCGGTGGTGAGGGCACGCTCGCGCCGTCGCGGGTCTGATCGGACGAGTTGGAGCTGACGTTGGAACTGCTGCGGGGTACCGTGCGGCCGTACGCATGGGGCTCGCGAACCGTGATCGCCGAGCTGACCGGCAACCCATCGCCTGCCCCGCACCCGGAGGCCGAACTGTGGTTCGGCGCCCATCCGGCCAGCCCCTCGACCGTGGACGGCACGGCGCTGACCGAACTGCTCGAACTCGACGCGCACGGGCACCTCGGCACCGAGATCACCGAACGCTGGGCGGGCAGGCTGCCGTTCCTGATCAAGGTGCTCGCCGCCGACGAACCGCTCTCCCTGCAGGCGCACCCCTCCGCCGGACTCGCCGCCGAGGGGTACGCGCGGGAGGAGGCCGCCGGGATCCCGCGGGACGCGCCGGAACGGAACTACCCGGACCCGACCGCGAAGCCCGAGCTGCTGTGCGCGCTCTCCGAGTTCCACGCGCTCGCCGGATTCCGCGAACCGCGCCGCAGCGTCGAACTGCTGCGCGCGCTCGACTGCGAGCCGCTGCGGCCCTACACCGAACTGCTCGCCGGGCAGCCGGACGAGGACGGGCTGCGCGCGTTGTTCACCACCTTCGTCACGCTGCCCTCGAGTGCGCTCGAGCAGCTGCTTCCCGCGGTGGTGGACGCCTGCGTGCGGCACGTGCGCGAGCGCGGGGAGTTCGACCTGGAGTGCCGCACCGCGCTCGAGCTCGCCGAACGCTATCCCGGTGACGCGGGGATCCTGGCCGCGCTGCTGCTCAACCGGCTGGTGCTGCAACCGGGTGAGGCCATCCACATCGCCGCCGGGAACCTGCACGCCTATCTGCGCGGGACCGCGATCGAGATCCTCGCCGCCTCGGACAACGTGCTGCGCTGCGGGCTGACCCCGAAGCACGTGGATGTGCCCGAACTGCTCCGGGTGCTCGACTTCGCCGCGGACGAGATGCCGGTGCTCAAGGGGGAACAGCACGGTGCGGTGCGCCGCTACCAGACCTCCGCCGAGGAGTTCGAACTCTCCGTCGCCGAGCTGGACGGCGCCGCGGCCAGGGCGGTGCTCACCGCGTGCGGCCCGCAGATCCTGCTGTGCACCGAGGGGACCGCGCTGCTGCGCGCGGCGAGCGGGCACGAACGGGTACTGGGCAAGGGCGAGGCCGTGTGGTCGCCCGCCAAGGACGGGGACATTTCGGTCACCCCGGTCGAGGAGCACATTCGCACCACCGTCTACCGTGCGAGCCTGCCAAGCGGTCAGTGAGAGGAGCACGGCATGTCGGCTGAGGGGGGTACCAAAGCGATCATCGCCGCGCTCGGTGCCAATGCGGGGATCGCGGTCGCGAAGTTCGCCGGGTTCGCGGTGACCGGCTCTTCCTCGATGCTCTCCGAGGGCGTGCACTCCATCGCCGACACCGCCAACCAGGGACTGCTGCTGCTCGGCAGGAAGGCGGCGGACCGGGAAGCGGACGCCGAGCACCCCTTCGGCTATGGGCGCAACCGCTACTTCTACGCCTTCGTCGTCGCCCTGCTGCTGTTCAGCCTCGGCGCGCTGTTCGCCATCTACGAGGGCGTGGAGAAGATCGCCGAGCCGCACGAGCTGGAGAGCCCGCTGGTCGCGGTGATCATCCTGGTCGTGGCGCTGGCGCTGGAGGGCTACAGCTTCACCACGGCGATGCGGGAGACCGCGAAGGTGCGTGGCGGGCGCAGCTGGTGGCGGTTCATCACCTCGGCCAAGGACCCGGATCTGCCGGTCGTGCTGCTCGAGGACAGCGGCGCGCTGCTCGGTCTGGTGTTCGCGCTCGCCGGGGTGGGCCTCTCGGTGCTCACGGGTGATCCGGTGTGGGACGGGATCGGCACACTGGCCATCGGGGCGTTGCTCGCGGTGATCGCGATCGTGCTGATCGTCGAGATGAAGAGCCTGCTCATCGGGGAGGGCGTGGACCGGACGCTCTACCGGACCATCGTGACCGAGCTCGAATCCGGTGCGGTGCGCACCGTGATCCACCTGCGCACCGAGTACCTCGCCCCGGACGAACTGCTGGTCGCGGCCAAGATCGCGCTGCACGGCGAGCCCGGAATGGCCGAGGTCGCCGCGGCCATCGACGCGGCCGAGGCACGGCTGCGGGAGCGGGTGCCGACCGCGCGGTGGATCTACCTCGAACCGGATCTGTTGCGTACCGAATTGTCCGGCTCGCCGCGAAAAACACCCGAAGACGGGTAAACGTGTCGCTACTCTGCGTCTTCTACAAGCCGCGAGCGGTGACGGATTCGACAGTTACAGGGCATCTTGGCGGTTCCACCCGGCACCGCAATGGCCCTAGGGTAGGGATGCCCATCGAGATCCAGTGGAGGATAAAACGCGATGACCGTCAAGGACATCTCGAACAACACCGCTAGCAAGTACGCGCGTAACATCGGCGGCCTTGATTTCGCGGTGGCCGATCTTGCGGCCGCCGAGTACGGCCGTAAGGAAATCCGGCTCGCAGAGCACGAGATGCCCGGATTGATGGCGCTGCGGCGGGAGTACGCCGAAGCCCTGCCGCTCAAGGGCGCACGGATCTCCGGTTCCCTGCACATGACCGTGCAGACCGCGGTCCTGATCGAGACGCTTGTCGCGCTCGGTGCCGAGGTGCGCTGGTGCTCGTGCAACATCTTCTCGACCCAGGACGAAGCGGCCGCCGCGGTCGTCGTCGGCCCGCACGGCACCCCGGAGGACCCGAAGGGTGTCGCCGTCTACGCCTGGAAGGGCGAGACGCTCGAGGAGTACTGGTGGTGCACCGAGCAGATGCTCACCTGGCCCGGTGACAAGCTGCCGAACATGATCCTGGACGACGGCGGGGACGCCACGATGCTGGTGCAGAAGGGCACCCAGTACGAGGCGGCCGGTGTCGTGCCGAACGCCGAGGACGACGACCCGGACGAGTTCAAGGTCGTGCTCTCGGTGCTGCGCGAGTCCCTGGCCAAGGACAAGGCCAAGTGGACCGGGATCGGCAAGTCCGTCAAGGGTGTCACCGAGGAGACCACCACCGGTGTGCTGCGGCTCTACCAGCTCGCCGCCTCCGGTGAACTGCTGTTCCCGGCGATCAACGTGAACGACTCGGTCACCAAGTCGAAGTTCGACAACAAGTACGGCATCCGGCACTCGCTGATCGACGGCATCAACCGCGGCACCGACGTCATGATCGGCGGCAAGAGCGCGCTGATCTGCGGCTACGGTGACGTCGGCAAGGGCGCGGCCGAATCGCTGGCCGGACAGGGCGCGCGGGTCACGGTCACCGAGATCGACCCGATCAACGCGCTGCAGGCGCTGATGGACGGTTACCCGGTCAAGAAGCTGGAGAACGCCATCGGCGAGGCCGACATCGTGATCACCACGACCGGGAACAAGGACGTGGTGATGGCCGAGCACATGCAGCTGATGAAGAACCAGGCCATCATCGGCAACATCGGCCACTTCGACAACGAGCTCGACATTCTCGGGCTCTCCCGCATTCCCGGTATCCGGCAGGTCAACATCAAGCCGCAGGTCGACCAGTGGATCTTCCCGGACGGGCACTCGATCATCGTGCTTTCCGAGGGACGGCTGCTCAACCTCGGCAACGCGACCGGGCACCCGAGCTTCGTCATGTCGAACTCCTTCTCCAACCAGGTGATCGCGCAGATCGAGCTGTTCACCAAGAACGCGGAGTACGACAAGGAGGTCTACCGGCTGCCCAAGGCGCTCGACGAGAAGGTCGCCAAGATCCACGTCGAGGCGCTCGGTGGCGAGATCACCAAGCTCACCAAGGACCAGGCCGAGTACATCGGCGTGGACGTGGAGGGCCCGTTCAAGCCGGAGCACTACCGGTACTGAGCCGGGTGACCGAACCGAGTCACTGAACTGAGTCACCATTCGCTGGCCCAGGTACGTCAAGTACTGACGTACCTGGGCCAGCGGTGCATCCTGGACAAGTACGAGGATGCGACTGGGGGTGATCGGCGGTGACCGTGACGCACTACGACAGCTATACGGCCGCACGAACACATCTGAAGGATTTGCTGGACGCGGCCGAGCACGGGCGAGTGGCGACGGTGCGCCGGGACTCGGCGCGCACCGCCGTCGTGGATGTGGTGCATCTGCAGAACATCCTGGTGACCTGCCTGCCCGCGCACGTCGAGGTGATCCCGGAGCGGGACGGCTGGTCCGCTTTCGTCGAGGGAGTGCCGATCGCCGCGGACGGTGTCACCTTCGACGGGGCGGTCGAGGAAATGATCGACGCGCTGCGGGAGTACGCCGAGGACTGGCAGGATCATCTGCTCGACGCGCCGAATCACCAGGGCAACTGGGGGCTGGTGCAGCTCATCGCGCTCAGCGACGACCAGCAGCTGCGGGACTGGATCGTGGGGGACACCGTGCCGGCGCGGGCGATGGGTGAGTGAGCCCGCCGGCTTCCACGCGCCGGGATCACGAGCGGTTCTGTGAGGTTGAAGGGTGGCAGCTGGTCCGGAACGCGCGGGTATACCGAGACCCATCACGTGACCTATGAGTTCGCGCTGCCGGACGGCTCGGTGCTGCGCACGCGGATCTCGCATCCGGTCGACCGCACCGACTACGGCCCTCGGCTCTGGCGGCACATTCTGCGCGATCAGCTCCGGGTGGACGAGGACTGCTTCTGGGACTGCGTGCGCGATGGTGTGTTACCCGATCGCGGTCAGCCGCAACGGCAGCGGGATTCGCTTCCCGCCGACCTGGTGCATCTGCTGGTGCACCGGGCCGGTGTCGGTGAGGCCGAGGTCGCGGTCATGAGCAGGGACGAGGCCATCGACCGTGCCCGGCAGTACTGGATGGGCGGCGGCTAGTCTCCCGGTCATGAGTGCACTGGTGGCCATCGAAGGGCTGGACGGGGCCGGGAAGCGGACGCTGACCACGGCACTGACCGCCGAACTCGAACGGTGCGGGGCGCGGGTGACCCAGCTGGCCTTCCCGCGCTACAGCGAGGACATTCACGCCGAGCTCGCCTCGGATGCGCTGCACGGGCGGCTGGGAGATCTGGCCGATTCGGTGTACGCGATGACGCTGTTGTTCGCCCTCGACCGCAGGGGTGCGCGGGAGGCGATCGAGAAGCTGCTGGCCACCCACGACGTGGTGCTCGCGGACCGGTACCTCGCCTCCAACGCCGCCTACTCGGCCGCGCGGCTCGGGCAGGGCGCGGACGGGGAGTTCGTGGAGTGGTTGCGCGCACTGGAGCTGGACCGCTTCGGTCTGCGTGCCCCGGATCTGCAGGTGCTGCTGGATGTGGACGCGGAGACCGCGCAGGGGCGGGCGGAGCACCGCGAATCGGTGGAGAGCGACCGTGCGCGGGACAGCTACGAATCCGATGGTGGTCTGCAGCGCCGGTGCCTCGAGGTGTACCGGGAACTCGCCGTGCGGAACTGGGTCTCGCCCTGGCACGTGGTCGCGGGGACGACGGAGGGTACCGAAGCGGAAGCGAAGCGTCTTGGACAGTTGATCTATGCTACCGATCGGTGACATTCGGTTAACACCAGGTGAACTCGCTAGGTAAACGGAACTTTACTAAAAGGCGGGTTCGTTCCCGTCTCGTATGCCTGAATCGCGTATTTCCGACTCGACGTACGAGAGGGGACGGCTTTGGCCGCTGCCACCAGATTCCTGAAACACGACGTACCTGCCTCGCTGGTCGTGTTCCTCATCGCGGTACCGCTCTCCCTGGGGATCGCGGTCGCCTCCGGAGCGCCGGTGATCGCCGGACTGATCGCCGCCGTGATCGGCGGGATCGTCGCCGGGGCTCTCGGCGGATCGCCCCTGCAGGTATCCGGCCCCGCGGCCGGGCTCACGGTCGTCGTCGCCGACCTGATCAACCGGTTCGGCTGGCAGGCGACCTGTGCGATCACGCTCGCCGCCGGGCTGCTGCAGATCCTGCTCGGCCTGTCCCGCACCGCGCGGGCCGCGCTGGCCATTTCGCCCTCGGTGGTGCACGGGATGCTCGCCGGAATCGGGCTGACCATCGTGTTCAGCCAGCTGCACGTGGTGCTCGGCGGCACGGCGGGCAGCAGCTTCGTGGACAACCTCACCGAGCTGCCGGGCCAGATCGCGAACCTGCACGGGGACGCGACCCTGCTCGGGCTCGGGGTGATCGCGGTGCTGCTGCTCTGGCCGCTGCTGCCGAAGAAGGCGCGAGTGGTGCCCGGTCCGCTGGTGGCGATCGCGGGAGCCACGCTGATCGCGGTGCTCGCCGGATCGGACGCGCCCCGGGTGGACCTGCCCGGCTCGATCCTGTCCTCGCTGACCGCTCCGGTGCTGCCGACCGGGGACCTCGGCGCGATCATCGTCGCGGTGCTGACCATCACCCTGATCGCCAGCGTGGAAAGCCTCGCCTCTGCGGTCGCGGTGGACGGGATGCACACCGGCAAGCGCGCGAACCTCAACCGTGAACTGATCGGCCAGGGCGCGGCGAACACGGTCTCCGGGGCGATCGGCGGCCTGCCCATCACCGGGGTGATCGTACGCAGTTCCACGAACGTGACCGCCGGAGCCAAGTCCCGTGCCTCGGCGATCCTGCACGGGGTCTGGGTGCTGCTGTTCTCCTCGCTGCTGTTCTCGGTCGTCGAACTGATCCCGCTGGCCGCGCTGGCCGGGCTGCTGGTGCACGTCGGCGCGAAACTGGTGAACCTCGGCCAGATCAAACAGCTGCACCGGCACGGTGAATCGCTGGTGTACGCGGTCACCGTGGTCGCGGTGGTGCTGCTCAACCTGCTCGAGGGAGTGCTCATCGGGCTGGCGCTGTCCCTGCTGCTCGTGGTGTACCGGGTGGTGATCGCCTCGATCCGGGCGCAGCAGGCCGATGACCACACCTGGCGGCTCGCGGTGCACGGAAAGCTCTCCTTCCTGTCCATTCCGCGGCTGGCCCACGAACTGGGGCGGATCCCGGCGAACTCGCACGTGGTCGTCGAACTGATCACCGACTACCTCGACCACGCCGCCTACGAGTACCTGCACGGCTGGGTCACCCGGCACGAGGCGGCCGGTGGCACCGTGCACGTGGACGAGATCGGCCAGGCCGGACTGGAGTCCTCGCTGCAGCGCGGCCGGGAGGTCCGCACGAGGCATCTGCCGCGCTGGTTCACCCCGTGGTCGCACTGGCAGCGCATCGAGCACCCCGGGGAACAGCGTGCCGGGGAACAGCGGGCCGGGACCGCGGAACACTCGCAGTCGCTCGACGTGGTGCTCAACGGTATCCGGGAGTACCAGATCCGGTCCCGGGAACTCATGCGCCCGCACATGGCCAAGCTGGCCGAGGGGCAGCGTCCGCGGGCGATGTGGATCGGTTGCGGGGACAGCAGGATGGTGCCCAATGTGCTCACCTCGAGTGGTCCCGGGGACCTGTTCACCGTGCGCAACATCGGCAACGTGGTGCCCGCCAGGGATTCCGGGACCGATGCCTCGGTCGCCGCTTCGCTCGAGTTCGCCGTCGGGGTGCTCGAGGTTCCCGTGCTCGTGGTGTGCGGGCACTCCGGCTGCGGTGCCATGCAGGCGCTGAGTGCGGGCGAGCCCACGGACGGCCCGCTCGGTGACTGGCTGGCCACCGCCGCCCCCACCATGGCGCGCTGGCGGGACGGCGATCCGATCGCGAGGGCCGCGGCCGAGGACGGATTCGGTGAGCTCGACCAGCTCGCGATGATCAACGTGGCCGAGGGGCTGCGCAACCTGCACACCCATCCCGTGGTCGCGGATGCGGTCGCCACCGGGAAGCTGCAGCTGGTCGGCATGTTCCTGGACATCCCGAGCGGGCGGCTGCTCACCATGGACGAGGAAACCCGGCGGTTCGTCCCGGTCTCCGAGGGGCCGACCGTCCCAGTGCAGGCACAGGCCGAACGGGTGGTCCCCGAGGGTGCGACATCCGGGTGAATCACGCGGTAACGGTCGGGCCGCACGTCGAGAACCACACGCGTGATGGGACGATGGACACATGAAGGCACGTGTGCTCGTCGTTGACGATGATCCGGCGCTCGCCGAGATGCTCACCATCGTGCTGCGCGGGGAGGGATTCGAGACGGCGGTTGTCGGGGACGGCACCAAGGCCCTGCCCGCGATGCGTGAGATGCGGCCCGACCTCGTGCTGCTCGATCTGATGCTGCCCGGGATGAACGGGATCGATGTGGCGAAGGCGATCCGGGCGGAGTCCGGGGTGCCGATCGTGATGCTCACCGCCAAGAGCGACACGGTGGACGTGGTGCTCGGGCTCGAGTCCGGCGCCGACGACTACATCGTCAAGCCGTTCAAGCCCAAGGAACTGGTCGCCCGGGTGCGGGCCCGGTTGCGCAGGCTGGACGCCGAACCGGCCGAGTCGCTGGTGATCGGCGACCTGAGCATCGACGTGCCCGGTCACCAGGTGACCAGGGGCGAGGAACCGATCTCGCTGACCCCGCTGGAGTTCGACCTGCTGGTGGCCCTGGCCCGCAAGCCGCGGCAGGTGTTCACCAGAGAGGTGCTGCTCGAGCAGGTCTGGGGTTACCGGCACGCCGCGGACACCCGGCTGGTCAACGTGCACGTGCAGCGGCTGCGGTCCAAGGTCGAGCGCGATCCGGAGCATCCCGAGGTGGTGTTGACCGTGCGCGGGGTCGGATACAAGGCCGGGCCACCGTGAGCGAGCTTGCGAGCGAACCATGGATACAGCGCCTGGGCACGGCCGAGCCGAGCGCCAGCGAGGTGAGGCCGTGAGCGGACTGGTCCGAGCGGGATCGTGGCGACGACGGTGACGGAGCGGGCGAGACGGTTCGCCGCCTGGGCGCGCAGGTGCTCGGCGCGGTTCGGGACCGCTTGGCGGCGCTCGCTTCAGGTACGCGTGGTCACCAGCTGCCTCGCGCTCTCCGCCGCGGTCGTGTTCGTGCTCGGCATGCTGCTGCAGGTGCAGATCACCGACCAGCTGGTCACCACCAAGCGCAAGGCGGCGATCGATCAGACCGCGGCCTCGGCAGGCGAACTGCGCGACATCCTCGCCAAGACCAGCCCGGGCCAGGACACCCTCGGCCCGTCTCTTTCCGATGCCCTCGACCAGCTGGTGTCCGCCCGGGGCGGCAGCCTGCACGACGGGCGTTCCGGGGCGGGTGAGTTCGAGCCGGTGATCTCGGCGACCGGGGTAGACCCGGTGGGCACCTACGCCACGCAGGTGCCATCCAAGCTGCGCCAGCTGGTGGAGGGCGGGACGACCGCCACCCAGATCACCACCCTGAACGGACGCAGCGGGCCGACCACCTTCCTCGTCGTCGGCACCTCGCTGACCAGTGCGAGCAGCCCGGTGCAGCTGTATCTGCTGTTCCCGCTCACCTCGGAGAAGCAGACGCTGAGCATCGTGCAGGTCGCGGTGCTCGTGGCCGGACTCGTACTGGTGCTGCTGCTCGCGGGCATCGTGAACCTGGTGCTGCGCCAGGTCGTGCGCCCGGTACGCCAGGCCGCCGAGATCGCCGACCGGTTCGCGACCGGGGACTTCTCCGAGCGGATGCGCGTGGTCGGGGAGGACGACGTCGCCCGGCTCGGCGACTCCTACAACTCCATGGCGGACAACATCGCCGAGCAGATCCGCAGGCTCGAGGAGTTCAGCCAGTTGCAGCGCCGGTTCACCTCGGATGTCAGCCACGAGCTGCGCACCCCGCTGACCACGGTGCGAATGGCCGCCGACGTGCTCTACGCCTCGCGGGAGCAGTTCCCGAGCGGGCTCGCGCGCTCCACCGAGCTGATGGTCGACGAGCTGGACCGGTTCGAGGCCCTGCTCACCGACCTGCTGGAGATCTCCCGGCTGGACGCGGGTGTCGAGGAACTGTCCATCGAATCGGTCGATGTGCTCGGCGTGGTGCGCAGTGCCGCCGATTCGGTGCGCGGGATCGCCGGGATCACCACGACCGAGATCGTGCTCGACGTCCCGGAGAACGAGACCCCGGCCTCGATCGACGCGCGCCGGGTGGAACGGATCCTGCGCAATCTGCTGGCCAACGCGGTCGATCACGGTGAGGGCAAACCGGTGCGCGTGGTGCTGCGCGCCGACCGGGACGCGGTCGCGATCGCCGTGCGCGACTACGGGGTCGGCCTACGCGTCGGGGAGGAGGAGCTGGTGTTCAACCGGTTCTGGCGGGCCGATCCGTCCAGGAACCGGCGTACCGGCGGCACCGGTCTCGGGCTGGCCATCAGCCTCGAGGACGCGCGGCTGCACGGTGGCTGGCTCGAGGCGTGGGGCCGCCCCGATCAGGGGGCCTGTTTCCGGCTCACCCTGCCCCGTACCCCGGAGGCGGAACTGACCGCGAGCCCGGTGGGGCTGCCGCCTGTCGGATCCGCGCACCCTGACGCACCGGAGACCGAACCCGAGCGGGTGACCGCGCGTTCTGGGGGCGAGGAGGTGACCGAGCAGTGAGACGTGGTGTGCGCTCGGCGCTTCCGGTGCTGCTGGTCGCGCTGCTGCTGGCCGGCTGCGCGAGTATCCAGGACGAGAACCAGCCGGTCGCGGTGCAGAACCAGCCCATCGGGGAAACCGGCCCCACCATCGACGGCCCCAAGACCGGTGAGGACCAGTGGGCCCTCGTCCGCTCCTTCGTCCTGGCCAATGCGCAGACCACGAAGGGGCACGCGGTGCCGCGCTCGTTCATCGCCGGGGAGCGCGCCAAGACCTGGAACCCGGGCAGGCAGATCACGGTGATCGGCAACGACTTCAGCACCAACCCGAACCCCGGTGAGGTGCCCGGCGATCCCAATCAGCAGAGCGTGCTGCTGCGCGCCCGCAAGATCGGCACCCTCGCCGCCGACGGCAGCTTCCAAGCCGCGCAGGGCAACGACCAGAGCTACGAACAGAACATGACCGTCGCGAAGGACCGGAACAACGAGTGGCGGATCCGGACCGTCGCGGACGGGCTGGTCATCCGGGTCGCCGATTTCCAGCGCGCCTTCCAGCAGGTCACCCTGAACTTCATGGAGCCGAAGCTGCAGGCCCCGATCCCGGATGTGCGTTATCTGCCGCGTGGCCCGGCAGCCGAGATCGCGAGCCGGATCGTGAACGACCTCATCCAGGGACCGTCGGCCGCGCTGCAGCCCGCCGTGCGCAACAACTTCACCACCATCGACTCCGAACAGCAGGCCACCGTGAAGGCGACCAATCCGGACTCGGTCGAGGTGAACCTCCCGCCGGTCGGCACGGCGAGTGAGACGCAGCGCAAGGGGATGATCGAGCAGATCGTGCGCTCGCTGCGCGGGGTGGTCGGCGGCCAGATCGAGGTGCGCAGTGACGGGGCGCCGCTGGACCCGAAGAAGCAGTACTACAAGTACTCGGACCTGCCCTCGTACTCGCTGTTCTCCCCCTCCCAGGACGCGGGACCGCTGTACGTGGCCGGTGGGGTGCTCAAGTCCTTCAGCCCGTCCTCCGATTCGGGTGCCGGTGGCAAGGACGACGCGAGCAAGATCGATGCGACGGCAGGGCTCTCGGACTGCCAGGCGGCCTCCGGGGCCCGTTCGCTTGACGGGGACCAGATCGCCATGGTGTGTGCCGGGCGGGACAAGCGCGAACGGATCCGGATCGGCACCTTCGGCAAGAGCGTGCGCGAGGTGCCCGACCTCGCCGAGACCGAGTTCACCAGGCCGACCTGGACCGCGGGCAGCCCGCAGAGCCAGGTCGGCTACGAGGTGTGGACCGTGGCGGACGGGCACCGGATCCTGCGCCTGCACCGGGACGGGGAGAGCTGGCAGGTCACCGAGGTCGACGCGAGCCAGTTGTTCGACCGGTTCGGCAAGGGCGCGGCCATCAGCGATCTGCGACTGTCCAGGGACGGCATCCACGCGGCCGCGATCGTGGACGGCAAGCTCGTGGTGAGCACGGTGCTGCGCAACGCCGACGGTCAGGCGCAGCTGTCCGCGCCCACCCAGATCGGCTACAACCTGACGAACGTCAGCGATCTGGACTGGGTGAGCCAGACCCAGCTGGTCGTGGTCTCCGGGCGCAACGCGGACTCGCTGGCCACGGTGAGCGCGGACGGGCTGTACGTGCACAATCTGCCCACCACGAACATGTCGCCGCCGGTGCAGCGGATCGCGGCCGCCCCCGGTCAGCCGTTCATCGCGGTCGCCAGCGGGTCCGCGTTCAGCTCGGCCCAGGGCGGGGACTCCTGGGTGCCGCTCGGTTCCTCGAGCAAGGGCGCCGATCCCTTCTATCCCGGCTGACCGGCGGGGAGCGCGGAGCGGGCCGGAACTGTCGGTGCCGCGGTGCACCATGACCGCATGCCGCTCGCCGAACTCGTCGATCTCGTCCTGCCGCGCACCTGCGTCGGCTGCGCGGCGCGGGGCAGCGGCTGGTGCGCGCGTTGCCGGGCCGGATGCGCGCGGCCGGTGCGGTTGCCCGGCCCGAGCAGGCTCGCCCGGCTCGGCGTGTACGCGATCACCGGGCACACCGGCAGCGCCCGGGCCGCCGTGCTCGCCTACAAGGAGCGCAACCGCCGCGACCTGGCCCGCGAGCTCGCCGGGGTGTTCGCCACCGCGGTCCCCGGGGTGCGCGCGGCCGAACACGGAGCCGACCGGCGCACCGTGTGCCTGGTGCCGGCCCCTTCGGCGCGGCGGGCATCGGTGGCCCGCGGCGGGGCGCACATGAGCCGGATCGCACGGGAGGTGGCCGCCCTGCTCGGTGACGGTGCACGGGTCGCCGAGCCGTTCGCGCTGACCAGGGGAGTGCGCGATTCGGTGGGGCTCGACCGCGGCGCCCGGCTGGCGAACCTCACCGGGCATCTCCGGCTGACCGGGGAAGCCCTGCCCGGCGGCGAAGAGGCGGTCGTGCTGCTCGACGACGTGGTGACCACCGGGGCCACGGTGACCGCCTGCGCCAGGGCACTGCGTTCGCGCGGGGTCCGCCCGGTCGCCGCGCTCGCGTTGACCTCACCGGCACGACCGTGAACGCGTCACTCTGTCGGGTGAAATGCGAGGTGGGAACCCGTCCGGCTACTCGTCCGTTGGTCGGATGTGCGACGCGGAACGGGCACCCGATCGATGGTCTCGAGGGCGCTCGGCTACGCACGAACGGGTGCCGGAATCCGGACCGGCCGAGGAACACCGGGCAGCGAACCACGCTGCGTATCGACGGTGGTTCAGCCTCCCAGGGGGCTGTCGAAACCGCCGCGATCCGACTACCGTGCACCGCAATCGCTGAAGTCAGCGACGGGAGGGAGGCGAACCGCCATGTTCCTGGCGCCGACGCCGCGATGAGCTGACGGGTCCGGCGCCATACCGATTCGATTTCGAACCCACCGAGCCGGCCGAGGCGGAGCGCGTGGTGTTCGAAAGCCCCTGCACCAAGTGATGGAGGTCGTGTATGGACATCATCGTGAAGGGCCGCAACGTGGAGGTCCCCGAGCATTACCGGGTGCACGTAGCGGAGAAGCTGGATCGACTCGAGCGGTACGACAAGAAGTTCATCCGGTGCGATGTCGAACTGATTCACGAGCCCAACCGCAGGCAGGCGAAGAACTGCCAGCGAGTGCAGATCACCGCAAGGGGGAAAGGGCCGACCGTCCGCGCCGAGGCGTGTGCAGGCGATTTCTACGCCGCGCTCGACGCATCGGTGGCCAAGCTGGAGTCGCGGTTGCGCAAGGCACACGACCGCCGGAAGGTGCATCACGGCAGGCGCACCCCGGCCTCGGTCGCCGCCGCGACGAACGGCGAGATGCCGCGCATGGTTCCCGATGTCGCCAAGTTCGACGGCCGGGCCGGGGCGCTGGCCACGGCCGTGCTCGAGGCACCGGCACGGGAGCAGGAGGTGAACGGGGAGATCCCCCAGCAACGCCTCGAAGCCGGTGACGAGGAGAACCTGCCCGGCCGGATCGTGCGCGAGAAGCAGCATTCCGCCGAGCCGATGACCGTTGACCAGGCACTTTACGAGATGGAACTGGTCGGTCACGACTTCTACCTGTTCTCGGATGTGACCTCCGGAAGGCCGAGCGTCGTCTACCGCAGGCGAGGCTTCGACTACGGGGTGATCAGGCTGAGCTGAGCCGCCCCGAGGAACGATTTCCGGAGCCCCCACGTTGTCCTTGCGGGCCGTGGGGGCTCCGGTCTGCCCGGACGCCTACCATGACTGCTCGAGAGAAGGCTGCATGGCTGTACTGGTGAACAGGCGAAAGCGAGTGAGGTCGACCTGATGGTCCTTTCGAAGGTACTTCGCGCGGGCGAAGGCAGGATGCTCAATCGGCTGAGCAATATCGCGAAGCACATCAACAGCATCGAGGAGGACTTCACCGGACTCAGCGATGCCGAGCTCACCGCGAAGACCCAGGAGTTCCGCGAGCGCTACGCCGAGGGGGAGACCCTCGACCAGCTGCTGCCCGAGGCTTTCGCCACGGCCCGGGAAGCCGGTAAGCGGGTGCTCGGCCAGCGGCCGTTCGACGTGCAGCTCATGGGTGGTGCCGCGCTGCACCTGGGCAACGTGGCCGAGATGAAGACCGGTGAGGGCAAGACGCTGACCGCGGTGCTGCCCTGCTACCTCAACGCCATCTCCGGCAAGGGCGTGCACGTCGTCACCGTGAACGACTACCTGGCCTCCAGGGACGCCGAGTGGATGGGCCGCATCCACCGCTTCCTCGGCCTGACCGTCGGGGTGATCGTGGCCGAGCAGCAGCCCGAGGAGCGGCGCGCCGCCTACCAGGCCGACATCACCTACGGCACGAACAACGAGTTCGGCTTCGACTACCTGCGCGACAACATGGCCTGGAGCATCGACGAGTGCGTGCAGCGCGGGCACAACTTCGCGATCGTGGACGAGGTCGACTCGATCCTCATCGACGAGGCGCGTACTCCGCTGATCATCTCCGGGCCCGCCGAGCAGTCCGCGCGCTGGTACACCGAGTTCGCCAGGCTCGCCCCGCTGATGAGCAAGGACCTGCACTACGAGGTGGACGAGCGCAAGCGCACCGTGGGTGTCACCGAGGCCGGGGTGACCTTCGTCGAGGACCAGCTCGGCATCGAGAATCTCTACGAGTCCGCGAACACCCCGCTGGTCGGCTACCTGAACAACGCGCTCAAGGCCAAGGAGCTGTTCAAGAAGGACAAGGAGTACATCGTCCGCAACGGCGAGGTGCTCATCGTGGACGAGTTCACCGGCCGGGTGCTCGCCGGGCGGCGGTTCAACGAGGGCATGCACCAGGCCATCGAGGCCAAGGAGCACGTGGAGATCAAGGCCGAGAACCAGACGCTGGCCACGATCACCCTGCAGAACTTCTTCCGGCTCTACGACAAGCTCTCCGGGATGACCGGTACCGCGCAGACCGAGGCTGCCGAGTTCCACCAGACCTACAAGCTGGGCGTGGTCAGCATCCCGACCAACCGGCCGATGGTCCGCAAGGACGGCAAGGACGTGGTGTACAAGACCGAGGAGGTCAAGTTCGCCGCGGTCGCCGACGACATCGCCGAGCGCTACGAGAAGGGCCAGCCGGTGCTGATCGGCACCACCTCGGTCGAGCGCTCCGAGTACCTTTCCAAGCTGCTCGTGGAGCGCAAGGTGCCGCACGAGGTGCTCAACGCGAAGCACCACGATCGCGAGGCGCTGATCGTGGCCGAGGCCGGGCGCAAGGGTGCGGTCACCGTGGCCACCAACATGGCCGGTCGTGGTACCGACATCATGCTCGGCGGGAACCCCGAGACGATCGCCGAGCGGGCGCTGCGTGAGCGCGGTCTCGACCCGGTCGAGCACCTCGACCAGTGGCAGCAGGCCTACCCCGCGGAGCTGGAGAAGGCCAAGGACTCGGTGAAGGCCGAGGCCGAGGAGGTCCGCGAGGCCGGCGGGCTGTACGTGCTGGGCACCGAACGGCACGAGTCCCGGCGCATCGACAACCAGCTGCGCGGCCGCTCCGGGCGTCAGGGTGACCCCGGTGAGTCGAAGTTCTACCTCTCGCTGACCGACGAGCTCATGCGCCGGTTCAACGCGCAGCTGGTCGAGAGCATCATGAACTGGCTGAACACCCCGGACGACATGGCCATCACCTCCAAGCGGGTCTCCAAGGCCATCCAGAGCGCGCAGACCCAGGTCGAGGCGCAGAACATGGAGATCCGCAAAAACGTGCTCAAGTACGACGAGGTGATGAACGAGCAGCGCAAGGTCATCTACACCGAGCGCCGCCGGGTCCTCGAGGGCGAGGATCTGCAGGAGCAGATCCGGCACATGGTCACCGATGTGGTCACCGCCTACGTGAGCGGCGCAACCAGTGACGGGTACGCCGAGGACTGGGACCTCGAGCAGCTGTGGTCCGCGCTGCGCACCCTGTACCCGATCTCGCTCGACCACGAGAAGCTGACCGAGGGCGTGGCTGACGAGGAAACCGGCAACCTGGACGACCTCACCCCGGAGTCGCTGCGCGAGGTGATCGTCTCCGACGCGCAGCGGGCCTACCAGGAGCGCGAGTCCGAGATCGACGGCATGGTCGGCGAGGGCGCGATGCGCGAACTCGAACGGCGGGTGCTGCTGTCCGTGCTGGACCGCAAATGGCGCGAACACCTCTACGAGATGGACTACCTCAAGGAGGGCATCGGCCTGCGCGCGATGGCGCAGCGCGATCCGCTGATCGAGTACCAGCGCGAGGGCTACGACATGTTCAACGGCATGCTCGAGGGCCTCAAGGAGGAATCGGTCGGCTTCCTGTTCAACCTCCAGGTCGAGGCCGCCGAAGGCGAAGAGGGCCAGGCCGCGCAGCAGCAGGGCGCGGCGCCCGCTGCCGAGGAGAGCCAGGTTCCTCCCGCACTGCGCGGCAAAGGTCTCGACGAGCCCGCCGAATCGCAGCTGACCCTGTCCGGGCCGAACGAGGACGGGCAGGCCGAGGCACGGCACAGCCGCGGGGACGACGAGGACGAGCAGGGCGGCGTCACCCGCCGGGAGCGGCGCGCCGCCGAGCGCGAGCGGGCGAAGAAGCAGAAGAAGGCCGCCAAGCGCGGCTGATCCGGGTTCGGCCAGGCGGTACCGCGGGAGCACGCTCCCGCGGTACCGCTTCGTTCGTTCCGGCGCCGCTCAGTCCAGCACCGTGAAGGCGGTGCACCACCAGGGAAGGTGTGCACCGCACAGTTCGACGCGCGCGGCGAGCGCGACCGTCCGCCCGGAAGCGGGTTCCCGCGCGCTGCCCCAGATCTCCAGCGCGTTCGCCCGGTGGGTCATCGCGAAGGCGAGCCCGGTGAGCATCCGCTCCGCGCTGAACCCCCTGGTGCGGATGCGGTTCGTGATTCCCGCGGTCACCGCGGGAGCGAGCAGCCCGTCGAAGGCCCGGTTCCCCAGCGCGCCGAGTGGGCGGCGGCCGTCGAGCACCTCGAGCAGCGCCCGCAGCAGCGCGGCCAGGGTGCGCTGCCCGGGGAAACGGCGGTCGAGCGGGCGGACCGCGGCCGGGAAACCGGGCCCGTCCGCGCCGGGTGGGTCGGCGGCGCCGAGGCGACCGGCCTCGGGCTCACCGTTGGGAGCCTCGGCGAGCAGTCTTCGTGGTCGTGGTCGGGGTATGGCGAACACGGTGAACCTCCCTTTCCCGTGGCGCGATCCGGTACGCATGCACAGTGCGGAGCGCGGCACAGGTCCGGACAGAACTCACCCGCCGGTGTGATCCCGGCGCACCAGTTCGAAGCACAGCACGGCGGCGGCCGCGGAGACGTTCAGCGATTCGGCCGCACCGGGCATCGGAATCGAGAGCCAGTCACCGATGTGCGCGCGCACGGCGGTGGAAACCCCGGAGGTCTCGCCGCCGAGCACGAACGCCACGCGGTCCGGGAACCCGGCCTCGAACAGCCCTTCCGGCCCGTCCGAGGCGAGCCCGAACAGCCGGTACCCGGCCTCGGAAAGCTGCTCGGCGGCATCGGCCGCGGTCGGGGCGCGCAGGATCGGCGCGTGGAAGGCGATCCCGGCCGAGGCCTTGACCACCAGCGGATCGAGCGAGGCGACGCCCTTGTGCGGCACCACGATCCCCGCGAGGCCCGCCGCGGTCGCGGTGCGCAGGATCATGCCGACATTCGCCGGGGTGGTGATCCCGTCCAGCAGCAGCACCGGGCCCAGCCGCCCGTTCCCCGGCTCGAGCGCCTCGGCGAGCGGGCGCATCCGCGGGGCGAGCACATCGGCGAGCACACCCTGGTCCTGCTTTCCGTTCCCGGCGAGCACCTTGACCCGGTGTTCGCTCGCGCTGTGCACCGGGACCCCGCGCTCGCGGGCGGCCGCGCGGATGGTGCGCACCGGTTCCCCGCGCGCGGTCTCGGCGAGCACCACCTTGTCCACGGTCAGTTCCGGATCACCGAGTGCTTCGAGCACGGGTTTACGCCCGTAGACGGTCAGGAACCGGTCCCGGGGCGAGCGCTGCTTGTCGGTCACGCCGGTCAGTCTCCCAGGCGGCGTCGCTGGTGGCTCGGGGCGCCGTGCTGCGCGGATGTGCGACGATCGGTCCCATGCCCGACCGGCTCAGCGCGTTCGACGCCTCGCTGCTTTTCGCCGAGGACCCGGCGACCCCGATGCACATCGGCAGTGTCGCGGTGTTCGCGCGCCCGCGCACCGGCTTCGACTACGAATCGCTCGTCGATCTGGTGGAGCGGCGGCTCGCCCTGATCCCGCGCTACCGGCAGCGGGTCCTCGAGGTACCGCTGCAGCTGGCCCGCCCGGTGTGGGTGGACGACGAGCGGTTCGACATCACCTACCACGTGCGCCGTTCCGCGCTGCCCAAGCCGGGCTCGGCAGAGCAGTTGCGCGAGCTCACCGGACGCCTCATGTCCCGGCCGCTGGACCGGGAACGCCCGCTGTGGGAGGTCTATCTCGTCGAAGGCCTTGCCGAGGACCGGCTGGCGATCATCACCAAGACGCACAACGCCCTCGTGGACGGTATCGACGCGATCGAGATCGGCCAGGCCATCCTCGATCCCGGTCCGCGCGAACGCGCCGAGGCGGGCTGGTCCTGGTCACCCCGGTCCGCGCCGAGCGGGCCCCGGTTGCTGCTCGACGCCCTGCGCGAGGCACTGGCCAGTCCGGTCGAGCTGCTGGACACCGCCCGGCTCGCGGTCGGGGACCTCGCCGCGAGCGTGCGCAAATGCCGGGACACCCTCGGTGCGCTCCGCAGTGCGCTGACCCGCCCCGCGCCCGGTTCGCCGCTGAACACCGCCCTCGGTCCGCACCGCAGGTTCGCCACCGGCGCCACGGAACTGGGCGCCTACCGGGACATCGCCGAACGGGTCGGCGCCACGGTCAACGACGTGGTGCTCGCCGTGGTCGCCGGGGCACTGCGGAGCTGGTTCACCGGCCGCGGGGAACCGCTGGATCCGGGCAGTCTGGTGCGCGCGCTCGTCCCGCTGTCCACGAACGAGGACGACGACGAGACGGTGACTCCCTATCTGGTCGATCTCCCGGTCGGTGAGCCGGATCCGCTCGGTCGGCTGCGCCAGGTGCGCAACCAGCTGCGGGCGCACACCGAATCGGGACACTCGGTGGCGGCGCGGGTCCTGTTGCACGCGCACGGGCTCGCACCGGCGACCCTGCACGCGCTCGGCTCCCGCACCGCGAGCGGGTTCACCAGGCACGTGTTCAATCTGGTGATCACCAATGTCCCCGGCCCGCAGGTCCCGCTCTATGCCGCGGGTGCGCGGATGGTGGAGATGTACCCGGTCGTTCCGCTGCTGCGCAACCAGGCCCTCGCGATCGGAGTGAGCTCCTACGACGGCGGTGTCTACTTCGGACTCAACGCCGATCGTGCCGCGCTGGCCGATGTCGGCGAGCTCGCCGGGCTGCTCGAGGCGGAACTGGGCGAGCTGCACCGGCGAACGGCCGAGCTGGAATCCGCGGAACTGACGAACTGATACCGAACAAGGACAGGACCGAAATGCGAATCTACCTGCCGGCGACCATCCCGATGCTGCGCGAACTGGTGGACAAGACCGAGCTGACCGCGGTCGGCGGCACCGCCTTCGCGCTCACTCCGGCGTTGCGCGAGTCCTACACCTCGGGCAACACCGAGGAGCTGGAGTACGCGGCGCTGCTCGAGGCGGCGCGGGCCGCGTTGCGGCTGTTGTCCGCCGAGGAGGAGACGCCCCGGCGCCGGGCGGTGATCGCCGCGGATGTCGAGGACGCCACCCCGCGCGCCGATCTGGACCTCGCCGCGGTCCGGCTCACCGGTCCCGTCGCGCTGAGCACGGTGGCCGCGGTGCACGTGGACGATGCGGAGGCCGAAGGGGATGTGGCGAAGGCCGCCGAGGTCATCGACGCGGCCGATCTCGGGGACGGGGACGCCGAATTCGCGGTCGGCTCCGCCGAGGACCACGAGCTGTCCTGGTACGCCCCGCAGGAGCTCCCGTTCTTCCTCGAGCTGTTCGAGCACGGCCCGTCCTGAGGGACCCGGGGGTTACTTGCCGCCGCGCGGCATGGCCATGGACAGCTTGCCGAGTTCGGCACGCAGCATCGCGCCGAAGTCCGTCACCTGGTCCTTGCCGGGCGCCTGAATGCTGACCGGTTTACCCCAGTCGGAGTAATTCGCGTTCACTTTTACCGGTGTGGCATGGCCACCGACCGTATTTGCCGAGGGCAGCGTCATGGTGAACTTGACCGGCAGCTGTCCGTCGTTCAGCCACAGATCGGCGGGCATGGTTTTCGGCATGCGCGCGGTGGATTTGTTCAGTTCCTGTTCCGCCTGCTTCGGAATACCGCTTCCGAGTGATTTGCTCAACTCGTCGACCTGCTGTTTGAAAAGCTTCCGCGTATCCATCCGAATGGTGTAATGCGTGGTTCGCTGGCCGTTAACGTTTTCCTGCTTGGCGCCCATGAGACGTCCGGTTGATTTAATCCGTTCGAGTGTTTTCGAAGGATCCGCGGAATCGCCCATTTGCGTGAAGATCTTGCCCATGGTCTTGGAAAGCGGATCGTTGCCATTCGCATCGATCTTCGCCCAGGACTTGTCCGCGGCCGCGCGCTCGGATTCGGGCAGGTGCACGTACATCGCCTTGTCCTTGAAGACCATGCTCATCTGCTTGCCGATGGCGTTCACGGTCATGTTCATCGCCGGGGAGCCGATGTTCGACAGGTCGATCGCGCCCTGTCCGGTGAGCTGCTGGCCCATCACGTTCCCGGACAGCTTCACCTTGCTCGTCTTCGCGGTGTTCTGCTTGTAGGAAACCGTGTCGACCAAGGTGGTGACATCCCGGAACGTGTTGCTCAGATCGGCGTTCGCGGCATTGTTTCCCGGATGTTGCATGGCGTTTTCATTCGCTGATCCACAGCCGGCCAGCAGGGCGAGTGTGGCTATTCCCGCGCCGATCGTGAGTCCCCGTTTGCGCACCATTTATCTTCCTATCGGCTCCGCTATGACAGTGTTCGAGAATTGCCGATTAACCAAAGACAACCGAGCGGGACCCTACCATTATCCGGCAACGCCCGCCCGGGACGCGAGCAGCCTGCGCAGAGAAAGCAACCTTCCGTGACTGCCATTGCCCTCGGTGACGATCGAGTCCAGCACGCAGCCCGGATCGCCGGGCGGGCCGAGGTGGCCGCAGCCGCGCGGGCACTCCTCGGCGGCCTCGGCGAACTCCTCGAAGGCGGTGAGAATGTCCTCGGGGGTGACGTGCGCGAGCCCGAAGGAGCGCACGCCGGGAGTGTCCACGACCCATCCGCCGCCGGGCAGCGGGAGGGCGAGCGCTGCGACCGAGGTGTGCCGCCCCTTGCCGACCGCGCTGACCGCGCCGATGCGCTGGTCGGCATCCGGCACGAGCTGGTTGACCAGGGTGGACTTGCCCACCCCGGAATGCCCGACGAGTGCGGAGACAGTGCCGTGCAGGGCCTCGGCCAGCTCGGTGTTCTCCCGGTCGGCGCGGGTGACCACGGTGGGTACCTCGAGCTCGGCATAGGCGCCGCGCAGCTCGTCCGCGTCGGCGAGATCGGACTTGGTCAGGCAGAGCAGCGGCCGCAGCCCGCCCGCGTAGGCGGCCACGAGGCAGCGGTCGATGAACCCGGCGCGCGGCGGTGGATCGGCCAGCGCGGTCACGATCACCAGCTGCTCGGCATTGGCCACCACGACCCGTTCATAGGGATCGGTGTCATCGGCGGTGCGGCGCAGCACGCTGGACCGTTCGGCCACCCGCACGATCCTGGCCAGGGTGCCCGGGCGCCCGGAGGTATCGCCGACCAGGTCCACCCGGTCACCGACCACGATCGGGGTCCTGCCGAGCTCGCGGGCCCGCATCGCGGCGACCTCCCGGTCCTGCTTGGCGTCCACGGCACAGGACCAGCGGCCCCTGTCGACCGTGGTGACCAGGGCGGGTACCGCGTCGGCGTGCTCGGGACGGCGCTTGGAACGGGGACGGGTGCCCTTGGAGGGGCGAACCCGCACATCGGACTCGTCGATCGAGCGCCAGTCCCGGTTCTTCACGCGAGCATGCCCCGCCACAGCTTCGGGAACTCGGGCATCGTCTTGGCCGTGGAACCGATGTCGTCGATGTCCACCCTGGGCACCACCAGCCCGACGATCGCCCCTGCCGTGGCCATGCGGTGGTCGTCGTAGGCGTGCCAGGCACCGCCGTGCAGCGGGGCGGGCTCCACGCGCAGCCCGTCCTCGCGCTCGTGCACCACGCCACCGAGCCCGCGGATCTCGGCGGCGAGCGCGGCGAGGCGATCGGTCTCGTGCCCGCGCAGGTGTGCGATCCCGCGCAGTTCGGACGGGGTCCGGGCGAGCGCGGCCAGCGCGGCGACGGTCGGGGTGAGCTCGCCGATCTCGTGCAGGTCGACATCCACCCCGGACAGCGCGCGCGGACCGGTCACGGTGAGCGCGCCCTCGGCGAACCGCACGCTCGCCCCCATCTGCTCCAGGATCGCCCGGATGCCCTGGCCCGGCTGCGTGGTCTCGGCGGGCCAGCCGGGAACGGTGACGCTGCCGCCGGTCGCGGCGGCCGCGGCGAGGAACGGTGTCGCGTTGGACAGGTCCGGTTCGACCACCCAGCCCCGGGGGCGCAGCGCTCCGGGCTCCACCCGCCAGGTGTTCGGCTCACCGTCGTCCACCTCGGCCCCTGCCTCGCGCAGCATCGCCACCGTCATGTCGATGTGCGGCAGCGAGGGGACCGGTTTGCCGTCGTGGCGCACCACGATGCCCTTCTCGAACCGGGGCGCGGACAACAGCAGCCCGGAGACGAACTGGGAGGAGGCCGAGGCGTCGATGGTGACCTCGCCGCCGGCCAGAGTGCCCGCCCCCGTGATGGTGAACGGCAGCGCCGAGCCCTCGATCCGGGCGCCGAGTTCGCGCAGCGCGTCGAGCACCGTGCCGAGCGGGCGCTGCCGCGCGTAGGGGTCTCCGTCGAAGGTCACCGCGCCCTCGGCGAGTGCGGCGAACGGCGGAACGAACCGCATCACGGTTCCGGCGAGCCCGCAGTCGACGGCGGCCGGGGCCGAGGGGGTTCCGGTGGATGTCACGGTCAGTTCGGTGTCCGCACCGGCGCAGTCCACCCCGAGCCCGCGCAGAGCGTCCAGCATCAGCTCGGTGTCCCTGCTGCGCAGCGCCCCGGAGACGGTGGAGGTGCCCGCGGTCGCGGCGGCGAGCAGCAGCGCCCGGTTGGTGATCGACTTCGAACCGGGGACGGTCACCGTCGCGCGTACCGGTGCCGGTGCGGTCGGGGCTGGCCATGCGGTCTGCATGGGCACATGATCCCATGCTCGCCGCGACAGGTCGCCACGTGCCACGATGGAAATGTGTGTGGCAGGTACGCGGCCGCGAAGAGCCCGGCGATGTTGGCGAACGAGTTCGCCGCGGTGGACCGGACCGGGGAGCAGGGGCCTTCGGAGAACTACAACATCGCCCCGACCGATCCGGTCGTCGCGGTGCTCGACCGGCATCCGCGCGATGAGCACGGGGTCGCGGATCCGTCCGCGGTGCAGCGCTCGCTGCGGGTGCTGCGCTGGGGTCTGGTCCCGCACTGGGCCAAGGACACGAAGGGCGCCGCGCGGATGATCAACGCGCGCGCCGAATCGGTGCACGAGAAGTCGGCGTTCAAGGCTTCCCTGGCGAGCAGGCGCTGTGTGCTGCCCGCGGACGGCTGGTACGAGTGGCGCAAGGACCTCGACGAACACGGCAAGCTCGTCAAGCAGCCGTATTTCATGACCCGCCAGGACGGCGCGAGCCTGGCCATGGCCGGGATCTGGGCTGCCTGGCACGCCCCCGACGGTGGCCTGTTGCTGACCGCCGCCGTGCTCACCACGGCGGCGACCGGGGCGCTCACCGAGATCCACGACCGGATGCCACTCGTACTTCCCGAGGACGCGCTCGCGCACTGGCTGGATCCGGACAGCAGGGATGTGACCGAGCTGTTGCGGCACCCCGACACCGGCTATGCCGAACAGCTCGAGCTGCGCCCGGTGAGCGCGCGGGTGAACAGCGTGCGCAACAACGGCGCCGCGCTGGTCGAGCGGCACGAACCGGAAGCACCGGCGAGCCTGTTCGAGCAACCATGAGTGAGACAGGGACCGAGATCGAGACCCCGCACGGTCCGGCACGGGTGTACCGGCACGAGGCCGAGCGCCCTCGTGCCCTGCTGCAGCTCGGCCACGGGGCGGGTGGCGGTTTCGGCGCACCCGATCTGATCGCGGCCACCGAGGCCGCGCTCGCCGCCGGGGTGAGCGTCGCGCAGGTGGAGCAGCCCTATCGGGTCGCGGGACGGCGCGCCCCGGCCCCGGCCCGTCAGCTCGACGCCGCCTGGCTCGCCGTCGCCGGGCAGCTGCGCGGCGATGAGCTGCCGATGTTGTTCGGCGGGCGGTCCTCCGGGGCCCGGGTGGCCTGCCGCACGGCCGCCGAAGGCGGGGCCGCGGCGGTGCTCTGCCTCGCGTTTCCGGAGCACCCGCCGGGGAAACCGGAGCGCAGCAGACAGGAGGAACTGGACGGGGTCGAGGTGCCCGCCCTCGTCGTGCAGGGCGAGCGGGACCCGTTCGGCCGTCCGGTGGCCCGTGGCCGGACCGAGCTGGCGACCCTTGCCGGGGATCATTCGCTCAAGGCGGACACCGCGGGGGTCGCCAGGGTGATCGGTGAATGGCTCGAGCGGACCCTGCCCGTCCTATAATCGCCGGCACTGGTGGTCATGATTTTTTCGCAAGTCAATGGAGGGAACTTCAAGTGAGCCCGCAGGCAGAGACGATCGAATTCCAGGCGGAGTCGCGGCAGCTGCTGCAGTTGATGATCCATTCGATCTACTCGAACAAGGACACCTTCCTCCGTGAGCTGGTCTCCAACGCCTCGGACGCGATCGACAAACTGCGCCTCGCCTCGTATCAGGACAAGGACCTCGAGGTGGACACGAGTGATCCGCACATCGAGCTGTCCGCCGATCCGGAGGCGCGCACCCTCACCGTCACCGACAACGGCATCGGGATGTCCCGCGCCGAGGTTGTGGACCTGATCGGCACGATCGCGAAGTCCGGGACCGCGGAACTGCTCGCCGAGCTGCGCGCCGCGCAGGAATCGGGCAAGACGGAGGCGGCCGCGCAGGAGCTGATCGGGCAGTTCGGCCTCGGCTTCTACTCGAGCTTCATGGTCGCGGACAAGGTCACCCTGGTGACCCGCAAGGCGGGGGAGACCGAAGCGACCCGCTGGGAGTCCTCCGGAGAGGGCACCTACACCGTGGAGACGGTGGATTCCGCAACCCAGGGGACCTCGGTCACGCTGCACCTGAAGGCGGCCGACGAGGAAGACCAGATGCGCGACTACACCCAGGAGCGGGTGCTGCGCGACATCGTCAAGAAGTACTCGGACTTCATCTCCTGGCCGATTCGCATGACGGTGGAGAAGACCGATTCCGAGGGCGAGAAATCGACCGAGGTCGAAACGCTCAACTCGATGAAGGCGCTGTGGGCACGCTCCCGTGACGAGGTCGAGGAAAGCGAATACAAGGAATTCTACAAGCACATCAGCCACGATTTCCTCGATCCGCTCGAGACCATTCACATGAAGGCGGAGGGGACCTTCGAATACCAGGCGCTGCTGTTCATTCCCGCGCAGGCGCCGTTCGACCTTTTCATGCGGGAACGCAAGCGCGGTGTGCAGCTCTACGTCAAGCGCGTGTTCATCATGGACGACTGCGAGGCGCTGATGCCGGAATACCTCCGGTTCATCAAGGGCGTCGTGGACGCGCAGGATCTCTCGCTCAACGTGTCCCGGGAGATTCTCCAGCAGGACCGCCAGATCCGCGCGGTGCGCAGGCGCCTGGTGAAAAAGGTACTCGGCACCATCAAGGAGATGATGACCGAGAATCCGGAGCGCTACACCACGTTCTGGGAGCAGTTCGGTAAGGCGCTCAAGGAGGGGCTGCTCGACGACACCGAGAACCGCGAGCTGATCCTGGAATGCTCCTCGTTCGACTCGACCGAGGACGCGGAAAAGCAGACGACGCTCCGGGAATACATCGAGCGCATGCCCGAAGGTCAGGAGCAGATCTACTACATCACCGGTGAATCGCGCGCCAAGATCGAGAATTCCCCGCACATGGAGGCGTTCCGGGAAAAGGGCCGCGAGGTGCTGCTGCTCACCGATCCGGTCGATGAGATGTGGGTCGGTTCGGTCGGCGAATTCGACGGAAAACAGTTCCAGTCGATCGCCAAGGGCGAGGTGGACCTGGAGGACTCCGAGGACTCGGACACCGAGGGCGAGCGCGCGGAGTACGCCGATCTGCTCACCTGGATGCAGGGCCAGCTGGACGCCGAGGTGAAGGAGGTCCGGCTGTCCTCCCGGCTGACCAGCTCCCCGGCCTGCATCGTCGGGGACACCTTCGACGTCTCGCCGACCCTGGAGAAGATGTACCGCGCGATGGGGCAGGAGATCCCCACCGTGAAGCGCATCCTCGAGCTCAACCCGAAGCATGCACTGGTCACCGGGCTGCGCAAGGCATACGAGGAGGACAACGGCGCCGAGGGCCTCGCCGAGACCGCCGAACTGCTCTACGGCATGGCGCTGCTCGCCGAGGGCGGCGAGGTGCGGGAACCGGCCAGGTTCGCCAACATCCTGGCGGACCGGCTCGCCAAGGCGCTGTAGCGCTGTAGTTCCGTCAGCCGGCGATCGGGGCGGTGTTCGCCCCGGCGGCGTGCACCAGGTCGGCGGGGGCCAGTTCCATGGACAGCCCCCGCCGGCCCGCGCTGCAGTAGATCGTGGGGAAGACCAGCGCGGACTCGTCCACGGTCACCGGGATGCGCTGGCGGTGCCCGAGCGGGGCGATCCCGCCCGCCACATAGCCGGTGGCCCGCTGCGCGTCCGGGACCTCGGCCATCCGCGCCCGCTTGCCCCCGGCCGCGGCGGCGAGCGCCTTGAGGTCGAGCTTGCCGGAGACCGGGACGACCCCGATCCGCAGCGTCCCGTCCACCTCGGCGACCAGCGTCTTGAACATCCGTTCCGGCTCGATGCCCAGCGCGGCCGCGGCCTCGGCCCCATAGGACTCGCCGTCCTGTTCGACCGTGTAACCGTGCAGCGCGTAGTGCAGCCGCGCGCGGTCGAGCACCTTCGTGGCCTGCGTAGCCTTTCCCGCCATGTCCGTACTGTAGGACGTGCATGCCAGCCGGTGGGAGCGGGAATGCGCGCGGCCGGTCCGGCGTTTCCGCACACGTGATGACCGAACTGGCGAGCGGATCGCGCACGTGCACGGCGCCGCGACCACGGCGAGTACCCTTGGCCGCGAGGGCCGAGGCAGGCCCCGAAACGAGCACAGGGAGTGCAATCGGAGGGAGCCAGGTGCCTGGCGCTAGTGCCGAAGAACACGAGGCGACGGCGGTCACCGAACCGGCCGTGAATGAGGCGGTGTCCGAGGAGGAGCCGCAGGAGTCACCCGAGGAGCGGGCGGCGCGGTTCGAGCGCGACGCGATGCCGCTGCTCGATCAGCTCTACTCGGCCGCGCTGCGGATGACCCGCAATCCGGCGGATGCCGAGGACCTCGTGCAGGAGACCTACCTGAAGGCGTACTCCGCGTTCGCCTCGTTCCGCCGCGGTACCAACCTCAAGGCGTGGCTGTACCGCATCCTGACCAACACCTACATCAACGGCACTAGCGCCAGGCACC
>NZ_JALM01000014.1 GCF_000737195.2 Sciscionella sediminilitoris
GGAGCGCTACCTGTCCTTCTTCGGGAAGACGGTCGACCACGGCGGTGACAAGGCGCACAGCACTGTTGGCTCGGGTGAGTCAAGCAGTGAAGACTCGGAGAAGTGAGTCCTACAAGTGTGCTGATCACGGTCACCGGACCGGATAAGCCAGGAGTCAGCTCGGCGCTGTTCGCCGTGCTCACTCGCCACGAGGCGCACATCCTCGACGTCGAACAGGTCGTCATCTCCGGACGGCTCGTGCTCGGGGTGCTCGTGGAGGCTCCCGGTGACCCGGAAGGCCTGCAGGAAGCTGTCGAACAGGGCATGGCGAGCGTGCGCATGCACGTCGAAGTGCTCATCGGTGCGGACGCCACGGCCACCGCGCACATCGCGGAGCCGAGCCACGCGGTGGTCGTGCTCGGCAGGCCGGTCACGGCGAAGGCCTTCGCCGAGGTCGCCCGCACCCTGGCCGGGCTCGGGGTGAACATCGACTCCATCCGGCGCATCGCCGACTACCCGGTCACCGGGCTCGAACTGCGGGTGTCCATCGACGAGGACAACGCGGACGCGGTCGGTTCGGACACCGAACTGCGCAGGGCGCTCGCCGATGCCGCGGCCCGCATCGGGGTGGACATCAGTGTCGAGCCGGTCGGGCTGGCGCGGCGGGCCAAGCGCATGGTCGTGTTCGACGTGGACTCCACGCTCATCCAGGGCGAGGTCATCGAACTGCTCGCAGAACACGCGGGTTGCGCGGAGCAGGTGCGCCAGGTGACCGAGGAAGCCATGGCCGGCAAGATCGACTTCGCCGAATCGCTGCGCCGCAGGGTGGCCACCCTCGAAGGACTACCCGCCTCGGTGCTCGACGAGGTCGCCGAAGCGCTCGAACTCACCCCCGGCGCGCGGACCACGGTGCGCACCCTCAAGCGGATCGGGTTCACCTGCGGCGTGGTCTCCGGCGGTTTCGGCAAGATCATCGACCGCCTGGTGCGCGAACTGGACCTGGACTTCGCCGCGGCCAACGAACTCGAGATCGTGGACGGCAAACTCACCGGCCGCGTGGTCGGCGAGATCATCGACCGGGAGGGCAAGGCGACCGCGCTGCGCCGGTTCGCCGCCGAGGCCGAGGTGGATCTCGAACAGTGCGTGGCCGTCGGTGACGGGGCGAACGACATCGACATGCTCACCACGGCCGGTCTCGGTGTCGCGTTCAACGCCAAGCCCGCGCTGCGCGAGGTCGCCGACACCGCGCTCTCGCACCCCTTCCTGGACCCGATCCTGTTCCTGCTCGGGGTGACCCGCGCCGAGGTGGAAGCGGCCGACCTCGCCGACGGACTCGAACCCGCCCGCCCGGCGGTGTAGGTGCATCCGGAGACCCTTCGCCCGCTGCTCGAGCGCGGCCCGGCACCGCAGGCACCCGAACAGGTGCGCGCGATGCCGATCATCCTGTGCATCGAGAAGGCCGAACCACCGGCGCGGACCGCGCTGCTCGAGGCGGCGGCCTCCGCGGCGGTCGCCGTGTGCCTCGACGACCGCACCGCCGAGGACGGACCCTGGCACCGGCCGGTGCACGACTGGCTGGATGTGCAGATCCGCAAGGTGGCAAGGCGGGCCCGCGGGGCGCACTGGCGCGCGGTCGCCGAGTTGCCGGGCATCACCGTGGCCAAGGACGGGGCACAGGCGCGTGCCTTGCTCCCGCACCTGGTCGACGAGCCCCCGCAGGTGGTGCGCAGGCTCCAGGTCGGCGGCACGGAACTGCCCTCGGACACCCCGGGGGCACCGCGGGCCGGTGAACCGGTGCTGTGGCTGAACCCGACGGTGCCGATGACGCTGGGCAAGGCGGCCGCCCAGGTCGGGCACGCGAGCATGCTGCTGGCCGCCGCCGCGCTCGAGGCGGGGGAGCTGGAGTGGATCGCCGACTGGGCGGCTCGCGGTTATCCGTGTGCGGTGCGCACCGGGACCGCCGAATGGGCTGCCCTCGAGGAGCGGCCGGGCACCGTCGCCGTGCAGGACGCCGGATACACCGAGGTCGATCCCGGCACTGTGACCGTGCGCACCACGCTCGCCAGTTGACCTCCAGTTAAGTCGAGCTCCTATCGTCGGGGATGTCAGTTGACGGAACCCGACGAGGAGGTCGGCGATCATGACGGTACAGCTCAACCACACCATCGTCGCGGCGAACGACAGGGAGAAGACCGCGCGGTTCTTCACCGAGATTCTGGGCCTGCCCGAACCGGAGGAGTTCGGCCCCTTCCTGATGGTGAAACCGGCCAACGAGGTCACCCTCGACGTCATGCAGCGCGATGGCGAGATTCCCGCGCAGCACTACGCCTTCATGGTGGACGAGGCCGAGTTCGACGAGATCTTCGGCCGGATCAAGGACCGCGGAGTGCGGCACTGGGCCGATCCGGGGCACAACCGCCCGGACACCATCAACACCAACGACGGTGGCCGAGGGGTGTACTTCGAGGACCCGAACGGGCACAACCTGGAGATCCTCACCCGCGAATACGGCAGCGGGAACTGACCCGGTTCAGCAGCCTTCGAACCGGTCCGCGGTCGCCCATCCGGTGTTGGCCCAGTCCCGCGCGGGCGCCGGATGGAAACCGGGGTACTGGTCGGCGAGCCGGGAAAGCAGCCAGTTGGTGAACCGTGCCGCGCTCTGCGGGCAGGTGTGGATCCCATCGGTGCTGCGATCGGGTTTGCCGTCCCGCACTCGCCGGTACTCCTTGCCCCACACCGTGCCGGAGTCCAGCACCCGTGCCTTGTCCGGTGCGGCCGCGGCGACCTTTTCGGCCACCTGCGGAGTGCGCTCGAGATCGGCCATGTGCGACCGGTAGAAATCATCGGGCTTTATCGGCGGCGGGGTGACGAAGTCCAAGGTGCCACCGGCATCGGTCACGGTGTCGCGCAGTTTGGTGTACGCGGCCTGCTGGGCTTGCTCGCTGCCCCAGTCGTAGGTGGTGAGCTGGTAGATCACGGTGCTGGGCTTGGCCTCGCGGATCTGTTCGGCCAGTTGCGGCCAGTTCTTGCCGGAGAACGGGCCCACCACGTTGCCACCGCCGTCGGCGGCAAGCGAACGGAACCGGACACCGCTCGCCTTGAACGCGGCGGCGAGCGGCTTGGCCTCCTGCGCGGCGACCGAGTCACCGATGAAGACCACAGTGGACAGTCCGGATGTGTTGTCCCCGCCCTGTTTCCGGCTCGCCCCGGACTGACCGGAACACGCGGTGGCGAGCACGAGCAGTCCGGCCATCGCGGTTCCGGCGAGCGCGCGGATCGTGGTCTTGGTTGCTGTTCTGTTCATGGTTTCGAGAATGTCGGCCCTGCGTCGCAGTGGTTCCGCGCTCATGTCCCGATCGTGTCGCAGCCCGGCGGGTGGAATCGCGGATCCCGCATGCCGCCTTCATACTGAATCGGTGGCATCGATTCTGCTCATCGAGGACGATCCCATGGTCGGCCGTGGGCTCCAAGTGGCGTTAGGCAGGCACGGCAACGAGGTTCGGGTGGCCGCAAGCGGAGAGGACGGGCTCGCCGAGTTCCGTTCCGCCGCGCCGCAACTCGTCGTGCTCGACCTGATGTTGCCGGGGATCGACGGATTCGAGGTGTGCCGCCGCATCCGGACGGTCAGCGAGGTGCCGATCATCATGCTGACCGCGCGCGGGGACGACTTCGACGTGATCACCGGGCTCGAGGCGGGCGCGGACGACTACGTGATCAAACCCGCCCAGCCCAGCGTGCTCGATGCGCGCATCCGGGCGGTGCTGCGGCGCGGAGACAGCATCCCCGACGGGGTGCGGGTGCACGGCGAACTGCGCATCGACACCACCGCGCTCACCGTCTCGCTGCGCGGTGCTCCCGTGCCGCTCACCCCGACCGAGCTGCGGCTGCTGCTGACCCTTTCCCAAGCCCCGGAACGGGTTTTCACCCGCCAGCAGCTGCTGGAGCAGGTGTGGGAACACGACTACCTCGGTGATTCCCGGCTGGTCGACAACTGCGTGCAGCGGCTGCGCGCCAAGATCGAGACCGATCCCGCGAACCCGGACTACGTGCAGACGGTGCGCGGGTTCGGTTACCGGTTCGGACCGGTATGACCAAGAAGACCTGGCCACCGCGTGGATTGCGTGCCAGGCTACTGCTCGCCTTCGTGGTGGTCACCGTGCTCGGCGCGGCAGCGGCGGCGTGGTCCAGCGCCGGATCGGCCAGCGGCGAACTGGTCAGCGCGACCGAGCAACGACTGACCGATTCGCTTTCCCAGCAGATCGGCGCGGTCACCCCGCAGCTGAGCGATCCGCCGGACCAGGCGACGCTCGACCGGCTGCGCGAGGCCGCCGGTCCGGACAGCCTGGTGACCTACGGAAACCTGCGTGCCGAGCACGGTGCTGCGGCCGGGCTGATCACCGGGGAACTGCGCACCGCGGTGCGGGTCCGGGCGCGGCTGGCCACCCAGCGGATCACCGCGGACGGCAAACCCTGGTTGCTGATCGGCACCCCGGTGCTGCGCACCGAGCCGGACGGAACCCGGTCCGCCTCCGGGGTCGAGGTGTACACGGTGCATGATCTGAGCGGGGTGCAGCGGCAGGTCGACGGCATCACCCGGTCCGCGATCGGGTTCGCCGCGCTGACCCTGCCCTTGGCGGTGCTGCTCGCCCTGCTCGCGGCGCGCGGTGTGCTCGGTCCGGTGCGCAGGCTGCGGGACACCGCGCGACGACTGGCTTCCGGTGACCTTGGCGCGCGCGCCGAACGGCAGGGCGCCGACGAACTGGCCGAGCTGACCGGAACCGTGAACGAGATGGCGGAATCCCTGCAGGCCTCGATGGCGAGGATGCAGCGGATGCAGGACGATGCCAAGCGGTTCGCCTCCGATGTGTCCCACGAACTGCGCACCCCGCTGAGCACGCTCACCGCGGTGATGGAGGTACTGGAGACCGAATCGGCGCGGATGCAGGGGGAGACCCGGGAATCCGTGCAGCTGGCGGTGATCGAGACCAATCGGCTCGTGCGGCTGGTCGAGGACCTGATGGAGGTGTCCCGGTTCAACGCCGGTACCGCCGAACTGCGCTGCGAGGAGGTGGACGTGGTCGCCGCGGTGCGGGACAGCGTGCGGGTGCGCGGCTGGCTGGAGCAGACCGAAATCGTGGCACCGGAACGGATTCCGGCGCGGTTGGACCGGCGCAGGCTGGACGTCATCCTCGCCAACCTGATCGGCAACGCGCACCGGCACGGCGCGCCCCCGGTGCGGGTGGAGCTGTCCACAACCGCCGAACAGCTGTGGATAGAGGTCACCGACAACGGCCCTGGCCTGTCCGAGGAAGTGCTGCCGCACGTCTTCGATCGCTTCTACAAAGCGGATGCGGCGCGCACCCGTTCCGCGGGAAGCGGTCTCGGGCTGGCGATCGCGCTGGAGAACGCGCGGCTGCACGGGGGCGAGCTCACCGCGGGGAACACCGGGCACGGTGCCCGATTCCTGTTGCGGCTGCCCACAAATCTGGAGGGGCCATGCGAAAACTCTTGCTGACCGGGCTCATCCTGCTGCTCGCCGGTTGCGGGATCCAGCCGGCCGGGGTGACCGATACCGGCAAGGCGCCGACCGGACTCGCTCCGGGGGTGACCCTGTACTTCGTCGATACGCAGCAACGGTTGCGCCCGCAGCTGCGGCGGTCCGGGAACCTCGGCACCGTCACCCAGGCGCTGCTGTTGCTGTTCAAGGGACCGGGCGAGGCCGACGGGAGCAGGTTGCACACCGAGATCCCGGAGACCACGGTGGCGGCACAGGTCGATACGGCCACACCCGGTGTCATCGAGATACGGGTGCCGTTCGACGTCGAGGAGCTTTCCCCGCGTGCCGTGGACCAGATCGTGTGTACCGCGCTCGGCGTGCACCGGCAAAGCGGCGGGGCGAAGCAGACGAAGGTGCGGATCGCGTTCACACACGGCCCGGAAGCGGCCTCCCAACGGCTGCGCGGATGCCCGCTGCTGCCCTGATCAGCCCAGCGTGCCGAGATCGATCGAGGCAGGTGCGGGAGCGGGCAACAGGATCCACAACAGGGCGAGGCCGAGCAGCACCGCGGCGAAGGCGAACACGCCGCTGCGTCCCCTGCTCCACGTGACGCGGAACCGGATCGGGTCCTCGATCAGATACTTCGACAGCGCGGCCGCGGCGATCGCGACGAGGCACACCAGCAGCGCCCACGGCCACCCGGTCAATCCGGTTCGCTGCGCGGACAGCAGCAGGAAAACCGGCATGTGCCACAGATACAGGCTGTAGGAGATCCGCCCGATCCAGCGCAGCGCCCGATTGCCGAGGGCGCTGGCCACCGGGTTGCCGGGGAATTGCGCGCACAGCCCGATCAGCAGCGCGGCCGCCGCCGAATGCGCGAACAGCCCGCCGCTGTACAGCCAGGAGGACCGCTGTCCGTCAGCGGCGAGCCACAGCACCACGAGCCCCGCGATGAGCGAGACCGCGAGGTACAGCGCCGCCCGGGAGCTCAGCCGGGCCAAGCGTTCGCGCACCGGCCGGGTGGCGACCAGTGCGCCGAGCAACAGCGAAAAGGCGCGCGTATCGGTGCCGGTGTAGACCCGGCTCGGATCCGCCGGATCGAACAGCAGGAGCATCAACACCAGGGACACCACGGAAATCAGCACCGCGGCGAGCGCGACCCGCCGGTGCAGCCGCCGCCCGAACCAGGCGATACCGAGCACCAGCACCGGCCACAGCACATAGAACTGCTCCTCGACCGCGATGCTCCACAGATGCTCGAACATCCTGGCGGCCCCGAATCGGTCCCAGTATCCGGCCGATTCCGCCAGCAGGTGCCAGTTTTGCAGATTCGCCTGCACCCACGGGCCGTCGGCCAGCGTCGTGCGCACCACGTCGGCCGTTCCGGTGAGCCAGACCAGCAGCGTCACCACGGCCAGCATGCTCGCCAGCGCGGGCAGCAAACGGCGGATCCGCCTGCCCCAGAACGCGAGCAGCGAAACCGTCCCGGTCCGGCCCGCCTCACGCAGCAACAGATCCGTGATCAGGTACCCGGAAAGCGCGAAGAACAGGTCCACACCGAGGAAACCGCCGTCGAGATGGCCGGTGTGGAACAACAGGACTCCGAGGATCGCCACACCCCGCACCCCGTCCAGGGCGGGCAGATAGGAACGGCTCGTGGCCCGCGCACTGTGCTGCACCTGCGTCATGGCCCCGACTTTCCCGGCCGGGTGTCCGCGCACGGTCCGCGTCGTGTCGCGATCCCGTCGCAACCGGAGCTACAGCGCGAGCAGGAGCGCGAGGCAGAACAGGACGATGCCGATCGCCGCGAACACGCATTCGGCGCGGGCGAGTGAGCGGGGCGTGAGTTTCGTGACGGCGAGGTTGGTGATGCTGTGCGCGGGGATGGTCAGCAGCACGAGGATCGGCAGTACCGAGATCAGCAGGGTGGCCGCGACGTGCAGCAGGGTGGCGCTGATCCGTTCGGCCACCGCGAAGATCCCGTGCTTGTCCTCGAGCAGCCCACGAGCGGCGAGGACTTCGCGGAGCTGGCGGGACTTGTCGTCGTCGCGGTGCAGTGTCGTGGTGGTGATGGCGCTGCTGAGGCAGGTGTAGAGCACTTCGATCATCGCCCAGCCGAGCCCGGCCCAGAGTGCCTGATCGAAGCCGGAGACCAGCAGCAGCACGAGCGCGAGGCGGACGAGCTCTTCCAGGGGGCCCGAGGACGCCACCAGAACCTGTTCCCGCCAGGAACCGAGTGCCTGTTGTGTGCCCGTGCGGCCGAGCACGGCGACCGATACGGGTATCCGGAGGAACAACGCGATCCACCAGCCGAGCGCGCCGAAACCGAACAACGACCAGACCGGTGGCGCCAGCGTCACGGTGGCGATCAGGCACAGCAGTGTTCCGGTGATGAGCAACGCCGGAATGGTGCCGAACCGCTGCAGCGCAGTCTGCTCCGTGGAATCGGCCATGGTCGTTTCCCCCTTGCTGCGACGACGGTCCTCGGCCGGGAGGCTACCCCGCTGCCTTGTCCAGGCGGTGCAGCGCGGCCCTGGCCACCGTCGGATCGCTGGTCGGCCAGTAGGGCGGCAGCGAGGAACGCAGGAAACCCGAATACCGTGCGGTGGCGAACCGCGGGTCTAGCACCGCGATCACGCCGCGGTCGTCCACGGTGCGCAGCAGCCGCCCGGTTCCCTGGGCTATCAGCAGCGCGGCGTGGGTGGCGGCGACGGTGAGGAATCCGTTGCCACCACGGGCATCCACGCTGCGCTGGCGCGCGGAGAACAGCGGGTCGTCGGGGCGCGGGAAGGGAATCCGGTCGAGCACGACGAGCTGCAGGGACGGCCCGGGCACGTCCACGCCCTGCCACAGGGACAGGGTGCCGAACAGACAGGTGCACGGATCCTCGCTGAACTTGCGCACCAGCTGCCCGGTGGAATCCTCGCCCTGGCACAGAATCGGCAGCTCGGTCTTGTCCCGCAGGTATTCGGCCGCCGCCTTGGCCGCGCGCATGGAGGAGAACAGGCCGAGGGTGCGCCCACCGGCGGCGTCCACCAGATCGGCGAGCTCCTCGAGCACCGGCGGCGGGGTGCCGTCCCGGCCGGGGGCGGGCAGATGCTTGGCCACGTACAGGATTCCGTGCGAGGAGTGCTCGAACGGGGAACCCACGTCCAGGCTCGTCCAGCGCAGTGTGTCCACATCGGACGGTGCGGGTTTTTCGGTGCTGGTACCGGGATCCGGTTCGGCGGGCGGACGTTCGGCAGGCAAGCCCCACTGTTTGGCCAGCGGTTCGAAGCTGCCGCCGAGCGCGAGGGTGGCCGAGGCCAGGATCGTGGTGCTCTGCCCGAAGAGGCGTTCGCGCAGCAGTCCGGAGACGGTGAGCGGGGCGATGCGCAGCACGGCGGGGCGTTCGCCGTCGTTGGTGCACCACACCACGTCGAACCGCTCGCCGAGTTCCGCGTCGAAGGCGCGCAGCATCCGCTCGGCGGTTTCGTGCATGTCGTCGAGCAGGGCCAGCGCGATCTTGCGCGCGGTGGCCGCGTCCTGTTCCTCTTTGCGCGCCGGGCCGAAGGCGTCCAGGCAGGCCTTCGCGGCATCGCGCAGTGCGGCGAGCGAGTTGCCGAGCGCGGAGGGCAGCACATCCAGGCGCCCGCTGGGCTGCTCGCCGAGCAGCGCGGCCACCGCGTCGCCCGCTTCGCCGAGCCGGTCCACGGTCGCCTCGTCGATCAGCCTGCCGCAGCGGCGTACCGCGGTGGACACCATCGCCCCGGTGAGTTCCGCGGTCGCCGCCGAGGTCACCCGGTCCACGAGGTCGTGCGCCTCGTCCACGATGACCACCTCGTGCTCGGGCAGCACCTGCGCGCTCTCCAGGGCATCGATGGCCAGCAGCGAATGGTTGGTGACCACGATGTCGGCGCGCCCCGCGGCGCCACGGGCCTTCTCCGCCCAGCACTCGGTGAACAGCGAACAACGCTGGCCGAGGCATTCCCTCGCGGTGACCGAGACCTGGCGCCAGGCCTTGTCGGCGACCCCGGGCACGAGCTCGTCGCGGTCCCCGGTGGTGGTCTGCTCGGCCCACTCGCGCAGCCTGCGCACGGCCCGCTCGGTCGCCGAGGCCGCGAACGGGTCGAACAGCGCCTCGGGTTCCTCGTCCTCGTCCGGGCCGGAGTCCAGCCGGTGCAGGCACAGATAGTTGCGCCGTCCCTTGAGCATCGCGAACTCCGGGCGGCGCCCGAGCCGTTTCTCGAGCGCGTCCGCGAGCCGGGGCAGATCGCGGTCGATGAGCTGGCGCTGCAGCGCGATCGTGGATGTGGAGACCACGACGGTGCTTCCGGAGCGCACCGCGTGCTCGACCGCGGGAACCAGATAGGCGAGCGATTTCCCGGTCCCGGTTCCGGCCTGCACGGCGAGGTGGGCACCGGTGCGGATGGAGCGGGCGACGGCCTCGGCCATGCGCACCTGTCCCTCGCGCGGCGCGCCACCGATCGCGGCGACCGCGGTGTCCAGGAGGGTGTCTTCGGCGGTCACGGATGGCACCCGGCGACCTTACCCGGTCGGGCGACTTGTTCCGGGGAGGACACCTCGGAAAGCTGTGCGCATGTTGATACGCAGGGCGATGACCGCCTTCGGGCTGAGCGCGTGCGGTCTGCTCGTCGGAGCGGCGGCCGCGAACGCCACCGCGGCCACGGCGGCGGGCACGGCGAGCCTCGGCTCGGCCTCGGTGGTCATCGACGGAACGAACACGACGATCGACGCACTCGCGCCGTGCGATCTGGCGCATCCGGGGGAGTTCTCGACCGAGGGCGTGACGCGGGACGGTGTCGCCGACTTCGGTAAGGGCAGCACCAGCTGTGCCACGGACACCGCGCACAAGAAGAACACGATGTCGGCGAACGGTGCGGACTTCCGGCTCACCGCGCTGCGCGCCTACGGCGGACCGGAGATCGGGTTCTCCTCCTATCAGGCGGGCTGCGCGGGCGCCACGAGCCAGAGCAGCGCGCAGTTCTCGATGGGCGGCTACTACGGAATCCAGCTACCGGAGAAGGTCCCGGCCAACTACTCGGTGACCGTGCCCGGGAACGGACAGGGCGCCAAGCCGCTGGCGAAACTGACCTTCGGCGAGGTGGTCCCGGCACCGCAACAGGACGGCAGCATCACCATGAACGCGCTGCACGTGCAACTGTTCCCGGACGGCGGGCCCGCATCCGGGGACATCTACGTCGGCTCGGTGCACTGCACACTCGCCTAACCCACGCGCACCCCGGCCGCGCGCAGCTGCTCGAGCGCATCCGCCACGGTCTGCTCGGAAACCCCCGCGCACAGCCCGAGCAGCACCGTGGCCGGGAACCCCTCGCGGGCCGCGTCCAGCGCGGTCGCACGCACGCAGTGATCGGTGGCCAGGCCCGCGATGTGCACCTCGTCCACCGAACGCGCGCGTAGCCAGGCGGCGAGCCCGGTCCCCTCGAAACCCGAGTAGCCGTGCGAGTACTGACCCTTGGAGAACACCGCGCCGATCGGGGCGATGTCCAGCTCGGGATGGAATCCCGCGCCCGGGGTACCCGCGACACAGTGCACCGGCCAGGACGTCACGAAATCCGGTTCCGCGGCGAAATGCTCCCCAGGATCGATGTGATAATCCCGGGTCGCCGCGACATGCTCGTACCGCTCGATGGCCAGATGCGCGCTGATCGCCGCCGCGACCGCTCCGCCGCCGGTGACCGCGAGCGCACCACCCTCGCAGAAGTCGTTCTGCACATCCACGACAAGCAGTGCGCGCACCATGTCTACTCCAGGAAGGTCGTCGGGATCGCCGGTTCACCCCTCGACAGTTTCAACCCTTCCCAGGGCACGCGCACCAGAGCGTCACGCAATCGTTCCCGGGAATCGGCAAGCGTCGGCAGGTCCTCGACCGGGGAACCGGAGCGCAGCAGCGGCGTGGTGATCCTGGTGTCGTGCGCGCCGAGCGGCACCTGCCTGCCCCAGGGGTGCACGACCTCCTCCAGCGCGGTGCCCGTCTCCTTGTGCCTGCGCAGCACGGCCTTCGCCCCGCCGATGGAGGCCTTGTGCGAGCTGCGTTTGGCCACCGCGCGCCCGTCCACCTCGACCAGCTTGTAGACCAGTCCCGCGGTCGGGGAACCGGAGCCGGTCACCACGGAGGTGCCCACCCCGTAGGCGTCCACGGGTTCGGCGCGCAGTGCGGCGATCGCGTACTCGTCGAGGTCCCCGGAGACCACGATCCTGGTGTCGTGCGCGCCGAGCCGGTCCAGCTGCTCGCGGGCCTTGTGCGCCATCACGCCCAGATCCCCGGAGTCGATGCGCACCGCGCCGAGCCCGGTGCCCGCGACCCGGACCGCGGTGTTGATGCCCTCGGTGATGTCGTAGGTGTCCACCAGCAGGGTCGTGCCCGGGCCGAGCGCGGCGACCTGTGAGGCGAACGCCTGCTCCTCGGTCTCGTGCAGCAACGTGTACGCGTGCGCCGAGGTGCCCCTGGTCGGGATGCCGTGGCGGCGGCCGGCCTCCAGATTGGAGGTGGAGGCGAACCCGGCGAGGTAGGCGGCCCGGGCGGCGGCGACCGCGGACTGCTCGTGGGTACGCCGCGAACCCATCTCGATCATCGGGCGTTCCCCGGCAGCCGAGGCCATCCGGGCCGCGGCGGAGGCGATCGCGCTGTCGTGGTTGAGGATCGACAGGATCACCGTCTCCAGCACCACGCCGACCACGAACGGCGCGCGGACGGTCAGGATCGGCGATCCCGGGTAGTACAGCTCGCCCTCGGGGTACCCGTCCACATCGCCGGTGAACCGGTACCCGGCCAGCCAGTCGAGCGCGCGCTGGTCCACGACCTCGTGCGCCCGCAGGAACTCCAGTTCCGGCTCACCGAACCGGAAGTTCGCGATCGCCTCGAGCACCCGTTCGGTGCCCGCGACGACCCCGTAACGGCGGCCGTCGGGCAACCGGCGCCCGAAGACCTCGAACACGCAGGGGGTCATGCCGCGCTCATCGCGCAGCGCGCCCGCGAGCATGGTCAGTTCGTAGTGGTCGGTCAGCAGCGCCGTGGACGACATGGCACCGAGCCTAGGCCGGTTCGGATGCACCGCGAGCGCTCACCGTTTTCACCGCGACCAAGATCACCAGGACCGCGACGGTGACCCAGAACGCGGCCGGAGTGAACGCCCCGGCCAGGATCAGGACCGCGGCCAGCGGCCCGGCGATCTTGCCGACCAGGTTCGCCTTCGGGCCGCCGTAGAGCAGCCAGAGCCCGATCAGGTACACCGCGACCGGGATCGCGAGCGCCGGTCCGGCGGGGACATCCTTGCTCACCGCGACGATCGCGACCTCGACCCCCGCTCCGGCGGCCGCGATCGCGCCGAGCAGGAAGTAGTGCCCGTACGCCCAGGTCAGCGTGCCACGCAGGGTGCGAGGGTGCTCCTCGAACCGGTCGAAGTACAGCCACCACAGCGCCATGAACACCACGAGCCCGCCGACCGCGACTCCGATCAGATCGGTGAGGTGGTGCGGCTCCTTGAAGCCCTCGACCAGCGCGTTGGTGGAGCCGACCACCTGCTCGCCGAGCACGATGATGATGAACAGGCTGTAGCGCTCGGCCAGGTGACCGGGGTGCCACTGGGTGGTCCCGCCCGCGGATTCGGCGACCACCGGGACGGCGATCTCGAGCACCGCGAGCACGATGAAGCTGGCGATCGCGAGCGAGTCGGGCAGGAACAGCCGCCCGATCCAGCCCGCCTGCACGATCAGGATCCCGCCCGCGAAGAACAGTGAGCTCCTGCGTCCCTCCGGGTACTCGACGGCGGCGCGCAGCCACTGGCACACCATCGCGATGCGCATGATCACGTAGCCGATCACGATCACGGTGAAGTCGGCCTCGGTGAACGCGGGCTCCACCCCGGCCGCGAGCACCAGAACCCCGCCGATCTGCACCATGGTCAGCACCCGGTACAGCGCGTCATCGGTGTCGTAGACCGAGCCGAAGTGCGAGAAGTTCACCCAGGCCCACCAGATCGCGAAGAACACCATGAGGAACCGGCCCGCGCCGAGTCCCGCGTGGCCCTCCTCGACCGCGTGCGCGAGCTGTTCCACCACGAAGCCGACCGCGACCACGAAAGCCAGGTCGAACAGCAGCTCGAGCGGGGTCGCCGCGCGGTGCGGCTCGTCGGGATCGTGTGCGCGCATCCGGCGATGCAAAATACTGCCTGTCACGCTGCGTACGGTAACCCGATCACCACGGTTTTCGGGTGATCTCATCGCTGAGTCGCGGCAACTGATGTGCCACCATGGAGTCATGTCCACCCAGGCGACCCCGGAAGTCGAGCAGGAGCGCGCCGAGCAGGCCGGTGCCGATCTGCCCTGGCAGACGGTGGTGTGGAACGACCCGGTCAATCTCATGTCGTATGTGACCTACGTGTTCCAGAAGCTGTTCGGCTACGGCAAGGACAAGGCGACCAGCCTGATGCTCGACGTGCACCACAAGGGGAAGGCGATCGTGTCGACCGGTTCCAAGGACAAGGTCGAGGGCGATGTCTCCCGGCTGCACGCGGCCGGGCTGTGGGCGACCATGGAGCAGCCGGGCGCATGAAGCACTGGCGGCGCAAGGGCGAGCGCATCGTCGCCAAACTCGACCGGCACGAGGCGGCTCTGCTGCGTACCCTCGTCGAGCAGCTGACCGAACTGTTCGCCGAGCGGGAGAGCGAGACCCCGCAGGACGAACTCGCCGAACTCACCGGCATCCGCACCGGGCCCGCCACGGCGCCGCGGGATCCGGTGCTGTCCCGGCTGCTTCCGGATTTCCACCGGCTGGACACCGCCGAGGGGGCGGAGTACGCGGATTCGGCGGCCGCGCTGCGTTCGCTGCACGAGCCCGAACTGCTCGCCGCGAAGCAGGGCGTGGCCGCGACCCTGCTGGAGACGGTGCCCAGCGACGGCGGAACCGTTTCGCTGGACGAGGAGACCGCGAGCTCCTGGCTTTCCGCGCTCAACGATCTGCGGCTCGCGCTCGGTTCGATGATCGGGGTCACCGAGGACATGCCCGAACAGCTGCCCTCCGATGATCCCCGTGCCGCCCAGCTCGCCGTGTACCACTGGCTGACCTGGATGCAGGACAGCCTGCTGCGCGTCTTATGAGTGGGTCGATCACCGACGTCGACGGCATCGAGGTCGGGCAGCATCAGCGGCTCGAAACCGGCTGGGCCACCGGGACCACCGTGGTGCGCTGCCTCGCGGGCGCGACCGGTGGCGTGGACAGCAGGGGAGGGGCGCCGGGGACCAGGGAGACCGATCTGCTCGCCCCGCAGAACCTGGTGCAGCGGGTGCACGCGGTGTGCCTCTCCGGGGGCAGCGCCTACGGGCTCGCTCCCGCGGACGGGGTGATGCGCTGGCTCGGTGAACACGGGCACGGGCTCCCGGTGGGCACCCAGCCGCACATGGTGGTGCCGATCGTGCCCGCCGCGGTGCTGTTCGACCTGCCGCGTTCGGACTGGGGCAACCGTCCCGGCGCCGAGTTCGGCTACCGCGCCTGTGCCGCGGCCGGGGACCGGGTGGAACAGGGCACCGTCGGCGCAGGGACCGGGGCGACCACCGACGGGCTCAAGGGCGGGATCGGCACCGCGAGCACCCGCACCGCCTCCGGATACACCGTGGGCGCGCTGGTCGCGGTGAACGCGGCCGGGCGGGCCGTGGACGCGGCGACCGGACGGCCCTACGGCATCGATCCCGGTGCCGAGGGGGATTACGGGATCACCATTCCGAACCGGCCTGCCGAACTGGTCGCGCTGCCGAACCCGCTCAACACCACCATCGGCGTGGTCGCCACGGATGCCTCGCTGGACAAGGCCGCGGCCCATCGGCTGGCCATGTCCGGCCAGGACGGGCTCGCCAGGGCGGTGCGGCCCGCGCACTCCATGTTCGACGGGGACACCGTGTTCGCCATGGCCACCGGGACCGAGGCGCCGATCGCCGATCCCCGGGTGCGCGACGAACTGGGCACCGCGGCCGCCGAGGTGTTCACCAGCGCCATGGTGCACGGACTGCTCGCCGCGACCGGGCTCGACGGAGTGCCCGCCTACCGGGATGTCTGGCCGGAAGCGTTCGGCTGAGAATCGGTCGCGTGGCAGCGTGCGTGACGGTTCGGGTAGCGGTGCCAGCCGACAGCCGGGTGACAAGCGGCTCCGCCGCGGAGGAAAGCAGCTATAACGCGTGCCCGACCAGGGTGCCGATCCCATAGGTCACCGCCATCGCGAGCAGTCCGCCGAGCACATTGCGCACCGTGGCCCGCAGCCGTGGCGCGTGCCCGAGCCGGGAGCTGGTGGTGCCGGTGATGATCAGCGCCAGGATCACCACGAGACCGGTGACCGGGACCCGGTACGGATCGGTGAGCAGCACCCCGGACAGCAGCGGCAGGATCGCGCCCGCGCTGAACGCGAGGAAGCTGCTCAGTGCCGCCTGCCACGGACTGGCCAGGTGATCAGGGTCGATACCGAGCTCGGCGGCGGCGTGCGCACCGAGCGCGTCGTGCGCGGAGAGCTGTTCGGCGACCTGGCGGGCCAGTTCCGGGCTCAGCCCCTTGGCCTCGTAGATCCCGGCGAGCTCGGTCAGTTCGGCCTCGGGATCCTCGGCGAGCTCGGCCCGTTCCTGGGCCAGCATCGCCTGCTCGGCGTCGCGCTGACTGGACACCGAGACGTACTCCCCGGAGGCCATGGACATCGCACCGGCGAACAGCCCGGCCGCCCCGGCGGTGAGTACGGCGGCGGGGGTGGCGCTGGCGCCCGCGACGCCCACGACGATGCTCGCGGTCGACACGATCCCGTCATTGGCCCCCAGCACCCCGGCGCGCAGCCAGTTGAGCCGATCGCTGGTGCCGGCCTCGTGCGGTTCACCGGCATGCGTTGTCTTCTCCTGCGTCATGGTCTATATCGTGCACGGTCATGGTGCGGTTGAGTCTGATCTCCGACGATGTGAACGCGAGCGAGGCGGTCGCGTACGCGCTGCACCGCGTGTTCGGCTGGTCGGAGGGGATCGCCGCGAGCTACGCCCGGCGCGCCCACGCCGACGGATCGGTCGAGCTGGGCAGCTACCCGGAGCGGGGTGAGGCCGAGGAGCTCGCGGCCCGGCTGCTGGTGTTCGGCATGCTCGCGCGGATCACCCCCGAGGAGGCAAGCGGTGCATGACTACGTGGAAGCGGTGCCCGGAGAGGTTCCGGAACTGCGGTTCTCCGAACCCACCGCGGTCTCGGTGCGGGTGATCTTCACCGAACTCGGTGCCAAGCTCTCGGACCGCCGGGACGGCCGCAAACAGCGCCAGTTCCTCGCCCGGTTCGCCCCCGATGTGTACCCGGACGGGAACGAGGAGTTCCACCGGCGCTGGGACGAGCCGCTGCGCGCGGAGATCCTGGGTGCCCTCGAACGGGTGCTGCGTGCCTGGGACGGTTCCGCGGTGGTGCGGTTCACCGACCAGCGGATGGTCGACGACTGGTTCATCGCCCTTGCCCACGCGCGCTGGCTCTACGTGCGCCGGGACGGGGATCTGCTCGGCAGGGTGGCGGCGAGCCAGGTGAACGTGGCCTGGGTGCAGTTCGTGCAGACGCAGCTGGTGACAGCGGTGGGCTTGGCCATCTAAACTCATTGACGAAGTCAATGAGTTCTTTGAGGTGGGCAATGACATCGACAACGAAGTCGCGGCAGTCACCGGACTCGCATGCCATCGGCGAGGTCCGCGCGTTCAACCGCTTCTACACCAACCACATCGGCCTGCTCGACTACCGCGCCATGGGGCTCGGCTACTCGCTGGCCGAATCCCGGGTGCTCTACGAGATCGCCGAGCACCCGGGCATCGACACCACCGAACTGCGCACCCGGCTCGGCCTCGACCCCGGGTACCTGAGCCGGATCCTGCGCGGGTTCGCCGCCGATGGGCTCGCGGTCAAGGAACCCGCCGCGGACGCGCGCAAACACCTGGTCACGCTCACCGAGAAGGGCAGGTCCGCGCAGGCCGAACAGGATCGGGCCTCCTCGGCGCACATCGGGGAGCACCTTGCGGACCTGACCGGGCCCGAGCGCGATCGGCTGCTCGACGCGCTGCGCACGGTGCGCGAGGTGCTCGGTGAGCGGCCGCGGTCGCGCACCGTGGTGTTGCGCGCGCCCCGCCCGGGTGAGCTGGGCCAGGTGATCGCCCGCAACGGGGCTCGCTATGCCGAGGAGTACGGCTGGGATGCGCGCTACGAAACCCTGGTGGCCGGGATCATCGCCGATTTCGCCGCCCGCGGGGACACCGAGCGCGAGGCCGCGTGGATCGCCGAGCTGGACGGGGAGGCCGTCGGCGCGGTGTTCTGCATGCGCGCGGACGCCGAGACCGCGCGGCTGCGCTGCCTGCTCGTGGAACCCCGGGCGCGCGGGCTCGGGGTGGGTTCCCGTCTGGTGCGCGAATGCGTGGAGTTCGCCCGCCGCACCGGATACCGTAAGGTCGTGTTGTGGACCACGCACGTGCTCACCGATGCGCGGCGGATCTACGAACGGGCCGGATTCCGGCTCGTCGAGGAGACCCCGCACCCCGGATTCGGCACCGGAGAGCTGCGCGGCCAGACCTTCGAGCTGGATATCTCATCCCCTGGAACGGGCGGCGCCAACCAGTAGGATCGGATGCGTGTTGAGCATCGGTCGAGATCTCGTTGACGCGATCGTCGCGCACGCCCGCCGGGATCACCCGGACGAGGCGTGCGGGGTCATCGCGGGCCCGGAAGGATCGGATCGGCCTGTCCGCATGATCGAGATGATCAACGCGGAGCGGTCACCCACCTTCTACCGGTTCGATTCGAGCGAGCAGCTCAAGGTGTGGCGGGAGATGGACGCCGCCGATGAGGAACCGGTGGTGATCTACCACTCGCACACCGCGACCGAGGCATACCCGAGCCGGACCGACATCTCGTACGCCTCCGAACCGAACGCGCACTATGTGCTGGTGTCCACCAGGGAACCGGACAGCTACGAGTTCCGTTCCTACCGCATCCTCGACGGTGTGGTCACCGAAGAAGACGTGTCGATCACGGAATAACAAGCAGCTCGCGTAGCGCTGGCAATAACCGAACCCGAACTCCGAGGAGAAACACCATGGCCGTGACCGTCTCGATCCCGACGATCCTGCGTACCCACACCGGCGGCGAGAAGTCCGTCGACGCCAAGGGCGCCACGCTCGCCGAGGTGATCGACGACCTGGAAGCCAACCACGGCGGGATCAAGGGCCGCCTGGTCAAGGACGGGAACCTGCACCGCTTCGTGAACGTGTATGTCAACGACGAGGATGTGCGCTTCGCGGGCGGGCTCGAGGCCACCGTTGCCGACGGCGACAACGTCACGATCCTGCCGGCCGTCGCCGGAGGCTGAGGTGGCGCGCTACTCCTCGCTGCTCGAGGCCCTCGGCGAGACCCCGCTGATCGGCCTTCCCCGGCTGTCCCCGAGCGAGGACGTGCGGCTCTGGGCCAAGCTCGAGGACCGCAACCCGACCGGTTCCATCAAGGACCGGCCCGCGCTGCGGATGATCGAGGAGGCCGAGGCGGACGGGCGGCTCACCGCGGGCTGCACCATCCTCGAGCCCACCTCCGGCAACACCGGGATCTCGCTTGCCATGGCGGCGAAACTCAAGGGCTACGGCCTGGTGTGCGTGATGCCGGAGAACACCAGCGAGGAACGCAAACAACTGCTCGCGGCCTACGGTGCGCGCATCGTCTACTCGCCCGCCGAGGGCGGTTCCAACGAGGCGGTGCGCCGCGCCAAGGAGCTCGCCAAGGATCACGACGACTGGGTGATGCTCTACCAGTACGGCAACCCGGCCAACGCCCGCGCGCACTATGCGGGCACCGGCCCGGAGATCCTGCGTGACCTGCCCTCGGTGACCCACTTCGTCGCCGGGCTCGGCACCACCGGAACCCTCGTGGGGGTCGGCAGGTACCTGCGCGAGCAGAAGCCCGAGGTACAGGTGATCGCCGCGGAACCGCGGTACGGCGAGCTCGTCTACGGACTGCGGAACCTGGACGAGGGTTTCGTTCCCGAGCTCTACGACCCGGATGTGCTCACCGGCCGCTACTCCGTCGGCTCCTACGACGCGCTGCGCCGTACCCGTCAGCTGCTGGAGACCGAAGGGATCTTCGCGGGCATCTCCACCGGGGCGATCGTGCACGCCGCGCTCGCCACCGCGGACAAGGCGGTGCGCGCGGGCAAACCGGCCGATGTGGTGTTCGTGGTCGCCGACGGTGGCTGGAAGTACCTCTCCACCGGAGCCTATTCGGGCACCCTGGACGACGCGGCGGAGCGCCTCGACGGCCATTTGTGGGCCTGATCCCCCCGGGGAATCCGTCGGCTCGGTTTCCGCGGTGACACCGCGGCCGCTACCGGCTCACCAGCGGGGCTGCCCGGCGACTGGCCAATCAACTCGAAGCGGCGTTGCCCGCCGAGACATCGGCAGTGAAGGTCGAGTGCGAACTGCTGCTCACCGAGGTACCGCCGGCGGTGCGTGCACCGGATGTGTTGGTGGTGACCGCGGCCGCGTTCGCGCGTAGTCCTCCCCGGTTCGCGCCGGACGATGTGCACCTGGTCGTCGAGGTGCTTTCCCCGGGATCCCGGCCTACCGATCGTGTCACCGAACTCGCCGAGTACGCCGAAGCTCGACCGGGACAAGCCGACGCCGGGCACCGTGCCCGTGCTGACCGCGCACGTGCGCACGGCGACCGGATACCAGCCGATCGGGGACCACACCGGCGCGACCGGCTTTCTGGTCGGGGGAGCGCCGGTCACGCTCGATCCGCGCGCGCTCGTATCGTGACGGCTCAGCCCGGTTCCTCACCGACCCGGCCGTCGGCGTTCTCCCGGAGCAGGTCGATGTGCCCCAGGTGCCGCGCGGTTTCCTCGATCAGGTGCAGCAGGATCCACCGCAGCGAGAAACCACGCGTGGCCGAGGGCACGTCCAGCGACGCGGCCGCCGAGACCACCGCCTCGCAGCGCCGGGCCTCGGCTGCGTAGTCGGCGAGCAATGCGGTCATGGTGACCTCGCCGGGAACGTGGAACTCCCCGTCGGGGTCCGCCTCGCTCCAGTCGAAGACCAGCCCCTCCTGCCCGGCGAAGACGTCCCGGATCCAGGAGCGCTCCACATTGGTCAGGTGACGCACCACGCCGGGCAGGGTCATCCCGCTCGGCGTGGACACCGAGCGCAGCACGTCCTCGGGGGTGTCGCGAAGCTTCCAGGCCACCAGTTCGCGCTGGCGGCGAAGGAAACCGAGCAGCGCGGTGCGCTCGTCGCCCCGGTGGGACGGTTCGGTGATGCCGTGCCGGATGCCGTTCTCGGTGCCCTCGCCGCCGTTGTCGTCCATCATTCTCCGTCCGCGGCCCAGACGCGTTCGCCGCCGACCCAGGTCTGGCGGACCGGGATCTCGGTGAGCTCGTCCGGATCCACCTGCGCCGGATCCGCGCCGAGCACCACGAAATCGGCGAGCTGGCCCTTCGCGAGCTTGCCCTTGGTGTGTTCCTCGGCCGAGCTGTACGCCGCGCCCGTGGTGAACAGGGCGAGTGCCTCGGTGGCCGAAATCCGTTGCGAGGGACCGAATTCGGCACCGGTGCGGTCCTTGCGGGCCACGCAGCTGCGCATCGCGAACAGCGGTTCGTAGGGGCCGCACGGGTAGTCGGAGGAACCGGCGACGGCCACTCCGGCATCGAGTAGCGCGCGGTGGGCGAACATCCGCTCGCGGCGCTCGGGTTCGTAGTAGGCACGCAGCTTGTCCCCGTGCGCGAGCGCGTACTCGGCGAACGGCACCGCGACCGCGCCGAGATCGGCCATCCGCTTGATCACCTCGGCGTTGAGCACGCTGGTGTGTTCCAGCCGGTGGCGCACATCCGCGCGCGGGTTCGCCTGCTGCGCGGCCTCGATCGCGTCCAGCACATAGCGCACCGCGCGGTCCCCGTTGGCGTGCACCGCCACCCGCCAGCCCGCATCGTGCACGGTGCGCACGACCTCGTTCATCTCCTCGGGCTCCATGCGCGCGATCCCGTTGCCCGTCGCGCCGATGACCGGTTCCTCGACGAGGCACATGCCGCCGTTGACCGCACCGTCCGCGAAGGTCTTGATCCCGCCGAGACGCAGCCGGGTCACCGCGTCCGGGATGGGGCGGTCGAGCGCGCGGAAATAGTCGAAGTGGTCGTAGGAGGCCAGCGCGTTGACCCGCAGCGTGAGCCGTCCGCTGCGTTCCACGGCGTCGAGCAGTTCCCAGCTCTTGGGTGCGACCAGGGCGTCCCCGACCGAGGTGATCCCGGCCGCGTGCAGGCGCATCGCGAAATCGCAGAACGCCTGCTGCAGATCGGCCGGTTCGGGCTGGGGCACGATCGTCTCGCGCTTGGTGAACGCGGGGAAGGCGAGGTCGTAGAGCACCTGGTCGTGCATGACCCCGTTCAGTTCGCCATCGGCACCGACGCCGAGTTCCCCGCCGGGCGGGGCGTCCTCGGGCCGCTGCAGCCCGGCGAGCCGGAGCCCCGCGGTGTTCACCGTGCCCGCGTGCAGGGTCACGCTCACCACGAGTGCCGGGTGCTCCGGGCAGGCGCGGTCCAGCTCGGCGCGGGTCAGTTCGGCGCCGCCATTGCTGCGGTAGTGGTCGTATCCGGACCCGATCACCCACTGGCCTTTCGGGGTGCGCGCGGCCCGTTCGGCGAGCGCGGCGATCAGGTCCTCGGTGTTCCGGATGCGCTCGGGGGAGAGGTCGACCTGCAGGGTCTGCTCGGCGCAGATGGTCGGGTGCTGGTGCGCGTCGTTGAACCCGGGAACCACCGTGGCCGCGCCGAAATCGTGCACCCGTGCCCCGGGAAAGGACTCCCGCAACTCGGCGAGGTCCCCGGTGGCGAGGATCCGCTCGCCGGAGTACGCGAAGGCCTGCGCGGGCTCGCCGGTCATGGTGTGGATGTGGGCAGCGGTGACGATCTGCGGTTCGCCGCTGAGCCGTTCGGTCACGGAAACTCTCCCTCGGGTTGTCGCGATTGAGGGCATCCTCGCACGCGAACCCTGGGGAATCCCAGGGTTCTCCCCGAGCCAATGGACCATTCACGCGGCTACCGTGGAGACATGACCACGCAGCCCGCTCCGGTACCGGCCACGAGCACCTCGCTGACCAAACGCGTCCTGCCCGCTTCCCCGGTGCGCGCGGGTCTGGTGATCGCCTCGTTCACCGCGGCGCTCTACCTGATCTCGCTGGTGAACTGGCTCGGCTTCCACTGGGATCTGCGTCAATACGGGATCGTGCCGCGCTCGCTCTCCGGGCTGCCCGGCATCGTCTGGGCGCCGCTGCTGCACGGCGGCTGGGCGCACCTGCTCGGCAACACGATCCCGGTGCTGATCTTCGGGTTCCTCGCCATGGCCGTCGGGATCGGGCCGTGGATCGCCTCCACCGTGCTGATCTGGCTGGTCTCCGGGATCGGGGTGTGGCTGACCGGCAGCGGGGTGACCATCGGCGCTTCCGGGATCGCCTTCGGCTGGCTGGCCTTCCTGCTCGTCCGCGGGCTGTTCAACCGCAGCTTCGGGCAGATCATCGTGGCGATCGTGCTGCTGTTCTTCTGGGGCTCCACCCTGCTCGGGCTCATCCCCGGGCTGCACCCGAACATCTCCTGGCAGGCGCACCTGTTCGGCGCACTCGGCGGGGTGTTGGCCGCCTGGCTCGCGGCCAAGGCGGCGAAGGCGGGCAAGCGCAAGAGCGAGGAAAGCGCGCCGACTACCATCGTCAATCCGTGAGCACGAGTTCCTCGCCCATCGGCGTCTTCGATTCCGGCGTCGGTGGGCTCACGGTCGCCAGGGCGATCATGGACCAGCTGCCCGGTGAATCGATCCGCTACGTCGGGGACACCGCGGTGGCCCCGTACGGCCCGCTGCCGATCGCCACGGTGCGGGCCCGTGCCATCGAGCTGCTGGACGGGCTCGTGGCCGACGGGGTGAAGATGCTGGTCATCGCCTGCAATACGGCCTCGGCTGCCTGTCTGCGGGATGCGCGGGAACGCTACGACATCCCGGTCATCGAGGTGGTGCTCCCCGCGGTGCGCCGCGCGGTGAACACCACGCGCAGCGGGCGGGTCGGGGTGATCGGCACCGAGGGAACCGTGCGCTCCCGCGCCTACGAGGACGCCTTCGTCGCGGCCAGCGGGCTCACCGTGACCAGTGTCGCCTGCCCGCGGTTCGTCGACTTCGTGGAGCGCGGCATCACCTCAGGGCGGCAGGTGCTCGGCCTCGCCCAGGGATACCTGGAACCGCTGCAGCGCGCCGATGTGGACACCCTGGTGCTCGGTTGCACGCACTATCCGCTGCTCACCGGGGTACTGCAGATCGCGATGGGGGACTCGGTCACGCTCGTCTCCAGCGCCGAGGAGACCACCAAGGATGTGGTGCGCGTGCTCACCGAGACCGAGCTCGCCGCACCGGAGGACCGGCCACCGGAACACGTCGTGCTCGCCACCGGTGACCAGGGCGCCTTCGACAAGCTGGCCGCCCGGTTCTTGGGCCATCATCTCGTCCCCAGCCTGGGACACAGCTAGCTGGATCACGGTGTGGTCCGTACCGCTCGCCCTTTTGATGCCCGTCCGCAGTATGTAACGCTGCACAATGTGCAGCTGACGGTCTTGGGATGCTCGGGTAGTTTCGCCGGGCCAGGCGCGCCCGCCTCCGGGTACCTCGTCGAGGCCGAGGGATACCGGCTGGTCATGGATCTGGGCAACGGGACCCTCTCGGTGCTCTCCGCCCTGCTCGATCCGTTCGCGATCGACGCGCTGCTGCTCTCGCACCTGCATCCGGACCACTGCGCGGACTTCACCTCGCTGATCGTGCACCGGCGGTTCCACCCCGAGCCGCCCTACGACCCACGGCAGCACAAGCTCGACGTGTACGCCCCCGCCGAGGCACCGAGCAGGCTGGCCGCCGCCCACGCCCCGTCCTCGGCCGAGCTCGCCGAGACCGATCTCGGTGACGTGTTCGCCTTCCACCCGCTGTCCGCGCAGACCCTGCACCTGGGTCCCTTCGAGGTCACCGTGTTCCCGGTGCTGCACGTGTGCGAGGCCTTCGGTTTCCGGATCCGGCACGGCGACACCGTGCTCGCCTACACCGGGGACACCGCCATGACTCCGGCGCTCGAGGACCTCGCCGCGGACGCCGACGCGCTGCTGTGCGAGGCCTCCTGGACCCACGGTCCGGACCGCCCGCCCGCACTGCACCTTTCCGGGCGCGAGGCCGGTGAGCTCGCCGCGCGGACCGGGGCCAAGCGGCTGCTGCTGACCCACATCCCGCCGTGGACCGATCCTGCCGCGGTGATCGCCGAGGCCAAGGAGTCGTACGGGGCCCGCCCAACGGTGGTCAGCAGCGGCTCGAGGTATGCCATATAGGGTGTTCGCGTGGCTCGCACCGATGGCAGAAACGATGACCAGCTTCGGGACATCAAACTCACCCGGGGCTTCCAGGACTGGCCCGCCGGCTCGGTACTCGTCGAGTTCGGCAACACCCGCGTGCTGTGCGCCGCGAGTGTCACCGAAGGGGTCCCGCGCTGGCGTACCGGTTCCGGGCTCGGCTGGGTGACCGCCGAGTACGCGATGCTCCCCTCCGCGACGCACACCCGCGGCGACCGGGAATCCGTCAAGGGCAAGATCGGCGGGCGCACCCACGAGATCTCCCGGCTCGTCGGCCGATCGCTGCGCGCCTGCATCGACCTCGCCGCGCTCGGTGAGAACACCATCGTGATCGACTGCGATGTCCTGCAGGCCGACGGCGGAACCCGGACCGCGGCGATCACCGGCGGCTACGTCGCCCTGCACGACGCCGTCACCTGGCTGCGCGCCGCCGGAGCGCTCGCCGACCCGAAACCGCTTTCCTGCGCCGTTTCCGCGATCAGCGTCGGCGTTGTCGACGGCCGGGTCCGGCTCGACCTGCCCTACGAAGAGGACTCGCGCGCCGAGGTCGACATGAACGTGGTCGCCACCGACGCGGGCACCCTGGTCGAGGTGCAGGGCACCGGGGAGGGCGCCACCTTCCCCCGCTCCACCCTCGACAAGATGCTCGACCTGGCCACCGCGGGCTGCGACGAGCTCTGCAAGATCCAGGCCGCCGCGCTCGAGGCGCCCTACCCCGGAGAACTGCCCGAGCCCCCGGCGGGCAAGTCCGGCGGGAAGGGCAAGGGCAAATGAGCACCTTGCTGATCGCCACGCGCAACAAGCACAAGCGCGTGGAGCTCGAGCGCATCCTCGCCGCCGCGGGGATCGGAGTCGAGCTCGTGGACCTCAACTCCGTCCCGCCCTTCGATGAGGCCCCCGAGACCGCGCCGGATTTCGAGGGGAACGCCCTCGACAAGGCGCGCGATGCGGTGCGCGCCACCGGACTCGCCGCGGTCGCCGACGACTCCGGGCTCGCCGTGGACGCACTCAACGGCATGCCCGGGGTACTGTCCGCGCGCTGGTCCGGGCAGCACGGCCAGGACAAGGCCAACCTCGAACTGCTGCTCGCCCAGGTGCGCGACGTGCCCGAGGAACGGCTCGGCGCCGCGTTCGTCAGCGCCGCGGCCCTGGTGCGGCCGGATGGCCAGGAAACCGTCGTGCGCGGTACCTGGCCCGGCCGCCTCGTGCGCGAACCCCGTGGCACCAACGGGTTCGGCTACGACCCGATCTTCGCCCCGCTCGAGGAACCCGAGTACACCGCGGCGGAACTGTCCGATGAACGCAAGGACGAGCTCTCGCACCGCGGCCGCGCCCTGCGCGAACTGCTCCCCGCGCTGCGCGCCTTCGCCGAATCCTGAGCGGGGCTCTCCGATCTAGACGCCGAGGTCCTTGATCAGCCGGGCGACATGGCCGGTCGCGCGGACGTTGTACAGCGCACGTTCGATGCGGCCCTGTTCGTCGACCACGAAGGTCGAGCGGATGACGCCCTGCACGACCTTGCCGTAGTTCTTCTTCTCGCCGAACGCGCCCCATGCGGTCATCATGGTCTTGTCCACATCGGAGAGCAGCGGGAAGGTCAGGTTCTCCTCGGTGATGAACTTGGCGAGCTTTTCCGGCTTGTCCGGGGAAACACCGAGCACCGCGTAGCCCGCGTCGTTGAGCAGGGCGAGGTTTTCGGTGAAGTCGCACGCTTGTTTGGTGCAGCCCGGGGTGCTCGCCGCCGGGTAGCAGTAGACGATCACCTTGCCGCCCTTGTAGTCGGCGAGGGAGATCTGTTTCCCGGTCGAGTCCGGGAGGGTGAACGCGGGCGCTTGCTGGCCTTCTGACAACCGTTCCGTCATGGCGCCACGGTATCGGGTGTCACCGCGCGAACACGAGGAAGGCGAGCAGTAGCCCCGCCCCGAGGAACCAGAGCACGGAAACGACGGCGAGATTGCGCCAGTCCGTACGGGTGCTCGTCTGTTCGCCGGGTTCGTACAGCCCCCGGGTCTCCAGCCAGCGAACCCAGCCGTTCACTCCCATGCGGGTGCCTGCTCGGGCAGGTTCGGGTCGATCGTGAGCGCGCAGTATTGCCAGGCACGAGAGGCGATGTACTGCAGGCCGCTGCTGTCGAAGTCCATCAGCGGCGCTTTGCGCACGTGCGTCTTGCCCGCGATGCTCATCATGTCCGTGGCGGCCTGGTCCAGCGGCAGCCTGCCGACCATGCCCGCGGCTTTCTCGTAGACGTCGGCGCGCGCGTTGGCCAGCTGTTCACCGTAGGCGTCGCTCTTGGCTTTCGCCTGCATGGCCGTGGCCCGTGCGGCCTGCGCGTATCCGTTGAACCGCTCGGCGAACTCGGCCGCGGTCAGGGCGGGTGTCGCATTCAGTACCGTCCCCGGTCCGGCCTCCGCCTCCCCGGGCACCGGATTCGCTTGCTCGGCCGCGTTGTCCATGGGGGAACCCTACCGTCACCGTCGTGAAGTTCGAGCGTGCAGAGTGCAATTTTACCCAGGTGATCTGGCGTTATGTCGGTGCCCGGAGACGAAAATTCCCCCAAATGGAGGCGTCACGAGTTGTGTGTGCTCCGCTACCGTAAGTCTTAGCCGTCGAACCCCAGCGGCGGCCTCCGCCCCCGCGCTCCCGGTGACCCCCAGGCTGGTTGAGCGCGGGGGCCCTTACTTGTCCAGGGCCCTGCCCGGGGCGAAAAAGGGGTCCGTATCGCGCTGTTTCGGGCGTAACCTGATCTCCTGCGATCGGGAGGCTCACGTGACCACGCTCGTCGACCGGCCGAACAGCGCGCTGCTCGTGCTCGACATGCAGAACGGCGTCCTCGCACAGGCCCACGACCGGGACACGATCGTGGCCACTGTCGCGAGCCTGGTGGCCAGGGCGCGCGCCGGCGAGGTTCCGGTGCTCTGGATGCAGCACTGTGGCGAGGAACTGCCCGAAGGCAGCGAGGGCTGGCAGTACGTGTCCGAGCTCGTGCCGTATCCGGACGAACCGGTACTGCGCAAGAGCTACGCCGATGCCTTCGAGGAGACCGGCCTCGAGCAGGCGCTCGCGGAGCGCGGGGCCGGCAGGGTGTTCCTCGCCGGAGCACAGACCGACGAGTGTATCCGCTCGACCTTGCACGGTGCCATCGTGCGCGGCTACGACACGATCCTGATCGCCGATGCGCACACCACCGAGGACCTCAGCCGGTTCGGTGCGCCCACTCCGGAACAGGTCATCGCGCACACCAATCTGTACTGGCGGTACCACCAGGCTCCCGGCCGGACAGCGGGCACGGTGACCAGTGCCGAGCTCGACTTCGCCGCCCCCGGGCGATCGTGAACGAGACCGTGATGAACGAGGAACCGGGGTGTGCCGAATGGCGCGCGGCCCTGCGGCGGGACCGGGAACTGCTCGCCGAGCTCGATCCGCGCTCCGATGAGTACCGGCGGGTGCGGCGCAGGATCCGGCGCGAGACCGCGAAACTGGCCGGATACGAGGAGATCCGTGCGCGGCGCGGGGCCGAGCGCGGCTACGCGGGCTGGGCGCTGGCCGTTATCGGGGCCGTGGTGCTCATTCCGGCCTGGGGGACCTGGTGGATCCTGCTCGGCCTCGGCATGTTGTTGTTCGGCCTGTACCTGGCGGTCGAGCGGCCCCGGCCCCGATAGCCTCGGACGGCGAACGGCCCGGAAACGTGATCGGGGGATGTCGTGCATGTCGTCGAAGTCGACGAACGGGACAGCAGCTGGGAGGACGCGGATCCGCGATTTCGCGTGTACCTCTTCACCGGCGGCGATCTTCCGTACACCTCGTGGACCGTGGAGACCTGCGACATCACCGGGGCCGGGTTACTGGATGTGCTCGGCTGGGCCGAGGAACGGGCCGGAGAGCAGAACGCGCTCTACGCCATCGCTCTCGTCGGTACGGATCACCGGGTTCCGCAGGTGCAGCGGCGTGGACTGACCTGGCTCATCGGAATGGACGCCAATCATCCTGCGGAAACCGAGGCCGAGCGGCGCTGTTACGCGGAGATGCTGGCCCGCCGGGACAGTCCGGTGCTGGGGTGCCAGGGGTGAGCGCTTGGCTCGACATCATCACCGCCCGATCCTGGCGAAGCTGCGGAGCAGCGAGCGGAATCGGGTCGATCGGGTGGGCCCGGAGAGACTCGAACTCTCACTGGCATGGACCTAAACCATGTGCCTCTGCCAATTGGGCTACGGGCCCCAGCTCCGCGGGGGAGTCTACAGCGAGCCCCGGACTGCACTTCGCGGGTTCGGTGCTTTACGGTTGGCCAGCAGCAGGGCACGAGGAGGAACTGTGGCGCGGGACCCGGAGACGATTCAACACGAGATCGAGCAGGCGCGTGACGCGCTCGCGGGCACGCTCGACCAGCTGGGCGCGAAGGCGAATCCGCAACGGCTCGCGGATACGGCCCGTTCGACGGTGCAGGCCAAGCTGGCGGAGCCGAAAGTCAAGTATGCGCTGATCGGCGCCGGAACCCTGGTCGGGCTGCTCGTGCTGCGCAAGCTGTTCCGCTAGCGACTATTTGGCCTCGGCGACGTCGGCCTCGGGTTCGGCGGCGGGGGCCGGGGCTTTCCCGCTGTCCCCGGCGGGCGCCGATTCGGTGGCCGAAGCCTTCCCGTTGACCTTCGCGGCGCCGTTGACCTGCGTGGATGTGCTCTCCGCCGGTTCGGATGCCGCCGGTTCCGCGGCCGCTCCCGTTCCAGTGGTCAGCCGTGCGTGCAGGTAGGCGTCGGTGAAGGCGAAGGCGTCGCCGTCGAGCAGGTGCACGACGGTTTTCTCTCCCTCTCCGGCGGCGAGTTTCTCCACCAGCTGGTCGGCCTTGTCCCGTGCGGCGATCAGTCCCGTCGCGCTGGCGCTGAGTTCCTCCTCGGCGCGGGTCGCGGTGAGTTTCCAGTCGTCGCCGTCACGTGTGTAGTTGATCGTGATCGGTTCCTGCATCACTGCCTCCCGTTCCTGCCTTCGGTGGCCGCCCTTCCCGAACGGTTCACCGAGGACCACATCACTCCCAACGGGTAATCTACGCGTTCTGGGCGTCCCCGCGAAACTCGGCGAGCATGCCGTACCAGCACCCACGCATGATGTATTCGGCCGCCTGCGCCGGAGTGACCTCGTCGCGGTGCTCACACCAGGTGGCGAGCCGTTCACAGGCGCCGAGCAGGATCTCGGCCGCGGCCTCCCTGGACTTCTCGTCCGTGGTGGGGGCGAAGCCCTGCATGAGCGCGGTCATGAGGTTGGTCTGCTGCTGACGGGTCTGCTCGACCTCGGAGCCCGCGGAGTTGGCCATCAGCGCGCCCTCGTTGCGCAGCAGTGACCAGGCCTGGCGGTGGTTCGTGATGAACTCGAAGAAGGCGACGAGCCCTTTGCGCAGGGCGTCCTCGATGTCGATCGCCCCGAGCACGGCCTCCTCGGTGCTCCGTCGCAGTTCGGCGCGCGCCTGCCGGATGGTGCCGATGAGCAGGCCTTCCTTGGAGCCGAAGTATTCGTAGAGCATCGGCTTGGACACGCCGACCCGTTCGGCGATCTCGTCCATCGAGGTGGCCACGAACCCGCGCGCGGCGAAGATCTCCTCCGCGACGGTGAGCATCTGCCGCTCCCGCTCGGCTCGGGGCATGCGTTTGCGAACTGGTGCCTGTTCGTTTCCGGTGGCCGTCACGGGGCTCAGTCTACGCGAATCCGCGATCTAATCTACCATCGGTAACCTACTTGTAGTAACATCACGGCAGGACGCCATTCGAGCACGGCAGGAGCACAGGCATGGCTGAACCGACAAGTCAGGCGATCGCCAAGGTGGCGATCATCGGCAGCGGATTTTCCGGCCTCGGCATGGGCATCAGGCTCAAGCAGGACGGCATCGAGGACTTCGTGATCCTGGAGAAGGCCAAGGATGTCGGCGGCACCTGGCGGGACAACACCTACCCGGGCTGCGCCTGCGACATTCAGTCACACATGTACTCGTTCTCGTTCGAGCAGAACCCGGACTGGAGCCGCTCCTACTCGCCGCAACCGGAGATCTGGGAGTACCTGCGCGGGGTGGCCCGCAAGCACGATCTGTACCGGCACATGCGCTATGGGGTCGAGGTGAAGACGGCCCGCTGGGACGAGGAGCGCAGCTTCTGGCGGATCTACGATGCCGAGGGCACCGAGTACCGCGCGCAGTTCCTGGTCTCCGGGATCGGGGCGCTGCACATTCCGAACGTGCCCGCGCTGCCCGGGATCGAACGTTTCGAGGGGACCGCCTTCCACTCCGCGGAGTGGGACCACGACTTCGACCTGCGGGGCAAGAAGGTCGCGGTGGTCGGGACCGGCGCCTCCGCGGTGCAGTTCGTGCCGCAGATCGCGCCCGAGGTGGCGAAGCTGGAACTGTTCCAGCGCACCCCGCCGTGGATCATGCCCAAGGGCGACTACGACATGCCGGGCTGGGCGCGGCAGGCGTTCAAACGGATCCCGTTCGCCCAGACCCTCTACCGCGACTTCCTGTACTGGATCAACGAGATGCGCGCGATCGGGTTCAACGGGCAGTCGTGGCTGATGCGGCTCGCTGAGCAGGTGGCGCGCAAGCACATGGCCGCGAGCATCAAGGACCGGGAACTGCGCCGCAAGCTCACCCCGGACTACACCATGGGCTGCAAGCGGGTGCTCAAGTCCAATGACTACTACCCGGCACTGAACCGGGACAACGTCGACGTGATCACCGACGGGATCGCCGAGGTGCGCGAGCATTCGGTGGTGGACTCGGCCGGGGTGGAACACGAGGTCGACGCGATCATCTACGGCACCGGGTTTCACGTGACCGATTCCCTCGAGTACCTGGACGTGATCGGGCGCGAGGGGCAGCGGCTGGACAAGACCTGGCAGGAGAACGGGATCCAGACGCACAACGGGATCGCCGTCGCCGGGTTCCCGAACCTGTTCTTCCTGCTCGGGCCGAACACCGGGCTGGGACACAACTCGGTGGTGTTCATGATCGAGCAGCAGATGCGTTACGTCGGCGAGGCGATCCAGCTGGTCGACAAGGGCAAGGCGGGCGCCATCGAGGTGCGCAAGTCCGTGCAGGACCGGTTCAACCAGGATGTGCAGCAGCAGCTGGAGAACGGCGTGTGGTCGACCGGTGGCTGCACGAGCTGGTACCTGGACAGCAAGGGCGTGAACCGCACCGTCTGGCCGGGGTTCACCTTCAACTACTGGCGCCGGACCCGGCGGATCGCTCCCGCCGAGTTCGCGCTGCTCGGCCGCAGTCCCCAGCTGACCCAGGACGAGGACCTGGTCAAGGCGGGCTGATCCGGCGAGTTCATCGAATCGGGCGCGATCCCACCCCGCGGGGGATCGCGCCCGATTCGTGTGCGGGAGGCTCGGTTGGCTTGGGGGCGGTGGTGCTTAGGTCAGCGGGGGAAGCCGCCTTTCAGTCTGGGGCGCCCCGATCTCGCCGAGCCGGTCGCGCGGACGCCGGGTCGGCGGGTCGGCGGGTCGGTGGTGCTGGGGTCAGCGGGGGGTGAATCCGCTTTGTTCGGCGGTGCGGTTGGTGAACGGGCGGAGTTTGCTGACCAGTTCGACGGTGTCGAGTCCGCACAGGGCGGCGAGTTGTTCGAGTGCGGGAAGGTCGAGCGCGATCTCCTGGGTCGCCCCGACCTCACCGAGCCGGTCGCGCGCCCATCGGCGGAAGGGGCGCAGCTCCGGCTGGTCGTCCTTGGCGACCTTGCCGAGGTCGATCTTGACCTTGCCGGACCGGTCGTTGCCGAAGACGCGGTCGTGCACGCGC
>NZ_JALM01000015.1 GCF_000737195.2 Sciscionella sediminilitoris
AGAAGGTACCGGACTTTCTTACGTCGGACCGATCAGGCCGAGGCCTCGTCGGTGAGCAGGTTGCGGGTGCGGTTCGGGTCGACCGGGATACCCGGGCCCATCGTGGTGGTGAAGGTGACCTTCTTCAGGTAACGGCCCTTCGCCGCCGAGGGCTTGTTCCGCAGCACCTCGTCGAGCGCGGCCGCGTAGTTCTCCACGAGCTTCTCCGGCTCGAAGGAGGCCTTCCCGATGATCAGGTGCAGGTTCGCCTGCTTGTCCACCCGGAAGTTGATCTTGCCGCCCTTGATGTCCTGCACCGCCTTGGTGACCGCAGGGGTCACGGTGCCGGTCTTCGGGTTCGGCATCAGGCCACGCGGACCGAGCACCCGCGCGATCCGGCCGACCTTGGCCATCTGGTCCGGGGTGGCGATCGCGGCGTCGAACTCGAGCCAGCCGCCCTGGATCCGCTCGATCAGCTCGTCCGAGCCGACCACGTCGGCGCCGGCGGCCTCGGCCTCGGCGGCCTTGTCGCCGGTCGCGAAGACGATCACCCGGGCGGTCTTACCCGTGCCGTTCGGCAGGTTGACCGTGCCGCGCACCATCTGGTCCGCCTTGCGCGGGTCCACGCCGAGCCGCATGGCGACCTCGACGGTGGCGTCCTGCTTGATCTTCGAGGTTTCCTTGGCGAGACCCACCGCCTCGAGCGGGGTGTAGAGCCGATCGCGGTCGATGAGCTCATCCGCGGCGCGGTACGCCTTGCTGCGCTTTGCCATGACTGTTCCTCCTTCAGGAAGCAGCTGTGGTCCGGGCCAGCGCGTGGCCCTCCCACGAATTTCCGGTTTCCTCTTTAGCGGGATGTTCCGCTAGACCTTCGACACCTGGTTGAAGGTCAGTTCGACCGGGGTTTCCCGGCCGAAGATCGACACGAGCACCTTGAGCTTCTGGCTCTCCGCGTTGATCTCACTGATCGTCGCAGGCAGCGTCGCGAACGGCCCGTCCATGACGGTGACCGACTCGCCGACCTCGAAGTCGACCTCGACGGCCGATGCCGCGGCCGCCTCGGTGCCCGTGCTCTTGGCCGCCTGCTCGCCGGTCTGCTTCGGCTTCTCCTTCTCCACCGCGGGCGCGAGGAACTTCAGCACCTCGTTGATCGACAGCGGGGAGGGGCGCGAGGTCGCGCCGATGAAGCCGGTGACACCGGGGGTGTTGCGCACCGCGGACCAGGACTCGTCGGTGAGGTCCATGCGCACCAGGATGTAGCCGGGCAGGACCTTGCGCTGCACCTGCTTGCGCTGGCCGTTCTTGATCTCGGTTACTTCCTCGGTCGGCACCTCGACCTGGAAGATGTAGTCCTCCATGTCCAGGGTCTGGGTACGGGTCTCGAGGTTGGTCTTCACCTTGTTCTCGTAGCCCGCGTAGGAGTGCACGACGTACCACTCGCCGGGCGCGGTACGCAGGGCTGCGCGCAGTTCCTCGACGGGATCGCTCTCCTCGTCCGAGGCGGCCTCGTCCTGAGCTGCTTCCGCGGTCTCGGCTTCGGCCGGTTCGTCCTGGTCGGCTTGGGCAGCGTCCTGCTCGGGAGCGTCCTGCTCACCGTCCTGCTGCGCCGCATCGGCTTCGACCGGCGCGCTGTCGTCCTGCGCCGCCTGCACTTCGGCGTCCACGACGTCCTCAGCGTCGGCTGTGCTGTTCTCAGCGGTCACGGTCGGTCTCGCTTCCCTTCATCGATATGTCCAAGCGCCTCAACCGAAGATGTAGAAGATGCCCTTCGTCAGGCCGTAGTCGAGGCCGAAGATGAACGCGGTCATCACGACGACGAACACCAGCACGACCGTGAAGTAGGTGATCATCTGCTTACGCGTCGGCCAGATGACCTTGCGCAGTTCGGCGACGACCTCCCGGAGGAACCGGCCGAGCCGCTTGAACACCGACGGCTTGTCCGCCTTGACCTCGCCGTCCCTGGTCGGGGTAGGGCGCCCCTTCTTTTCGGTTGTGGCACCACTGGCCGCCGGGCGCGTGGTGTCCCGTTCGGAGCGCTTCGCACCCGGCCTCGCCGGTTTCCCGGTCTCACCAGCTGCCCGAGCGGCGGCGCGGCGGCGTTCCCTGCGATCCGCCGCGGTCGTCGGACGGGACGGCTGGGACGCTTCGGAGTCGTCGCGCTTCTCGCGCTCGCGACCCGCGTCGCCTTCGTCCTCGGTCACGGCGTCCCTCCGCTCGACAGTGGGGTTTCTCGGTTCGTCCGGCAACGTTGTGCGCAGGGGCGACAGGACTTGAACCTGCAACCTGCGGTTTTGGAGACCGCTGCTCTGCCAATTGAGCTACGCCCCTTCGTGCGCCCTGATACGCGGGTATCAGGTCACCCGAGAATTGCAGTGTACGGCACGACCACGGCCGGGTACTCGACCGGGTTTGCCATCCCGGCCCCACCCCCGCGACCTGGTGTGAATCCGGCCACCCGGTTCTGCGAGAATCGGGATATGACCGCAAGCGCATCAGCCCCCGCATCAGCCCGTCTCTCCGCGCGCATCGGCGGGATCGCCGAGTCCGCGACCCTCGCCGTCGACGCGAAGGCGAAGGCACTCAAGGCGCAGGGGCGCCCGGTCATCGGATTCGGCGCGGGCCAGCCGGACTTCCCGACACCCGACTACATCGTCGAGGCCGCGCGCGAGGCCTGCGGGCAGCGCGCCAACCACGGCTACACCGGCGCGGCGGGGCTTCCCGAACTGCGCGAGGCGATCGCGGAGAAGACCCGGCGCGACTCCGGGTACGCCGTCGAGGCCTCCCAGGTCCTGGTCACCAACGGCGGGAAGCAGGCCGTGTACAACGCCTTCGCCGCGCTCTGCGACCCGGGCGACGAGGTGCTGCTCCCGGCGCCGTACTGGACCACCTACCCGGAGGCGATCACCCTCGCGGGCGGGGTTCCGGTGCAGGTCACCGCGGACGAGTCGACCGGGTACCTGGTCAGCGTCGAGCAGCTGGAGGCCGCCCGCACCCCGCGTACCAAGGTGCTGCTGTTCAACTCCCCGTCGAACCCCTCCGGTGCCGTGTACCCGCGCGAGCAGGTCGAGGCCATCGGGCGCTGGGCCGCCGAGCACGACATCTGGGTGGTCACCGACGAGATCTACGAGCACCTGCTCTACGACGGTGCCGAGGCACCCTCGCTGCCCGTGGTCGTTCCGGAGATCGCCGACCGGACCCTGGTGCTCAACGGGGTGGCCAAGACCTACGCCATGACCGGCTGGCGAGTCGGCTGGGTGATCGGCCCGGACGACATCATCAAGGCGCTGTCCAACTTCCAGTCGCACCTGTGCGGGAACGTGTCCAACGTGGCCCAGCGCGCCGCCCTGGCCGCGGTGGCCGGCCCGCTCGACGCGGTGCACGAGATGCACGCCGCCTTCGACGCGCGCCGCCGCGAGATCGTGCCGCTGCTCAATGACATCCCCGGCGTGGAGTGCCCTACCCCGCAGGGCGCCTTCTACGCGTACCCGAGCGTCAAGGGCCTGATCGGCAAGGAGCTGCGCGGCCAGCGCCCGCAGAACTCGGTCGAGCTCGCCGCCCTGGTGCTCGAGCACGCCGAGGTCGCCGTGGTGCCGGGCGAGGCCTTCGGTACGCCCGGCTACTTCCGGCTCTCCTACGCGCTCGACGCCGAGGACATGGTCACCGGCGTGCGGCGCATGGGTGAATTCCTCCGGGAAGCCGAGTAGCTTCGCGCGGTCAGTGGGCGAGCCGTGCGCGGGCCTCGTCACTGACCGGGGTGAAGTAGTTGACCAGGTTGCCGTCGGGGTCGCGGAACAGCAGGGAGCGGTTCCCCCACGGCATCGTGGTCGGCTGCTGCACGATCTCGGGGGCGAGGTCCAGGCTGGTCAGCCGCTCGAATTCGCGGTCGACGTCCTCGACGAGGAATTCGAGGATCGCGGTCCGGTTCGATTCGGGCACGGCCGCCCCGGCGCTGAACAGCGTCATTGTCTCGGCGCTGCCGATGGCCAAGGTGCACGACTGGCCGACGAACTCGGCGAACTGCTCGGCGGGCCGCCGCGCCTGGATACCGGTCACCTGCTCGTAGAACTGCACGAGCCGGTCGACGTCGTTGGTGATGACGCGGACAGAAGCAAGCTGCACGGTGGATCCCTTCGGTACTGGAGGGCGGTTCTGCATCCGTCCCTCCGTGGACATCCGCCACGCTAGAAGCAATACTGGACAGGATCCGCCCGGTATTGAGAAACTTCCGCCCGTGACTCGGCCGATCGCCCGCGTACTGGCCGTGCTGGAGATCCTGCAGCGCGGGGGCACCTGGACCATCGCCGAGCTCGCCCGGCGGCTGGACGTGGACGAGCGCACCGTGCGCCGCTACATCGCGCACCTCCTCGATCTGGACATCCCGGTCCGCTCGGTACGCGGGCGGTACGGCGGGTATCGCCTTTCCCCCGGTTACCGGATGCCTCCGCTGATGCTCACCGACGAGGAGGCGCTCGCCGTGCTGCTCGGCCTGGTCGCGGGGCGGCGCGCCGGGCTGCTCAGCACCTCGGCCGCGGCGGCCGAGAGCGCGGTCGCGAAGGTCCGCCGGGTGCTGCCCGAAGCGCTCGGCCGCAGGCTCGACGCGCTGCTGGAGATCGCCGACTTCACCGCACCCGCCAGCGCGGCGCGCACCGCGGAGGCCGAGGTCCTGCTCACCGTGGCGGAGGCAGCCCGGGATCGCCGCCCGGTCGACCTCGGCTATCTCGCCGGGCACGGCGGCGCCAGCGAACGCGTCGTCCATCCCTACGGGATCGTGACCCACTCCGGCCGGTGGTATCTGACCGGTTTCGACTCCGCGAGCGAGCAGGTGCGCACCTTCCGCGTCGACCGGATCAGCAGCGTCGGGCTGCGCGCGGGAACGTTCGCGGTGCCTGAGGGATTCGATCCGGCCCAGCGGGTGCTCACGTCGATCGCCGAGGCACCGCACCGGTACGAGGTATCCGTGCGGATCCAGGCGACACCGGAACAGATCCGTGCCGTTTTCCCGCCGTCCATCGCCACCCTGGAAGAACTGGATCCGGGCCCGTCCTGGGTGCGGGCCCGGATCCGGGCACAACGGCTGGAGTGGCTACCGCCCCTGCTCGCCGCGCTCGACCGGCCGTTCGTGATCGAAGGCCCCGATGCCCTCCGCGAACTGGTGCGGGCACTGGCCGGTCGGCTCGCCGAGCACGCCGGGGCCTGATCCCGGGTTTCAGCGGCCGCGCAGGGTGGTGAGCGCGAGCCCGATCCCGATCAGCGCGGCGCCGACCCAGGCGAGCGCGCCGAGCCGCTCACCCACCACGAACACGCTGAGCACGGCGGCCACCACGGGCTCGAACAGAGTGAGCGTGGCGACCGCGGTCACCCGCAGCTGCCGCAAACCGGCCCCGTAGAGCACGTAGGCCACCGACATCGGCACCAGGGCCAGATAGGCGGTCACCACGAGCCCACTGCCACGCAGCAGGGGCGCGCCGGTCGCCACGAACACCGGGATGAGCACGACCGTGCCGAGCCCGAACAACAGCCCGACCACGGCCCGCGAGGAGTGCCCGGCGCCGATCAATCGCCCGGCCGCGAATGTGTACCCCGCGTAGCTCGCCCCGCTCACCAGCCCGAGCAGCACCCCGAGCACCGGTTGGGTGCCCGCGCCGGGCCCTTCCCCGCCGAGCACGAGCGCGGCCACCCCGATCGCGCTGATCGCGGTGGCCAGCAGCCAGGTCCGGTCCAGGCGGGCGCCGTCCAGGAACCGTTCGAGCAGGGCCGCGAACACCGGGGAGGATCCGATGGTCACCACGGTGCCCACCGCGACCCCGGCGAGGCTCATCGAGCTGTAGAAGGCGAGCGGATAGATCGCCGCGTTCGCCGCCCCGAGCAGCGCGGTGACCACCGAGGTCCGCCCGGCCCGCAGCGGTCGCAACGCCGTGCGCCCGGCGAGGGCGAGCAGCACGAGGCCACCGATCCCCATGGTCGCCGCGCCGATCGACACCCCCGATGCGGCCCGTGGCGCGAAACTGGCCGCCGTTCCCGTTGTCCCCCAGAGACCGGCCGCGCCGAGCACGAACACCGCGCCCCTGGTCGTGGCCGGCCCGGATCGATACTCCTGTACTGACATGTCCATCCCTTGAATCGCCGCTGCAATGACCCGGGAGTCGGCAGCACACGATGGCCGTACCCGGACTCACCGGGTCGGCGAAAAACGGCTGCCGGATCAGGCAGCCGGTGGTGGAAGGACGACGCGCCAGTAGGAGTTCACGGGCCGCATCCTATCGAGAACGGCCTAGAAGCCGCCGCTCACCGGGAGGACGGCGCCGGTGACGAAGGAGGCGGCCGGGGAGAGCAGCCAGGCGATGGATTCGGCGATCTCCTCGGGGGTTCCCGCGCGGCCCATGGGAATCCTGGGGGCGACCCGCTCGATCCGGCCCGGTTCCCCGGCCGCGGCGTGCAGCCCGGTTTCCACGAGCCCGGCCGCGACGGCGTTCACCCGGATGCCGCGGTCGGCGACCTCGGCGGCCAGTCCGGTGGTCATGGTGTTGACCGCGGCCTTGCTCGCCGCGTAGGGCACCCATTCGCCGGGGGATCCGCGGAACGCCGCGGTCGAGGAGACGTTCACGATGGCCCCGCCGTTCATCCTGGGCAGTGCGGCGCGGCAGCACAGGAACACCCCGGTCACGTTGACCTCGAGCATCCGGCGCACGACCTCGGGTTCGTGGGTGTGCAGCGGGCCGATGTGATTTCCGGTGATGCCCGCGTTGTTGACCAGTGCGGTCAGCGGGCCGAGGTCGGCGGCCTCGGCGAACAGGGCGTCGACTTGTCCGGGGTCCGCGACGTCGGCGCGCAGCGCCGTGCCGCCGATCTCCCCGGCGACCGAGCGCGCGCCCGCTTCGTCGGCCGTGTAGTTGACCACCACGTGGTAGCCGGTCCCGGCGAGGATGCGTGCGGTGGCCGCGCCGATTCCCCGGGAGGCACCGGTGACGACGGCGACCGGTTCAGTCAACGGCGACCTTGGCCACGGCCTTGCCGAGCACGGTCTGGCCCTGGCATTTGGCGGTGATCAGCACCTTGGCCACGCCTTCGCTCACCTCGCTGACCTTGCCGGTGAAGGTCACGGTGGCGCCGCTGCCGTCGTCGGGAACCGGGACCGGCCTGGTGAACCGAACCCCGTACTCGAGGACCTTGCCCGGATCTCCTGCCCAGTCGGTGACCAGGCGGCCGGCGAGGGCCATGGTGAGCATGCCGTGCGCGATCACGTCGGGGAGCCCGACCTCTTTCGCGAACCGCTCGTTCCAGTGGATGGGGTTGAAGTCGAGCGAGGCACCCGCGTAGCGCACCAGGTTCTCGCGGGTGACGGTGACCTCGAGCGGGCCGAGCTCATCGCCCTTCGTCACGGTAGTCATGCCTCGTCACCCCGCACCACGAGTTGCGCGCGGCACACGCACACGAGTTCGGAGTCCTCGGCGTGCACCTCGGCGCGCATGGTGATGAAGTCGTTGCCCGCGCGGGCCATGATGTCCTCGATCGTCACGCTGACCGCGATCCGGTCGCCTGCGTGTACCGGGCGCCGGTGATCGAAGCTCTGATCGCCGTGCACCATGCGCCCGTAGTCGAGCCCGAGTTCCGGGTCGCCGACGATCACGTTGATCGCGCGCAGGTTTACGATCGTGAGGAAGGTCGGCGGGGCGATCACATCCGGGTGCCCGGCAGCCACCGCCGCGGCGGGGTCCAGGTAGATCGGGTTGGTGTCCCCGATCGCCGCAGCGAACTCGGCGATCTTCTCCCGGCCGACCTCGTAGGTCTCGGTCGCCGGGTAATGCCTGCCGATGAAGTTCGGGTCGAGCGCCACCGCGCGTCTTCCTCGTCAGTGAGTCTCAGCGAGTCTCTTTGTGCGTACGGTGCGCGCCGCAGTTCGGGCAGAACTTCTTCATCTCAAGACGGTCCGGGTCGTTGCGCCGGTTCTTCTTGGTGATGTAGTTGCGGTGCTTGCACTCCTCGCACGCCATCGTGATCTTCGGTCGCACGTCGGTAGAGGCAGCCACGGGTCAAGCCTTTCGTCTTCTGTGCCTATCGGGTCGGTTCAGTAGCGGTGGCCGGACTTGAACCGGCGACACAACGATTATGAGCCGTTTGCTCTGCCAACTGAGCTACACCGCCAAGCGAGCCTGAACCCTGCCCAGCTTACCCGCTGAACCCGACTCGACCACCCACCCAGGGGGTCCGGGGGACGAAGTCCCCTCGGGCCGGGGCGTGGGGGCTGCGCCCCCACAGTTGTCAGCGAGACGGCAAGGCCCACGCAATCCGTGGGCATACATCGCCCACTATCGAGCCCCTTTACGGAATCGAACCGTAGACCTTCTCCTTACCATGGAGACGCTCTGCCGACTGAGCTAAAGGGGCGTGCTCGCCGCTTGCCCGCGAGCCTCCAAAAGACTACATGGGCGTTCCGGGGCTCGTGCAGCGGGGGTCAGGAAAGCAGGGTGAGCCGGGCAGCGCCGCATTCGCCGGGCTCGCGCAGGGTGCGTGCGCGGATCCACGGCTCGAGCTTGTCCTCCGGAAGCGGGCGGGAGATCAGGTAGCCCTGGGCCACGTCGCAGTCCATGCCGAGCAGGGCTTCCCTGGACAGGTCGTCCTCCACGCCCTCGGCGACCACGTGCAGGCCGAGGGAGTGCCCGAGTTCCACGATGGAGCGCACCACGGCGAGGTCCCCGAGGTCGGTCCCCATGCCCTGCACGAAGCTCTTGTCGATCTTCACCTCGTCCACCGGGAGCTGGCGCAGATAGGCGAGCGAGGAGTACCCGGTGCCGAAGTCGTCGAGCGCGAGCACCACACCGAGCGCGTGCAGCCGCCGCAGCACCGGAAGCGCGCGCTCCGGGTTGGCCATCACGCCGGACTCGGTGATCTCGAAGGTGAGCAGTTCGGCGGGCACCCCGTGCCGTTCCAGTGCCTCGGCCACCTGGTCGGGGAGGGTGTCGTCACCGAGGCTGCGCACCGCGAGGTTGACCGAGACACCCATCCGCAGCCCGTTGTCCAGCCAGGTGCGGATGCGCTTGATCGCTTCCTCGCTGACGAAGGCGGTGAGCACGTCGATGAGCCCGGTTGCCTCCACCGCGGGCACGAACTCGTCCGGGGAGAGCTGGCCGAACTCCGGGTGCCGCCAGCGCACCAGCGCCTCGAAGCCGAGCAGCTGCTTACTGCCGAGCGCCACCTTCGGCTGGTAGTAGGCGAGCACTTCACCGCGGTCCACGGCCTGGCGGAACTGGGTGACCAGCTGGAAGCGGCGCAGGAAGACGCTGCCCATGCTCGGCGAGTGTTCCCGGACCGATTCGGCGCTGCTGCGCGCGGTACGCAGGGCGACATCCGCGCGCTGCAGCAGCGTGGTGACATCGGTCTCCTCGCCGGAGGATTCGAGGACCCTGGCGAATCCGAGGTAGGCCTCGGCTTCCACGGAGAGCTTGCCGAAGGTGTAGGTCGCGGTGAGCGCGGAACGCAGCCGTTCGGCGATCTCCTCGGGTGGCCGCGAACCGTCCAGCAGCACCGCGAACTGGCCGCCCTCGATCCGGGCAAGCGGTACCTCCTGGCCGAGCTGATCGCGCAGCCGCTGGCCGGCGGTGACCACCATCCGGTCCCCCCACACCTGGCCGAGCGCGTCCGAGACCCCGGAGAGCACGTCCAGATCGGCACGCAGCACGATCGCGCCCTCGCCGACCTGTTCCCCGGCGGCCGCGAGGAATCCGGGCCGGTTGAGCAGCCCGGTCTGCGGATCGTGGTACGCGTCGTGCCGCAGCCGCGCGACCAGCCGCTGGTTGTCGGTCGCCGTGGACAGGTGGTTGGCGATGGTGCGCAGCAACCGGATGTCGGCCCTGCCGAACCCGCGCCACCTGCTGGCCTTGTCGTGCGCCTCGACCGCGCCGAGCAGCCGGGCCGAGTTGCGCAGCGGCACCACCAGCGCCTCGTGTGCGCCCCTGCCGCGCAGCGCGGCCGCGACTTCCTCGGCGGCGTCGCGGCGGCGGTGGTAGCGCACCTCGGTACCGGGCAGCTGCAGCAGTGGGTCCTCCCGCCAGAACTCCTCCGGTTGGCAGCCTTCGGGAAGGGCGCGCCCGGCGATCACGGTGCGCACCGCCTCGTTGTCGTCCTCGACCAGGTGCAGCACGATGCGGTCGGCGCCGATCTGGTCGCGGATCTGCTCGCCGACCCGGGCCCACTGCGCGTCGATCTCCTGGCGGCCGTCCTCCTCGAACGGCCCGGGTCCTGCCCCGCGTCTGCGCGCCACCTCGAGGCTGATGTTGGCCAGCGCGCCGAGATCGCGTTGCTCGCGGAACAGCTGCCCGTAGGCGAAGAACATGGCGAGCATGGCCCCCGCGAGCAGCGCCACGAACAGCCAGCCCCAGGCCACCTCGCGGACCACTCCGTAGAAGGCGACGGTCAGCATGGTGGCGACGATCTCCACGACCACCGTGCGCGCGCCGAGACTGGCCACCTGGCGCATCCGGAGGCCCGCGCCGACCGCCTGCAGCGCACCGAGCCCGAGCCCGGTGCTGGCCAGGGAGGACGCGAGCACCGCGAGCACCACGACCACCCAGCTGGGAAGGAACTGCACCGGGGACAGCAGCCGGTACACCAGGAACGGCAGCGCGATCTCCACGCACAGCACCCCGGCGTTGTAGAGGACGTGGGTGAACGCCCTGCGGCCCAGCTGAATGGCCAGCCCGGAGACCAGGTGCGCGGCGAGCACGATCGGGAACGGCAGCGTGAACAGGCCGATCGCGATCGGGACCGCGGTCAGCGAGATCGTGTAGTCGATCCGCCCCACGTTGATGTCGGTCGTGCACGCCTCGGCGAGCACGAAACCGGCGGTGATCAGCAGCGCGGGCAGGATCTGGCCGGTGTTCCAGTGCACCTCGGTGGTGAGCCACAGGGCCAGCGCGCCGAGAACTCCGAGAGCGAGCACGAACAGCGAGTAACGACGGTAACCCTGTCCGTATACGCGCTCGGCATGAGTTCTCCATCCCGCCCGCTCGGAAAACTCGCGCTGCTGAACCATCGCCCTCTCCCGACGCGGCCTCTCCCCGAGCCTCGTCCGGTATCCCTCATTCCTCCAAGGTTCCCAACTCCGCGGGCATCATCCCATGTCGGCGCCCCTATAGCCATGCACGGGAGGAAGTGAATAGATCACTGACCGAATACCTTGCCGGGATTGAGGATGCCGAACGGATCGAGGGCCGTCCTGACCTGGTGATGCATCTCCAGCGCGGGCTCGCTCAGCTCGGCGCGCAGGCCGGGCGCCTTGAGCAGACCGACCCCGTGCTCCCCGGTGACCGTGCCGCCGAGTTCGAGCGCGGCCTCGAGGATGTCGGCGAACGCGGCCTGCGCCCGGACCCTGGCCGCCTCGTCCCCAGGCCGGGTGATCAACAGCGGGTGCAGGTTCCCGTCCCCGGCATGCGCGATGTTCGCGATGTGCGTTTCGTGCTCGACGCCCGCCCGTTCGATGCGCGCGAGCATCTCGGGCACCTTCCCCTTGGGCACGCACACGTCCTCGGTGAGCACCGGTCCGAGCCGTTCGAGCGCGGGATAGGCCAGTCGCCGCGCCTGGAACAGCGCCTCGGCCTCGTACTCGTCGGTGGACACCGCGGCCCAGTTCGCGCCAGCCGCCTCGAAGCAGTCCCGGATCGCCTCGGCCTGCCGCGGGCTCTCCTCATCGGAACGGCCGAGCAGCAGCACATCCGCGTCCACCGAGAGGCCCATGTTCTTCCACTCGTCCACCGCGCGCAGGCAGTGCCGGTCCACGAGCTCCAGCGCCGAGGGCACGATCCCGGCCTCGGCGACCCTGGCCACGGCCGCGCCCGCGGTCACGACCGAGTCGAAGGAGCCCGCGATGGTGCGTTCGGGTGCCCGCGCGGGCAGCAGCTTCACGGTGAGCTCGGTCAGCACGCCGAGGGTGCCCTCCGAACCGACCAGCAGCCCGCACAGGTCGTATCCGGCGACGCCTTTCGCGGTGCGCCTGCCGAGCCGGACCAGTTCGCCGCGCCCGTCCACGATCTGCATGCCGAGCACATAGTCCCGGGTGACTCCGTACTTCACGCAGCACACCCCGCCCGCGTTGGTGGCCACGTTGCCGCCGATGGTCGACCAGGGCGCGCTGGCCGGATCCGGCGGGTACCACAGCCCGTGTTCCGCGCAGGCGGTGCGCAGGTCCTCGTTGACCACGCCGGGTTCCACGACCGCGAGCCGTTCGGCCGGGTCGATCTCCCGGATCGCGGTCATCGCGTCGAAGGCGAGCACCAGCCCGCCCTCGATCGCGTTCGCGCCACCGGAGAGACCGGTCCCGGCGCCGCGCGGCACCACGGGCACCCGGTGCTCGATGGCGAACCGCACCACGGTCTGGGCCTGTTCGGCCGTGCGCGGGCGCACCACCGCGAGCGGTTGCCCGTGCGGGGCCCACTCGGCCTCATCGTGGCAATAGCGCCGGATCGTGTCGGGGTCGGTGAGGATGCGGTCCGCGGGGAGCACCTGGCGCAGCGCGGCGCGGAGCCGGTCGCTTCCGGGTTCGGTCGATGGTTCGGTCACGGCTCGAGTCTGCGCCGAACCCTTGACAGCGCCACACCCGGCAGGGTTTGTTTGTTTCTGACCGATTCACTGCCGAACCGATCATCTTTATGCAGAACCGGAGGTCGTGATGCGACGCTGGTCCCTGGTCTGTTGCGCGCTCGCCGCGCTACTGGCCGCCACCGCACTGCCCGCCTCGGCGAGCCCGGGCGGATTCGTCTACGGATTCGCCGGTTACCAGCTGCGGATCACCCCGGAACGACTCGGGCTCACCGTCTCCCGGCACGGCGAACCGGTACTGCGCACCGCGCGGGACGCGTTCACCTTCGACAACGGCGCGGTGGCCACCCGGGTGCGTTCGGCGCACCGGGAGAACGGGCACATCCTCGCCGAGGCGGACTCCACCGCGGGCAAGACGGTCCGGCTGGACATCACGCCGAAGTCCGACCGGGTGGAGCTCACCTGGTCGGTGCCCGGCGCGGGAGTCGGCGAGCGGGGAACCCACTTCGAGCTCGCCCCCTCCGGGCACTGGTACGGGGGCGGGGAGACCAGCGAGGGGACCGCGCAGCCGTATCCGTACTCCGCGGGGAAGGTCGACGAGCAGGACTTCTCCCCGTCGAGCTATGTCATGCAGGAACCGTACTGGTACACCTCGAAATCGGTCGGGGTCTACGTGCGCACCCCGCAGCCGATGCGGGTGAAGTTCGCGAACGGCCGCGGTGATCTCACGGTCACCAACACCAAGGATTTCACCAGCACGGTTTTCCTGGAGAAGAATCGGCGCGCGGTCTACGACGCCTATCTGCGCGAGGTCGGCAAGCCGGAGAAATCCGATGCGAAACCGTTCGAGTACGCGAAACCGCTGTGGAATTCCTGGGCGCAGTACTACCGGGACATCGATCAGCGCAAGGTGCTCGACTGGACCAAGCAGCTGCGCGCGGCCAAGGTCGACGGGCACACCATTCAGCTGGACGACAAATGGGAGTCCAACTACGGCAACATGACCTTCGATTCGCGTACCTTCCCGGATCCGAAAAAGATGGTCGACCAGATCCACGGCATGGGGTACAAGTTCGGGCTGTGGACCACCTTCTGGGTCAACCTGGATTCGAAGAACTACGCCTACGCCCGCGATCACGGTTATCTGGTGCGCGCCAAGGATGATCCGGGCAAGGCGTGCACGGTGAAATGGTGGAACGGCAAGGCCGGGATCATCGACCTCGCCAACAAGAAGGCGCGCGACTGGTACACCGGCAATCTGCGCAAACTCATGCACGACTACGGCGTGGACGGTTTCAAGTTCGATACGCGGTTCTTCGATGACTCCTGCGCCACCTCGAACAATCTGACCCCGCGCGACTATCAGCGCATCGGCGCGGACATGACCGATGAGTTCGACCAGCAGGGCGCGGGAATCCGCACCCACTGGGGAAACCAGCGCTACGGTTTCGTCACCCGTGCGGTGGATGCGGATGCGAGCTGGGACGGGCTGCGCACCACGCTGCGCCGTTCGATGGCGATCTCCACCAACGGTTACCCCTTCGTGGAGACCGACATGATCGGCGGTTCGAACAGCCTGCCGCCGCCATCCGGGGATCTGCTCGTGCGCTGGGCCCAGGCGGCCGCGCTGATGCCGCTCATGTACTCCTCGACCTCGCCGGTGTCCACTGTGGACACTACGACCGGGAAGCCGGTGCAATACCCGCCGGAGACCGCGAAGGAGTACGCGAAAGCGGTGCGCCTGCACGAGAAGATCGCCCCCTACATCCAGGCGCAGGTCGATCGCGCGGTACGGGACGGGAGCCCGATCATGCGGCCGGTGTTCTTCGACTTCGCCAAGGATCACCGCTTCGACACGATCGACGATGAGTGGATGCTCGGTCCCGCGCTGCTCGCCGCGCCGATGATCACCAAGGGCGACCACCGGGACGTCGTGCTGCCGCGCGGACTCTGGTACGACCCGAACCGGCACCGCTTCGTGCCCGGTGGACGGACACTGCACGACTACCCGGTCCCGTCCGGAGTCACCCCGATGTTCGTCCGGGTCGGCGCCGAAGGGGCTGCCGGACTGATGCGTACGCTCGGCGGGTGAGCGAGGAGTTGACGGCTCGCATACCGACGGTATGAGATGGGAGAGGTACGGAACCGACCCCGCGAGGTGACCAATGGCCGACCTGTTCTCCTTCGAATTCACCGCGCACACCAAGGCCTCGCAGCAGGCGGCCTTCGACGCGGTGGCGAACGCGGAGGATTGGACCAAGTGGGGCAAACCGGTCGTGCGAGCCACCAAACTCACCCGCACGGGCAGCCCGGACGAGCGCGGGGTCGGCGCCGTGCGCGCCATGGGTGCCTTCCCCGGCGGTCCGCTCCCGATCAAGGAGCGGATCACCGCCTTCGAACCGCACCGGCGGATCGGGTACACGCTCGCGACTCCTGCGCCGATGCGCAATTACGCGGGCGAGCTCACCTTCACCGAATCCGATGGCGGCACGGATGTGCGCTGGCAGATCCAGTTCGAGGAACTGATTCCCGCCTCGGGTCCGCTCATCCGCGCGGCGTTCCGCCAGCTGATCGGCACCTTCCACGGCAAGCTGATCCGCTACCTGGACGAACAGGCCCGGTGAGCACCGTGCAGGGCGCGGGCCCTGCACGGTGATCCGGCTCAGATACCGAACGGTGCCGCGTACCGGATGGTCCCGCTCGGCAGCGGGAACCGCTCGTCCAGGGAGAGCGCCATCAGCGACTCTTCCGGAACCTCGATCGGGATACCGATCCCGTGTGTCGCCGCGCGGGTGAATCCGAACCGCGGGTAGTAGTTCGGGTGCCCGAGCACGGTGACGAAGCGTTCACCGGACTCGGCGGCCGCGGACAGCGCGGCCCGGATCGCCGCGCTTCCGGCACCGGTGTTCTGCTGCGCGGGCCACACGGCCACCGGTCCGAGACACAACGCCGGGACATCCCCGATGTGACAGCGGGTCAGCAGGGCGTGCCCGGCCGGATTGCCGTCCTGATCGTCCGCGATCAGCGACAGCCCGTCGATCCACGCCGGGTCCGCCCGCAGCGCATCGACCAGCTCGGCCTCCTCCGCGGTGTCGAAGGCCGCCAGATCGATCTCCCGGATCACCGGGATGTCGGCGCTCGTCTCGGCGCGCGTGGTCCAGGTATGACGAATTGCCATGAGGGAAAGAATTCCTTACGTGTTCGTGTGAGCGCCGCCTACACGGCGCAGATGGACCTGTGAGTCAGGCCGCCGGCCGGGCCGTGGAGCCGAAGCCTCGCCCCGCGACGGCAGTGCGCGCGGTCATCAACCCCACCTCCGATACGTTTCGACACGAACAGTACGAATATACCGCAGTCGGCAAGGGAATTTCAGACCGGAAGTATCCGGCCGACGAGCTCGGTCAGCGCGGCGATCGTGCTGCACTCGTGCATCGGGGCGAGCGCGCGATAGGCGCCGGCGGCCGAATCGCCGGTGTCCCAACGGGATTCGGCTTCCGGATTGAGCCAGTGCACCGCGCGCGCGGTCGCCACGATCGCGCCGTAGTCGGCCACGTTCGGCGAACCGTAGTTGGTGCGGGCATCACCGAGCACGAGCACCGAGGTCTTCGGCGAGATCGCGTCCCCGTACCAGTCCAGGAAGGTACCGAGCGCCCGCCCGTAATCGCTGTGCGCGAGCGAGGCGACCGGGGCGACCCTGGCCCGCACCCGCTCGGCGATCCGCGCCGGATCCGGATCCGTTGCCTCGAACAGTTCGGTGACCTCCCAGGTCTTGTCCACGAACGCGAAGATCCGCACCCGGGAGAACTGGTCGCGCATCGCCTGCACGAGCAGCAGGGTGAACGTGGCGAAATTGGCGACCGAGCCGGACATATCGCAGAGCAGCACGATTTCCGGCCTGCTCGGGCGCGGTTTCCGGTAGGCGGGCCGCATCGGGACCCCGCCGGTGGACAGCGAGCGGCGCAGGGTGCGGCGCAGATCGATCTCCCCGCGCCGGGCGTGGGTGCGCCGGGCCGCGAGCCGGGTGGCGAGCTTGCGCCCGAGCGGCCCGATGGTGCGGCGCAGCGCGGCGAGCCGTTCCGCGTTGAGCGCGAGCAGTTCGGCCGATTCGGCCGAGGGCGTCACCGCGTGCCGGTGAATGCGTTCCCGCCCACGGGATTCCGCGATGCGCCTGCGTGCCTCGGTACGCACCCGTTCGCGGAATTCGGCCACCCGCCTGCGCGCGGTGTCCCTGGCAAGCCGTTCGGCGAATCCCCCGGAGGCCACGGCCTCGGCGACCTGCGCGACCAGGGTCTGCGGCTGGATCGCCTCGAGTGTCCGGTGCGCGGAGAACCCGCCGTCCGAGTCCACCGCGCCGAACAGTTCCACCCCGGAGCGGGCGGCCTCGGTGAGCTCGCCCGCATCGCCGGAGGCCAATGCTTCGGCGAGCTGTTCCCGGTACTCCGCAAGGGATTCCGCCTGCGCGTCCGGGGCCCCGATCCCCAGCGGGAAGTACAGATCGAAGACCTGATCGAACACCGTGCGCTGGCCACCACGGCGCAGCAGCGCGGCCGCGAGACCGGCCCGCATCCGTTCCCGGTCGGCCAGCCCGAGCACTTCGAGTACCCGGCCCGCATCGATCGTCTCACTCGGCCCCGCGGTGATGCCGTGTTCGCGCAGGGCCCGGACGAACTCCACGAGCCGGGTATCGGTACTCATCCGGGCAGCTGCAGTTTCTCGTGCGCGATCTCGATATCGGTGCGGTGCTTGAGCAATACCCCCATGCTGTCCGCGACCACGGACTCGTCGAGGGTGCGCGCGCCGAGTTCGAGCAGGGTGCGCGCCCAGTCCACGGTCTCCGAAACCGAAGGCGGTTTGCGCAATCCCATACCGCGCAAGGCATTGATCACCTCGACAACCGCGGCGGCGAGGCTTTCCTCCAGTGCGGGCACCCGGGAGCGCAGGATCCGCCGTTCCAGTTCCTCGTCCGGGAAATCCAGGTGCAGGAAGAGACAACGGCGGCGCAACGCCTCGGACAGTTCCCGCGTGCCGTTCGAGGTGAGCACCACGAAGGGCACGTGCCGGGCGCTGATCGTGCCCAGCTCCGGCACGGTGACCTGGAAATCGCTGAGTACCTCGAGCAGCAGCCCCTCCACCTCGAGATCGGCCTTGTCCGTCTCGTCGATCAGCAGCACCGTCTGGTGTTCGCTGCGGATCGCGGACAGCAGCGGGCGGGGAAGCAGGAATTCCTCGCCGAACACATCGGCGCGGGCCTGTTCCCAGCTCTCCCCGCGCCCCGCGGTGATCCGCAGCAGCTGTTTCGCGTGGTTCCACTCGTACAGCGCCCGCGCCTCGTCGATGCCCTCATAACACTGCAGCCGGATGAGCTCGGCCGCGCTCGCCGCGCTGACCGCCTTCGCCAGCTCGGTCTTGCCCACCCCGGCGGGCCCCTCGATCAGCAGTGGTTTCCCGAGCCGGTCGGCGAGGAACACCGCCGTGGCCACCTCGGCGGAGGCCAGGTATCCGGTCTCGGCGAGCCGCGCCGAGACCTCGTCGACCGAAGCGAACAAAGCCACTGCCACCTCCACGGATGCTGTTCCCTGTAACTAGAGCACGTCCGAGAACCCCATGTCCTGCTGCGCGGGGCCATATCGGCGCCTCGCGGCGTTGTCGTCAATCACCATAGCTGCCGCTATGGCTCAATCCTCCGCCTTGCGATGCATCCGATCTGACTCCCGCTCGCGACGGACGAGGGTCCTCGGACGCACTCTAGGCGCATCCGGGCGGTAAACACAGTGATCCGGACCGCAGTACGCTGGACGGGCCGGGTGGGGGCAGCCGCTTTCTGCCCCCACCCGGCCCGTCACTCACGCCGGGGCGAGGCTACAGCGCTGCTGCTCGGCATCGATCGCCAGAATCCGTACCCGGCGCCGCTGGCCGGGGACCGATTCGGTATCGGACTCGACCGCGTGCAGCAAACCGTGCACTCCCGGTGCGATCTCGAGGAAAGCGCCGAACGGGACGACCGAGGCCACGGTCGCGTCCAGCACCGAACCGACCTCGTTCGCGGCCAGGAATTCCCGCCACGCTTGCTCGGCATCATTCGAGTGGGACATGTATTCACCTCCTTTCGCATGTCGTGCATCGAATGCGCGAAAAGGAGGTGCGGCGGGCCTCTCGCCCGCGCCGCGGTCACGTAGTGACCGGGAATCCAATCCGTGTGTGGCTCATGGCCGACCCGGTAATCACGAAAAGCGAGGCTAGCACAACTCAGATGGCCGCGCGGGCGAGAATCGCTTCGGTGTCCGCCGCGGTCGGCAGCGTGCCGAAGGCGCCGCCCCAGTCGCCGCCGAGCCGGGTCGCGCAGAACGCGTCCGCGACCGCGGCATCTCCGGTGCGGTGCAGTTCGGCGCCCTGCAGCACGAGCGCCATCAGTTCCACGACCCGGCGCGCCCGGTACTCCACGTCCTCGAAATCGGAGAGTTCCTTGCGCAGCAGGGCGATCGCGTCGTCCAGCCGCGCATCCACTCCGGAGGCCTTTTCCACCTCGGCGAAATACGCCTCCACGGTCGCGGGCTGGCGGGCCATGGCACGCAGGGCATCGAGCGCGGCCACGTTCCCGGAGCCTTCCCAGATCGAGGTCAGCGGGGCCTCCCGGTACAGCCGCGGCATTCCGGATTCCTCGACATAACCGTTGCCGCCCAGGCATTCCAGGGCCTCGCCCGCGTGCACCGGAGCGCGCTTGCACACCCAGTACTTGCTGATCGCGATCCCGATCCGGCGCAGCTCGGCCTCGTGTTCATCGGCACCGGCCCGGTCCACCGCTCCCGCGAGCCGCATCGTCACCAGGGTCGCGGCCTCCGCCTCGACCGCCAGGTCCGCGAGCACATTGCGCATCAGCGGAGCGTCGATGAGCAGGCCGCCGAAGGCGCTGCGGTGCTGCGCGTGATGCAGCGCCTGGGAGAGCCCGAGCCGCATCGCCGAGGCCGAACAGGTCAGGCAGTCCAGCCGGGTCATGTTCACCATCTTGATGATGGTGGCCACCCCGCGGCCCTGTTCCCCGATCGGCCAGCCGAGCGCGTTGTCGTACTCGATCTCCGAGGAGGCGTTGGACTTGTTGCCCAGCTTGTCCTTGAGCCGCTGCAGATGCACGGTGTTACGGCTGCCGTCCGGCAGGATTTTCGGTACCAGGAAACAGCTCAGCCCGCCCGGTGCCACGGCGAGGGTGAGGAACACATCCGAGTTCGGCGCGGAGGTGAACCACTTGTGCCCGGTGAGCGCGAAACTCCCGTCCGCATTGGGCACCGCCTTCGTGGTGTTCGCCCGTACATCCGAGCCGCCCTGTTTCTCGGTCATCGACATCCCGGCGATCAGCGCGGATTTCTCCAGCGGCGCCCGCAGTTCCGGTTCGTAGACCGGATTGCCGAGCAGCGGCTCGTACAGCGCCGCCAGCTCCGGTTCGGTGCGCAGCGCGGGAATGGCGGCGTAGGTCATGGAGATCGGGCACAGGTGCCCGGCATCGGCCTGGCACCACACGAACATCTTCGCCGAGCGGGCCACGTGCGCGCCGGGTTTCTCCTCTCGCCATGGCGCGGCGTGCAGGCCATGGCGCACCGAGACGTCCATCAACTCGTGGTAGTACGGGTGGTACTCGACCTCGTCGATACGGTGCCCGTAGCGGTCGTGCGTGTGCAGCACCGGCGGTACCTTTTCCGCGACCCGGCCCCATTCCTGGGCCCGCGCGCTCCCGGCGAGGGTGCCCAGTTCGTGCAGCGCGTCCTGCGCCCATCCGGCCCCGTTCGCCCGCAGCCCGTCGAGCAGCGGCCGGTACGCGGCCACGTCGTGGCCCTGCAGCGGCGGGGCCTGGTTGGTCACCTCGTGTGTCGCGGGCATGGTTACCTCCTGGGCGAAGTCAGTCCCGGCACGCCGTGCCGAGAATGATGGGGCGCACGGTCGGCATACCGAGCGGCATCCTGCCGTGTTCGAGAAGTTCCACCGTCAGCGGGGAATCGAAGAGCAACCGCTCGGTGCGCCGGTTCGGATGACAGCCCGCGCCGAAGAACCGGTGCGGGCGCTCGACGGCGTCCTGCAGGTGACCGAGCAGCGTGCCCGGTCCCGCGTGCACGTGTTCCAGGAACAGGTACCTGCCACCCGGCGCGAGCACCCTGGCGAACTCGGCGAGCGCCGCACGCGGATCCGGGACCGTGCAGAGCACATAGCTGGCGACGATCGTGTCGAACGCACCGTCCGCGAAGGGCAGCTCCTCGGCGCTGGAGTCCAGGATCCGCCATGCGGCCGCCGCCGGCGGGTCGGCCGCGAGCCTGCGCTGCAATCGCTTGCGCATCGGCGCGCTCGGCTCCGAGACGGTCAGTTCGCTGACCGCGGCCGGATAGTAGGGCAGGTTGAACCCGTTCCCGGCGCCGATCTCCAGCGTCCGCCCGCTCGCCTGGCCGATGAGCTGCTCGCGGATCCGGCCCTGACCGGCGCGTTCCGCGGCGCCGAGCACGATGGGGTAAACGGCGCTGAATATCCGCTCGTTCAGCCCTGCATCGCGCATAGGCCGACCCTACCAGACAGTAACCTAGCTGAACTCCCTCAATTCGCGGCCATCACGCAGCGTGAACGCCCACCAGGCGAGCCGGTCGAGCATCACCTCGGCGGCTTCCTCGAGCGGTTTCGGCTCCACCGGTGAACCGTCCGCGTCGAACTGCGCGTAGACGTCCGCGATGCTCACCGAATCGCGGACGGTCATCGCGTGCAACTCGGCGAACACCAGCCGCAGCCCCTCGACCGCGCGCAGCCCGCCCGAGATACCGCCATAGCTGACGAAGCCGACCGGTTTCGCATGCCAGGGCGCGAAAACCGCGTCGATCGCGTCCTTGAGCGGACCCGGATAGGCGTGGTTGTACTCCGGGGTGACCACCACGACAGCATCGGCGGCATCGATGCGCTCCGCGAGCACGGGCCCCGAGGCCAGATCGATCAGGTCCAGCTCCACCTCCGGGCGCGCGTCCGCCCGCTGCGCGAACCACCGCGCCACGACCGGGCCGAACCTGCCCTCGCGCACACTGCCGATCAGTACGGCGAGCCGATACGTTTCCATGACTGCACTCCTTGATCTCGACCTTGTCGCAGCGAACGATAAAACCTTAATAAAGGTTCAGGTCAATGTTTTGGCGTCATCGGGTTCGATCGGCTAACCTCAAGTATTATTCAGGAAGGAGGGAGCCGGATGAACCAGGTTCCGTGGGACGCCAAGGAACTCAGTGTCGGCCAGGTCTCCGAACGCAGTGGGGTGGCGATCTCCGCGCTGCATTTCTACGAGCGGCAGAATCTGATCCACAGCAGGCGGACCTCCGGAAACCAGCGCCGCTATCCCCGGGAAACCCTGCGCCGCATCGCGTTCATCCGCATCGCCCAGCGCGTCGGGGTGCCGCTGGCCAGCATCGCCGAGTACCTTTCCCAGCTGCCCAACGACCACGCTCCCTCGCGCGCCGACTGGAAACGCGTCACCCGCCTGTACCAGAACGAGATCGACGAGCGCATTCACCGGCTGCAGCAGCTGCGCGACGAGTTCACCGAATGTATCGGCTGCGGCTGCCTTTCCATCGGCAGCTGCAAGCTCGCCAATCCCTACGACACCCTCGCCGAACACGGACCGGGTCCGCGCCGGCTGCTGGAGAACTAAGAGCTCATTGCACAATGACGCCACCTGCTGCGCGGGGCCAGATCGGCGCCTCGCTGCGTTGTCGTCAATCACCATAGCTGCCGCTATGGCTCAATCCTCCGCCTTGCGATGCATCCGATCTGATCCCCGCTCGCGACGGAGGTCATTATGCAACGAACTCTAATCCAGGGACCGCGCCCAGCGGTCCGCCCAGTCCACGAGCGGGGACAGCGCCTGATAGGCCCCATCGCCGAGCTCGGTGAGCCGGTAGCGGCTGTCCGGCAGCTGATGGATCAGCCCGGCCTCGAGCAGTTCGGTGAGCCGCTGACGCAGCACGCTCGAGGACATCCCGTCACAGCGCGCCTGCAAGGGCCGGAAGCCGAGCTCACCCTCGCGCAGTTCCCAGATGATGCGCAGCGCCCAGCGGCGGCCGAACAGATCCAGTGCGGCCATGAGCGGGCGGCCGGTCGTCGATCCGCGTACCGGCTTGCCTGGCTGCGGCGTCGCCATCGAAGGGATCACACCCCGCTCGGTTGCTGCTTCGGATTCAGACACGCTAGCATCGCGTCCTACTGCTTCGATTTCCGAAACACGGTGATACGCATGAGTGAGCTGGAGACACCGGTCTGCGCACTGCTCGGGATCCGGGAACCGGTCGTACAGGCCCCGATCGGTTCGGCGGCCTCCCCGGAACTGGCCGCGGCGGTCAGCGCGGCTGGCGGGCTCGGCATGCTGGCCCTGACCTGGGTGAACGGCAGCGAGGCCGGGGAACGGATCCGGCGGGTGCGGCAGCTGACCACGGGGGTCTTCGGGGTGAACCTGGTGCTGGATTTCCCGGTCGAGGAGGTGCTGGAGGTCTGCCTCGGCGAAGGGGTTCCGGTCATCTCCACGTTCTGGGGCGATCCGGCGCCGCTGACCGAACGCGTGCACGCCGCGGGGGCGCTGCACCTGCACACGGTCGGCGATGTGACCGAGGCGCGGCAGGCCGTGGACGCGGGTGTCGACGTGCTCGTGGCGCAGGGCTGGGAAGCGGGCGGGCATGTGCGCGGCGAGGTGAGCACCATGGCCCTGGTCCCCGCGGTGGTGGACGTGGCCGGTGCGGTTCCGGTGCTCGCCGCGGGCGGGATCGGGGACGGTCGCGGGCTCGCGGCGGCGCTCATGCTCGGCGCCCAGGGCGGCTGGCTCGGCACCCGGTTCCTCACCGCGCACGAGGCGGACACCCATGCGCTGTACCGGGACCGGATCCGCACCGCCGCGGTGACCGACACCGTGCACACCCACTGTTTCGACGGCGGCTGGCCCGCGGCGGCGCATCGGACCCTGCGCAATTCCACCGTCACCGAATGGCGGCGCGCCGGATGCCCCGCAGGGGAGCAGCGGCCGGGCGCGGGGACCGTGGTCGCGGTGGATCGCGCGGGCCGCGAACATCTGCGCTACGCGGACATGATCCCGACCGCGGGCGCACAGGGCGAACTCGAGGCGCTCGCCATGTACGCGGGCCAGTCCGCCGGACTCGTGCACACCGAGGAACCCGCGGCCCGGATCCTCAGCGCACTCGTCCGGCAGGCACGCGAAACCCTCGCCGGGGCACCGCGATGAGCGCGCGCGAATACGCCATGGCTCTGGCGGCCCACGACACCGAGCGGATACTTCCCATGCTCGGCATGGACATCGTGTTCCGCAGCCCGTTCAGCACCTGGGGAGCCGAGGCGATCACCCACGTCTACCGCGCGCGGGCGGCGGTGTTCGACCGGCTCACCGTGGACGCGGTGCTCGGCGAGGCGCCACGGTCCGCTCTGCTCTGGCACGCGCGGCTCGGCGGAACCACGGTCGAGGCAAGCGAAATCCTCACCTTCGGTGCGACCGCGATCGAACGGGTCGACGTCTTCCTGCGCCCCGCCGAGGTGCTCGATCCGGTGTTCCGCGCCATGCGCCGCGCCTGGCCGGCGCGCTAACCGCGCAGTGCGCCGAGCGCGGCCAGCGTCCGGGAACGCGTCTGCTCGCCGAGCAGTTCGGTCGAGGAGAACACCACCTCGGTGGCCCCGGCATCGAAGTACCGGCGCACCTGCTCGCGCAGCACCGCCTCGTCCCCGAGCACCGCGAGCTCGCCGGCCCGTTCGGCGCCGGAGAGCCCGATCGCCCTGCGATACGAGGGAATCCGTTCGTACCAGGAAAGGTGCTCGGCGAACACCTCCCGCGCACTGTCCACATCGGAGGTGAGCGCGCCGGGAACCACGGCAACCACCCGCGGATCCGGGCGACCGGCCCGCTGCGCGGCGCGCGCGAGCTGCGGGACGATGTGGTCCCCGAGCGCGCGCGGACCGGCGAGCAGCGGAACGGTTCCGTCCGCGAGTTCCCCGGTGACCTCGAGCGCCTGCGGACCCATCGCGGCGACCAGCACCGGCACGGATTCGCCGCCGGGCATCGTGCTGGCCCACGGCGCGGCCGCGGTCACCAGTTCGCCGTGGTGCTCCTGTCCGGCGAAGGCCGCGCGCAGTGCGGTGAGGTATTCCCGGAGCACGGCGACCGGGCGGGCGTACTCGATTCCGTAGGCGCCCTCGACGATTTCCTTGGCCCCGAGCGCGAGGGCGAGGTGATAGCGGCCGTGCGTGGCGGCCTGCGCGGTCTGCGCCGAAGCGGCCACGGTCAGCGGATGCCTGCCGAAAATCGGGATCGCCGAGGTCCCCAGTTCCAGTTCCGGGACCGCGCGCCCGACCAGTCCGGCGAGCGCGGGCGAATCCCAGTCGAATCGCTGACCGAGCCAGGCGGTGCGCAGCCCGGCGTCCGCGGCCTCCCTTGCCGTCTCGATGGTGGCGTCCACGGCGTTCGCGGCCGTGTCCCCGGCATTGGTGAGCGTCACTCCGATCCGCATACCGGCCACAAGTTCCGGCACAGCTTGGGATATTCCCCTTCCCACGCAATGGAATCAGCTCACGGCAGGGGGATCAGCTCACGGCAGGGGGATCAGCGCTCCCGTTCGGCGATCGCGAGCAGATCGCGCGCCGGGCCGCGCGGAGTCTGCCCGGCGGGCCAGATCGCGCGCAGCGGGCGGGTCAGGTCCACCCCGGGGACGGGGACCCGCACCAGGGTGCCCGCCTGCAGTTCACCGGCGACGGTGCGCGCGGAGAGCACCGCGGGACCCGCCCCCGCGGCCACCGAGGATTTGATCGCGGTCGTCGAGGACAGTTCGAGCAGCGGTTCGGCGAGCGCGCCCGCCCCGCCCGCGCGCAGTGCCCCGGCAAGCACCTCCCGGGTTCCCGATCCGCGCTCCCTGGTGACCAGCGGGGTCGCGGCGAGCCGGGCACCCTCCACCCCGCGCCGCCGCGCCCACGGGTGACCGGGCGCCACGACCAGCACCAGTTCATCGCGGGCCACGGTGCGCGAACGCAGCCCGGAGGGCACCGAGCGCCCTTCCACGAAACCGAGCTCGACCGAACCGGACTGCACCGCCTCGATCACCCCGGAGGAGTTCGCCGAGACCAGTGCGACCGCGGTGTCCGGATGCCGTGCGCGCAACCGGAGCAGCCAGCCGGGCAACAGGTACTCGGCAACCGTCAGGCTCGCCGCGACCCGCAGATGGGTGTCGTGTTCATCGCGCAGCGCGGCGATTCCCGCCTCCAGATCGGCGGCCGCGGCGATCACCGGCCGGGCCCAGTCCACGACCAGCCCGCCGCGCTCGGTCAGGTTCGAACCCCGCGCGGTGCGTTCCACCAGCGGCACCCCGAGCTGCGCCTCCAGCTGACGGATCCGCGCACTCGCCGCGGGCTGAGAGATCCCGTGGGCGCGCGCCGCCGCTCCGATGCTGCCGAGCCTGGCCAGGGACAACAGGATGTCGTATCCGGTCAGGTCCGCCACCCGTGGCGGAAGTGGCTCAGTCATAAGCAGAGATTATGGACACCGTGTGCGGAACCGTCTACCGGAGTGCCCGCCGCGCGGCGACCCTTGAATCATGACCTCTCTCGCCGAACACGCGCAGCCGGAACCGGTCCTGTTCCGCGAACTCGGCCGCCCGCGCGAACTGTTCGCCAATATCGGGCCCAATTGGTACGCCTCGATCATGGGCACCGGGATCGTGGCGAACGCGGCGGCCACGCTTCCGCACTGGAGCGCGGCGCTGCGCGTTCCGGCGACCGTGGTGTGGGTATTCGCCACGGTCATGCTGCTCGCGCTGCTGTTCGCGACCGTCGTGCACTGGGTTCGGCACACCGAGCGGGCGCGCGGGCACGCGGCGAATCCGGTCGCCGCGCAGTTCTGGGGCGCCCCGCCGATGGCGCTGATGACCGTGGGCGCGGGCGCGCTCTCGATCGGCAGCGGCATCCTCGGCACGTCCGCGGGACTGACCATCGACTACGTGCTGTGGACAGCGGGCACCGTGTTCGGCCTGTTCACCGCGGCCTGGATCCCGTACAAGATGATGACCTCGCACCGGATCGCGCCGGATTCCGCGTTCGGCGGCTGGCTGATGCCGGTGGTCCCGCCGATGGTCTCCGCGGCGAACGGGGCGGCGCTCATCCCGCACATCGCGGATCCGGGGCTGCGCACCACGATGACGCTCGGCTGCTACGCGATGTTCGGCATCAGCCTGTTCGCCACCCTGTGCCTGATCCCGCAGATCTGGCAGAAACTGGTGCACCACAAGACGACCGCGGCAGCGGCGGTGCCGACCATGTGGATCGTGCTCGGCCCGCTCGGCCAGTCGGTCACCGCGGCGAACCTGCTCGGTAAGGCGGCCCCGGCGGCCTTGCCCGCGCCCTATGGCAAGGCCGCCGAGGTGTTCGGCTGGTTCTACGGCATCCCGGTCTGGGGCTTCGCCATGCTGTGGCTGGTGATCGCCGCCGCGGTCACGATCCGCACCCTCCGTTCCGGTATGCCGTTCGCGCTGACCTGGTGGGCCTTCACGTTCCCGGTCGGCACCTGCGTGACCGGATCGAGTGCGCTGGCCGCCCGCACCGGAGCCGGGCTGTTCGCCGACGCTTCCCTTGTGCTGTACGTGTTCCTGGTGTTCGCCTGGGCCGTTGTCGCGGTCCGCACGATGCGCGGGAGCCTGCGCGGCGAGCTACTCCGCCCTGCCTGATCTACTGCGCCGAGCCTGATCCGGTGAGCTGCTTGCCGAGCCAGTCGAGCGCGACCGGGGACCCGATCACCCACGGGGCGATGTGCCCGAGCGCGGTGCCCGGGAACAGCGGCGGCAGTGGTTCGGACTCCAGTTTCACCGAGGCGCCCTTGGCCTTCCAGTCCTTGGCGAGCTGCGCGACCTGCGGGTAGGGCACCAGATCGTCGTTGACATTGGAGGCCAGCATGACCGGGGCGCTCGGTTTGCGGTTGCCGATCTTCTGCTCGTCCAGGATCTTGGTGGCGATCGGGTACCGGTCCAGCACCGCGCTCAGCGGTTCCCCGGTTCGCGTGAAGTCCTTGGTCTTCTGGAAACCGGTGCTCAGCCCGGTGGCCACCACGCATTCCTGGGAGACTCGCTTGAGCATGTCCTTGCCCTTGGCGTTGGTTTCCTTATCCACCAAAGGCTTGATCTCCGGGTACTGCGCCTCGAACCCGTTCAGCGCATAGCCGATGGCACCGCTGAGGATGGTGCCGTCGATGGTCTTCAGCGTCGCGCGCAGATCCGCGGGCGGGGCACCGGCATAGGTTCCCTTGATGGCCAGCTCCGGCGCGTACTCCCGCGCCGATTCCGCGGCGGCGGCCACCGCGCCACCGCCCTGCGAGTAGCCCCACATGCCGATCGGGTTGTCCTTGCCGATCCCGCTTTCCGGCAGCCGCTGCACCGCACGGGCCGCGTCGAGCACGGCGTGCGCCTCATCGGCCCGGTTCACGTAGGTGTGCGTGCCCGGGGTACCGAGCCCTTCGTAGTCGGTGACCACCACGGCATAGCCCTTGGCGAGCATCGCGCCGACCATCAGCCACTCGTACTCCACGATCGGCCCGCCCGGCCCGTCCAGGCTGATGCCCTTTTCGAACAGCTTCGAGGGGGCGCACTGATCGCCCTGGCCGATGGTGCCGACGGCGAGGTCCACGAGCGGCCGTTCGCCCTTGCCCTTCCACGGCGCCTTGGGTGCGAAATACGTTCCGGTGACCGCGATCGGCTTCCCCGCGGCATCGGTGCTGTGATACATCAGCCGCGTGGTCTTCGCCCCGCTCGGTGGCAGGGTGTTCATCGGCTCGCTGCGGAGGAGATCACCATTGTGGCCCGCGGGCACCGGATCCGGCGGGGTGTAGAAATCGCCTTGTTGTGCCGCGGCGGGCAGTGCACACACACCGAGCGCGGCGATCGCGGCCGTACAGGCCGCGAGCAGCTTCTTCCGCAAGCCGATCACCTCATCACTGAGCTGGTTACCGGCGAGTAGGTTAGAGTGCTGGAGCGCATTCGTCAATGCACACTGGGTTAACCCGCCCGTTCCTCGGCGATCCGCTCGAGTGATTTCCCCGCTGTGTCCGGCATGAACGCGAACCCCGCCACCCCGGAGATCACCAGGAAAACCAGCAACAGGGCGGCCACCGGGGTGAATCCGCCGGAGCCGAGTACCGGGACGAACAGGCTCCACACCCCGAGCAGCAGCCGGGCGATGCCGAAGGTGAACCCCTGCGCGGTGCCGCGGAGTTCGGTGCGGAACAGTTCCTGGCTGAACACCTTGTAGAAGGCTTCCCCGGCGAGCGCGCTGCCCACATAGAACAGCAGGATATTCGCGATGATCACCGGGATCGTGAACGGCAGCACGAGCACCAGCACGAACGCGGCCACCTGCAGCACGCTGCCGATCAGCCACAACCGGCGGCGGATCGCGTGGCCCCGGTCGGCGAACGGCATGAACAGCGCGCCGATCGCGATCAGCCCGATCAGGAATCCGGCCCCGGACAGGGCCACCCCGGTCGCCTGACTGCCCGCGCCGAGCGAGGACACCATGTACGGGGTGAAGATCCCATAGGTGCCCGCGGCCAGCCCCCAGAACAGGTAGATCACGCTCGTCCAGGACAGCGCGCGCAGGGTCTTGCCGTGAAACAGTGCCCACATCCGGGCGATCCCGCCGCGCGAGGCTTCCTGCCAGCGCGCGGATTCCGACATACCGCGCCGCAGCGCCCAGGTGATCAGCGCGGCCACGAACAGCTGGCCGAACACGATCCGCACCCCGAGCAGCCCGAGCCCGGAGAGCGCATAGGACAGCGCGAGCACCACGATCGGCCCGCTGTACCAGGCGATCTGGGTCAGCCCGATGAGCCGTGCCCGCGCCCGCGCTGGGGAGAACTCTCCGACAAGGGCCAGCGAGGTCGGCACATCGGCCCCGACCGCGAGCCCCACCACGAAGGTGCCCGCGAACAGCATCGCCGGGTTCACCGCGAGCGCGATGCAGGCGATCCCCGCCGCGTAGACGAGCAGGTCGTATTTGTAGATCCGCTTGCGCCCCAGGCGATCCCCGAGCCGGCCGCCGATCACGGAGCCGATGGCCGCGCCGATCGCGTTCGGCCCGATCGCGGCCAGCGCGCCGACCGCGGTCGAGGAAAGCCCCAGCTCCGCCTGATACAGCGTCAGTCCCGCGCTGAGTGCCACGATGGAACCCGCGTCCAGATAGGAGGCCATCCCGGCGAGTACCGACCACTTCCACTGTTGCCGTGTCACGCCCGCGTCCTGCGCGATCCTGGTCGTCATCCCCAACTCCGTTCGACGGTGAACGAGCACCGAGCAGATTAACCGAAGGGGATCACGGTGTGGCGTACGATTTTCCGCGCCATTGCGGCCGGAAACTGACCGGTTGACCGCATAGCGTGCCCGGCATGACAGCGGTCGCAACGACAGAGTACCTGCGGGTGCGCGGGGCCCGGGTGCACAACCTGCGCGATATCTCGGTCGACATCCCGAAACGGCAACTCACCGTGGTCACCGGGGTTTCCGGTTCGGGCAAGTCCTCGCTCGTCTTCGACACGATCGCCGCCGAATCGCAGCGCCAGCTGGGCGAGACCTTCAGCACCTTCGTGCGCAACCGGCTGCCGAAATACGGCCGCCCGGACGTGGACCGGCTGACGAATCTGTCCACGGCGATCGTGGTCGACCAGAAGCGGATCACCGGGAACGCGCGCTCCACGGTCGGCACGATCACCGATATCGCCGCGCTGCTGCGGCTGTTGTGGTCCCGTGCGGGGGAGCCGTACCTCGGCGCCTCGAACCTGTTCTCCTTCAACGATCCGGAAGGCATGTGCCCGCGCTGTTCCGGGCTCGGCGAGGTGCGCACCGTGGACCTGGACCGGCTCGTGGACCGGACACGTTCACTGAACGAGGGCGCGATCGTGTTCCCGACCTTCGGGGTTGGCGGGTGGATGTGGCGCACCTTCGCCGATTCCGGGCTGTTCGACAACGACAAGCCGCTGGAGCGCTACACCGAGCAGGAGTGGGCGGCTTTCGTGTACGGCGCGGACGCCACCGTGCGCTTGCCCAGCCAGGGCGGTCCGGTGCCGACCAAGTACGAGGGCCTGCTGCAGCGCTTCGAACGCATCTGGTTGCCCAAGGATCCCGAATCGCTTTCCGGGAAGACCAGGGCCGCCTTCGAATCCGTCGTGCGCCTCGGGGTGTGCGAACAGTGCCGGGGCGCCCGGCTTTCCCCGGCCGCGTTGTCCAGCACGATCGCCGGGATGAACCTCGCCGAGTGCTACCGGCTCGAGGCGGTCGAACTCGCCCGGTTCCTGCGCGGGATCGAATCCCCGGTCGCCGCCCCGATCCTCGCGGAGGCCATCGAGCAGGTGGACCGGCTCGTCGGCATCGGGCTGGGCTATCTGAGCATGGACCGGGCGACCGGGACACTGTCCGGCGGCGAATCGCAGCGGGTGAAGATGGTGCGCCAGCTCGGCAGCAGCCTCACCGATATGACTTGTATCTTCGACGAACCCAGCATCGGGCTGCATCCGCACGATATCCAAGCGGCCGGCGAGCTGCTGTGTTCACTGCGGGACAAGGGGAACACCGTGATCGTCGTGGAGCACGACCCGGCCATCATCCGGATCGCCGATCATGTGGTGGACATCGGGCCGGGGCACGGATCCGCGGGCGGCCAGGTGGTGTACCAGGGACCGGTTTCCGGGCTCGCCGCTTCCCCAGGACCGACCGGGAAACATCTGGAGCGCGTCCCGGAGATCAACGATTCACCACGGAAACCGGACGGCTGGGTGGCCATTCGCGGGGCGGACAAACACAATCTGCGCGGGATCGATGTGGACATCCCGCTCGGCGTGCTCACCGCGGTCACCGGGGTGGCCGGTTCCGGGAAATCGACGCTGCTGCGCGAGTACCTGCCCGGGGCGAACTTCGCCGGCCAGTTGGGCGTGCACCGTTCCCGGCGCTCGAACATGGCCAGCTACACGGGAATGCTGGATCGGATCCGCACGATCTTCGCCGCCGAACACGGGGTTCCCGCCGCCCTGTTCTCGGCGAACTCCAAGGGCGCCTGCGCGAACTGTTCCGGTCTCGGTGTGGTCTACACCGATCTGGCTTTCCTCGACCCGGTCACGAACACCTGCGAACAGTGCGGTGGCCGCCGATTCGCCGCGGAGGTGCTCGGCTATCGGGTGCACGGCAAGAACATCGGCGAGTTGCACGAGCTGACGGCCGCCGAGATCATCGAACAGTTCCCGGATCCCAAGGTGTGCGCGATCGCCGGGCGGCTGCTCGACGTCGGGCTGGACTATCTGCCGATCGGCCAGCCGTTGAGCACCTTTTCCGGGGGCGAAGGGCAGCGGCTGGCGATCGCCGACGAACTCGACGGGGAACCGCGGCGGTACGTGTTCGACGAGCCGACGACCGGTTTGCACCGCGCCGATATCGCGCGCCTGCTCGCGCTGTTCACCCGGCTGCTCGATGCGGGTTCCAGTGTCATCGTCATCGAGCACAACCTGGATGTGATCGCGCGCGCCGACTGGATCATCGATCTCGGTCCGGGCGCGGGTTCGCGGGGCGGAACGGTCGTGGCGACGGGCACCCCGCGCGCGGTCGCCGACTGCCCGGACTCGCTGACCGGCCGCTATCTGCTCAGTAGGTGAGCGTGGCCGGGTGCTGCGGGCTCGAACCGAACGTGACCGTACTGCCCTTGGTGGCCGCGCTCGCGTACCGGCCGTCCATGGTGTCCACGACCAGGCTGAGGTGATGCCCGGCGGGAACGGTCCAGGAAGTCGGCTCGAGTGCGAGCTCGATCCGTTGCGGCACACCGGGTTCGGCACCGCGAATGGTGACGGGTTCGTGCGTGATCAGCTGCCCGTTGCCGTGCGCGTCGGTGTCGTAGAGGTAGGCGAACAGCGTCGTGTCCCTGGCACTCGGGGTCGCGGTGACCGCGAGGCGCGGTGTTCCGGTGACCGGGGTGTCGGTGGCGACCGGTGCAGCCGACCACACTCCCGCGTTTTTCCGGGACACCGCGGGGATCGGCGTGGTGACCGGTGTCCCGAGGTAGCCGGACGGGGGGCCGCTGTCCGCCGGGGTCGGCACCCCCGCCTCGATGCGCTCGCTCCAGGATCGCGGCCGCGCGCCGATCCCTTGGGCGCTCAGATATTGCCGGTGCTGGGCACCCTGCGCCGCCGCCCAGGAGGCATAACCGCGGTAGGTGTCCTGCTTGGCCGGTTTGAGTTGCACGGGACTCTCGGTGTCGATCCCGTTGCCTGCCCCGCGCAGGTAGTGGCCGAACCAGCGGGTCAGGTTCGACCAGACCTCGTTCGGCAGGCCGAGCGCGCCGGTGGCTTCACCGGTTCCGTGCTCGCCCGGTTGCAACATCAGCCGCTTCGGGGTGTGCAGCCGGTCGAAGAAGTCCACGTACTGCCCGGGCGGGAAAATCCCGTCCTGGAAGGAGTTCGCGAGCAGGATAGCCGGTCCGGCCTTGTCCAGCTGGTCCACCTTGGTCGAGGCCGAACGTTCCGGAGCGAGTTCGAGCGCCGTGTTCAGATCGCCCTTGCGGTAGTTGTCCTCGATGAACTTCAGCGCGGTTCCGGGCCGCCCGGTCAGCCGGCCGAGCGCCAGCAGCGACTCCGCGGCATGCACGTGCACGGTTTTGTTGGCATACAAGGATTTCCCGAGATCCGCCCAGCCACTCAGCGCACCGACCGCGCGCACCCGCCTGTCCGCGGCCGCGGTGAGCAGGCTGATTCCCGCACCATAGGAGATCCCGGCCATCCCGATGCTGCCGATCCGGCGATGCTCCTGCGCCCAGTCGATGACCGAGCTCGCATCCACCACGTCCTCGGGCCCGGCGACCTCGATCCGCCCTCCGGAGTCACCGAATCCGCGTGCCGCATAACTGATCACCGTGTATCCGCCGGACCGTGCGAGCCGCTGCGCACCGAGCAGATACTCCGCACTCGGCGCGCTCCAGCTGCCCGGCATGACGATCAGCGGATGCGGGCCGGGGCTTTCCGGGGTGACCACGAACGCGCCGAGCCGCACCCCGTCCGCCCCGGTGATGTGGGTGTAGCTGGTGTCCACTCCAGGGGTGCTCGGCACTCTCGGCGCGGCGGCCGCCGTGGAACCGAGTAAGGCGAACGAGATTCCGAGCGCGACTGCCCGCCACCGGCGCATAGTGGCCTCCTCATCGCGGGGGCATCATTGCGCAGTAGTGAAACAAACACCGTCGGCGACCGCAAGTTCGGTGAGCTGCCGCGGATCGGTACCTCGCCAGGCGATGACCTGGTCCGGGCGCAGCAGCACCGCCGTACCGGGTTCGAGGAAATCGACGTCCACCTGATGCACCGGAAAACCGCAGTCCTGCCAGGGAATCGGTGACCCCGCGACCACGAGTGCCCAGTCCGGCCCGGCGAGGTCCAGGGTGGAGCGCCCCTCGGCGAGCCAGCGATGCGGAATCCGGGTCCCGACCCGCCCGGCAGGCGCGAATTCGGTGATCGGTTCGGTTTCGGTGATCCCGGGGAGCGGGTACTGGAATCCGCCGCAGGCGAGTACATAGGGATGCGCGAGCCCGTCGCCGCCCGGCACCCCGTCGCGCAGGTTCACGGTGCGGATACTGGACTGCTCGGCGGTGAACCAGCCCGCCGCGTGCCGTTCGGCGTGGTAACCGTCGAGCGGGCCGGTGTCGCCGCGCAGGGCAGCGGCGAGTTTCCAGCCGAGATCGTGCACATCGGCGATCCCGGTGTTCGCCCCGCTCGCCGCGAACGGTGGCATCACGTGTGCCGCGTCCCCGGCGAGCAGGATCCGCCCCGCGCGGTACCGGTCGGCCACGCGCATTTCCGCCTGCCAGGTAAGGACACTGTGCACCTCGAGATCGGGAAGCGGTGCGCCGACGGCGGTTTCCAGCACCCTCGGCCAGTCGCGTCCGGTGTCCCCGCCCTCGGCCATGAACACCCAGCGATGCCGCCCGTCAACCGAGCAGAGCCCGCCCCGGGCTTGCGGGTGCTCGATCTGGCACAGGTTGAATGGCTTGTCCCGCACCAGTTCCCGCAGATCCGCGGTGAAGTACACGTTCACGTTCGGCTCGCCGAGCGCGCCCCGCCCGGAGCGTGTGATGCCGAGCGCCTCGCGTATCGGACTGCGCGCACCATCGGCGGCGATCAGATAGCGCGCCCGCACCTGTTCGCCGGAATGAGTCGTGGCTGTCACCGTTTCGGCATCCTGCGCGACCTCGGTGACCTCGGTGCCGAACCGCACCCGCGCCCCGCCCCGGACCGCCGCCTCGCGCAGCACCGGTTCGAGCAGGTCCTGCGCGATCAGGCAGGGCAGCTCGGGACTCGGCTCGATCACGGTTCCCGATTCGTCCACCGGGCGCCACAACGGAAGCAGCCCGGCCTCGGCAAGGGTGCGGCCCGCGGCCATCCGGTCGTGCCCCGCCAGCTCCCGCGCCGCCGCGCGCACCAGTTCCGCGAGCCCGAGTTCGCGGAAGATCTCCATGGTGCGCATGTTCACCCGGCGCGCCTTCGGCTGCGGGGAGGAACCGGTGCGCCGTTCGAGCAGGGTGACGGCGAGCCCGTGATGGCGCAGTACCAGCGCCGCGGTGAGTCCGACCAGTCCGCCGCCGACCACCAGCACATCGGGTTGTGTACGTTGTACATTCACAATGTACGTTGTACACGCCAGCTACGATGCCGTCAATGACGACACCACGAGGGGACGGCGAGCTGATCTGGCTCACCGAGCCCGCCGACCGTGCGGGCGAGCAGCTCTCCCGCGAGCGGATCGTGGCGGCCGCGATGGCGATCGCCGACGAGGATCCGCGTGGCGAGGTCACCATGCGTGCCATCGCCACCCGGATCGGCACCCGCAGCCCGATGGCCCTCTACCGCTATGTGCGTAGCAAGGACGGGCTCGCCGACCTGATGAACGACGAGGTGTTCGGGCAGCTCGAGATACCGCGCGGCCAGGGCTGGCGGGCCTGCCTGCGCGGGCTCGGGCATTCCGCGAGCGCGGCGCTGGAGCGGCATCCGTGGTGGGCCCGGCTCGCGTTCAGCCGCCCGCCGCTTGGCCCCAACGCGCTCGCGGTCTACGACGGCTGCCTCGCCGAGCTGGACGAGCTCGGGCTCGACGCGGCGACCAGGATGGGCTGCATCAGCATCGTGTTCGGGCAGGTGTACAGCACCGGGCTCGCCGCGCTCGAAGAGCGGGCGATGCGTGCCCGGATCGGGGTGCAGAGCGAGGAACAGCTCGCCGATCTCGCCCGCCCCTACCTCGACCGGATCACCGAAGAAGGCGCGCATCCGCATTTCATCGCGTGGGCGAACGACCCGGGCAGGCTCGCGCCTCCGCCACAGGACTTCGCGCGCACCCTGGAGTGGCTGCTCGACGGCCTCGAACGGGATTACGCGGGCGGTTGACCGATTTCCGGGGTTCCGCCGGTTTCCGCGGTTCCACCGCCGAGCAGGTCTTCGATCGGGAGCGCCTCGGATGCCAGTTCGCCCGCATCCAGGATTCCGCGGGCCAGACGAAGTGCGCTCGTCATGGCCGCGCGGGAAAGGGCCGAGCCGAGACTGATCCGGCTCGCCCCGAGCGCGCCGAGCTCGGCGACCGTGCAGCGCGCCGCGGCTCCCGCGGCGAGCACGTTCACCGGGACCCGGACCGCCGCGCACACCCGCGCGATCGACTCGGTGTCCGGCAGGCCGGGCGCATAGACGACGTGCGCACCCGCTTCCTGGTAGGCGAGCAGGCGTTCGATGGTCTCCTCGATGCCGAATTTTCTCTGCAGAAAATTCTCTGCACGCGCGGTGAGCACGAATCCGTGCGCCCGGGCGGTTTCCGCGGCTGCCGCGACCCGCTCGACGGCGAGACCGAAGGGATACAGCGGATCCTCGGCGCGCCCGGTGGCGTCCTCGATCGAGCCACCGGCCGCCCCGGCCCGCGCGGCGAGCGCCACGGTCTCGGCCACCTCTTCGGGCCGGTCACCGAAACCGTTCTCCAGATCCGCGGAGACCGGGATGGGCACCGCGGCCACGATCTCGCGCAGGTTGTCCAGGGTGGCCGCGCGCCCGATGAGGTTCGCTGCATCCCGGTGCCCGCGATGCAGCGCGAGCCCACCGCTCGTGGTGCCGAGCGCGGTGAACCCCGCCGCGTGCAACATGATCGCGCTACCCGCGTCCCACGCGTTGGCGAGCACGAACGCCGCGCGCTCCTCGTGCATCCTGGCGAACCGCTCCGCTTTCCCATCCACCGGCGCAGTATGACAACGAGTAGATTCGGCCGCGGCCGAAACGTTCCCAGGGAGGCGATATGACAACGGCGTACATCATCGGGACGTTCGACACGAAGGGAACCGAGCTCGACTACGTCGCCGGCCTGGTCCGTGCGGCCGGGGTACCGGTCTGCACCGTGGACATCTCCACCACCACGGCATCCACGGTATACAACGCATCCACGGAATCCAGTGCACACATCGAGCCCGGCACGGTGGCCGCGGCGCACCCCGGCGGCCCGGATGCCGTGTTCACCGGGGATCGCGGCAGCGCGGTCGCCGAGATGGCGGTGGCGCTCGCCGCCTGGCTGCCCGCCCAGCCGGTCGGCGGGGTGCTCGGGCTCGGCGGATCGGGCGGCACCGCGCTGATCACCCCTGCCATGCGCGCGCTCGCCGTCGGCGTCCCCAAGATCATGGTCTCCACGGTCGCCTCCGGGGATGTCTCCGCCTATGTGGCGGGAAGCGATATCGCGATGCTGCACTCGGTCACCGATGTGGCCGGGCTGAACCGGATCTCCCGCCAGGTGCTCGGCAACGCGGCACACGCCCTCGCCGGGGCCTGCCTGCACCCGGTCCCGGTGCACGATGACCGCACCGCGATCGGGCTGACCATGTTCGGCGTGACCACTCCCTGTGTCCAGGCGGTGAGCGCGGCGCTGGCCGACCGCTTCGATCCGCTGGTGTTCCACGCGACCGGGACCGGCGGCATGGCCATGGAGAAACTCGTCGACGACCGGCTCATCGGCGGGGTGCTGGACATCAGCACCACCGAGGTGTGCGACCACATCGCGGGCGGCGTGCTCAGCGCGGGCGGCACCCGGATGGACGCGATCGCGCGGACCGGGGTGCCCTATGTCGGCTCCTGCGGCGCGCTCGACATGGTCAACTTCGGCGCTATGGATACCGTGCCCACAATGTATACAGAGCGCACACTGTATCCACACAATCCGCAGATCACCCTGATGCGCACCGATGTCGAGGAGTGCACCCGGATCGCCGAGTTCATCGCGGGCAAGCTCAACGCCTGCTCCGGCCCGGTCCGTTTCCTGCTCCCGACCGGCGGGGTCTCCGCGCTGGACGCGCCAGGCCAGCCCTTCCACGATCCCGAGGCCGATGCGGCACTGTTCGACACCCTCGAGCGCGCCGTACGGCAGACCGCCGATCGCCGGGTGGTCCGCTCCCCGCACCACATCAACGACCCCGAATTCGCCACGGAACTGCTCGCACTATTCGATGAGGTGATCTGATCATGCCGCGCACCGATCGCGCCGAACTGCTCGCGAAATTCCGCGCCATGGCCGCGGCCGGGGAACCGATCCTCGGCGGCGGAGCGGGAACCGGGCTCTCCGCGAAATGCGAGGAGGCGGGCGGGATCGACCTGATCGTCATCTACAACTCCGGCCGCTACCGCATGGCCGGGCGCGGATCGCTCGCCGGCCTGCTCGCGTACGGCAACGCCAACGAGATCGTCGTCGAGATGGCAGCCGAGGTGCTCCCCGTCGTGCGGCAGACCCCGGTGCTCGCGGGCGTCAACGGCACCGATCCGTTCCTGAACACCGCGAATTTCCTCACCGAACTCGGCAGGCTCGGATTCTCCGGGGTACAGAACTTCCCGACGGTCGGGCTCATCGACGGCACCTTCCGGGCGAACCTGGAGGAGACTGGTATGGGCTACGCGCACGAGGTCGCGATGATCGCCGAGGCCAACCGGCAGGATCTGCTCACCACGCCGTACGTGTTCTCCGCCGAGGATGCCCGCGCGATGACCGAGGCCGGGGCCGACATCCTCGTCTGCCACATGGGCCTGACCACGGGTGGTTCGATCGGCGCCGAGACCGCGAAGACCCTCGATGACTGCGTCGCCCTGATCGACGAGTGGGCCGCGGCCGCCCGTTCGATTCGCGAGGACGTGCTGGTGCTGTGCCACGGCGGGCCGATCGCCGAACCGGCCGATGCCGAGTACGTGTTGGCGCGGACGGAGTATTGCCACGGCTTCTACGGAGCGAGCAGCATGGAGCGGCTGCCTGTCGAACGGGCGCTCACCGAACAGACACGGGCGTTCAAGAAGAGCGCGCGAGGGAAGGACAACTGATGCCTCGGCCGTATGCGAGCGGAATCGTCCCGGCGAACGCGGACACCGTGTGGGAGATCGTGCGGGACTTCAACGGAATGCCCGCCTGGCACCCGGGAATCGCGAGCAGTGAACTCGAATCGGGGGCGAGCGCGGCGACCGTGGGTGCGGTCCGCCTGCTCACCCTCCCGGACGGCGGAACCGTGCGCGAACGGCTGGTCAGCCTCGACGACGCTGATCGGCGGATGATCTACGACATCCTGGACAGCCCGTTCGCGGTGCGCAGTTACCGGTCCACGGTGCGGGTAGCCCCGGTCACCGCGACGGGTGAGGCGTTCGTCGAGTGGTGGTGCCATTACGACGCCGAGGCCGCGGACGAGGCGCAGCTGGACAAGACGTTCACCCGCGCCATCTACGCGACCGGGATCACCGGTCTCACCGATCACTTGGCGGGTTGATTCTCCCGCCCGGGAAAGGCCGCACCGAGCAGCCCGAGCAGCGGTGCGGCCTTGACCGCGGTCTCCTCGAACTCCGCTTCCGGTTCGGAGAGCGCGACGATCGCCCCGCCGACCCCGTAGCGGATCCGGCCCCGTGCGTGCACGAGGGTGCGGATCGCGATGCTGAAATCCGCCGCCCCGGAAAGCGAGAAATAGCCGATCGCCCCGGAATAGACCCCGCGCGGTCCGTCTTCGAGTTCGTCGATGATCCGCATGGTGCGCACCTTGGGCGCCCCGGTCATCGAGCCGCCGGGGAACGCGGCGCGCACGCAGTCGACCGCCGAACAGCCGGGGCGCAGTCGGGCGCGGACGGTACTCACCAGCTGGTGCACCGTCGCATAGCTTTCCACCCGGAAACTCTCGCTCGCGTCCACTGAGCCGATTTCCGTGCAGCGGCCGAGATCATTGCGCACCAGGTCGACGATCATCAGGTTCTCCGCGCGATCTTTCTCGTTGTCCGCGAGGTCCGCGCGCAGCTGGGCGTCCTGTTCCGGTGAGCTCCCGCGCGGGCGGGTCCCCTTGATCGGCCGGGCTTCGAGCGCACCGTCCGCGCCCACCTTGAGGAACCGTTCCGGGGAAGTGCTCAGTACCGTCAGCCCGCCGAAAGCGAGCAGCGCCGCGAACGGGGCCGGATTGGCGGTGCGCAGTTCCCGGTAGGCGGTGAGCGGATCGATCTCGCCGTCCGCTTCGAGCATGTTGGTCAGGCAGACCTCGTAGGTTTCGCCCTTTCCGATCAGCCGCTGGCATTCGGCGATCTTCCCGAGGTATTCGGTCCGGTCGTGGCGCAGCCGTAGTTCTCCGACGCGCGCGGCCCGGGCGGCCTTTCCGGGCCCGGTGTTCGCCAGTTCCGCCCGGGTCTCGGCGAGCCAGTGCCGTGCGCCGCCGGGTTTTCCGGGCTCGGCGAGCGCGAGCAGGTAGGTCGTCCCGGTCTCGTTGTCGAACACCACCGCCCGGTCGGCGAACACCAGGTGTGCGTCCGGGTCCGGTGCGCGGTGCCGGGCCTGGCCGCCGCACTGCGCTTTCAGTTCGTAGCCGAGGTAGCCGATCCAGCCGAGCGCGAAGTCGAAGGGAAGTTCCGGGCGGTTTACCCGGATCCCGCGCAGGTCGCGGTCCAGCCAGTCCAGGAAATGCCCGGAGGTCACCTCCGTGCCGTGTGCGGAGTGGACGGTCACGGTCGCGCTGGCCACGTCCGCGCTCGCGACGCGCGCGAGTGGACCGCTCGCGTCGCCCATGATCGAGAACCGGCCGAGTTCGGTATCGGCTTTGCTGCTGTCCAGCCAGAATGCGTGCGTACTGTCGGCGAACAACCGCTCGAACGCGGATTCCTCAGCGCAGGTTTCGCGCATTGTTTCCACGAGCAGTTCGAATTCACGTTCCGGTTTTTCCTGCCGCATGTCGAGCACGGTTCGCGTTCCGGTTTTTCGTGATTCCGACTGTCGCAGGAAATTCCCGAGAAGCCGTTCGCCGTATTCCGTGCACAACGATTCCGGGTGGAATTGCACTCCCCATTGCGGGCGTTCGCGATGCCGTAGCGCCATCAGGGTGCCGTCCGCCGTCCACGCGGTGGGTTCGAGTTCCGCGGGAAGCCGGTCCACGACCAGCGAGTGATAACGGACCACGGTGAACGCCGAGGGGATGTCCGTGAACAGCTCGCTTCCGTCGTGGAACACGGTCGAGCAGCGGCCGTGCCGTGGTTCGGCTGCGGGAGCGACGCGGCCGCCGTGCAGTGCCGCGATGCCCTGATGCCCGAGGCAGATACCCAGCAGCGGCCCGGTGAACTGCCGAATGACCGGCGCGCAGATGCCGAAGTCCGCCTCGCGCTCCGGCGTGCCGGGGCCGGGGGAGAGCACCACATTGTCGAATTCCGCGAGCAACGACGCACGCCATCCCGGTTCATCATTCTTGACGACGACCGGCTCCTGCTCGCTGACCGAGGCGAGATAGTGAAATAGGTTATAGGTGAAGGAATCATAATTGTCGATCAGCAGCGTGCGCACCACAATGAAGGTACCGGTTTCCGGCGGCCACCTCTACCGGCCGCGATGAGCTCTACCCCACTACCCGAAGCTCGAACCACCCCCGCGCATCCCCCACCCTCACCGGGGGGCGACCCCGCATCCAGTATATCGGCATCCAGGGCTCGCTGGACCGTTCACGAAAATCTGTGGACAACCACGAGGGCTGTGGACAACCGCGCATACAACCAGCCCGCCACAACCGGCCCCGTCGAACCGGCCCGGGGGTAGGGCTGGCCATACCGGGCTTTCACCAGCGCACCGCATGGTTGACGGCGCACCGGAAAAATACGGTCGACGACATGACTGTTACCGCGGAGCGTACGACCCCGACCCAACCGAGTCCGGCCGGGCAGCAGCGCTGGTGGCGCAGGCCCTGGGTGGGCCCGCTCGGGCTGGCCGTCACGGCGTTCGTGCTGCTGTTCGTGCCGCGCTATCTGAGCTTCGACCCGGCGCAGTCCCGGGTGCCCTCGACTTTCCCGCTGCATTACCCGTTCCTGGTCGGTCACGTGCTGTTCGGCACGGTCGCGATGGTGACCTGCTGTCTGCAGGTGTGGCCGCGGCTGCGCGTCGCCTACCCGAAGGTGCACCGCTGGTCGGGCCGCACCTATGTGGCCGCGGCGCTCCCGGCCGGGGTGCTGGCCCTGATCGTCGGCGCGATGACCCCGTTCGGCCCGATCACCGCGATCGGCGATGTGACCCAGGCGGTGCTGTGGCTCGGCACGACGACGGCCGGGTTCGTCTACGCCCGGCGCCGGAACTTCGTGCAGCACCGGCGGTGGATGATCCGCAGCTTCGCGATGACGATGTCGATCATCGTCAACCGGGTCATCGGCATCGTGGTCGGGATGGTGCTCACCCCGCAGCTGAACACCACCTTCCACGGTGACGAGTTCGCGCTCGGTCAGGCGATCCCGGCGGCCACGATGGTGCTGACCGTACTGTTCTCGATCATCTCCGCGGAACTGTGGCTGGAACGCGACCAGCGCAAGCTCACAAGGTCGCGTCGAGGTGCCCGAGCCGCTCGATGAGCCGCAGGTTCTCCCGGTAGTCCACCGGGCAGGCGATGATCGAGACCCCCGGCTCGTCGAGCGCGGACCGCAGGGTCGGCAGGAGTTCTTCGGCGCTACCGATGCGATGTCCGGTGGCGCCGAAACTCGCCGCATAGGTGACGATATCCGGATTGGTGAACGCGACATTGCTGTGCTCACCGGTCTCCATGTCCATCTTCCACTCGATGAGCCCGTACCCGTTGTCCTCCCAGACGAGCACGGTGAGCGGAATGTCCTCCCGGACCGCGGTCTCGATCTCCTGGGAATGCATGAGAAACGATCCGTCGCCGACCGCGGCGAGGACCTTGCGCTCCGGCTGGGCCAGGTGCACGGCGAGCGCACCGGGCAGCGCGAATCCCATGGTGGAGAGCCCATTGGAGATCAGGCAGGTGTTCGGCGCGTAGGTCGGATAGAGCCGCGCCATCCACATCTTCAGCGCCCCGGTGTCCACGAGCACGACATCCTCGCGCCCGAGCGCGGCACGGGTGTCCGCCACAACCCGTTGCGGTGCAAGGGGAAACCGGTCGTCCTGCTCGCCGCGCGCCAGCTCCTCACGCAGCATGGTCGCCGTGGTGCTCGGCGCGGGCGGGCGTGCCCCATCGGCGAGCGCGGAGCCCAGGGCATCGAGAGAGGCACCGATGTCCGCGATGATCCCCACGTCGACGGAGTAGTGCGCGTCCACCTCGGCCGGGAACCGGTGCACGTGAATGATGGACTTGTCCCCGTCCGGGTTGATGCGCTTGGGGTCGAACTCCTGCAGTTCGTACCCGACCGCGATGATCACGTCCGCGGATTCGAAACCGAAGTTGGCGTAGTCCCGGCGCATGAACCCGATGGTGCCGATGGCGTTCGGATGGTCGTCGGCGATGACCCCTTTGCCGTGAAAGGTCGTCGCGACGGGAAGGCCGAGCGTTTCGGCGAACTTCGTCAGCTCGGCGCTCGCCCCGTTACGGGCGGCACCGTGCCCGGCGAGCACGATCGGGTTCTTGGCCTCGCGCAGCACCGCGACGGCCCGCTCGATCTGGTTCGGTGCGGGCGCCTCGGCGTGCACCACGTTGCGCGGCAAGGGTTTCAGCTCTTCCCCTGCGGGCCCTGCATCCACATCCTCGGGAACCGCAACGTATACCGCACCGGGGCGTTCGGTCTCCGCGGTCTTGAACGCGCGGCGGAACACCTCCGGGATCGCGTCCGCGCCCGGCACGCTTCCCGACCACTTGGTGATCGGCGCAAACATGCTGACCAGATCCACGAACTGGTGCGATTCCTTGTAGTTGCGGTCCTTGCCGACCTGCGCGGAAATCGCCACGAGCGGAGTGCTGTTCGTCATCGCGTCGGCGACCCCGAGCTGCAGATTGATCGCGCCCGGCCCCAAAGTGGCCGAGACCACACCTGCACGCCCGGTGACCCTGCCGTACATCTCCGCCATGAACGAGGCCGCCTGCTCGTGCCTGGTGAGCACATAACGGATGGCCGAGCGATCGAGCGCGTTCGTCAACCGGATGTTCTCCTCACCGGGAATACCGAAGACGACCTCGACCCCCTCCCGTTCGAGGCAGCGGACGATCAGCTCGGCGGCACTCGAGGATTCGTTGCGCATACCTCCACAGTAGACCCGATGATCAATTGCGGCCGCGCACGTCGAACTGGCCCCGGTTGGTGATCAGCTTGTTCAGCAACATCACCAGGATGCGCTGCTCCACCTCGGTGATCGAGAACAGCACCGTGCTCCCCCTGGGCACGGTCCAGCAGCCCCTCGGCAACCCGTGGCTTGGCCAGGTTCGAGACGGCCGCCGCGGCCTGCTTGGCCTCCAGGTCATAGGTCACGATGTTGGACGCCCGGTTCAGGGGCAACAGCACCCCGGTCACGAGCTGCCGGTGCTCGGGACCGAACTCCGCACCGAGCCGCCGATTCGCCAGCTCCACGAATGACCAGAAGCCGAGCCGCCCACCGGCAGGATCGGGCTGTACTTCGCCGGAGGTCGTGTGGTGCAGGGTAATGCGCACCGGCCGGTCCGTCGCGGAACCCGCACCCTAAGCGAGGCTGACCACCAGCCCCAGCGCGGAGAACCCGAGACCGGCGATCCACAACCCGCGCGCCCGCCCCGCGAACGAGAGGGCGAGTCCGAGCGCGGAAAGCACCGGAGCGGCAAGCATCAGCGGCAGCACGCCGACACCGAGGAACGGCAGGCACGCGCACCCGGCCCCGAGCACGCCGAGTACGAGGCCCGCCACGGCGAGCCCGTGCCGCGCTCCGCCCGGTCCGGAGTCCTCCCGGCTCACGAGTCCGCGGGCTCGGGAGCCAGCCAGCCGTGACGCACGCTCTCCGCGCAGATCTGTTCCCGCGCCTGCCCGAGCACGGCGGCACCGTCCTCGATCGCGGCGGTGCGCCGCAGCACCTTGTCCACACTCGCCCCGTGCGCTTCCCAGGTGCCGCCCTTGGCCATCCAGTTGAGCAGGATCGGCTGGAACCGGTCCATCGCCTTGGCGAATCGCGCTTCCGGGGTCTCCCGCGCCTCGAACTCGTCCCACAGCGCGCGGATCGCGGCGCCCTGATCCGCGGGCAGGATCGCGAACAGCTCGTCCGCGGCGGCGCGCTCCCGCTCCTCCTGCCCATCGTCGGCCATGTGCAACGGGGTGTCCCCGGCGTAGATCTCGATGAGGTCGTGCACGATCACCAATTGCACGGTGTGCCCGATATCGATCGGCTCGTTCGCGTACTCGGCGAGCAGCACCACCATCAGGCCGAGATGCCAGGAATGCTCGGCGTCGTTCTCCCGCCGCCGCGCCGCCGCGAGCGGGGACTGCCGCAGCACCGTCTTGAGTTTGTCGATCTCGATGATGAAGGTGAGCTGATCGCGAAGCCGTCCGCTGATCGCCTCGGGAAGCGGGTTCTGATCCATCAACCGTGTCTGCACGGGATCCATAGTATTGCGCGAATAACCGGTTCGGAGATACGGTCAGGATAAGCTAACCAAGGGCGGGCCAATAAAGTTAGGCTATCCTTAATTCGGTAAGCCTTGGCAAAATAAGGTCAGCCAAAACGAATTAATTCAAGCCTTTCCTTTCGTGACACAATCGAGTGATTAATGGGCGATTTCGGCACGACAAATTCAATGCCCTGGCGTACCGTTTGAACTATGACAGCACCGGCCCAATCAGTGACGCATGTTTCGAAGTTCCACCAGCTGCTCGACGCTCAGGTGCGCAATGAGATGACCGCCTCGCAGCAGTACATCGCCGTCGCGGTGTGGTTCGACGACAAGGACCTCCCGCAGCTGGCGAAGCACTTCTACCGGCAGGCTCTCGAAGAGCGCAACCACGCGATGATGATCGTCCAGTACCTGCTCGACAAGGGCGACAAGCCGACCATCCAGGGCATCGACGAGGTGCGCAACGAATTCTCCACCGCGGACGAACTCGTCGCCCTCGCACTCGAGCAGGAAAAGGAAGTCACCGCGGAAATCAACGCCCTCGTGCGCGCAGCCCGCGCGGAGGACGACTACCAGGGCGAGCAGTTCCTGCAGTGGTTCCTCGCCGAGCAGGTCGAGGAAGTCGCCTCGATGGACACCCTGCTGAACGTGATCAAGCGCGCGAACGGAAACCTGTTCGACGTGGAGAACTTCCTCGCCCGCGAAGCCGTCGGCGACGAAGGCTCCGACCCCTCGGCTCCCCGCGCCGCGGGTGGGGCCGTCTAGGTCCCGAAGCAACCAGCCCCGAATAAGCTGGTTCCGACGAGCGAGTCCCGAACGACTGCTCGCGAACACCGATCGGCGGCGGGTCCCCGCGAGGGGCCCGCCGCCGATGCATGTCCGGGACGCGCCTCATGGTGCCCCTGACCAGCCGGCCCGGCGTAGTCCGTATTCGACCGCACCGTGTTCGAAGCCGCGGAGGACTGTCGTCCGGTCTGCCGGTCGCCTAACCGCCTTCCGGAAGCGTGCCGAGGGGCAACGGCGTGGGAATCGGATTGGCGGTCCACGTCGTCTCCTCGGGCGAGGTCGGCGGAGTGGAGGGCTGCGTGGTGCGCGGCGGCGGCTGCACCGTCCTGGTCAGCTCGGGCCGGGTGTTCTTGGGCAGCCGGTGCGGCGCGGCGGGCCGGTGGGTGGTGCTCGGCGCCGGGGAACTCGAGCTGCTGCTGGGCGTGACGCTCATCGGAGCGGCGGGCGGAATCTGGTGCGGTGCGCCGGAGCCGGCGAGCGCGATCCCCGCGAACACGACGCCGACCAGCGCGGCTCCGCCCGCGGCCGCCCCGGCGACCCCGCGCCGTTTCCGCCTGCGCGCGGCACCGGCGACGATCGCCTGCTCGGCGCCCTCGCTGACCGGAAGGGTGAGCCGCTCGTCGGTGAAGAGCCTGCGCAGCTCGTCGTCGATCTCCACTACCGGTCACCTCCCGCCGCCTGGTCAAGCCGGGTGCGCAGGGTGTCCATCGCCTTGCTCGCCTGGCTCTTCACGGTTCCCCGGCTCACACCGAGTGATTCCGCGATCTCCGCTTCGGACAATTCCTCGTAATAACGCAAAACGATGACCGCGCGTTGCCTCGGCGGCAGGGCGCGTAATGCCTGCCACAACGGTTCGTTGTCGAAGGAATCGACCGGTTCCACCCGGGTCTGGTCCGGGATCTCGGCGACCAGGTTCTCTTTGCGGGTCCGCCGCCAGTGGCTGATGTGCGCATTCGCCATGGAACGGCGCACATAGGCCAGCGGATCCCCGGTCTTGTGCATCACGTGCGCCCACCGCGAGCCGACCTTCTCCAGCACGGTCTGTACCAGGTCGGCCGCATCGTGCGGGTTCCCCGCGAGGGCGTGCCCATAGCGCAACAGCCCGGGCAGGTTGACCCGGACGAACTCGCCGAAGTCCTCGGTGTGTTCGCCGAGCGCGAGCCGGTCGCTCACCGTGCACCACCCCAGCCTCGCGTCCGCGACGCGCACGACGGGGATTGCTGCGACCACCGTCCGACTCCTGCCTCAGTGGCCGGTCGACCACCGTATGACACAGACACGCACTCCGGCCACACGAGGTTGCCCTTACCGGCGGGCCAAGGTCGGCGGCGGGCTGAACTCCCCATCGGAGCCGGGCGGGAACTCGTGCACCGCCACCACGGCCGCGGCCTCGATCGGCCCGTAGACGTGCGGAAACCACGGCCCGCCGGGAATCGGCGGATCGGCGGGTTCCCAGCGCACCGGTGCGCCGAGCGCGGCCGGATCGATCTCCAGCAACACCAGGTCGGTGCGTCCCCGGTAGAGCAGGTTGGCCGGCAGATGCACGGTCCCCGGATCGGAACAGTGCGTGAACCCGACCTCCTCGAGCGAGGCCGCGCGCACCGCCCCGGCACGCTTGGCCTCCGCCCATTCCCCGGCGCCGCAGATATGCACGATCATTGGTTCACCGTAAGGTGATCTGCCTGCCGCGCAAGCCCTGCAGCGCCCGCCGCTCGGCGGGGGTGAGCGGGTTGGACTCGATGTCCGCGAGCGCCTCGGTCAGCCGGGCGCCCAGTTCCGTGGCCGGTTGCTCCCATTCCCGGGAGTGCGGCTCGGGATCCAGGTCCCAGACCGGCACCAGCAGGCCGTGCGCACGGAACGATCCCGCGAACCGGGAATCCTCGCCAAGGGTGAGTTCTCCGCGCGCGTGCAGCCGGGCCATCGCGGCGAGCAGTTCGTCCTCGCCCTCGTTGCGCACCCAGCGCAGGTGCGCCTTCTCGCCGGCGGCGACCCAGTACGCGCCGGTGAGCTCGCCGATCCGTTCGGTCGGCATGATCGCCTCGTTCGCGCGCTCGATGGAGGCCGCGAGCTCGCCCTGCGGGTCCGTGTCCTCGGGCAGCCACCACGCGAAGTCCTCGTGCACCTGCGGGCGCACCGGGAAATCGGCCGGGATCAGGTCCTGCAGCCGCGTGGTGTCCGCCTCGGTCGCCTGCCCGACCGTGGCCAGCGAGTCACCCGGCTTGGCCTTGCTCACCCAGTCGATCGCCTTGGCCAGATCGCGCGAGAGGTCTCCGGAACGGGTCTGGGTCTGCATGCCGACGAGCGCGACATCGTCGTTGCGCACGAACGCGGCCGCCGCGGCGGGGAGCACCGTGCCGAGCACCACCTTGCGCCCGCCGATCTCGGGGAGTTCCAGGGTCGCCGAGGGCACGAATTCGCGCAGTGCCACCAGTTCCGGCTCACCGGTGAGCCCTTCGAACGGGCGCGGCACGTGCACATCGACCGGCGCGCCGCCCTGGGCGCCGTGGCAGGCCTTGTAGCGCTTGCCCGAACCACACGGGCAGGGCTGGCGCTTGGCTGGGCCGTCGGTGGTCTTGGTCGGCGCGGCGGTTCGTTTGGCCACGGCAGGCTCCATCTCACAGGCTCGACGAGGATTGGCTCTCGAGGGTAGTCGCCGCTGCCCAGACACGGTGCCGGTGGGGTCGGCGCGGGCACGCTAGGTACGCAGATACGAGGCGCCGTTCACGTCGAGCACCGCGCCGGAGGACCACCGCGCCTCCGGGGAGGCGAGGTAGGTGACCGCAGCCGCGATCTCCGCGGGTTCGGCGATCCTGCCGAACGGGCTCTGCGCCTTGATCCGTTCGGTGCCCGCGCTGTCCGCGCCGCCGTAGCGGTCGGCGAGCATTTCGGTCGCCACGAATCCCGGCGCCACCGAGGTGACCGAGATCCGGTGCGGCGCAAGGGAAACCGCGAGCGACTGACCGAGCGCGTGCAGCGCGGCCTTGCTCGCGCCGTACGCGGGGCTGTCCGGTTCACCGCGGAACGCGCCCCGCGAGCCGATGTTGACGATCCAGCCGGGCGCATCCCGTTCGATGAGTCCGCGCGCGACCAGGTAGCTGAGATTGGCCGCCGCGAACAGGTTCACCCCGAGCGTCGATTCCCATGCCGTGCGCCACTGCGCATAGGTGCTGTCCGCGACCGGGTGCGCGCGCATGATGCCCGCGTTGTTCACCAGCACATCGATGCCGCCGAGCGCGCTTTCCGCCTCACGCGCGATCCGCTCGGCCGATTCCGGGTCACCGAGTTCCCCGCCGACAAGGGTGTGCCCGCTGCCTGCGAGCGCGTCCCTGGTCTGTTCGGCGTCCGCTCGCCTGCTGCCGTAGTGCACGGCGACCCGGTCACCGTTGCGGGCGAACGCCTCGGCGACGGCCCGGCCGATGCCCCGCGAGGCGCCGGTGACGAGCACCCCGCGGTCCGTGCCGCTCGCCTCGCTCATGCCGTTCGTGTCACTCATACCGCGAAGACCTGCGATTCGTCCTTGAACGCCTTGAACTCCAGCGCGTTCCCCGCCGGATCGCGCAGGAACATCGTCCACTGTTCGCCCGGTTCACCCGCGAAGCGCAGGTACGGCTCGATCACGAACTCGGTGCCCGCGGCGCGCAACCGGTCGGCGAGGGTGTGGAAGTCCGGAATGCTGAGCAGCAGCCCGAAATGCGGAACGGGCACTTCGTGGCCGTCGACCGGGTTGTGTCCCGCGGGGGCGGCACCGGTCCCAGCCACCCGATGGGTCACCAGCTGGTGCTCGTAGAAGTTCCAGTCCACCCAGGCGTCCGCGGATCGCCCCTGCTCGAGCCCGAGCACCGAACCGTAGAACTCGCGGGCTCGGTCCAGATCGTCGACCGGAATGGCGAGGTGGAAACCAGGGCGGGTCATGGGCGGACTCCTTCGCGATCGGATACCCGGCCAGCTTGCATGTCCGCATGTTCGAATGTCAACATTAGGACATGAGCCAGATAGCCAAGGCGCGACGCCGTGGTCTCGCCGATGAGGTGGCCGAGCAGGTGCGCGGCGCCATCCTCGAAGGACGATTCGAGCCCGGTTCCGCGCTTCGCGAGGTGGAGCTGGCCGCGGCGCTCGAGGTGAGCAGGGGAGCCGTACGCGAAGGGCTGGGCCTGCTCATCCGCGAGGGCCTGGTGCGCAGCGGCTGGCATCGGGGCACCACGGTCATCGAGGTGACCGTCACCGATGTCGAGGAGGTCTACGCGGTCCGCGGCGCGCTCGAACGGCTCGCCGCACTCACCGTCGCCACCGAGGCGAGCCCGAAGGATCTCGACGAGCTCGACGACGTCGTTGACCGGATGGCGAACGCGGTCGCCGAGGAAGCGGACGCCGCCACGCTCTCCGCCCTGGACATCGAATTCCACGACACCCTCTACCGCATCGCGGGCAACAGCAGGCTCAGCACGGCGTGGCACGGCATCCGCGCGCAGGTCCAGCTCTTCCAGCTCACCCGCGCGCGGCTCGGTTATGAGCACTACCGGGGCATCATCGCGGGCGAACACCGCGAACTCGTCGGCCTGCTGCGCGCCAGGAACACCAAGGATCTGAACCGCTTCGCCGAGGAACACGTCCAGTCCGCCTGCCGGCTGCTCACCGCCCAGCTCGCGGCCGGCCCACCGGCCTGACCACCGTTCAGGGGTTCCACGCCAGCCACCTTGGTGATAGAACTTGTTCTACAAAACAAGTCACATCGGCAGGCAGGTTCATTGGCCACGGTGCGAACCTGTTTCATAAACTTCGGTGACCGGGTGGTGGTGTCCTGATGTCCGAACATACGGAGCTCGCCCGACCTTCCTCTTCCCGGCCGGACGTCGGCGAACTCACCGGTTCCCTGACCACCTGGCTCGCGGCGCAGCTTCCGCCGGACGCGCACCCGGTCATCGAAGATGTCGACATTCCGACATCAGCTGGTATGTCGAGCGAAACGGTGCTGTTCACCGCGCGCTGGGGAGTGGACCGGGAACCCGCCGAACTGGTCGCGCGGGTGGCCCCGGTCGAGGATGCCGTGCCCGTCTTCCCCCGGTACGCGATGGGCGAGCAGTTCCACACGATGCGGCTGGTGCGCGCCCATTCCGAGGTGCCGGTTCCCGAAGTGCTGTGGCTCGAGGAGGATCCGGGAGTACTCGGCGCGCCGTTCTTCGTGATGCGCCGCGCGTACGGTGCGGTGCCACCCGATGTGATGCCGTACAACTTCGAGTCCTGGGTGACCGCGGCGAGCGCGGAACAACAGGCGAACCTGGCTGCCAACACCGTGGACATTCTCGCCGCACTGCACGGTATCCGGGATCCGCTCGGCCGGTTCGGATTCCTGAATGAATCGAGCCTGAGCGGACCGGGGCAGAGCGGCGAAACCCTTGACGCGCCGGGAAATTCACTGCTCGCCGCGCACATCGACGGGCAGCGCGCCTATCACCGCTGGATCGCCGAACGCGGCCCGGACGCGCCGATCATCGGCCGCCTGTTCGACCACCTCGACCGGACCTGGCCCGGACAGCCGAGTGATCCGGTGCTGTGCTGGGGTGACGCCCGCATCGGGAACGTCATGTACCGCGATTTCCGTCCGGTGGCGGTACTCGACTGGGAAATGACCGCACTCGCGCCACCGGAACTGGATCTGGGCTGGCTGATTTTCTTCCACCGCTGGTTCGAGGACATCGCCACGGCAGCGGGGCTGCCCGGCCTTCCCGACCTGTTCACCATCGACCGGGTCTGCGCACGGTACCGGGAAACGACCGGGCGCGAACCGCGGGATCTCGAGTTCTACCTGTGCTACGCGGCGCTGCGGAACGCACTCATCATGCTGCGGATCCAGCACCGGGCCATCCACTTCGGCCAGGCCGAGGTTCCACGCGATCCCGATGATCTGCTGATGAACCGGCCCGCGCTCGAAAGGATGCTCGAGGGAAGTTATTGGCTCGGATAACGAGGAAAGGCTGGTGTGATGCTCTCCCCGCTCGACGATTATCCACTGCACCAGATCGCCGAAGTGGCAAGACGTGTCGGTACATCCGATCGCAATTTCTATGACCGTTACTACTTCAACTGCCATCGCGGCGCCGAGGATCCCTTTCTGATCCTCGGGCACGGGCAGTACCCGAACCTCGGGGTCACCGACGCCTTCGCGGTGGTGCGGCACGGGGACGAGCACATCGTGGTCCGGGCCTCGAAAGCGCTCGGCGCCGACCGCATGGACACCTCGGTCGGACCGTTCCGGATCGAGGTCCGGGAAGGCCTGCGCACGCTGCGCGTCGTGCTCGAACCCGGCGAGCACGATCTCGCATTCGACCTCACCTTCGAGGCGGATCTCCCGGCACACCTGGAATCCCGGCAGTTCCAGCGGCAACTCGAGCGCGTGGTCATCGACACCCAGCGGTTCGCGCAGACCGGGAACTGGCGCGGGGACCTCCAGGTCCAGGGCACCGAATACCGCGTCGAACCCGGACAGTGGTCCGGAAACCGGGACCGTTCCTGGGGAGTGCGCCCGGTCGGCGAGGCCGAACCGCCCGGGCGGCGCGCGGACACCCCGCACGGCGGGTTCTTCTGGATCTACACGGTGATGCGGTTCGCCGAGTTCGCGATCGTGACCATCATCCAGGAAGACAGCGAGGGACGGCGCACCGTCGAGGACGCGACGCGCATTCCCGCCGACGGCAGCGAACCGGTCTGGCTCGGCCGTCCCGAGCACCAGCTGACCTTCGCCCCGGGCAGCCGGGACATCACCGAGGCGAAGCTGGTGTTCCACCGCCCATCGGGTCCCGAGCTCACCGTGGTCTGCACTCCCTTGCTCGCCAATTACATCGGCGTCGGTACCGGCTACGGACTGGAACCCGACTGGCGGCACGGAATGTGGCAGGGCGAGCTCGCGGTGCAGGGCTTGCGGCGCAGCGTCCGCGAGATCGACGTGGTGACCAGGGCGCTGTGCCCTGCCGACATGCTCGCCCGGTTCCAGCTGCGCGGACCGGGAACCGAGGAAACCGGAACCGGGATGTTCGAACTCGGCATCATCGGCCCAAACGAACGCTATGGATTCAACGGATTCGACGATATGGCGGCGCAATGACTGAATACGAGAAACTGATCATCGGTGGCCGCTGGGAAACCCCGGCGAACGGCGAACGGCTGCACGTCACCTCACCGGCGACCCTGGAACCGTCCGGCTCGTGCCCGGCGGCGAGCAAGGCCGATGTGGACCGGGCGGTCACGGTCGCCAGGGAAGCCCTGGAAACCGGGCCCTGGCCGAAAACCGCGCCCGAAAAGCGCGCCGCGGTGCTCGCCGAGCTGCGCAGGTTGCTCACCGAACGGGCCGCCGAATTCACCGCGCTGATCTCCGCGGAAACCGGTGCACCGCACGGTGTGGTGAACACGATGCAGCACCTGCCCTCGGATTCGGTGCTCGAGTACTACAGCGGTGTGGCCGGGGAATTCGACTGGGAGACCGAACGCACCGGACGGTTCGGCCGCACCCTGGTGCGCCGCGAACCGGTCGGCGTGGTCGCGGCGATCACCGCATGGAACGTGCCGCTGTTCCTCGCGATCAACAAACTCGCCCCGGCACTGCTCGCCGGCTGCCCGGTGATCCTGAAGCCCGCCCCGGAAACCCCGCTCGACGCGCTCGCCCTCGGCGCACTGTGCACCGAGGCGGGGCTGCCCGAAGGCGTGCTCTCCGTACTGCCCGCCGCCACCGAGGCCAGCGCGTACCTCGCCGCGCATCCCGGGGTGGACAAGGTCAGCTTCACCGGATCCACGGCTGTCGGCAAGGAAATCGCGCGTGGCTGCGCGGACCGGATGGCCAGGGTCAGCCTCGAACTCGGCGGGAAATCGGCCGCGATCGTGCTCGAGGACGCCGACATCCCGTCGATCGCCCCGATGATCGCGTTCTCCGGGCTGATGAACTCCGGGCAGGCCTGCGTCGCGCAGAGCCGGATCCTCGCACCCCGGTCCCGCCGCGCCGAACTCGTCGAGGCACTCGCCGCGGCCGCGAACGCCATGGCGATCGGGGACCCGGAGGATCCGGCGACCCAGCTCGGCCCGCTGATCTCCGAACGACAGCGCGAACGCGTCGAGTCCTACCTCGCCGCCGGTCGCGCCGATGGGGCACGGCTGGTCACCGGCGGGAACCGGCCCGAACGTCCCGGCTGGTACCTCGAACCCGCCGTGTTCGACGAGGCGGACAACGCCATGCGGATCGCCAGGGAGGAGATCTTCGGCCCGGTGCTCACCGTGCTCGACTACGAAACCGAAGCCGAGGCGGTCGCCATCGCCAACGATTCCGATTACGGCCTCGCCGGATCCGTGTGGACAAGCGATGTCGAGCACGGGGTGGACATCGCCCGCGCCGTACGCACCGGAACCTACGGCATCAACTGGTACGCCTTCGATTCCTGCGCACCGTTCGGCGGCTACAAACAGTCCGGGATCGGCAGGGAGGGCGGGCCGGAAGGGCTCGCCGCGTTCTGCGAATCCAAGTCCATCCTCATGCCGCCCGGCTCATGAGCCGAGCCCGGAACGGGCGGCCGGTTCGGGGATGGTGACGAAACGGCCGTCCACGAAACCGAGGCAGGCACCGGGCCGGTGGTCGAACCGCTCGACCCTGCCGAGGAAAAGGGTGTGGTCGCCGCCGTCGTAGTGCGTCCACGGCGTGCACTCGAACCAGGAGGCGGCCTCGGCGAGCCGGGGCGCGTGGCCGCCGTCCGCCCATTCCGGTTCGAGGTTCGGTTTTCCGGCGAAATGCATGGCGAGGTCGCGCTGCTCGGCGCCGAGCACGTTGACCGTGAACGCGCGCCCGGCAAGCAGTGCGTGTGCCCGGACCGTGCGCTGGATGGAGACCAGGATCAGCGGTGGTTCCATCGAGACCGAGGTGAACGAGTTCACCGTGAGCCCGTGCCGCGCGCCGTCCTCACCGTGCGCGAAGGTGACCACGGCGACCCCGGTGGCGAACCGGCCGAGGCTGTCGCGAAACCGCGCCGGCGGGGTTGTGGGGGAGAGTCGTGCAGACGATGCGGTCATCGGATCGGCTCCTGCGGCAGGTCGTCGTGGCTGCGTCGGAATCGACGTTAGGGCGCGGTCCCGCCGCTCACAACGGCGCCGCGGCGCCGTGCAGCCGCTGCACAGAGCAATGCGGTGGCGGAACAATCGCACCGCACGGCCCCCGCCGGAGTTGACAGTCAGCGCACCGGTTCTGCGTCAGAGAGCATGGCGGCCGTTACCGCTACCGGTGGCGCGCCGTCCGGGTCAGGATGTCGGTATCGCAGGCTCAACGAGGAGACGCAGATGCCAGACATCGGGATCATCGGGGCGGGAACCGCGGGGCTGCACCTCGCGCTGCTGCTCCAGCAGGCCGGGATACCGACCCGGATCTACACCAACCAGACCGCGGAGCAGCTGGCTTCGGGGCGGCCGCAGAACAGCGTTTCGCACCACGCCCCGACCATCGCCCGGGAGCAGGCGATGGGGGTGGATTTCTGGCCCGCGACGGAATACGGCTACCAGACGCACTTCCACTACCTCAACATCCCGGACGGCCCGCCGCTGTATCGCGGGGATTTCCTGCGCCCCTCGCGGGTGCTCGACTACCGGATCTACCTGCCGCGGCTGATGGCCGAGTACGAGAACCGGGGCGGTGCCATCGAACAACGGGCCGTGGAACCCGCCGACTTCGAGCGGCTGGCCAAGCGGCACGATCTGATCGTGGTGGCCGCGGGGAAGCGTTCCTTCGGCGAGTACTTCGGCGAACGCCCGGACATGTCCCCGTACCCGAAACCGCAGCGGCATCTGGCCGTCGGTTTCTGGGACGGGGTCGAGCAGACCGATCCGCGTTCGGTGACGCTGAGCATCTCGCCGGGCCACGGTGAACTGCTGGACCTGCCGATCACCACCCTCGACGGCTGGGCCAGCGCGCTGCTGTGCGAGAACGTTCCCGGCGGCGATCTGGAAATCCTGATGACACAGAAGGAATCCGATGATCCGGAGGCCTACCGCAGGCTGTTGCTGGACAAACTCAAGGCGCACCATCCGACCGTGTTCGAGCGGATCGACCAGTCCAGGTTCGCCCTGATGCGCCCCGGTGACATGCTGCAGGGAGCGGTGCGCCCGGTGGTACGCGAGGATTACCGGCTGCTCGAGGACGGCACCGTGGTGCTCGCGCTCGGCGATGCGCACGCCACCGTGGATCCGGTCACCGGGCAGGGCGCCAATTCCGCCTCCTTCGAGGCACAGGTCGCCGCGGACGCCATCATCGAGGACGGCGTGGTGGACGAGCGGTTCGCCATGAAGGTGGCGCTGCGCCGCAGGGAACGCGTCGACGGGCTGAGCACCTGGGTGAACACGATGATCGCCACCCCCACCCCGCCACAGGTTCAGCGGTTGCTCGGCGAAATGGCCGGGTTGCGCACGCTCTGTGATGAGTTCACCGAGAACTTCAGCCATCCGCACCGCAACGGCGATATGGTCGCCACGCCGGAGCGGGTGGATGCGGCGATCGCCAGGCACCGCGCCATCGGCGGCGATCCCACCGGAACGGCGGGCTGATGCACAAACTGGTCGTGCTCTATCCGCATCCGGTCGACCCGGAGGCGTTCACCGCCTACTACGAGCGGACCCATCTGCCGCTGGCCGCGCAGCTGCCCGGGATGCTCGACTGGCGCTACAGCACGCGGGTGCGCGGCGCCCCGGAAAGCCCGTACTTCGCCGTCTTCGAGGCGGACTTCCCGGACGCCGAGACCTTCGCCGCGGCAATGGATTCCCCGCAGGGCCGGGCCGTGCGCGCGGATGTCCCGCGCTACGCATCCGGCGGGGCGGTGGTGCTGGACTATCCGGTCGCCGAACGCTGATCCCGCGTGGCCGCCCGGCGGAACGCGCTCGGGGACATCCCGACCTGCTGGCGGAACGTGCGAGAGAAGTGCGAGGCATCCGGATAGCCCCAGGAAGCGGCGATCTCGGCGATCGCCCGGTGGGTGTACATCGGATTGCCGAGCTCGCCGCGGATCGCCTCGATCCGCTGTTCCCTTATCCACGCGGAAACCGTGGTTCCCTGCTGGTGGAACAGATCGTGCAGGTGCCTCGTCGAGATGTACACCGCACCGGCGACGGCGTCCGGGTTGAGTTCGCTGTCCCCGAGATTGGCCAGGATGAACTCCCGGATCCGCAGCATCAGCGACAGGTGCTCGCGGTCACTTTCCGCTGTCCTGGCCAGCGCCGCGGTACTCAGCAGCGCGGAGATCAGCTCCACGGTGGTGCGCACGACGCGCGTGGCCGTGGGGCCCTCCAGCGAGGCGAAGTCGGTGGAGATCTCGGTCAGCAGCGGGGTGACAAGGCGGGTCAGGCTTTCTTCGGGACCGAGCGAAATCGCCGTGATCGCGCGGACGTGGTCCGGGCTCGGGTCGATCAGGTCCCTCGGGAACATGATCACCACCGCGTCCATCGGATCGGCGAACCGCAGAGCATAGGGCCGCGCGGTGTCGTACACGCTGATGCTGCCCGGCAACATCAGCGCGCTCCGATGATCCTGGACGAGCTCGCCTGTTCCCTCGACCATCAGCGTGATCTTGTAGAACAGCCGCTCGGACGCCTCGATCAGTGCCGGAGTGCGGTGCACCTCGTGCGGGGTCACACGCAACCGGGAGAAGAACACCCCGTCGATCACCCTGCCTCGGATGGTGCCCGCGAAATGCCCGTCGCTGAGATCGTCGGCCACCAGCGGCACGAACGAGGAGGACACCACCCGCTGCCAGGCGAGCACCGATTCGGTGGCGAACGCGACCGGGGGCAGTGCGGTCGCGGAATTCGGAGCGGCCATCGGTCCTCCTTCGATCTCCCCGTCGAGTATCGCTTTCCAGTGGCTCCTACGCATGCTAAGCCCCGCGCAGTTCCTCCGGGGCCCAGTCCAGGAACGCGCGCAGGACTGCGGTCGGCGCGCGATCCCTGCGGGTGGCCAGTACGACCGTCGTCGGTTCCGGTACCGGATCGATCTCCTTGACCACCACCCTGCGGCCCTCGTGGCTGATGTCGGTCGCCGGGCGGTTCACCAGCACGCTGTACCCGAGCCCCCGGCTGACCAGGGACCGGGCCAGTTCGTAGTTGGCGGTCACGTACCGCACCGCAGGGCGGACCCCGGCCTCAGCCATCAGGGCGAGCGTGTTCTGCCACGCGGGCTGCACGTCGAACTGGATGAACGGTTCCCCGGCGAGTTCGCGCAGCGAGATCCGTTCGGCCCCGGCGAGGCGATGGTCCGCGGCGAGCAGCACGTGCGCGCGCAAGTTCTGCAATGGCAGGGTTTCCAGTTCCTCGTGGATATCCCGGTCGTAGAGGATCCCGGCGTCGGCGCGGCCCTCCTCGATGGCGCGCAGCAGCTCCTCCCCGGAGCCCTCGATGAAGTCCAGCCCGACCAGCGGGTGTTCCCTGGTGAACCCCTCGATCAGCCGGGGAAGCAGCGAGGCGGCCAGCGTTCGGTAGCAGCCGAGGGTGAGCCGCCCGGTGAGCCTGCCGTCCGCGGACGGGGTGAGATCGCGGGCCGCGGAGAGTACGGCGCGGGCCCGGGGCAGCAGCGCCCGGCCCGCGGTGGTCAGCGTGATCCCGTGTGCCCTGCGCCGCACCAGCAGCTGCTCCCCGAGGTGCTTCTCCAGTTCCTCGAGCGCGGCGCTCACCGCGGACGCGGAGGCGTGCAGCGCCTCGGCGGCGTGCGCGATGGTGGCGTGCTCGGCAACGGCAACGAAGCATTCCAGCTGGCGCAGGGTGAAGTCCGGCATTCCTCGGCTCCATCGTGGATTCAGCACGATATTACCCGTTTTACACGTGGTTTCCGCGCTGCTGGACTGGTTCGCATCGACACCAGGGAGGCTGCGATGACGACGACGTCGGCCGAGATCACTCTCGAAGAGCTCAGCAGGGATCCGTTTCCGGTCTGTGCCAGGCTGCGCAGGGAGCACCCGGTGAGTTATGTTCCCGCCGCGGGACGCTATTTCGTCACCCGCTACCGCGATGTGCGCACCGTCGACGACGATCCGGACACGTTCTCCGCGAACGAGACCGGATCGCTGATGAAACGGGCGATGGGCCACTCGATGCTCCGCATGGACGATCCGGAGCACGCCGTGCAGCGCCGCTCCTACGGGAACGTGCTGAAACCCAAGGCGGTCAAGCAGATCTGGAGCCACCGGTTCGCCGAGAACTTCGAGCGGTTCTTCGCCGAGTTCACCGCCAAGGGGCCGGGCGCCTGCCTGGTACGGGATTTCGCCGCGCCGTACGCGGCGGAGAATCTGCGGGCCGTGCTCGGTTTCCGGAACGCCGACCACACGGATCTGCTGCGCTGGAGCCAGACCATGATCGACGGCACCGGGAACTACGCCGATGATGCGCGGATCTGGGCGCTGGCAAGGCGTTCCTACGAGGAGGTGGATGCCGCGCTCGATGAGCTGATCACCGAATTCCGGCGTACCGGCGATGAATCGCTGATCTCGCACCTCGTCAACGCGGGATCGCCGGAGGTGCGCATCGAGGACACCCGGGCCAACCTGAAGATGACCATCGGCGGCGGCATCAACGAACCGCGGGATGCGCTGAGCACGACCGTATGGGCGCTGCTGGAGCGGCCCGGACAGCTCGCCGCGGTGCGCGAACAGGGGCTGTGGCGGGAGGCCTTCGAGGAGAGCGTGCGCTGGGCCGCGCCGATCGGGATGTACCCGAGGCAGACCACCCGCGAGGTCGAACTCGGCGGCACCCGGTTGCCCTCGGGAGCGAAGCTCGGTGTGCTCGCGCTCAGCGCCAACCGGGACGAGGAGGTCTTCGAGCGCCCGGACGAGTACGACGTGTTCCGGCCGAAAACCCCGCACCTGGCCTTCGGCGGCGGGGCGCACTTCTGCGCCGGGGCGTGGCTGGCCCGCACCCAGGTCGCCGAGATCGCGCTGCCCCGGCTGTTCGAACGGCTTCCCGGACTGCGGCTGGACCCGGACCGGCCGGCGCGGGCCGCCGGCTGGGTGTTCCGCGGGATGACCGCTCTCCCGGTGCGGTGGTGAGCAGTGATGGCACGGATCGAGTACCGGAACCCGGACGGCTCGCGGCAGCAGATCGAAGTCACGGCGGGAACCTCGGTGATGCGGGCGGCGCTGGAGGGCGGGGTCGCCGGGATCATCGGCGAATGCGGCGGGCAGGCCATGTGCGCCACCTGCCATGTGTACGTCCCGGATCAGGCCGGTCTGCCACCGGTTTCCGAGGATGAGGAGGAGATGCTGGACTGCACCGCGGCCGAGCGGACCGGGCAGTCCCGACTCGGCTGCCAGCTGCGCGGCGGGGAGCACTTCACCGAGCTGACGGTGCACGTACCGGAAACGCAGGTCTGAGCCGTGGTGCTGATCATCGGCGCGGGACATGCCGGGGTCGAGGCAGCGGACGCGCTGCGCCGGGCGGGCCATACCGGATCGGTGACCCTGGTGGACGGCGCGGCGTGCCCGCCGTACCAGCGACCGCCGCTGTCCAAGGATGTGGTGCGCCCGGGAACCGATCCCGCACCGCTTCCCTTGCGGGCGAACGGTTTCTACGCCGAGCAGGGGATCGAGACCCGGTTCGGCTCGCCGGTCGAGGCGATCGAAACCGAGCACCGCACGGTCCACCTCGCGGACGGGACGGTGCTCGGTTACCGGACATTGATCCTGGCCACGGGGGCGCGGGCGCGGCGGATCGGGCTCCCCGGTGCGCGGCTGGCCGGGGTGCACCGCCTGCACACCCTCGCGGATGCGGGGCGGTTGCGGGCCGCGCTGGAGCACGCATCCCGGGTGGTCGTGCTCGGCGCCGGGTTCATCGGCATGGAGTTCGCCTCGGCTGCCGCCGAACGGGGGCTGCCGGTCACCGTGCTCGATCGTGCCGAGCGCCCGATGCAGCGGGTGCTGAGCGTGCCGATGTCCGAGCGGTTCCGCCGGGAGCACGAGGCGGCCGGTGCCCGGTTGTGTTTCGGAACCGAACCGGCGGCCTTCGAGGGCACCGGTGGCCGGGTCACCGCCGTGCTGGACACGAACGGGCAGCGGCACCCTGCCGATCTGGTGGTGCTCGGCATCGGGGTCGACCCCGCGGTGGAGCTCGCGCAGGCCGCCGGGCTGCCGGTTGCCGACGGGGTCGTGGTGGACGAGCTGCTGCGCACCGCGGACGAACGGGTGTACGCGATCGGCGACTGCGCGGCGTTCCCGTGCCCGCGCACCGGCGGCCGGATCCGCTTGGAGGCGGTGCAGAACGCCACCGATCAGGCAAGGTGCGTGGCGCGGACGATCACCGGGAACGCGCAACCGTACACCGCGGTGCCGTGGTTCTGGACCGTGCAGTGCGGCTGGAAACTCCAGATCGCCGGGCTGCCGGTGCCCGGGGCGCGGACCGTGCCGCTCGGCGATCCGGGCACCGGAAAGGGCAGCCTGCTCGGGTTCGCGCGGGACCGGCTGGTCAGCGTGGAGAGCCTCGGCTCCCCGGCGGAACACCTGGCGGCGCGCAAACTGCTCGCCGCGGGGACACCGGTGTCCCCGGAGCAGGTGCACCGCCCCGGTTTCACCCTCAAAGCCTTGGCCGCCGGGGGAATCAGCCATTGATCACCCTCGGCACCGCGACCGCCTTGAGCCCCTCGACGCCGAACTCCAGCCCGTAGCCGGAGCCTTTCACCCCGCCGAACGGGATCATCGGGTCGACCGTGCCGTGCTGGTTCACCCACACCGTTCCGGCCTGGATGCGGGTGGCGATCTCCCTGGCCCGGCCGGGATCCGCGGACCACACCGAGGCGCCGAGCCCGGTGTCCAGCGCGTTCGCCATGCCGATCGCCTCGTCCAGATCGGTGTAGCGCACGATCGGCAGGGCCGGGCCGAACTGTTCCTCGAGCACCAGCGGCTGCTCTGGGTCGATATCGGCGATCAGCGTGGCCGGGTAGAAGTTGCCGGGGGCGTCCCGGTCCGGCTCGGCACCGGTCACCACGCGGGCCCCGGAGGCCTTGGCCTGCTCGACCAGCCGATCCACGATGCGGAACTGTTCCCGGGTGGTCAGCGGGCCGAGGGTGTTGTGTTCCTCGATGCCCGGCCCCATCGACGCCTTATCCGCGACGTTCGCCAGCGCGCCGACAACGGCCTCGTACACATCCTCGTGCACGTACAGCCGTTTCAGGCAGGCGCAGGTCTGGCCGGTGTTGAGGAACGCGCCCCAGAACAGGTCCTCCGCGATCGCCTCCGGATCCACATCGGGCAACACGATGCCGGGATCATTGCCGCCCAGTTCCAGGGTGAGCCGGGGCAGATGGCCCGCGCTCGCCGCCACGATGGCTTTTCCGGTGCGGGTGGAGCCGGTGAACATGAGCTTGCCGAAGGCCGGGTTCCCGGTCAGCGCGGCACCGAGCTCACGGCCCCCGGACAGCACGGTGAACACCCCCTCGGGCAGCACCCGGTTCACGAGCTCGGCCACCGCGAGCACCGAGAGCGGGGTGTGCTCCGAGGGTTTCATGACCACCGCGTTGCCCATCCGCAGCGCGGGCGCGAACTGCCAGGTCGCGATCATCGCCGGCCAGTTCCACGGCCCGATCGCCCCGACGAGGCCGACCGGCTGGTAGTCGATGGTGGCCCCGCTCGCCTCGATCGGCTCGGTGCCGAGCGGGATGGCCGCGGTGGCGCGCAACCAGCCGGAGACCGCGCCCGCCTCGAACCGGCTGCCCGGTCCGCTGAGCGGTTTGCCCTGCTCCAGGGTGATGAGTTCGGCGAGCGCCTCGGCGGAGGCGTCCACCGCATCGGCCGCCGCTTCGAGCAGCCGAGCGCGTTCCCGGTGCCCGAGCGCGGCCCAGCCCGGCTGGGCGGCACGGGCGCTGCGCACGGCCCGGTCCAGGTCCTCGGGTGTGTGCTCGGGTGCGTGACCCACGATCTCCCCGGTGGCCGGATCGGTACTCGGACGGCCGCCCTGCTTCGCGACGACCGCGGCCAGCAAGCCTTCGTAGCTCGACATCTGTTCGCTCCCTCGGTGGACTGGTCCCGATTCTCGCCGCGAGGGCCCGGAAACGCCTTGTCCCTGAGCGCGTGTGAATGGGCTGTGCACGCACCGTTTCCGGGTACCGGGCGCGGCGGCCCGCTCCCGGTTACTGTGGGGCGCATGAGCAGTTCGGAGCAGACCATCGCGGTGACCGGGGCGAGCGGAACGGTGGGGCGGTTGCTTTCCGCGCGGCTCTCCGATGCGGGCGCGCGGCAGCGGCTGATCGGCCGGTCGCCGGATCGGTTACCGGAGCTGGCGGGCGCGGTGCGGACGGAACCGGCGAGCTTCGCGGACAAGGCGGCGATGCGGGCGGCGTTCACGGGGGCGCGCACGGCGTTCCTGGTCTCGGCGCACGAGAGCGCGAACCGCGTCGAGGAGCACAAGGCCGCGGTGGACGCCGCCGCCGAGGCGGGCGTGGAACGGTTGGTGTACCTGTCCTTCCTCGCCGCGGCACCGGATGCCACGTTCACCTTCGCGCGCGATCACTGGCACACCGAGCAGTACATCCGCGCGAGCGGGCTGCGCTTCACCTTCCTGCGGGACAGTTTCTACCTGGCCATGTTTGCGGGGATGACCGGGGAGGACGGGGTGATCCGGGGCCCCGGCGGGGACGGGAAGGTCGCCGCGATCGCGCACGAGGACATCGCCGAGTCGGCGGCGCGGGTGCTGCTCGACGGGGAGGTGCACGATGGCCACACCTATGACCTGACCGGCCCGGCCGCGATCGATTTCCCCGAGGCCGCGGCGATCCTGAGCCGGTTCACCGGGCGCACCATCGAGTACGTGCCGGAAACCCGCGAGGAGGCCTATGCCTCGCGCGCTTCCTACGGTGCGGCCGACTGGGAACTCGACGGCTGGGTGAGCTCCTATGAGGCGATCGCGACCGGGGAGATGCACGTGGTCAGCGAGGCGGTGGCGAAACTGACCGGCCGCGCGCCCCAGGATCTGGCCACCTATCTGGAGCGCAATCCGGACAATTACGCGCACCTGCGCTAGCCGGAGCCCGCCCCGCGCGCGGCGAGGGCGAGCAGGTCGGCCAGTTCGGTGAACTCCGCGCTTTCCGGATCGAGGCGCGCGCACCCGATCCGGATACAGGGCTGCTGCGGGGATCCGCTGTAGTAGCGCGAACCGGGACTGGCGGCGATCCCATGCGCGGCAAGGGTGACGAGTGCGTCGGTTTCCTCGTGCACCCGCATCCAGACGACGAACCCCTCGGCGCCCTGTGCGGGCACGTTCCGCTCGGCGAGGGCGCGCAGGAGCGCGGCGCTGCGTTCGGCGTAGCGCTCCCGTGCTTCGGTCAGCCGCCGCGCGTCGGCGGGGTCCTCGAGCAGCGCGGCGAGCGCACCCTGCAGGATGCGGCTGGTCCAGCCGGTGCCGAAACTGCGCAGTACCCGCATCTTGTCGATGAGCTCGCTCGACCCACCGGCGAGGCCCATGCGCAGATCGGGGCCGTGGGATTTGGAGTAGGAACTGATGAGCACGGTCCGCTCGGGCAGCAGCGCGCCGAGGCTGTGCGGGGGTGCGGCGGCGAGCGGGCCGAGGCCGTCGTCCTCGATGATCGCGGTGCCGCCCGGTTCGAGGATCTCGGCCAGTTCGGCCCGCCGCGCCGCGGTGACCACGTGCCCGCACGCCGAGAGCGAGCGTGGCTGATAGAGGAAAGCCGCCGGTTTGCGGCGCATGGCCTCGGCGAGCTCGTCCGGGAGCGGGCCCGATTCATCGCAGCCGACCGGCAGTACCTCGGCGCCGACCAGATCGAGCACATCCAGCAGCCGGGCCGCGGTCGGTTCCTCCACTACGACGCGATCGCCCGCGATCACCTGGGTCTGGCAGGCGAGCAGGATTCCCTCATAGCCACCGCCGACCGCCATCAGCGCCTGCGGTTCGAACGGCCAGTGCGCGCGGGCGGCCCGGTCGAGCGCGGGGGTGACCAGTTCGCGCTGATAGGCGTTGAACCGGGGATCACCGAGCGCGCCCTCCAGCGCGGCACCGAGTTCGGGCAGCAGCGCGGGATCGGGAGCGGCCAGGGAGAGATCGGTGCGCAACTGCCCGGCGAAGTGCCCGATGCGTTCATAGCGGACCGGATGCGGCACCGAGGGTGGACCGGTGACCACGGTGCCGTTGCGCCCCTGGGTACGCAGCACCTGATGGCGGCGCAGGATCGCCCAGGCCTCGGCGACCGTGGTCGGGCTGACGTCGAGCTCGGTGGCGACGGCGCGCACCGGGGCCAGTTTCGCGCCGGGCTCGATATCGCCCTGGCGCACCAGATCGGCGACCGCGGCCGCGATTCCGCGCGCGCTGGCATTGCTGATGTGTGCGGCGAGCCATGCCGCGGTCACCGTGGGCATTCTTTTTCCCTCTCCGGACGGAATTGTTTTGTACGGTAACAAAAGATCTATTGCGCGGATTATGACCCGTACATAAGCTCCCTGACCATTCACTGCTGTGGAATTGAGGAGTCCGGTCTTGGCGAAAACCCGTCTGCGTCTCGCGCTCCGGGACTGGGATCACGTGATGCCACTGGTCACCGGTGCGGTGCGGGCAAAGGGAATCGAGCTCGATCTCGATTTGCGTGCGGTCACCCCGAATGTGCTCGATGAGCCGGACATCGACGGCGGAGAGACCTCGTTCAGCCGTTATGCGCTCGCCCATGCGGGCGGGGACGACCGGCTGATCGGGCTCCCGGTCTTCGTGATGCGCGGATTCCGGCAGCGTTGCGTGCTGGTGCGCGCGGATTCCGGACTCACCTCGGCCGCGCAGCTCGCCGGTACCCGCATCGGGCTGACCGGCTGGGTCGATTCCGGCAACACCTGGACCCGCGCCCTGTTGCGCGAGGCCGGGGTGCCGCTCGATTCGATCCGCTGGACGATCGGGCCGCTGTCCGCGGGCGAGACCGGAAAGGACCGGGTCGGCCCGTTTTCCTTGCCGCACAACGTGGATGTACTCGGCGAGGGCGACTCGCTGACCGCGGGCCTGGCCGATGGCCGGTTCGACGCCATCTTCACCCCGTTCATGCCGGAGGAGATGTTCGGCCCGGACTCCCGGTTCCGGCACCTGTACCGCGGCTATCCGGGCGCCGAGGAGGAATACTTCCTGCGCAACGGTTTCGTTCCCGGTATCCACCTGCTGACGGTCAAACGTGCTGCGGTGCAAGGGTTTCCCGATGTACTCGACGCGGTTGCGGCGGCCTTCGACGCGGCGAAGCATCACTGGTGGAGCAGGCGGCGACTGCTCGCCGACACCACACCCTGGTTGCTCGACCAGCTGCGCCACGATGCGCTGCTGTTCGGCGAGGACTGGATGCCCTATGGGCTCACCGAGAACAAGGCGATGATCGAGGCCTTCTGCGCCGAACTGAACGGGCAGGGCATCGCGCCCGATCCGGTCGATGCCGAGGCCCTGTTCACCGATTTCGTACAGCTGACGAACGGAGCATCATGAGAGTCGCGATCGGACAGTTCGCGGTCGAGGAGGACTGGCGAGCCAATGCCGGGAAGGCGCGGGGTTATCTGCGCGAGGCGAGCGCGGCCGGGGCCGATCTGCTCGTGCTGCCCGAGGATTCGATGGCGCTGTTCATCGAGGAACCGGGCAGGATCCGGGACGCGGCCCAGCCGGTGGACGGACCGTACGTCACCGCGCTGCGCGCGGAATCCGCGGAATCCCCGGATATGACAACGGTCTTCGGCATGCACGAGCCCGGCATCGACGGCAAGGTGTACAACACGCTGGTCGCGATCCGCGGCGGCGAGGTGCTGGCCACCTATCGCAAGCTGCACCTCTACGACGCGTTCGGGGCGCGGGAATCCGACCGGGTGGCACCGGGTTCCGGTGCACCGGTGGTCATCGACTGCGCGGGCTGGAAGATCGGCCTGATGACCTGTTACGACGTGCGGTTCCCGGAACTGGCCCGGCTGCTCGTGGACGCGGGCGCCCAGGCGATCGCCTGCCCGACCGCATGGGTGCGCGGCCCGCTCAAGGAATGGCACTGGGAGGTCATGGTGACCGCGCGGGCACTGGACAACACCTGTTATCTGGTCGGCGCCGGGGAATGCGGGCGGCGCAACATCGGGTCGAGCCTCGTGGTGGATCCGCTCGGCACCGCGGTGGCCAGGCTCGGCTCCCGGCCGGGGCTGCTGCTCGCCGAACTGGATCCGGAACTGCTTGCCACGGCACGGGAAAACCTGCCGGTGCTGGCGAACCGGCGGTTCCGGGTCGACCCGACGGTGCGGGAACTCGCGGCGCCATGAAACGGGGTCTGCTGCTCGTCCTGGTCGCCGCGCTGACCGCGGTCAGCGCCTGCGGGGCCAATCCGCCCGAGGTGGAGGGTTTCCTGCACGGTTCCACCGGAACCGCGGCCTCGGTGCTGCGCCAGCAGACCGATCAGCGGCTGCACGACCGGTTGCCCGCGAAGATCAAGGCGCGCGGCTCGCTCATCGCGGTGAACAACGGATCCTTCCCGCCCTACACGATCGCCGGTTCGGACGGCCGGGCCCTGCGCGGGGTCTCGGCCGATCTGGCGACCGCGCTCGGGCAGCTGCTGGGGATCCGGATCGAGAACGTCACCGTTGACGGCCTGCCCAGCCAGCTGACCGGGATCAAGGCGGGCCGCTACGACCTCACACTCGGCCCGACCGGGGATTTCCCCAAGCGGCAGAAGCAGAACGACTTCGTGGACTGGGTCAAGGAGTACGTGGTTTTCGCGGTACGCAAGGGAAATCCGAAGCACATCGGCTCGATCGCGGACACCTGCGGGCTGCGCATCGCCGTGATGTCCGGCGGCTCGGCCGAGGATGTGCTGCGCGAGCAGGTGCACAAGTGCGCGGCCACGGGGAAACCGGCCCCGAACATCCAGTCCTACAAGGATCAGCCGAGCGCGGTGCTCGCCGTGCAGGCCGATCGCGCGGACGGGTTCTTCTCCTCCCAGGCCCCGCTGACCTACTTCGTGAACATGGCGGGCAAAGACCTGCAACTGGCCGGAGTCGGGAAACCGAACGGCTTCGACACCCTGTACCAGGGCGCGGTGGTACCGAAAAACGGCCCGCTGCGCGATGTGCTGACCGCGGCGATCAACGAGCTCGTCCGCAACGGTACCTACGGAAAAATCCTTTCCGCGTGGAAGGTTTCGCACAACGGCCTCGAACGGGCCGGGATCAATCTGGCGAGGGAATCATGACGATGCTGCACGATTCGCCACCGATCGAGAGCACCGAAGTCGACGTCGCGGGCGCGCGCAAGGTCCGCCATCCCTGGCGCTGGGTGGCCAGCCTCGTGCTGCTCGTGCTGCTCGCCCAGCTCGTGCACATGCTGGTGACCAACGAGAATTTCGAATGGGGTGTGGTCGCGAGCTACCTGAACGCGGAGATCATCGGGCAGGGTCTGCTGATGACCCTCGAGCTCACCGTGATCGCGATGCTCATCGGCATCCTCGGCGGGGTGCTCGTGGCGATCGGCCGGCTCTCCGAGAATCCCTTGCTGCGCGCGGTGTGCTCGGGCTATGTCTGGTTCTTCCGCGGTACACCGCTGCTGGTGCAGCTGGTGTTCTGGTACAACATGTCCGCCCTGATGCCGCGGCTCTCGATCGGTATCCCGTTCGGCCCCGCCTTCGCGAACTTCGAGACGAACTCCGTGATCACCCCGATGACCGCGGCGATCCTCGGGCTCGGGCTGAACGAGATCGCCTACATGGCCGAGATCGTGCGCGGCGGGCTGATCGCGGTGGACGGCGGGCAGCAGGAAGCGGCCGCCGCGCTCGGCATGGGGCGGGGACGCACCCTGCGCCGGATCGTGCTGCCCCAGGCGATGCGGTTCATCGTGCCACCGACCGGCAGCCAGGTGATCAACATGGCCAAGGCGACCTCGCTGGTGAGCGTGATCGCGCTCGCGGATCTGCTCTACACCGTGCAGTCGGTGTACAACCGCACCTTCCAGACCATTCCGCTGCTGCTGGTGGCCTGCATCTGGTACCTGGTCATCACCTCGGTGCTGTATGTCGGGCAGTCGTTCATCGAACGGCACTACGCCAAGGGCAGCACACGTGCGGCACCGCAGGGATTCCTGGCGTTCGCCCTGCTGCGCCGCCGCAAGCCGGTGAGGAGCGAATGACCATGACCACGCCCATGGTGCACGCGAACCAGGTGCGCAAATCCTTCGGCCCGCTCGAGGTGCTGCGCGGTATCGATCTCGACGTGGCTCCCGGTGAGGTGGTCGTCGTTCTCGGCCCCTCGGGTTCGGGCAAGTCCACGTTTCTGCGCTGTGTCAACCATCTGGAGAGCATCGACGGCGGCTCGATCCACGTGGCCGGTGAGCTCATCGGCCACCGGGTGCACGGCAGGACGGTGCATCATCTGCGCCCGTCCCGGATCACCGCGCAACGCCGCCACATCGGCATGGTTTTCCAGCAGTTCAACCTGTTCCCGCATCTGACCGTGCTCGGCAACATCATCGAGGCACCGGTCGGGGTCGCCGGTGCGGCCAAGTCCGATGCGCTGCGGCACGCCAGGGAACTGCTCGACCGGGTCGGGCTCGCGGAGAAGGCGGACGCCTACCCGAAGCAGCTCTCCGGCGGTCAGCAGCAGCGGGTCGCGATCGCGCGGGCCCTTGCCATGCGGCCGAAACTGATGCTGTTCGACGAGCCGACGAGCGCGCTCGACCCGGAACTGGTCGGGGAAGTGTTGCAGACCATGAAGAAACTCGCCGAGGACGGGCTGACCATGGTCGTGGTGACGCACGAGATCGGGTTCGCGCGGGAGGTCGCCGACCGGGTGGTGTTCATGGACGGCGGGGTGATCGTCGAACAGGGACCGCCCGCCGAGGTACTGGACAATCCGCGCGCGGAACGCACCAAGGCGTTCCTCAACCAGGTCCGGTGAGGTCCAGCGTCCGCGGCAGGTCTCAGCGCCGCGGCGGACGACGGCGCGGATTCCACACCACGAGCGAGGTGTTCTGCTCGCGCACCGGCACGATCTCGTTGCGGTAGGAACGGTGGATCGCCGCGGCCGCCTGGGAAGCCGCCGCCTGGGTCGCGGCGAGTTCCTCGGTGAGCTCGGTGATCTTGGCACGCAGCGCATCGACCTGGTTCTCCAGCTCGATGATCCGCTTGATGCCCGCGAGATTGACGCCCTGTTCCTGGGAGAGCCGCTGCACCTCGCGCAGCAGGGCGATGTCCCGCACGGAATAGCGCCGCCCGCCCCCGCTCGACCGGCCGGGCGAAACAAGGCCCAGCCGGTCGTAGGAGCGCAGGGTCTGCGCATGCAGTCCGGAAAGCTGCGCCGCGACCGAGATGACGTACACCGGCGCATCGGCGTCCGGGGGTGCCATTCTCGGGTCGAACTCGGCGTTCATCAGTCAGCCCCGTCCAGCATCGCGTCCAGTTCGGCGCGCGGGTTGTCCTCACCGATGGCTTCGGCGTAGGACTCGAGAGCCTTGCGCGCCTTCGCATCGATGGTAGCCGGGACCGCCACCTTCAGGGTGACGAGCAGGTCACCGGTCTGACCGTCCCGTTTGGCCACGCCCTTGCCCCTGGCACGCAGGGTGCGCCCGGAGGCGGTGCCCGACGGCACCTTCATGCTGACCTTGCCGTCCAGGGTGGGCACGGTCAGCGTGGTGCCGAACACCAGCTCCGGATAGGTGACCGGGACGGTGATCGTCAGATCGTTGCCGGAGCGCCCGAACACCTTGTGCGGGGAGACGTGCACGACGACGAACAGGTCACCGCTCGGTCCCTTGTTGGCGCCCGGCTCGCCCTGCCCGGCGAGCCGGATCCGCTGCAGGTCCTCGACACCGGGCGGGATCCGCACGGTCAGGGTGCGCGTCTTCGTGGACACCCCGCTGCCGCCGCATTCCGGGCACGGGGTCTCGATGATCCGCCCCGTTCCCCGGCAGTCGCGGCAGGGTTCGGAGAACGCGAACGCGCCCTGACTGGAGGAAACCAGCCCGGAACCGTGGCAGGTGGCGCACTGGTGCGCGTTCGTGCCCGGTTTCGCGCCGTTGCCGTGACAGGTGTCGCAGGTGGCCGGGGCGGAGAGCCGCAGCGGTACGGTCGCGCCCTTGATCGACTCGGTGAAGTCGATACGGATCTCGGTCTCCACATCCTCGCCGCGCCGCGGCCGGGCGGCACTCGCGCTCGCGCCCGAGCGCCCGCGGCCGAACAGCCCGCCGAGGATGTCCCCGAGTCCGCCGCCTGCCTGGCCGGTCCCGGTCTGCATGTTGCCGAACAGGTCGCTGATGTCGAACCCGCCCGGCCCCTGCTGGCCGCCCATGTTCGGGAAACCGCCGCCGGAGAACCGGCCGCCGGAACCGAACATCGAACGCGCCTCGTCGTACTGCTTGCGCTTCTCCGGATCGGAGAGCACCCCGTACGCCTCGGAGACGGCCTTGAACTTCTGCTCGGCCTTGGCGTTGCCGGGATTCGCGTCGGGATGGTTCTCCCGCGCGAGTTTGCGGTACGACTTCTTGATCTCGTCCGCGGAGGCGGAGGAGGAAACACCGAGCTCGGCGTAGAAATCCTTGTCGATCCAGTCCCGTGCGGTCATCGTGGTGTCCCTCCTTCCGCTACCGCGTTCATTGCTGCTGTTCGGGTGCCGCGAACTCCTCGGAACCGGCGGGTTCCTCGCCCGCGGGCGCCTCGTAGTCGGTCACCGCGACCATGGCGTTGCGCACCACCTTCTCGCCGATCCTGTACCCGCGGCGCAGCACCGCGGTCACGGTCGGCCCCTCCACCTCGGCGGAGGTGTTGTGCTGCACGGCCTCGTGCACGTTCGGGTCGAACGGCTCGTTCTCGGTACCGAACGATTCCAGGCCCGCCTGCTGCAGCACTCCGGTGAGCTTGTCCGCGACGGACTTGAAGGCACCGGTGAGGTCGCCGTGCTGGGCGGCCCGCTCGATGTCGTCCACCACGGTGAGCAGTTCGGCGACCAGTCCGGCCTTGGCGTTCACCGCCGAGACCTCGCGGTCACGTTCCACCCTTCGCCGGTAGTTGGCGTACTCGGCCTGCAGGCGCTGCAGGTCCGCGGTGCGCTCCTCGAGCTGCTTGGCGGTGTCCGACTGCGGCGCGGCACCGGCCTCAGCGGCTTCCGGCATCTCCACCTCGATGGCTGCTTCGTCCGTCTCGGCCGCTTCGGTCGCTTCCTCGGCGGCCCGCGCCTCGCCGGTCTCGGGATCGACCTTGCGCCGATCCCGGACCACCACGCGCGGCTCCTCCGGTCCCGTGCCGTCCTCGTTCTGCTGGTTCTCGGACGCCATCGTTACTTCTTCTTCTCGTCCTCATCGACGATCTCGGCGTCGACGACATCCTCGGCACCGGCGTCCTTGGCCTCGGCTCCGGATGCGGCGCCCTCGGCACCACCGGCGGCCTCGGCACCCGAGTCCGCGTACATCGACTGGCCGATGGCCTGGGACTCCTGGGCGAGCTTCTCCACGCTGGCCTTGATGCGCTCGATGTCCTCGCCCTTGAGGGCTTCCTTGGCTTCGTCGATCGCGGCGTTGACCTTGGTCTTGACCTCGTCCGGGACCTTCTCGTCGTTGTCCTTGACGAACTTCTCGGTCTGGTAGACCAGCGTCTCGGCCTGGTTGCGGACCTCGGCCTCCTCGCGGCGCTGCTTGTCCTCCTCCGCGTGCGCCTCGGCGTCCTTGACCATGCGGTCGATGTCCTCCTGCCCGAGGGCGGAGCCACCGGTGATCTGCATGCCCTGTTCCTTGCCCGTGGCCATGTCCTTGGCGTTCACGTGCACGATGCCGTTGGCGTCGATGTCGAAGCTGACCTCGATCTGCGGCACGCCACGCGGTGCGGGCGGGATCCCGGTCAGGTCGAAGGTGCCCAGCTTCTTGTTGTAGGCGGCGATCTCGCGCTCACCCTGGAAGACCTGGATACCGACCGTGGTCTGGTTGTCGTCCGCGGTGGAGAAGATCTCGGACTTCTTGGTCGGGATCGTGGTGTTGCGCTCGATGAGCTTGGTCATCACGCCACCCTTGGTCTCGATGCCGAGGGAAAGCGGGGTCACGTCCAGCAGCAGGACGTCCTTGACCTCACCCTTGAGCACACCGGCCTGCAGCGCGGCACCGACCGCGACGACCTCGTCCGGGTTGACGCCCTTGTTCGGCTCCTTGCCGGCGAGCTCCTTGACCAGGTCCGCGACCGCGGGCATCCGGGTGGAACCACCGACGAGCACGATGTGGTCGATGTCGCCGATCTTGATGCCCGCGTCCCGGACCACGTTGTTGAACGGGGTCTTGGTGCGGTCCAGCAGGTCCGAGGTGATCCGCTGGAACTCCGCGCGGGACAGCGTCTCGTCCAGGAACAGCGGGTTCTTGTCGCCGTCCACGGTGATGTAGGGCAGGTTGATGCTGGCGCTGGAGGAGCTGGAGAGTTCAATCTTCGCCTTCTCCGCGGCCTCCCGGATGCGCTGCAGCGCCATCTTGTCCTTGGTGAGGTCCATGCCGTTGGCGCTCTTGAACCGGTCCACCAGCCAGTCGACGATGCGCTGGTCCCAGTCGTCCCCGCCGAGGTGGTTGTCCCCGGAGGTCGCGCGGACCTCGACGACGCCGTCGCCCACTTCGAGCAGGGAGACGTCGAAGGTGCCGCCACCGAGGTCGAAGACCAGGATGGTCTGTTCCTTCTCGCCCTTCTCCAGGCCGTAGGCCAGCGCTGCGGCGGTCGGCTCGTTCACGATCCGCAGCACGTTCAGCCCGGCGATCTGCCCGGCTTCCTTGGTGGCCTGACGCTGCGCGTCCTCGAAGTAGGCGGGGACGGTGATCACCGCGTCCGCGACATCCTCGCCGAGGTAGGACTCCGCGTCCCGCTTGAGCTTCATCAGCACGCGCGCCGAGATCTCCTGCGAGGTGTACTTCTTGCCGTCGAACTCGTCGGTGTGCCAGTCGGTGCCCATGTGCCGCTTGACCGAACGGATGGTCCGGTCCACGTTGGTGACCGCCTGGTTCTTCGCGGACTGCCCGGTGAGCACCTCGCCGTTCTTGGCGAAGGCGACGATCGACGGGGTGGTACGGGCACCCTCGGAGTTGGCGATGACCGTCGGCTCACCGCCCTCGAGGACGGAGACGACCGAGTTGGTCGTGCCGAGGTCGATACCGACCGCTCGCGCCATGGGACTACCTCCTAGCTTGTTCTGCTCTGGTGTCGGCCGCTGCTGCACGCGCGGCTCCTACGCCACGTGAGTGGACCTAACTCAAGTCTGCCTTGTTGCGAATCGTTCGTCAAGCAACCTTGAGTCTGGACGGCTCAATCTTTCTGCTAGGTCCAACGAACGACCAGCTCGCGGTGTTCCCGGGCGTGCTTGTGAGTGGTTGTGTTGGTTCTAACCAACACAACCACTCACGACGGCTTCAGCGCGTCAGGTGTGCTCTGCGGTACGCGCTGGGTGTACTGCCGACCTCGCGGCGGAAGGTCGTCCGGAAGTTCGCCGCCGTACCGAATCCGGTGGCCGAGGCGATCCGCTCGACCGTCCAGTCGGATGTCGCCAGCAGCCGCCGCGCGCTCAGGATCCGCTGCATACCGACCCAGCGCATGGGCGAGAACCCGGTCTCGCGCTCGAAGTGCCGGATGAACGTCCGGCGCGGCAGATTGGCCTGCCGGGCCAGGCTCTCGACGCTGATCGGTTCGCCGAGGTGCGCCATCGCCCAGGCCCTGGTCGCGGAGAGGTCCGAGCGGGGCGGGGTGAGCACATCCACGTACTGCGGACCGGTGCCGTCACGCACCGGCGAGGCGATGACCTCCCGCCCGGCCTCGTGCGCGGCCGCCGCACCGAAATCCGAGGCGATCAGGTGCAGGCACACGTCGATGCCCGCACCCGCGCCCGCGGAGGTGAGGACGTTCCCGTCCACCACGAACAGACGGTTCTCCAGCACTTCGACCATCGGGTACAGCTCGCGGAGCCGGTCCAGGTACCGCCAGTGCGCCGTCGCCTTCCTCCCGTCGAGCACACCGCTGGCGGCCAGGGCGAACGCGCCGGTGCAGATCGCGACCACGCGCGCGTCCCGGCGGGCACCGGTGCGGAGCACCTCGAGGTACTCCTCGGGGAGGGGCTTCTCCGGATCCTCGTATCCCGGCACCACGACGATGTCCGCCCGCGCGGCCTCGGAGAGCGGATGTGTGGGCACGACACCCGGTTCGGGAGCGGACCCGCCGTCGGCGCACACGATGACCTCGTAGCCGGGACAGCCGCCCAGAATGTGCGCGGGGATGCTGAAGTCGAGCGGGATGGTCCGGGGCACCGCCAGGATCGCCACGCGGAGTTCGGGCACTGCGGCTCCCTTCACCCATGGCAGGCACGATCCTTGCCATTTCTGGCATCGGCGCTGCTGGTGACCACAGTCGGGGCCACCTAACTTGCACGATAGCGGATGATTCAGCACGGAAAGGGCGGCCGATATGACCGACGCGATCGAGCGCAGGATGGAAAACTTCGGGGTGCCATGGGAAAGCGCTTACGGCTACGCCCAGGCCGTCCGGATCGGCGACACGGTCTACCTGTCCGGCCAGCTCTCGCACGACGGCGCGGAACTCGTCGCCCCGGCTCCGGTGGATTCCTCCGGAGTGATCACGGACTTCTCGAACATGGGCGCGCAGCTGCGGCAGAGTTACCACAACGCGACGGAGTTGCTGGGCCGTTTCGGTGCCACCCTGGACAATGTCGTGGAAGAGGTGATCTACGTGCTCGACATGGCCGCGGCCTTCGAGGTCGCCGGGCCGGTGCGCAAACAGGCGTACGGCCGGGATGTTCCCCCGGTCGCCAGCACGATCCTCGGCACCACCCGGCTGGTCTTCCCGGAGCAGCTCGTGGAAATCAAGTTCGTCGCACGCCTCTGATCCCCGGACAAGGACCCGATATGAAAGCCATAACGGTCACCGACCAGGCTGCCGGTCTCGACGGTATGACCCTGGCCGATCGCCCGTATCCGCATGCCGCGGAGAACGACGTCATCGTGCGGGTGCACGCGGCCGGGTTCACCCCGGGCGAGCTCGACTGGCCGGCCACGTGGACCGATCGGGCCGGTCGTGATCGGACGCCGAGTGTGCCCGGACACGAGTTGTCGGGGGTCGTGACCGGGCTCGGGTACGGCACCACCGGCCTCACCCTCGGGCAACGCGTCGCCGGGCTCACCGATTGGGCGCGGGACGGCTCGCTCGCCGAGTTCACGGCCGTGGAGGCTCGCAACCTCACCCCGCTTCCGGCCGATATCGATCACCCGGTCGCGGCGGCCCTGCCGATCTCCGGACTGACCGCGTGGCAGGCGCTGTTCGAGCACGGCCGGCTCCAGGCAGGGCAGACCGTGCTGGTCCACGGTGCGGCAGGCGGCGTGGGTTCGCTGGCGGTGCAGCTCGCGCAGCAGGCGGGGGCGAGCGTCATCGGCACCGGCCGGGCCCGCGACCGGGACGACGTGCTCGGCCTCGGCGCCGACTCCTTCATCGACCTGCAGGCCGATCGCCTGGACGAGGCCGGGGAGGTCGACGTGGTCCTGGACATCTTCGGCGGGGAGATCCTCGAACGCTCGGCCCGGCTGGTCCGCGCGGGGGGCACCCTGGTCACCATCGCCGGGCCGACGGAGATCCGGCCCGGCGACGGCCGAACGGTCTTCTTCGTCGTCGAACCGGACCGGGCCCGGCTGGCCGAGCTGGTGCGGCAGGTCCGCGAGGGCCGCCTGCACGTGCGCCTCGGCTCCGTCCATCCGCTGGAGGAAGCGCCGGCCGCCTTCACGTCCGGGCGCCGCGGCCCCGGGAAAACGATCATCGCCGTCGCGGATCGTTAGCGCCGCGCGACGGGTTCACCGCCGAGCAGCACACGGGTGCGGCCGCAACAACATCGCTGATAGCGGACCCATCCCTGGCTGGTGATATGGCTCGAGATCGTGATCCATCGGTGTACAGCGGTCATGACGCCATCGTGCTGTAATAGTCCTGTGCGGTTGAACCCTTACGGCGAGGATCCGGTGCGGCTGGCCGTCGACCTGCTCGGGAACCCGCCGCGTGATCCGGCCGAGCTGACCGAGCGCTGCGCGCACGCCGGGGTGGCCCTGAGCGGTCCCTGCGGGCAGGCGGATCTGACCGAGGTGCGCCGGTTTCTCGAGCGGTGGCAGCAGGTCGTGGACACCGGGGAGGACACCGAGCGCGCCCGGCTGCTGAACGCCCTGCTCGCCGAGTCCTCCTCGTATCCGCGGCTGACCGATCACCTCGGCGATGGCTGGCACATCCACTACCGGGACGACCGGCTCAGCGCTGCGGGGGTGGTGAAGGCGCTGATCAGCGTGGGCACCGCGGTGCACCTGACCGGCCGCGGCATGCACCGGCTGGGCCGCTGTGCCCTCGAGGAGTGCCGCGCGGTATTCGCCGACTTCACCAGGGGCGGGCGGCAGCGGTACTGCTCGCCGGGCTGCGCGAACCGGGACGCGGTACGCAGGCACCGAGCGCGCCGGTCCGGCTAACCGAGGGCCGCGCGCGCCTTGCCGGGGACGTTCGTGGCCAGGTAGCGCACCCCGAGCCGCGCACACAGGGCGATGTCCGCGGGTTCGTCCACGGTCCAGGCGTAGATCTCCCGGCCCGCGCGGCGTACGTAGTCGGGATCCGCACGCAGGGTGCTGATCGAGGGCCCGGCGATCGTGGCGGTCCTCGGCAGGGGCCGCCGTGCCGTGACCTGATCGGTGAGCAGCACCGTCGGCACGTGCGCCGACTGCGCCGCGATCCGGCGCAGCGCGGTACCGGAGAACGAGAGCACCGTGGCCTTACCATCGGCGAGCCCGAACTCCGCGAGCTCGGCCAGCAGTCGCGCCTCGACCCGGGAACCGTGCCGCGCGGGATGCTTGGTCTCCGCGAACAACCGCACCCCGGTATCGGCGACCAGTTCGAGCAGCGCACGCAGGGTCAGCAGCGGGGCGGGCCGGGAATGCCAGCTGCCGTAGTCGAACTCGGCCAGCTCGGCCAGAGTGAGATCGCCGACCGAACCGCGCCCGTCCGAGGTGCGGCTCACCGTCCGGTCGTGCACACACACCAGGTGACCGTCCCTGGTGAGCCGCACATCGCATTCCACCCCGTCGGCGCCCTGTTCCACGGCGAGCTCATAGGCCGCGAGAGTGTGCTCCGGGCGGTCGGCGGAGGCACCACGGTGCGCGACGAGGAAGGGCTGCACAGCTTCGAGCCTACCCAGAACCTCGTGCGTGGTTGTGTTGGTTAGAACCAACACAACCACTCACGAGCACGTGTTTGCGCAGTTCAGCGTGGGGCGTTCGCGGGGCGGGGCGCACGCTCCAGTGAGGTGGGTGCGCCGTGCACGGCGAGTATTCGACGGTACGGGCTGGAGCCGTCGGTGAGCGGGGCGAGCAACCCGGTCAGCCGGGTGACGGTGCGCGCGGTGAGGTAGGCGAGCACCAGGGCGACGGCGTCGGCCACCGCGTGCAGCAGCACCCCGTCGGCCATGGCCTGCACGGAATCGCGCAACCCCCAGACGAGGGTGAGCACGAACAACACGCCACTGGCCAGCCAGGCGGCCCACCAGATCCAGGCCGCGGTGCTCGGCCGCGGGCGGCTCCCCGGCGGGCGTTCGCAGGCGACGTGCTCCAGTTCGGCGAGCACGTAGAAGGCGCCGATCAGGTTCCATCCGGGGATGAGCACGCAGGCCAGCGCCCAGCCGTCGCCGCGCGCCGAGACGCGTCCGCGTTCCCCGAACTCGCGTGCGGGCAGCAGCCAGCGGAGCACGAGGTAGAGGGAGGCGATGGCGAACACCACGGTGACGATGCCCGCGGAGATGACGAAGGTGTCCGAGAACGCGGCCAATCCCTCGGGCACCGGGGCGGAAAGGCTGACCACGAGCAGGATGTAGCGCACCAACTCGGCGATCGTGGCCAGGGCCGCGGTGACCGTGGTGATCAGCAGCATCAGGGTGGCGAGCCGCCCGGCGACGCGCACCGATTCCGCGGTCGCCGGTTCGTGCGCGGTGCCCGGAACACTGGTCGGCCAGCGCCAGGCCAGCTGCGGGAAACCCCAGCGCGGGGTCGCCGGATAGGAGGGCGGACCGGTGTAGGGCCGCCGCCGCACCGCGGGACGCCGGGGACCGGCACCCGGCGGCGGGCTAGCGACCCAGCGCACCCGATTCGCTCCCGCGGTCATCAGATCACCGCGGGGTCTTCGCCGGAGTCGCTGGTCATGTCCCGTCCGGCGGCCGCCCAGTGCTGCATCCCGCCCGCCACGTTCACGCAGGAGTGTCCCTGCGCGTTGAGATACGCGGTGACCTGCGCGGACCGGCCGCCCGAACGGCAGATCACGTAGACGCGGTCGGCCTCGGGCACATCCGCGACCCGCTCCGGGAGCGCGGACATCGGCAGATGCACGGCCTGCGGCGCATGCCCTGCGGCGAACTCGTCGTCCTCGCGGACGTCGAGCAGCACCTCGCCTTCGGGGAGTTCGGCGGGAATCTCGGAGACTGCTACCTCGGCTACCACCCCCCGATCGTGCCATGGCACCCGGTGAGGACGCAGTCAGAGTCGGCTACTGGCGCCGGTGCCTGCCGCCACGCAATGGTTTGCGCCCCTGATCCCGCGGCGGGCCGAATCGTTCGGTGTCCCGGTCCTTGGTGAGCCCCAGCGGATCGGGGGCGTGCAATCGCAGGAAGATCGCGTTCACCTCGGCCTGCGGCTGTTGCTTGGTGGCCCGGGAGACCAGCAGCACCACGAGGAACACCACGGGCACCGAGAGCAGTGCGGGCTGGCGGACGAGCGCGGGTGCCCAGCCTCCGGTGTAGCCGGACACGATGGACAGGGTGAACGCGCCGAGCACGAGGATGCCGCCGAGCACGATCCCGGTCGCCGCGCCGGCCACGGTGAGCTTGCGCCACCAGATACCGAGCAGCAGCAGCGGGGCGAAGGTGGACGCGGCGAGCGCGAAGGCCATCCCCACGCCCACGGTGATCTCGCTCGGGCGCAGCGCGATGGCCGCGGCGAGCGGGATGATCCCGCAGAGCACGGCCGCCCAGCGGAAATCCCGCACCCGCCCGGTGAGCACCTCGGTGGAGATCACCCCGGAAAGACTGACCAGCAGCCCGCTCGAGGTGGCCAGGAACGCGGCGAAGGCACCGGCGGCGAGCACCCCGGTCAGGATCTGGCCGGTCGTCGTGGACAGCATCGCCCCGGGCAGATCGAGCACCGCGACATCCGCGCGGCCGGTGACCATCAGCTCGGGAACGTAGAGCCGGGAAAGGGCACCGAGCACGGTGGGGAACACGTAGAACGCGCCGAGCAGGGCCAGCACGTGCAGCACGGTGCGCCGCGCGGCCCGCCCGTCCGGGCTCGTGTAGAACCGGGCGAGCACGTGCGGCAGCCCGACAGCGCCGAGGAACAGCGCGAACATCAGCGAGTACGCCTCGACCGCGTCCTGCCCGCCGCCGAACCGCAACCAGTCGCTGTTCGCCGATTTGGCGCTGCCGACCGCGGGCACCGAGGTTCCCTCGGGGAAGCGCAGTGTGGTGCCCTTGTCGACGGTGTGCGGCCCCTTGGTGAGCACCATCCCGCTGTGCGCGCCGACATTGTCGATCCGGCCCTCCGCGGCGACCGGGGTGCTCTCCTGGACCGTCATTCGCACCGTGGTCTGCACGTGCACGGTGGTGTCCGCGGTGAACGCCGGAGTGCGCGCGGCATCCAGGCGTTCGGCGTGATCCGGGCGGGCGATGAAGAACACCAGGCACAGCACGAAGGTCGGCGCGGCGATCGCGAACAGCTTGATCCAGTACTGCGCGGCCTGCACCAGGGTCGCGGTGCGCATCCCGCCGCCGAGCACGTTCACCACGACGACCGCGATCACCACGATCGCGCCGACCCAGGTCGGAACCGGGAGCACATAGGAGAGCACCATCCCGGCGCCCTGCAGCTGCGGGATCAGGTACAGGTAGCAGACCAGCAGCACGAACACCGCGCACAGCCCGCGCAGCCGCCGCGAACCGAACCGGGCCTCGGCGAAGTCCGGCAGCGTGTAGGCACCCGAACGGCGCAGCGGGGCCGCGACGAACAGCAGCACGGCGAGGAAACCGGCGGTGAACCCGACCGGGTACCACAGCGCACCGGCCCCATCGGAGAGCACGAGCCCGGCGATACCGAGGAACGAGGCGGCGGAGAGGTACTCACCGGCGAGCGCGGCCGCATTGCGCCGTGCCCGCACCGCGCGCCGCGCGACGAGGAAGTCGGGGGTGCTCACCGCGGAGCGCGAGGAGGCGTGACCGAGCCAGAAGGTGAACAATCCGACCGCGGCCATCCCAGCGATCGCCCATGGATTCAGTTCCACCGCCGGGTCCGATCAGTTCTCCACCATGTCCACGAAATCGCGCTCATTGCGCTCGGCCATCCGGTTGTACACGTAACCGGCGGCGAAAAGCACGGGAAAGGCCAGTACCCCGAGCAGCAACCAGGGGAGCGGGACCCCGAGCAGGGTGGCGTCATTGAAGGCGGGCAGGAAAACCGAAAGGAGCGGGATCGCGCCGAACAGCACGGTCACGATCGCGGCAAGGCCGAGCGCGACCCGCAGCTGGGCGCGGATCAGATTGCGCACGAGCAGCTCACCCATGCTGGTCTGTTGTTCGACCTCACCGCGGGCGCGGAGCACGGTCACCGGGCTGTTCCCGCCGGCGAGCACCACACGTTTGCGGCGGATGCGCTGCGGGGCGGCCGGGCCCTGGCCGTGCTCAGTCATGAGAGGCGGCCTTTCCGGGCATCGCGGCGAGCCCCAGCGAGCGAGGCGCGCAGGAAAGACCGCATCGGGACAGCACAGTGGTCATGAACCCCAGCCGTTCTTCGGGGAGCGCACGATCCGGTCCTTGAGGTCGCGGGTGTGTCTGCGGGAGACCGGGAGCTCCTGCTCACCGTCGCCGAGCACGACCGTGTAGCCCGATGTGCCCATGCGCAGCTCGGTGATCAGCCCCTGCGCGACCAGATAGGAGCGGTGGATACGCACGAAGCCCGCCTCGGCCCAGCGTTCCTCGAGCTGGGCGAGCGGGATGCGCACCAGGTGCGAGCCCTCGGTGGTGTGCAGCCGCGCATAGTCGCCCTGCGCCTCCACCCAGCGCACCGAGGAACGTGAGATCAGCTTGGTGGTTCCGGCGAGCTCGACCGGGATGACCTCGTCGTTCGAGTCCTCGGCCTCGACCTGCGGCGCGCCCGGAACCCCCGGCTGGGGCCCTGCGACGTGCATTCGGTCGGCCCACACCCGGTCCACGGCCTTGGCCAGCCGTTCCGCCTTGAGCGGTTTGAGCACGTAGTCGACCGCGCCGAGTTCGAAGGCGGTCACCGCCTCCTGGCCGAACCCGGTGACGAACACGATCGCGGGCGGGCCGGGTTTGAGCGCGGCGAGCACTCGCGCCAGCTCCGTTCCGGAGAGCCCGGGCATGTCGATATCGACGAACACCGCGTCCACCGCGGTCTGCTTGGCGTCCCGGCGCGCGGCGACCTCCTCGTCCCCGCCGGAGATGAGCCGCAGCGCCTCGGCGGCCTCCCCGGCGAGCAGCACCCTGCGCACGCGCGGGTGCTGGCTCAGGAGGAACCGTAGTTCGTCGAGGCCATGTTGCTCATCGTCCACGGCAAGCACGAGCATGCCCTGGTTGTCATCACGTGTACTCACTTCAGCGGGAATCTTGCCGAGTCTTGCGGCGGCTGTCTACCGGTGACCCCCAACTTGATCACAAACCGAACCTGGTCCAGGCCAGCCGATGCTCGGCCGCCTGCAGCAGGGAGGCCGCGGGAGCACCGACTCCGAGCCTGGCCAGCAGCGGTTTCCTCGGCTCGGCGACCACCAGCTTCGCGTCCGGATAGCGCCGCTCGATCACCTCGCGCAGGCTGCCGACTCCATCGGTGATGCCCAGTTCGGCCGCGCGCTTCCCGTCCCACACATCCCCGTCGAACAGGTCCCGGTCGGTGCTGAGCCGATCGCCCCTGCGCTCCCGGACCCAGTCGGCGAACTGCTCGTGCAGGGCCGACTGGATCCCGCGCAGCCACTCGAGGTCTTCCGGCTTCTCCTCGTCGAACGGGTCCAGCCGGTGCTTGCTCGCGCCCGCGGTGTGCACCCGCCGCTCGACCCCGAGCTTCTCGGCGAGCGCGCGCACCCCGAAGCTCGCGCTGACCACGCCGATCGAACCGACCATGGAGGTGCGGTGCGCGTAGATCTCGTCCGCCGCGCAGGCGATCCAGTACCCACCCGAGGCGGTGAGATCCTCACAGAAGGCGAGCACCGGGATGTTCTTCTCGTCCGCGAGCCCGCGGATGCGTTCGGCGACCAGCGCCGACTGGGTGGGCATCCCGCCGGGGGAGTTGATCGCCAGCGCGACCGCCTTGAGCCGGTCGTGCTCGAAGGCCTTCTTGATCGCCGAGTCCGCGGCGTTCAGGTTGATCACGCCCCGGGACAGCGGGGAGGGGGTGGAACTGATCACCCCGTGCAAGCGGACGACGGAGACCACATCCCCGCGCTCGATGCGTTCGATACCGGGCAGATTCGCGGTGAGCTTCTCCATCACGTTCACCCAGCCCAGCCTAGCTCTCGTGCGTGGTTGTGTTGGTTAGAACCAACACAACCGCTCACAAGGGGATCTGGCGGTAACCTTCCACCCGGATTGTTCGTGTGAACGAGGAGGAACGAAGGTGCGGATCAACGGGACAGCGGCACTGATCACCGGCGGCGCTTCCGGGCTCGGCGCGGCCACGGCGGCGCGGCTCGCCGAAGCCGGTGCCACGGTGTACGCGCTCGACCTGCAGGCGAGCATCGACAAGGCCGAGGCGGTCGAGGGCGTGACCTACGTGGCCGCCGATGTCACCGATCCGGCCTCGGTCGAGTCCGCGGTGACCACGGCCGCCGGCTCGGGTGCCCCGCTGCGGATCGTGGTCAACTGCGCGGGCATCGGCACCGCGGGCCGCATCCTGTCCAAGAAGGGCCCGCACGACCT
>NZ_JALM01000016.1 GCF_000737195.2 Sciscionella sediminilitoris
CAGTAGTTCCCCGAGCACCCGGGCCTGCATGGGGTTGCTGACGTCCTGTCCCTCGTACCGATCGGACCGGCCGTAGCCGGGCAGGTCGTAGGTGTAGACGCGGAATCGGTCGGTGAGGCGGTCCACGACCCCGCGCCACAGGTAGGAGGAAGCGGGAGTGCCGTGCACGAGCACCAGCGGCTCTCCGGTGCCGCGCACGTCGTAGGCGACGGTTCCCGCGGAGGATTCGAATCGGTGCTCTGGCTGCCATGTCTTGTTCGTCATGCCTCGATCCTGCGTCCAGACACCGTTCGCGTCCAACGATGGTTCACGATAAGATCGATCGCAAATGTAGATGGGAGTGCGGATGGAACTGCGGCACCTGGTCACTTTCCGTGCGGTCGCGCAAGGGTTGAGCTTCACCGGGGCCGCCGGGCGGCTCGGCTATGTGCAGTCGGCGGTCACCCAGCACGTGAAGGCCCTGGAAGAAGAGCTCGGGGTGCCGCTGTTCGACCGGCTCGGCAGGCGGATCGCGCTGACCGAGGCGGGCACCCGGTTGTTCGACTACGCCACCCGGATCGACCGGCTCGCCGAGGAGGCCGCAGATGTGGTGCGCGGGCCCGGCGAACCGGAGGGGCCGGTCACCGTGATCGCGCCGGAAACGCTGTGCGCCTACCGCCTTCCGCCGTTGCTGCACCGGCTCTATCACGAACATCCGCGGGTCCGGCTCGCCTTCGAATCCAGCCCGAGCGGGGCACTCGACGCCGGGCTCGTACGGCGGCTCGCGGGTGGTGAACTCGATCTCGCCCTGGTGCTGGAGGAAACGCTCGAACCGGCCGCGCCACTGGCCGCCGAACTGTTCACCGAGGAACCGCTGTCCCTTGTCACCGCGCCGGATCATCGGCTCGCGGGCAACCGGCGGGTCACCGCGGCGGACCTGGACGGGGTGCCGATGTTGTTGACCGACAAGGGATGCCGGTTCCGGGCCGCCTTGGAGCGCGCGCTGGCCGGGCAACCCTGCCGCCCGGATGTGGTCGGCGAGTTCGCCAGCAACGAGACCATCAAGCGGGTGGCCGCGGCGGGTGGGACGGTCGGTGTGGTCGCCGCGGCCTCGGTCGAATCGGAACTTGCCTCGGGGAGCTTGCGGGAACTCGCCTGGGCGGGAAGCCCGCTCGCGGTGCGTTCCTACCTCGTCCGGAATGCCGCGCGCTGGCCCCGTCCCGCCGTCGAGGCGGTGCTCGGCACCTTCCGTTCGGTGCGCTGAGCGCGGTGCTCAGCGCACGGCGGGAATGATCTCGCTGCCGTAGGCGGCGAGGGTGCGCTCCCGCTGATCGTGCATGAGATAGAGGGCGAACTGGTCCACCCCGAGCTCGGCGAGCTCGGCCAACCGATCCCGGTGCGCGCTCGCCGGTCCGGTGAGGCAGAACCGGTCCACGATCTCGTCGGGGACGAACTCGGTGTCCGGATTGCCCGCGCGGCCGTGATGCGTGTAGTCGTAGCCCTCTCGCCCGGCGATGTAGTCGGTGAGCGCCTTCGGCACCGGTCCCTCGTCGCCGTACCGCTCGACCAGATCGGCCACATGATTGCCCACCATGCCGCCGAACCAGCGCAACTGTTCGCGCTGGTGTGCCAGATCGGTACCCACGTACGCGGGTGCGGCCACGCACATCCGCACCTCGGCGGGATCCCGCCCGGCCTGTTCGGCGGCCGCGCGCACCGAACCGATCGTCCAGCGCGCGATGTCCGGATCCGCGGTCTGCAGGATGAAACCGTCCGCGAGCTCGCCGACCATGCGCAGCGCCTTCGGCCCATAGGCGGCCATCCAGACCGGCAGCTGCCCGTCCCGCACCCAGGGCAGCCGCACCTTGGTCCCGTCCCGCTCGATTTCCCTTCCCTCGGCCAGGTCCCGGATCACCCCGATCGACTCGCCGAGCATGGCCAGGGTCACCGGTTTGCGCCCGATCACCCGCTGCGCCGAATCACCCCGCCCGATTCCGCACACGGTCCGATTGCCGTACATATCGTTGAGCGTGGCGAACAGGCTCGCGGTGACCGACCAGTCCCGGGTGATGGGGTTGGTCACCATCGGTCCGACGATCAGTTCACTGGTCGCGGCCAGGATGCTCGAGTAGATGACGAACGGTTCCTGCCACAGCACGCAGGAATCGAAGGTCCAGCCGTAGCCGAAACCGTTGTCCTCCGCGACCCGCATCAGTTCGACCACGGTGCTCGCCGGCGGATCCGTTTGCAGTACCAATCCGAAATCCATCGCTACCTCAACAATTGACAGGAATCGCGGGGAAGGTATTTGCCATGGCTCTTGCGGCCGCGGAATTCGTCACCGGAGATCACCACCGATCCGCGGGAGAGAACCGTGTCGACCTTACCGGTCACCCGCATTCCCTCGTACGCGGAATAGTCCACGTTCATGTGGTGCGTGTTCACCGAGAGCACCTGTTCGGCCGCCGGATCGTAGACCACGATGTCCGCGTCCGAACCGGGGGCCAGCACGCCCTTTCTCGGATAGAGTCCGAACATTCGTGCCGGGGTGGTCGCGCAGGTGTCCACCCAGCGGGCCAGCGAGAGCTCACCGGCGACCACGCCCTGGTGCAGCAGGTCCATCCGGTGTTCCACGCCGGGAATTCCGTTCGGGATCTTGGTGAAATCCTCGCGTCCGAGTTGTTTCTCCTCGTTGAAACAGAATGGGCAGTGGTCGGTGGAGACCACCGAGAGGTCATTCGTGCGCAGACCCTTCCACAGGCTCGGCTGATGGGATTTCTCCCGCAGCGGGGGAGAGGCGACGTATTTCGCGCCCTCGAAATCCGGGCGGGCCAGGTCGTCGAGGGAGAGATACAGATACTGCGGGCAGGTCTCGGCGAACACATCGCGTCCGGCGTCCCGGGCCTCGCTGACCGCCTCCAGGGCCTGATGCGCGGACAGGTGCACGATGTACAGCGGCGCACGGGTCACCTCGGCGAGGCGGATCGCCCGGGAAGTCGCCTCGCCCTCGAGCTCCGGCGGCCGGGTCAGCCCGTGCTGCACCGGTTCGGTGCGCCCGGAAGCGAGCGCCTTCGCGGCCAGCTCGTCGATCGCGATGCCGTTCTCCGCGTGCATCATGATCAGACCGCCGATCTCCGCGGCGGTGTCCATGGCGCGCAGGATCTCCCCGTCGGTGGAGTACAGCGCACCCGGATAGGCCATGAACAGCTTGAAGGAGTTCACCCCCCGATCCAGGCAGGTGCGCATCTCCTTGAGGGTGCCGTCGTTCACATCGGAGAGGATCATGTGGAAGCCGTAGTCGATGGCGCACTGCCCCTCGGCCTTGGCGTGCCAGGCGTCCAATGTGGACTCGAGCCCGGTTCCCTTCTCCTGCTTGGGGAAATCGATGATCGTGGTGGTGCCGCCCCAGGCCGCCGCCCGGGTCCCGGTCTCGAAGGTGTCCACCGCGAACGCCCCGCCGAAGGGCATCTCCATGTGCGTGTGCGCGTCGATCCCGCCGGGGAGCACGTACTTGCCGCGTGCGTCGATCCGCTCGTCGACCGCGCCGGGTTCGGCACCCGGCCGCAGCAGGGCGGCGATGGTCTCGCCCTCCACGAGCACGTCCGCGGCGAACGGGCCAGAGGCGGCGAGCACCGTGCCGCCGTGAATGAGCGTCCTGTTCACCGGCGATGATTCGCTCATGGCTGCACCAGCGTTTCGTAGGTTTCCGGGCGGCGATCGCGGTAGAACTGCCACAGATCACGCACCTCGGTAAGCGCGCCCATGTCCAGATCGCGCACGAGCAGTTCCTCCTCGTTCTCCGAGGCGATCTCCCCGACGTACTGACCGCGCGGATCGGCGAAATAGGACTGACCGTAGAAGTCGTTGTCGCCCAAGGGTTCGGTGCCGACCCGGTTGATCGTGCCGACGAAGTACTCGTTGGCCACTGCAGCGGCACGCTGCTCCAGGTGCCACAGATAGGCCGAAAGGCCGCGGGATGTGGCCGAGGGGTTGAACACGATCCGCGCACCGGCGAGCCCCAGAGCCCGCCAGCCTTCCGGGAAATGCCGCTCGTAGCAGATGTACACGCCGATCCGGCCGACCGCGGTGTCGAACACGGGATAGCCGCCGTTGCCCGGCCGGAAGTAGAACTTCTCCCAGAATCCCTTCACCTGCGGGATGTGGTTCTTGCGGTGCTTGCCGAGATACCGGCCGTCAGCGTCGATCACGGCAGCCGTGTTGTAGTACACGCCCGGCTGCTCCTGCTCGTACATCGGCGCCACGATCACGATGCCGTGATTCTTCGCGGTCTCGCACAGCAGCCGGGTGGTCGGCCCGTCCGGGATCTGCTCGGTGTAAGAGTAGTAGTCGGCGTCCTGTACCTGACAGAAATACGGTCCGTAGAACAGTTCCTGCAGGCACACCACACCGGCACCGGCCGATGCGGCCTGTTCCACGTAGCGCACCGCAGCCTCGGTCATCGACTCCTTGTCGCCGGTCCACCGCTGCTGGACGAGCGCCGCCCGAACGATCTCCGTCATTGCAGACCTCGCTTTCTCGAATTCGGCGGCGCGAGCAGCACCGCGATCACCAATCCCGCGACCAGACCGATTCCGGTGCTGTAGTCGTAAAGGGGACGGAGGAAGGGAATGAGACCGTCCACGGGGAACGGCCCCTTGCCCGGATCCGAATAGGCGCCGCCGACCGAGAGCACCGCGGCGAGCACGGTCGCCAATACCGCGCGCCAGTTCCACCCGCCGCGGTACCAGTAGCGCCCGCCCGCACCACGGAACAGATCCGGGACGTTCAGCTCGGTCCTGGCCACCACCCAGTAGCCGGCGATCAGCACACCGGCCACCGAGGCGACCACTCCGCCGTAGAAACCGAGCCAGGTGTAGATGTAGATGTTCGGGTCCGCCAGCAGCCGCCACGGCTGGATCACCACGGCGATCACGCTCGCGATCAGTGCCCCGGTGCGGAATCCGATGAACCGCGGTGCCGCATTGGCGAACACATAGGAGGGGCTGACCACATCGGCGGCGATGGTCGCGCTCATCGTGCCGAGCAGTGCGACCAGCAGGCCGAGGATCACCGCGACCGGGCTGTCGAAGCGGGCCGCGAGCTGCACCGGATCCCATATCGGTGCCCCGTAGACCACCGCGCTGGCCGAGGTCACCGCGATGGAGACCAGGGAGATCCAGGTCATCGCGGTCGGCAGGCCCAGTGCCTGGCCGAGTCCCTGCGCCCGCTGGCTTTTGGCGAACCGCGAGAAATCCGGCATGTTCAGCGACATGGTCGCCCAGAACGCGAGCATGCTCATGAGAGAGGGTGGGAAGACGGCCCAGAATTCCGCGCCCCAGCCCAGTTTCGACGGCTGGGACAGGATCGGCCCGACCCCACCGGCCCGGATCAGCATCCACACCAGCAGTGCCGCGAAGGTGAGCGTCAGCAGCGGGGCGGCGAACACCTCGAAGCGGCGCAGCGCCTGCATCCCGCGCCACAGCACGAACAGCTGCAGCAGCAGGAAAGCCGCGAAACACAGCCATTGGGTCCACGGATAGTCCCCGAGTTTCGCCGCCCGGGTCCAGCCCGGTCCGGCGAGCTGACCCACGATCACGTGGATCGCCTGCCCGCCGATCCAGGTCTGAATGCCGAACCAGCCGCAGGCGACCAGCCCGCGGGCGAGCCCGGCGAAGTGCGCCCCGCGCATCCCGAACACCGCGCGGGTGTAGACCGGGAAACCGATGCCGTACTTGGTTCCGGCGTGCGAGTTCAGCAGTAACGGGATGAGCACGAGCAGATTGGCGAGCGCCACGGTGATCAGCGCCTGCACCCAGTTCATCCCGACCGCGATGAGCCCGGAGGCGAGCAGATACGCCGGGATGCACTGCGACATGCTCGTCCACATCAGCGCGAAATGCCCGGTGCTCCAGGTCCGCGCAGCGGGCGGCACCGGTTTGGTGTCCTCGCTGAGATAGCGGGCATCCGGGGCCGCGTCCTCGGTGCTCAGCTCGGCGGCGTCCATGGCTTCATCCTGGTGTCGGGGACCAGGCCGCAAGAACTGACACCTTGTGCACTATTGAGTGATGCACGACACACAGTGCCCGTTGTGGCTGCTACACGGGTGTCCCCGTCGTCGCCGTGATGTGCGCGGGCAGCGCGTCGTGCCGGTCGCCGACATTGGCCGTCCCCGTCGGGTCGAGCAGCAGCACCGAGGCATCGTGCACCGAGGACGGCTTGTGCTCGGTCCCGCGCGGCACCACGAAGAGCGAACCGCGCCGCAAATGCACCGCGCGTTCCCCGGATTCCTCGCGCAGCCCGATCGTCAGCTCACCGTCCAGCACCAGGAACAGCTCATCGGTTTCCGCGTGCGAGTGCCACACGAACTCACCGGCGATCTTGGCGATCCGCACGTCGTAGTCGTTCATCCGGGTCACGATGCGCGGGCTGAACACCTCGCTGAACTCGTCGAGTGCCGCGTACAGATCGATGGCTTCGGTAGTCATGTGTCCTGTCTAGCGATGCGCGCGCCCGCCCGGTAGTGCTAGGAATCGCATATGCCGCATGGATCCTCGCATCGGATCGCGATGCTCGTCGACGAGTGCTCCAATCCGTTCGAACTGGGGGTCGCGACCGAGTTGTTCGGGCTCCGCCGCCCCGAGCTGGGCCGCGAGTGGTATCGCTTCGCGTTGTGCGGCACCCGGGAGCGGATCCGGATGCACCAGGGCCTGTTCACCATGTCCGCGATCGCACCGTTGAGCGAACTCGAACACGCGGACACGGTGATCGCCTCCAACCGGCCGGATCCGCTCGCCGAACCGGATCCCGCGGCGCTGGACGCGATCGCGCGGGCGGCCCAGCGTGGTGCCCGGATGGTCAGCTTCTGCACCGGCGCTTTCACCCTCGCCGCGGCAGGGGTGCTGGACGGGCGGCGCGCCACCACGCACTGGAACTGGAGTGCGGCGTTCACCGCGCGCTACCCACGGGTGCGCCTCGAACCCGAGGTGCTCTTCGTGGACGAGGGGAATGTGCTCACCTCGGCGGGCAGTGCCTCGGCGCTCGATCTCGGCCTGCACCTGATCCGCAAGGACCACGGGGCGGAGATCTGTGCCGCGGTCAGCCGCAGGCTGGTCTTCGCCGCGCACCGGGACGGCGGGCAGCGCCAGTTCATCGAGCGGCCCCTGCCCGAGGGGCGGGATGGATCCCTGGCCCCGATACTGGACTGGGCACGCGAACGGCTCGGGAAGCGGCTGTCCGTGGCGGATCTGGCCGCCCGCGCCGCGGTGAGCGAGGCGACCCTGTACCGGCGCTTCCGGACCGAACTCGGCCTGACCCCGCTGGCCTGGCTCACCGCCGAGCGGGTGGACCTCGCGCGCAGACTGCTCGAACGCGGGCGGCTCGGCCTGGACGCGGTGGCGCGGCACAGTGGTTTCGGTACCGCGGCGAACCTGCGGGCGCAGCTGGTGCGGCACACCGGACTGAGCCCGAGCGCCTATCGGGAACGGTTCCGGGCGGATTGAGCGCCGGTCTGCCGCCTACCGGTTTCCGTACACCAGCGGGAGGAAGATGGTGTCCACGATCTCCTCGATGACCGGATCCGGCACGGGCTGTAGCGTCATCAGCGCCTCGTAGCGGAACAGGTGCACCGGTAGCTGCGCGATCCGGTCGCTGACCTGGCCGGGCTCGACCTCGCCCCGTTCGATCGCCCGGTCGAGCACTTCCCGCATGACCGAGTCCCCGGAGCCCGCCTCGGCGAGGTCGGCGAGGGTGGTTCCGCTCGCCCGGTAGAAGCCGTCGAGCCGGGTCATGAGCACGGTAACGAGCGCCTGGCGCCGTTCGTTCGTCTGCCGCAGCAGCGCCACCACGTCGCCGCGGAGGCTGCCGGTGTCCGGGGCGGTTGCCGGTCCTTCGCCGGTGTTGTGCTCGACCGCCGCGCGCACCAGATCCTGCTTGCTCGGCCAGCGCCGGTACAGCACCGCGCGGCTGGTGCCCGCCCTGGTGGCCACCCGGTCGATGGCGAACTCGTCGTAACCGCGTTCGGTCAGTTCCGCCCAGGCCGCGTCGAGCAAGGCGTTCTCCAGCTCCTTGCCGCGCCGCCGCCGGGCCACTCCATCCGCATTAAGAGACATTGCGTTTCTTACTGTCCAGTCCTACCCTTGAGGTACACACTGTATCTTAAATCGCCCTCGGGAGGAACACATGCGCATTCTGGTCTCCGGTGCCGGGGTCGCCGGGCTCAGCGCGGCCATCGACCTCGGCAGGGCCGGGAACGAGGTCACCATCGTGGAGCGGGCGAACCACCTGCGGGTGAACGGATCGCCGATCGATATCCGTGGCACGGCACTGGACATCGCCGCAGAAATGGGTGTGCTCGAGCGGATCCGGGACAGTCGGCTGGACATGTCCGAACGCCTCCAGTTCGTCGACGCATCGGGGACCCCGCTTGCCGCGCCGCCAGCGGAGGAGGTCAGCGATTCCGCCGAGGACCTGGAGATCGCCCGCGAGGACCTGGCCCGGTTGCTCTACGAGGCACTGCCCACCTCGGTCACCCTGGTGTTCGAGGAGTCGATCGGCGAGCTCGAGCAGGACGCCGACGGCGTGACCGTGCGGTTCTCTTCCGGCGGCCGGGAGCGCTACGACCTGGTCGTGGGTGCCGACGGCTTGCACTCGAGGACCCGCTCGCTCACCTTCGGCCCGGAGCGGGACCTCCTGCGGCACCTCGGTTTCTACGTCGCTCTCGCCGAGTTTCCCGGTGCGCGGGACGACGATCCGATCAACCCGATGTACAACTTCCCCGGTCATCTGGCCGGTATCGCCAAGTACCGGGACCACGCGCTCGCGGTGTTCCAATTCCGTGCCCCGTGGATCGAGTACGACCACCACGATCTCGAAGCGCAGCGGGAGATCCTGCGGGACCACTACGGGCGGCATCGGCAGTGGCGGGTGCCCGAACTGCTCGAGGCGGCCTGCGCCGATCCCGAGCTCTACTTCGACTCGGTCAGCCTGATCGAGATGGACTCCTGGCACCGTGGCCGGGTGGCGCTCGTCGGCGATGCCGCGCACTGCGCCTCGCCCCTTTCCGGCCGCGGCACGAGCCTCGCACTGACCGGCGCCTGGTTCCTCAGCGAGGCGCTGCGCGAGTACCCGGCCGACCTCGAACGGGCGCTCGCCGAATACGAGGACCGGCAGCGCCCGCACGTCACCAGGGCGCAGGCGACCGCGGGACCGGGCGGGGACCTGATGCTGCCCGCCACCCAGGAGGAGATCGACGCCCGCAATGCGCGGCTGTCGGGTCAGCCGGCCGACTCCCGGGTCTCGGTGGCCAGCAGGGCCACGTAGAGGCTCAGCATCGACTCGGGATCGGCGAGACTGACCCCGAGAACCTGTTCGATGCGGTCGAGTTGCTGGTAATACGCGGTGCGCGAGACGTGCGCGGCGGCCGCCGCGGCCGACTTGTTGCCGCCGTGCGCGCAGAAATGCCGCAGCGCCTCGACCAGCCTGCTGCCGGTGCGCGCGTCCCTGGCATACAGCGGGCCGAGCTCGCGGTCGGCGAAGGCGGACAGCCGGGAGTCCGCGCGCAGCAGGTGCAACAGCCCACGCAACCGGACATCCTCGAGCCGGTAGAGCTCGCGGTCGCCGTCCCGGGGCGCGGCGGCCGCGGCGTGCTCGGCCTCGGCGAGGGTGCGGTGCGCATCGGCCATCTCGGTCACCGGGGTGCCGACCGCGACGAGCACATCCACGGGCTGCCGCCATCCGGCACCGGAGCGGCGGATGTGGCGGGCCAGCCGCAGCAGGGTGCTCTCCTGGTGCTCGGTGAACGAGAGCAGCCCGCGCACGCTCGTGTCGTCGAGCACCGCGACCAGTGCCGGGATCGATTCCCGGCGCGCGGCGAGGCTGACCGTATCGGCCAGATCGCGCAGCACCGCCTGGGTGGCCAGCGCCGGCGCGGGCGAATGGGGGAGCGCGCGCAGGTGCACCGCGATGCCCACCAGGGTGCGCTCGGTCAGCGGCACACCGAGAGCGTGAGCGCGCGGCAGGATGTCCGCGTCGTAGCCCCTGCCGAGCAGTTCGGTCAGCAGGGTGCGATGGGTCTGCCGTTCGAGGGTTTCGCGTTCCCTGCTCAGCAGCCGGTGCACGGCCAGCGCGGAGGCGGCGCGCTCGAGCACGACGATCTCGCGGTGCGGTGGCTGTTCGGTACCGGGGATCACGAGGCGTCCCCAGTCGTCACCGCGCGCCCCCACCACGGTGAGCAGCCAGCCGGAGGCCTCGTGGTACCCGGTGCGTTCGTGAATGGTCACCGCGCTCGCCCTGGTGTGCCAGTCGGCGAGCAGCTGCGCGGTCGATTCCCCCGCGGCGTCGAAGGCCAGCACCTCGTGTGACAGGTTCTCCAACACGACGGGTTTGCCGAGCAGCCGGACCACCTCGTGCAGCACAGTGGCCGGTTCGGCGCCGCTGCTGGTGAGCGCGGTGAACGTCTCGTGCACCCGTTCGGCCGCGCGCAGCTCGGCGAGCTGGGCGTCCCGGATGCGTTCGGTGAGCGCCTCGGTCACATGCACGAAGCGGGTCTCGGCGGCGAGGCTGATCAGCGGAAGGCCCGCCGACTCGGCCGCGCTGACCAGCGCCTCGGGCAGGCCGGCGGGGTAACGCCGGAGCAGTTCCACGACGAGGCCGCTCGCACCGGCCCCGGCGAGCCCGGTCACATAGGAGCGCAGCGCCTCCGGCTCCTCGGGGAGCACGATCCCGGTGGTGAGCAGCAGTTCCCCGCCGGAGAGCAGTTCACCGATATCGCTGATCTCCGCGATGTGCACCCAGCGCACCGGGTTGGACAGCCCGCGGTGCCCGGCGACGACGGTGGGCCGGCCGCGGCGGAGCACGGGAACGGTGAGCGCCTCGGCGACGGTCGGGTACATGTGCACAACGTAATCCGAACCGGCGGACGGCGATACAACCTGTCCATGGTCAGCAGGGACCCGGGCCGGGCAGACTTGGCGCCATGACGGAACGGATCGCGCACTGGATCGGCGGCAAGCCGCATGACGGAACACCGGAACGCACGGGGGAGGTGTACGACCCGGCGACCGGTGCGGTGAGCGGTCTGGTCGACTTCGCCGACACCGCCGTCGTGGAGGAGGCGGTGCGCGTTGCCTCGGACGCGGCCCGCGAATGGCGGCGCACCTCCCTCGCCAAACGCACCAGTGTGCTGTTCCGGTTCCGCGAACTGCTCGCCGCGCACACCGAGGAACTGGCCGCGATCATCACCGCCGAACACGGCAAGGTGCTCTCCGACGCGGCCGGTGAGATCGCCCGCGGTCTCGAGGCGGTCGAATTCGCCTGCGGCATCCCGCAGTTGCTCAAGGGCGGCAACACGCAGAACGCCTCGACCGGTGTGGATGTCTCCTCGACGCTGGCACCGCTCGGGGTCGTCGGCATCATCTCCCCGTTCAACTTCCCGGCCATGGTGCCGCTGTGGTTCGCGCCGAACGCGATCGCCTGCGGGAACGCCGTGGTGCTCAAGCCGAGCGAGAAGGACCCCTCGGCCGCGCTGTTCCTGGCGAAGCTCTGGCAGCAGGCCGGGCTGCCCGACGGGGTGTTCAACGTCGTGCACGGGGACAAGGTCGCGGTGGACGCGCTGCTCGAACACGAGCGGATCAAGGCGATCTCCTTCGTCGGCTCCACCCCGATCGCGCGGTACGTCTACGAGAACGCCTCGCGCACCGGCAAGCGGGTGCAGGCTCTCGGCGGGGCCAAGAACCACATGGTCGTACTCCCGGACGCGGACCTGGACGCCACCGCGGACGCCGCCGTCTCCGCGGGCTTCGGTTCCGCGGGGGAGCGGTGCATGGCGGTGTCCGTCCTGGTCGCCGTGGACTCGATCGCGGACGAACTGGTCGCCAAGATCAAAGAACGGATGGGCGCCCTGCGGGTCGGTGACGGGCGCAAGGACAGCAGCGAGATGGGCCCGCTGGTCACCGCCGCGCACCGGGACAAGGTCCGGTCCTATGTGGACGGCGGTGAGGCGGAGGGCGCCACGCTCGCCTTCGACGGCCGTGGCCACGAGATCGACGGGGACCGAAACGGCTTCTGGCTCGGTCCGACGCTGTTCGACAACGTCACCACGGACATGCGGCTCTACCGCGACGAGATCTTCGGCCCGGTGCTCTCGGTGGTGCGGGTACCGGACTTCACCTCGGCGGTGGACCTGGTCAACGCCGGAGCCTACGGCAACGGGACCGCGATCTTCACCGCGGACGGGGCCGCGGCGCGAGAGTTCAGCGCGGAGATCGAGGTCGGCATGGTCGGGGTGAACGTGCCCATCCCGGTCCCGGTCGCCTACTACTCCTTCGGCGGCTGGAAGGACTCGCTGTTCGGCGACTCGCACGCGTACGGCCCGGAAGGGGTGCACTTCTACACCCGCACCAAGGTCGTCACCTCGCGCTGGCCGACCGCGCAGACCCACAGCGGGGTCAATCTCGCCTTCCCGAGCAACTGATCATCGCCGCGAACTCGCCCGCCCCGGTGCGCCGGTGGCGGGCGAGTTAGTCTCGCCAGCGTGAACGTGCTCGACCTGATCCGCCTGCGGGCCAAGGAGAACAGCAAACCGGGCTCCCGTACCGATCCGCACCGGCTCGCCCTCGCCGTCGAGGGAGGCGGCAGCCGGGGAGCCTATTCCAGTGGCATGGTCACCGAGCTGGAGCGCCGCGGACTCACCGAGGTGTTCGACGATGTGTACGGCTCGTCGATGGGCGCGATCAACGCGATCTGGCTGCTCGCCGGGCAGGCCGAGCACGGAGTGTCCTTCTTCTGGCACCCGGCGGTCATGCCGAACGTGATCCGGCCGGGTGCGCTGTTGCGCGGTAAACCCGCGGTGGACCTGCGATTCCTCACCGACCGGGTCTACGAGCGCTGGGCGGGCCTCGACTTCGACGCGGTGCTGGCCAACCCGATCGGCCTGCACCCCATCGCCACCGATGCCGCGACCGGAGGCGTGCTGGACGTCGGCGAGTTCGTGCACGACGCCGCCACGGTCAAGCTCGCCATGCGGGGTTCCTCCGGGCTGCCGCTGCTGACCGGACCGCTCGTGGAACTGGGCGGGCACCGCCTGCTCGACGGCGGCCTCGCCGAGGCGATCCCGTACCGCACCGCACTGCGCGACGGGGCCACCCATGTGCTCGTGCTGCGCACCAGGCGCGCCGACGAGCCGGTGAAGCGGCCCTCCCGGATCGAGGACCTCGCGGTGACCGCCTTCCTGCGGCGGACCGCGCCCGCCGCGGTGGCCAGCTGGCGCTCGCGCACCGAACGCCGCGCGGGCGACGACGAACGGCTCACCGCGGCCTCCGGTGAACGGCTGCAGCAGATCCTCGTCCCGCCCGGTTCCCCGGATGTGTCCAGGCTGGAGACCGATGGCGGGCTCATCCGGCGCGCGGTCGAGCTCGGGGCGAGTGCGGTCGCCGGGGCACTGGAACCGGCAACCGGCTGAACCCCGGGGATCAGAGGCGCTGTTCGAGCCATTTGGTGTGCACGCCACCGGTGAGGAACTCGGGATCGGCGAGCAGCCGCTGGTGCAGCCCGATCGTGGTGGGCACGCCCTCGACGGTCAGCTCGGTCAGCGCCTGGCGGGCGCGGGCGATGGCGGTGGCCCGGTCCGGTCCGTGCGCGACGACCTTCGCGATCATCGAGTCGTAGAACGGGCTGATCCGGCTGCCGCACAGGAAACCGGTCTCGAACCGGACACCGGGACCCGCGGGGAAGTCGTACCGGGTCAGCTCGCCCGGACTGGGTGCGAAGTCGCGGTCCGGATCCTCGGCGTTGATCCGGAGCTCGACCGCGGCACCGTGCCTGCCGATCTCCTCCTGGGCGACCGAGAGCGGGGCACCAGCGGCGATCCGCAGCTGTTCGGCGACCAGGTCGATCCCGGTGATCTCCTCACTGATGGGGTGCTCGACCTGGATACGGGTGTTCATCTCGATGAAGTGGAACTCGCCGGTCGGGGAGAGCAGGAATTCCACGGTGCCCGCTCCGGTGTAACCGACGCTCTCGGTCAGGCGCACGGCGGCCGCGGTGATCGCCTCGCGGGTGTCCTCGGCGAGTCCCGGGGCGGGAGCCTCCTCGATGAGTTTCTGCCTGCGGCGCTGCACGGAGCAGTCGCGTTCGAAGGTGTGCACGACGTGGCCGTGGGTGTCGGCGAGGACCTGAACCTCGATGTGCCTGGCGTTCTCGAGAGCGCGCTCCAGGTATACGGTTCCGTCCCCGAACGCGGAGCGTGCCTCGGCCTGTGCCGCGGGGACGACCTCGGCGAGCTCCTCGGGGGTCCGCACCGGGCGGATACCCCGGCCTCCGCCGCCCGCGGCCGCCTTGACCAGGAGCGGGTACCCGATCTCCTCGGCTGCGGCGAGAGCGGCCTCCGGGGCCTCGAGCGCACCGCTTCCGGGTACGACGGGCACCCCGGCTGCGGTGGCCGCGGTGCGGGCGGCCGCCTTGTCGCCCATGCGTTCGATCACCTCGGCGGAGGGGCCCACGAAGGTCAGCCCGGCCTCGGCGACGGCCGCGGCGAACGCGGGTTGTTCGGAGAGGAAACCGTAACCGGGATGGACGGCATCGGCGCCGCTTTCCCTGGCCGCGCGCAGGATCGCCTCGGCATCGAGGTAGGACTTGGCGGCCGCGGACTTGCCGATGTGCACCGCGTGGTCGGCGAGCTGGGTCCAGCGGCTGTCCCGATCGGCGTCGGAGTGCACGGCGACGGCTTCGAGCCCGAGGGTGTGGGCGGCCCGGATGACCCGGACGGCGATCTCGCCCCGGTTGGCGATCAGTACCCGCTTCACGCCGGCTCCAGTTCAGCGAGGTCCTGGCCGATCTCGACCTCGTCGCCGTCCTCGACGAGGAATTTGCCGATCGTGCCATCGGCTTCGGCCTTGATCTCGTTGTAGGTCTTCATGACCTCGATCAGCGCGATCGTCTGGCCCGCGGCGATGGTGCCACCCTCGCTGACGTAGGGCTCGTCCTCGGGTGCGGGACGGCGGTAGAAGATGCCGGGCATGCCTGCCTTGATGGTGACCATGATGATCCTCCTCTAGTTGCCGGTGAGGGCTTCGCGGATGGTGTCGATGCGGGCCGCCCGTTCGCGGCGCGCGGTGAGCGCGGTGTCGAGGTCTGTTTCGACGAACCGCACCGTTTCCCCGGTCTTGGCCTGGCCGATGCGGTCCCGGTCCACCGAGATGACCGTGCCGGTGGTGGCGTACCCACCGCCGGTGACCGCGTCGTTGAGCAGCACGATCGGTTCGTCCCCGCCGGGGAGCTGGATCGAACCGACGGGGTAACCGAGGTCGACCACATTGGCCGGATCGCTGCCCGCGCCGAAGGGCTGCGCGCGGTCGGTGAATTCGAGGCTCCCGCCCCGGAGCCGGTAGCCGACCCGGTTGGCGTCCTTGGTGATCTTCCAATCGGTGTCCAGGAAGGTCTGCAGGCCCTGCTCGGTCAGCCGGTAGGAGCACAGGCCGATGATGGTGCGCAGTTCGGCGGGGGTGTCGAAGTCCGGCCGCAGCGACTCGGGAACGCTGCGGCCCGCGCGGGCGCGGGTTCCGGCCTCGCCGAGCGGCAACCGGTCCGCATCCGCGAGTTTGCGGCCGTCGAATCCGCCGATGCCGGTGAGCGTGTAGGTCGAGCGCGAGCCGAGATAGACCGGGACATCGATGCCCCCGGACACCGCGATGTACAGGCGCGCGCCCGCGGTGAGCATGCTGAACCCGAGCACATCGCCGGGCCCGACCGCGACCGCGGTCCACGCCTCGACGGGTTCGCCGTTCACCGTGACCGGTGCCGTCGCTCCGGTGACCGCGATCAGGCGGTCGTCGGTGAACTCGAGTGTCGGCCCGATGTAGGTCGCTTCCAGCAGCCCGGTGTTCGGTTCGTTGCCCACGAGCAGGTTCGCCGCGCTCGCGGAGTACTGGTCCATGGCACCGGAGGGCGGCATGCCGATGCGGTAATACCCGGGCCGCCCGAGATCCTGCACGGTGGTGAACAGTCCACCGGCGTGCACGCGGATGTCGCTCATCGGTACAGCACCTCCAGCAGTTCGCGGTTGACCGTGTCCGGATCGGCGATCAGCCGTGCGGGTTCGAACGAGGCCTCGCGGATGCGGTAGCGGAAGCTGCCGTCCTCCACCTGACCGCGTACCCGATCGAACTCGGCCCGGTCGATAGCCCGGTAGCGGAGCACGTCACCGGCCTTCGGGAACACGATGCCCTCGGCGAAATCCGGGAGCCGCTGGGCGAGATCGAACACCGGGGCCGGGGCCATGCCGAACAACTGGTACCCGCCTGCCCCGCGAACCGGGTACACCACGGAGAACGCGCCGCCGAAGCCGAAGGAGCGCTCCGGGGTGTCGGTGCGCGGCCGGACGTATTTGGGTACCTCGATCTGGCGTTCTTTCGGGACGAGCTGATAGCAGAACGGCAGCCCGGGAACGAAGCCGAGCATCGTCACGATGTACGGCGCCGAGGAGATCGCCTCGATCAGCGCGCCGACGTTCTCGAACCCGTTGATGCGGGCCGCGTATTCGAGATCCGTCCCGCTCGGATCCTGGTGGTTGTCCCGGAACCGCATCAGCGTCTCTCTGGTCCACGGGTCGTCGAAAAGCACCGGAACATCGACCACCCGGGTGTGCAGCACGTAGTCCCGCGGCAGTTCACCCACCGAGGCCTCGAGGCCGCGCAGTTCCTCCACGAGCTCACGGGGATCGAGCCGGTCCGGGTCGATGCGCACCATGTAGGACGCGTTGGAGGGGCAGATGTCGATCACGCCGTCGATGTCCAGCTCCCGCAGGGCATTGGTGACGGCCATTCCCTTGAAGTTCGCTTCGAGGCTCATCGCCTGGTCGAGTTCCACGAACAGGAACTCGTCGCCGCCGTACTCATAGCGCGCGGGTGGCAGCTTGGTCGGGGTGTCCACGGGTAGGCTCCTCGCCGTCGTTGGCGGAATGGGTGTCCACAGCCTGACCCCGGCGCGGCTTCCGGGCCAGTCGACGAATCGTCGAATTTCCCGGCGGGTCACTGTCCGAAATGGTAGTTTCCCGCCATGGGTCCGACGGTGCGCGTACTTCTGGACCATCCAGCGCTTGGCCTGAACCTCCGCGCCGGTCAGGCCTGCGAGGAGCCGATCTCCTGGGTGCACGCCAGCGAGCTGCTCGACCCGACGCCGTTTCTCGGTGGCGGGGAGCTGTTGCTCACCGCGGGCCTCACGCTGCCCGCGGCCGAACGCGAGCAGGCCGAGTACATCTCCCGGCTCGCGGGCGCCGGAGTGGCCGGGCTCGGTTTCGGTGTCGAACTCGGCCACGACCGGATCCCCGAAGGCCTGATCGCCGCCGCGGACCGGGTCGGTCTAGCCCTGCTCGAAGTGCCGCACCGCACCCCGTTCATCGAGATCTCCAAAACCATCGCGCAATGGCTCGCCGAGGAGACCAACCGGGAATCCCTCCGTGCCGAACGGGCCCGTCAGGCGCTGATCCGCACCGCGCTGCGCGCCGGTGGTCTGTCCGGCCTCGCCACTCAGCTGGGCAAGCACCTGGACTGCTGGGCCGTGTTTCTCGATGCCACCGGGCAACCGGTCGGGGCCGAACCCGCCACCGCGACCGACCGGCTGCCGCCGCTCGCGGACCAGCTCCGCCTGCTGCGCACCGCACGCGCTCCGGCCGGGATGAGCCTGACCGTGGAAACGGAAACGGTGGCCGCCCAGTCGCTCGGTTCGGGCACGCATCCCGTCGGGTTCCTGATCGCCGGTCGCCGCACCGCGTTCAACCCGACCGATCAGCACATCCTGCACATCGCCGCCGCTCTGCTCTCGGTGGCGCTGCGTACGACGAGCCCGGTCGCCGACGCGCGGGTGCGCACCGTGGCACTGCGGTTGCTGCTCGACGGCCGGGCCGAGCTCTGCGCCGAGCTCGGTGTGCCCGCACCTCCGGACGAGCTCGTGGTGCTCGCCTGCACGGGATACACGGAGTCCTTCGTCCGCGACTGTCATGCCGCGGGGATGTTCACCGCCGAACTCGAGGATGCGCTGATCGTGCTCGCCCCGGCCGAACGGCGCCCGCCCTCGGCGCGGCACATCGGCGTGTCCGCGCCGGCCGGGCCGAGTGGCATCGCCGAGGCCTACCGGCAGGCCCGCACCGCACTGCGCGCGAGCATCCGGCACGGCACCGCGGTCACCAGGTTCACCGAGCTGGGTCTGGGGATTTTCGCTCAACTGCCGGACATTCCGACCGAGACCGTGCTGCGCCCGCTCGTCGAGCACGACCAGGCCCAGCGCGGTGACCTGCTCGGCTCGCTGCGCACCTGGCTCACCTGTCACGGACAGTGGGAGCAGGCGGCGAACCGGCTCGGCGTCCATCGGCACACGCTGCGCAACCGCATCGAGAAGGCCGAGACACTACTCGGCCGCAGCCTCGATTCACCGGACATTCGCGCCGAACTCTGGTTCGCGCTGCGCCGGCGCGAGGAAATGTCCAATCTGTCCAACCCGGCCGGGGAGAGCACACCGAATCGGTAGATTCCGCGGTGGAGCTGCCCGCCCTACAGTCGCCGGTGAACAGAAGGACGGAGGGTTCGTCATGAAGCACCTGATCGACCTCAACGCCGATGCCGGGGAAAGCTTCGGGCGCTGGCGACTCGGCGACGATGCCGCGGTGATTCCCCAGGTGACCTCGGTCAACGTGGCCTGCGGCTGGCATGCCGGTGATCCGGCGACGATGCGGCGCAGTATCGAGCTCGCCCGCGACCACGGTGTCGCCCTCGGTGCGCACCCCGGCTTGCCCGATCTGGCGGGCTTCGGCCGCCGCGCCATGACGCTGGCCCCCGGCGAGGCCGCCGACGCCTGCCTCTACCAGTACGGCGCGCTGCGCGGCATCGCGGACAGCCTCGGCACACCGGTGACCCACATCAAACCGCACGGCGCCTTCTACGGCCTGACGATCCGCGAGCCCGGGGTGACCGACGCGATCAGCGATGCCGTGCAGGCCCTGCCCGGGGATGTGCTGCTCGTGCTGCTCGCCGGGCCGACCGCGGACCGTGCCCTGGCCCGCAATCCGCGCATCGCCCGGGAGGCGTTCGCCGATCTCGACTACGACGACGAGGGCCACATCATCATCGAACCCGATCCGCAGCCCAAGGATCCGCAGGCCTGCGCCCGGCAGATGCTCGACATCCTGCGCGGTGAGGTCACCAGTGTGCGCGGCAAGACCATCCCGGTGGACGCGGACACCGTCTGTATCCACGGTGACCGCCCGAACGCCCCGGAGATCGCCCGGGTCATCCGCGAACAGCTCGCCGAGCACCAGGTCGAGATCGCCCCGATCCATGAGGTGCTCGCCGCTCGTGGGTGAAGTGGACTGCTGAACTCGGCCGGTAATGGCATGCTCGAAAGGTCCACCTCCGGCCTACTGTCGGAACCGTGACAACAACACTCGACTCCAAGATCGGCACCGCACGGGTCAAGCGCGGGATGGCCGAGATGCTCAAAGGCGGCGTGATCATGGACGTGGTCACGCCGGAACAGGCGAAGATCGCCGAGGACGCCGGTGCGGTCGCGGTGATGGCACTCGAACGAGTGCCCGCCGACATCCGTGCTCAGGGCGGCGTTGCCCGGATGAGCGATCCCGACCTGATCAGCGGCATCGTGGACGCCGTGTCCATCCCGGTGATGGCCAAGGCACGGATCGGGCACTTCGTCGAGGCACAGATACTGCAGTCCCTCGGCGTGGACTACATCGACGAGTCCGAGGTGCTCACCCCGGCCGACTACGCCAACCACATCGACAAGTTCGGCTTCACCGTCCCGTTCGTCTGCGGGGCGACCAATCTCGGCGAGGCGCTGCGCAGGCTCACCGAGGGCGCGGCGATGATCCGGTCCAAGGGCGAGGCGGGCACCGGGGACGTCTCGAACGCGACCACGCACATGCGCGCCATCCGTGCCGAGATCCGCAAACTCACCTCGCTGCCCGAGGACGAGCTCTATGTGGCGGCCAAGGAACTGCAGGCACCCTACGAACTGGTGCGTGAGGTCGCGAGCAAGGGCAAGCTCCCGGTGGTGCTGTTCACCGCGGGCGGGATCGCCACCCCGGCGGACGCGGCCATGATGATGCAGCTCGGCGCCGAGGGCGTGTTCGTCGGTTCGGGGATCTTCAAATCGGGCGACCCGGCACGGCGCGCCGCCGCGATCGTCAAGGCCACCACCTTCTACGACGACCCGGATGTGCTCGCCAAGACCTCCCGCGGACTCGGCGAGGCGATGGTGGGACTGACCGTGGACGCGATCCCGGAACCGCACCGGCTCGCCGAACGCGGCTGGTGAACGCGTCTCAGGCGTACTCGCCGACCAGGACCGCGCTCGTACCTTCCTGCAGCGCCTTGAAGGTGTGCGGAATGTCCGCGGGGTAGGAGACGTAGTCGCCGGGATGCAGCTCCACGGCGTCCTCGATCGGCCCGACGAGCGCGCGCCCGGCACACAGCAGCACGTGCTCGACCGCCCCGCGCATGTGCGGGTCGGAATCGTGTGCCGGGCCCGGTTCGGCGGTGATGTGGTACAGGTCGTGGCGTCCGTGCGCGGGTAGCGAGGCGAGCAGCCCGGCCTGGTACGGCGCGTGTTCCGCGGTGAGCTTCGGCCCCTCGCCGGCGCGCACCACGCGCACCACGGGCTGGGGTGGGTCGACGAGCCGGGAGACCGCGATCTCCAGTGCCCCGGCGAGTGCCCAAAGGGTCTCCAGGCTCGGGTTCCCGATCCCGGTCTCCAGCTGGGACAGGGTGGACTTGCCGATGCCCGCCCGCTTGGCGAGCTCGGAGAGCGACACCCCGGCGCGGTGCCGCTCGGCCCGCAGCGCCGCGGAGATCCGTTCGATCGGCACCGGAGTGGGCTGTGCCGGGGGCCGCTGTCCCGTATCCGTCATCACGACACCTCCGGTTGACGCGCGCCTTCCACGAGGTTCATCATAACGAACATGCGTTCGTTCTACAGAACACTGCGGGCGAACCTCGATGCCAAGACGGTACGGGACATCAGCCTGCTGCTGGCCGCCGCGGTGCTCGACGGGATTTCCTTCGGTGCCATCGCGGTCGGCTACGGTCTGCCGGTCTGGGTCCCCGTGGTGATGACCCTGCTGGTGTTCGCCGGTGGTTCGCAGCTGCTGCTCGTCGGCCTGGTCGGGGCGGGGGCGAGCCCGGCGATGGCGGTGGCGGCCGGGCTGCTGGTGAACCTGCGGCACCTGCCGTTCGGTCTGGCGGTCTCGGACCTGATCGGCAAACGCCTCGCGGCCAGGCTGGTCGGCACCCACCTGATGGTCGACGAATCGGTGGCGTTCGCCCTCGCCAAGGAGGACCGGAACAAGGCGCGGGCCAGCTACTGGACGGTCGGCGTGGGGATGTTCTTCGCGTGGACCCTCGGAGTGGTCATCGGTGCGCTGGTGGGCCGGGCGGTCGGGGATGTGCGGGCCTTCGGGGTCGACGCGGCGTTCCCCGCGGTACTGTTCGCGCTCGTCCTGCCCGCGCTGAAGGACCGGAACACACTGGCCGCGGTGCTGCTGGGCTGCGCGCTCGCCCTGACCACGACCACGGTGCTGCCCGCCGGGGTTCCGGTGCTGGTGGCGCTGCTCGGACTGGTGGTGCTGGCGGTGCGGCGCTCGGAGCGTGCGGCATGCCCCTGATCGCGATCCTGATCCTGGCGCTTGGCACCTACGCCATCCGGCTCACCGGTCCGCTCCTTGCCGGTCGGGTGGAGTTCTCGGCACGCACGAAACGGGTGCTGACCGTCTCGGCCACGATCCTGCTCGCCGCCCTGGCCGCGACGACCGCGGTGTTCGCCGGGGAGCAGTTCGCGGGTTGGGCCCGGCCTGCCGGGGTCGCGGTGGGCGTGCTGCTCGCGCTGCGCCGGGCACCATTGGTGGTGGTCGTGCTGGCCGCGGCGGGCACTGCCGCCGGGCTGCGTGCCCTCGGTGTCGCCTGAAAGTAGTGGGGTGCGCGCGGACCGTCCCGCCGCCTGGGATAGCTTCTCCCGTCGTGGTGGGAGTGAACAAGGACGTCGAGCACACGGTCGGGCGCGAGGGCTACGGCACTGGGCTGAGCAGACGCCACGTGCAGATGATCGCGATCGGCGGCTCGATCGGGGTGGGACTGTTCCTCGGTTCGGGCGGCCGGATGCACTCGATCGGCCCGGCGCTGGTGCTGGCGTACGCCCTGTGCGGGCTGGCCGGGTTCTTCGTGATGCGCGCCCTGGGCGAACTGGCCCTGTACCGGCCGAGCTCGGGCAGCTTCGTGACGTACTCGCGGGAATTCATCGGCCCGTGGGCGGGGTTCGCCTCGGGCTGGATGTACTGGATGAACTGGGCGACCACCGGGGTCGCCGAGATCACCGCGGTCGGTACCTATGTGCAGAAGTGGGCACCGGGGATGCCGCAGTGGATCACCGCGCTGCTGGCGCTGGGTGTGCTGCTGCTGATCAACCTGATCTCGGTGAAGGTGTTCGGGGAGCTGGAGTTCTGGTTCTCCGTGCTCAAGGTGGTCGCGATCTGCGCGTTCCTCGCGGTGGGGATCTTCATCGCGATCGACGGCTCGAACATGGGCGGCGGGGTGACCGCGGGCCCGCACAACCTGGTGGCGGGCGGCGGGTTCTTCCCGAACGGTTTCGGCGTCGTGCTGATCTCGCTGCAGGCGGTGATCTTCGCGTACTCGGCGATCGAGATGGTCGGGATCACCGCGGGGGAGACGGCCAACCCGCAGAAGGTGCTTCCGAAGGCGGTCAACGCGGTGGCCTGGCGGATCGCGGTGTTCTACATCGGTTCGATTCTGCTGCTGGGCATGGCGCTGCCGCACACGATGTACAACGGGGACGCCTCACCGTTCGTGATGGTGTTCTCCAAGGTCGGGATCCCGGCGGCCGGGGACCTGATGAACGTCGTGGTGATCACCGCGGCGCTGTCCTCGTGCAACTCGGGCCTGTACTCCACCGGCCGGATCCTGCGCAGCCTCGCCCAGCGCGGGGAGGCACCCCGGTTCGCCGGACGGATGAGCTCCCGGCAGGTCCCGGTGGGCGGTATCGCGCTCACCGCGATCGTCTACCTGGCCGGGATCGTGCTGAACTTCTTCGTCCCGAAGGAAGCCTTTGACCTGGCGACCTCGGTGGCCGGGGTCGGCGTGATCGCGACCTGGGCGGCGTTCCTGTACTCGAACGCCCGGTTCAACGCCCGGACCCGGCGCGGGGAACTGGAACGGCCCAGTTTCCGGATGCCCGGGGCGCCCTGGACCAACTACGGCACCCTGATCTTCCTGGCGCTGGTCGTGGTCCTGATGGGGTTCACCGACGAGACCGCGCAACGCATCGCGTTCTTCATCGCCGTGCCGGGAGCCGCCGTGGTCCTGATCATCGGCTGGCTCTGCGTACGCAAGCGCAGCCACGCGGCGGCGAGGGCGGAAGAGTCCGAACAGGCACAACTATCATGACCGCATGACACCGAACATCGGCGTACTCGCGTTGCAGGGCGACGTGCGTGAACACGTCCTCGCCCTCGAGTCCTGCGGGGTGCGCGCCTGCCCCGTACGGCGTCCGGAAGAGCTGGCCGCGGTGGACGGGCTCGTACTCCCCGGCGGCGAGTCCACGGCCATGAACCGCTTGCTCGAGCAGTTCGAGCTCGGGGAACCGCTGCGGGCCCGGCTCGCCGAGGGAATGCCCGCCTACGGTTCCTGCGCGGGCATGATCCTGCTCGCGAAGGAGATCCTGGACGGGCGCGAGGACCAGCAGCCACTCGGCGCGCTGGACATCGTGGTCCGCCGCAATGCCTTCGGCAGGCAGGTGGACTCGTTCGAGACCGAGCTCGCGTTCTCCGGGATCGCGGACCCGGTCCACGCCGTGTTCATCCGCGCCCCCTGGGTGGAATCGCGCGCCGAGCACGTGGAAGTGCTCGCCACCATCCCCGAGGGCGCGGAGCACGGACCGGCCGCCGGTAGGATCGTCGCCGCTCGCCAGGGTTCGGTGCTCGTCACCGCGTTCCACCCGGAGCTGACCGGAGACGCGCGGGTGCACAACCGGTTCGTCGAGCTCGTACGCGAGCACTGAGGAGGAGGAAATACGATGAGCGGCCACTCCAAATGGGCCACGACGAAACACAAGAAGGCGGGCATCGACGCCAAGCGCGGCAAGCTGTTCGCGAAACTGGTGAAGAACATCGAGGTCGCCGCGCGTTCCGGCGGTGGGGATCCGGACGGGAACCCGACCCTCTACGACGCCATCCTCAAGGCGACCAAGAACTCGGTGCCCAAGGACAACATCGAGCGGGCGCGCAAGCGCGGTGCCGGCGAGGAAGCTGGCGGTGCCGAATACCAGACCATCATGTACGAGGGCTACGCGCCCGGTGGGGTCGCACTGCTCATCGAGTGCCTGACCGACAACCGCAACCGCGCGGCCGGTGAGGTGCGCACCGCGATGACCCGCAACGGCGGAACCATGGCCGACCCGGGCTCGGTGCAGTACCTGTTCGAGCGCAAGGGCGTCGTGCTGGTGACCAAGGGTGAACTGAGCGAGGACGACGTGCTCGGGGCCGTGCTGGACGCGGGTGCGGAGGAGATCAGCGATCTCGGTGAGCAGTTCGAGATCATCTCGGAAGCCGGCGATCTGGTCGCGGTGCGCACCGCACTGCGGGATGCGGGCTACGAGTACGACTCCGCGGAGGCGAACTTCCTGCCGTCCATGACCGTGGATCTGGACGCGGACAACGCCCGTAAGGTCTTCAAGCTCGTCGACGCGCTCGAGGACTCGGACGATGTACAGAACGTGTACGGAAACTTCGACGTGGCCGACGAGGTTCTTGCCGAAGTCGGCTGATCGCAAGAAAATTCGGCGTGGGGTGCATGACTCCGGCCGGGGGTCCTTGGCAGAATGTGCGCCGTGACAACGCTGCCGCTCTCCGAGGAAGACACCGCACTCCGCCGCTGGATGCTGGCGCAGGCCGAAGAACACGGCTGCGCTCTCATTCAGGTCGACGAGGACGACACCGGTTCCGGCTACACGTTCTCCGCCGGAGCGTGGCGTCGTTACGGTGTGCCGGAGGCCGTTGTCGTCGGTCTGGATCCGGAAATGGCCGCGGAACTGATCCACCGCTACGTGCACCGCGCGGCGGCGGGGGAGCGGTTCGTGCCCGGCGGGCTCTACGGGGATTTCTTCGAGGGCGTTGCACTGACCGTGGAGCGGGTCGCCCCGAGCTGGTATCCCGAATACCTCGGCAGCGCGTTCCTGTTGTACAGCAACGGGGATTTCCCGGCGCTGCAGATCATCGTGCCGACCTCGGAGGGCTACTGGCCGTGGAGCCTGGACGCCCCGGCTGGGTTCGCGGCCTGGCAGCCGGTGCTCACCGAGAGCGGTAAGCCGGAAAGCTGGCGGCCGGGCCACGACGGTCCGTGATCCGGAAACCCTTGGCAGTTCACCGAGTCCGGGCCAGCCGCCGGATGTCCGCGGCGGCCGAGGGATACCGGTCCGCCAGTTCCGGATCGGCGAATCGCACGCAGTCCTCGGTGTAGGGCGGGACCACGACGGTGCCGAGCAGCGAGTAGTCGCCGAGTGTTTCGGTGGCCTGCCAGGTGTTCGCGGGAACGAACACCTGTGGACGTTCGCCCGCTCCGACACCCAGCACCGGGCGGGTCACCGAACCGTCCGGATGCAGCAACAGCATCCTGGCCGGTGCGCCCCCGTGGAAGAGGAACACCTCGGCACGGTCGAGGCGGTGCAGCGCGGAGAAGGCGGGTGCCTGCAACAGGTAGTAGATCCCCGAACTGTCCGCGTCCCGGTGGCTCTGCGCCCAGAGACCGCCCTCGACCGGCAGCGGGGACAGGCCGAGCTCACTGATGTAGTCGTGCATCCGGCCACGATAGCTGTGTGTCGCTCGCCGGAGCGGGCATTCCGCACGGTAGGGTTCGAACTGATGTTCGTAGGGAGGTGTGCCCGTGCGGGTACTTGGCGTTGACCCGGGCCTGACCAGGTGCGGGCTCGGCGTGGTCGACGGGACCGGTGGGCGCACCGTGCGCTGTGTGGATGTCGGCGTGGTGCGCACACCCGCCGATGCGGAGCTCGCCACCCGGCTGCTGCTGGTGGCCGAGGCCGCCGAGCGCTGGCTCGAGGAATACCGCCCGGAAGTGGTCGCGATCGAGCGGGTGTTCAGCCAGCACAACGTGCGCACCGCGATGGGCACCGCGCAGGCCGGCGGGGTGGTGGCGCTGGCCGCGGCACGGCGCGGTATCACCGTCGCGTTCCACACCCCCTCGGAGATGAAGGCCGCGGTCACCGGCTCGGGACAGGCGGACAAGAAGCAGGTCACCGCGATGGTGACCCGGCTGCTCGGGCTCGACCAGCGCCCGAGCCCGGCGGACGCGGCGGACGCGCTCGGGCTCGCGATCTGTCACGTGTGGCGCGGTCCGATGAACAACCGGATGTCCGAGGCCAGGCGGCGCTCGGCGGAACTCGCCAAGGCGCACCGGGCGAAGCTGGCCAAGGCGCAACGGGAGGCACGGCGATGATCAGTCAGCTGCGCGGCACGGTGGTCGGTATCGGACTCGACTCCTGCGTGCTCGACGTGGGCGGGGTCGGCTACGCGATCCTGGCGACCCCGGCGACCCTGGCCGTCCTGCGCACCGGAACCGAGGCGACGCTGGCGACCTCGCTCGTGGTGCGCGAGGACTCCATGACCCTCTACGGGTTCACCGACACCGAGGCGCGGGACCTGTTCACCCTGCTGCAGACGGTCTCCGGGATCGGCCCGCGGATCGCGCTCGCGATGCTGGCCGTGCTCGAACCGGACGCGCTCACCACGGCGATCGCCGAGGAGGATGTGCGCACCCTGACCACGGTGCCCGGGATCGGGCGCAAGGGCGCCGAACGGCTCGTGCTCGAACTGCGCGACAAGGTCGGTGCGGTGCGCGGGGCGAACTCGGCGGCTCAGCCGGCCAGTGGCGGGGTCCGCGCCTCGGTCGTCGAAGCGCTCACCGGGCTCGGGTTCGCGGTCAAACAGGCCGAGTCCGCGGTGGACAAGGTGCTCGCCCAGAACGAACAGCCGCACGAGAACTCCGCCGTGCTGCGCGGCGCGCTTACTATGCTCGGGCGCAAGTAACGAGGAGCGCCCGCGATGGACAGTGACGACGAGCAGGAACGGGAAGTCGCCCCCGAGGCGATGGTGGCCGACCTCGATGTGGAATCGACGCTGCGGCCCAAGACGCTGCGCGAGTTCATCGGCCAGGAGAAGGTCTCCGAACAGCTCGAGCTGGTGCTGCACGGTGCCAAGCAGCGTGGCGAATCCCCGGACCACGTGCTGCTCTCCGGCCCGCCCGGGCTCGGCAAGACCAGCCTCGCGATGATCATCGCCGCCGAACTGGGCACCTCGCTGCGGGTCACCTCCGGTCCGGCGCTCGAGCGGCCCGGCGATCTCGCGGCCATGCTGTCCAATCTCGCCGAGGGCGATGTGCTGTTCATCGACGAGATCCACCGGATCGCGCGCCCGGCCGAGGAGATGCTGTACCTGGCCATGGAGGACTTCCGGGTGGACGTGGTCGTCGGGAAGGGGCCCGGTGCCACCAGCATTCCCCTCGACGTGGCGCCGTTCACCCTGGTCGGGGCGACCACCCGGTCCGGGGCGCTGACCTCCCCGCTGCGCGACCGTTTCGGGTTCACCGGGCACATGGAGTTCTATCGCCCGGCCGAACTGGAACTGGTGGTGCGCCGTTCCGCGGGGATCCTCGGCATCGAGCTGCACGCGGACGGCGGCACCGAGATCGCGCGGCGGTCCCGGGGTACCCCACGGATCGCGAACCGGCTGCTGCGCCGGGTCCGCGACTACGCCCAGGTGCGCGCGGACGGAGCGGTGACCCTGGAGACGGCCCGCGCCGCGCTCGAGGTCTACGACGTGGACGAACTGGGCCTGGACCGCCTGGACCGCGCGGTGCTCAGCGCCCTGGTGCGCAGCTTCAACGGCGGACCGGTCGGCGTGTCCACGCTCGCGGTCTCGGTCGGCGAGGAATCGAGCACCGTGGAGGAGGTCTGCGAACCGTACCTTGTACGGGCGGGTATGCTCGCTCGCACTCCGCGTGGGCGGGTGGCCACCGCCGCGGCATGGGCGCACCTCGGACTGACCGCGCCACCGGATGCGGTGGGTGACGGGCAAGCTACCCTTTTCGGGTGACGGGCTGCGCTACACTCGGTTGTCGAGGGCGTCTACCTCGGCAGGTTGTCGCGGCGTGGCACACTGGGTAGCGCGGAATCGGACAATCTAAGAACTTGAGCACCGCTCAGACGGGCGAGTGCCCAGCACGACGACGTGGCGCCGAAGCCACCCGAATGGAGAGCAATGTCCCAGACCCTGATCCTCCCGCTCCTCATCCTGGTCCTCGCGATTCCGATGTTCTTCAGCTTCCGCAAGCAGAAGCGGATGCAGCAGCAGCAGCGGGATCTGCAGAGCTCGATCGGCCCCGGTGACCGCGTCATGACCACCTCCGGCCTGTACGGCACGGTGAGCAGGACCGACGACACCACGATCGACATCGAGATCGCCCCCGGCATGGTCACGACCTGGCTGCGCCAGGCGGTCCGCGAGAAGGTGCAGCCGGAGACCGAGGCGGACACCGCGACCACCGCGGAGACCCCGGCCGAGAGCAGCGAGAACACCGAGCCCGCCGAGGTCGAGGCCACCAGTGGCGCCAGCGTCGCGGAGCCGCTCGAGCACAAGACTCGCTGAGGCTGGCGTAACTCCGGCCCGGAACACCGACCGAACACCGGTGCGAGTACGGTGTGGCCAACCTATTACCGCCCGCTGTCTCCGCTCCGGCGTGCAGACCACCGGCAGGCGCGCAGTCGCCTCTGGTGGTTTTCGCGTGTACGGGCTGCGGAGCGCGATGAGGACCGTTCAGCGGCAATTGAGGAGATCGACGGACCGTGGCACCCCCGGCTGCGCGAATTCGCCCGGCACGTTACCTGTGGACGTTCCTGGCCATCGTGGTGATCCTGTACGGCTTGGTGTTCTTCACCGGTAACGGGAAACCGGAGCCGAAACTCGGCATCGACCTGCAGGGCGGAACGACCGTCACGCTCACCGCGCGCAGCCCGGACGGCAAGAGCCCACAGCGTGACCAGCTCAACCAGGCCCGCGAACTCATCGAGCAACGGGTCAACGGCATGGGTATCGCCGGTACCGAGGTGGTGCTGGACGGCAACAACATCGTGATCACCGCCCCCGGGCAGGGCGGCGACGATGTCAAGAGCCTCGGCCAGACCGCGAAGCTGAACTTCCGTCCGGTCGTCGGCCAGCCGGTCCCGTTCACCCCGCCACCGCCGGGGAAACAGCAACAGGGCGATCAGCAGAAGCCACCGGGCAACGCCTCGAACTCGCCGAAACCGCAGGGGCGTCCGGCCCCGGCAACCGACGCGGCCTCGCGCGCGGCCCCCAACGGGTCGGGAGCGGTGGACCCGAAGGTGGCCAAGGAAATCGCGGAGGCAAAGGCCACCCGGCAGAGCACTGATCCGAAGGTGCAACAGGCGGCGATCAAGGCGCTGGACTGCTCGAAGCCGGATCCGCTCGTCGGCAATGATGATGCGGACAAGCCGCTGGTCACCTGCAACAAGGAACATACGCAGAAGTACGTGCTCGGGCCGACTTTCCTGGACGGCCAGCAGGTCGCGAGTACCAGCTCCGGCATGGACCAGAGCAGCGGCGGCTATTCGGTGAACCTGACGTTCAAATCCGAGGGCGCCAAGAAGTGGGGCGACTTCACATCGAAGAACGTCGGCAAGCAGGTCGCGGTCGTGCTGGACAGCACCGTGCAATCCGATCCGGTCATCCGGGCGGCCACGTCCAGCAGCACCTCGATTACGGGGAACTTCAACCAGGAGGAGGCCAAGCACCTGGCCGAAATCCTCAAGTACGGTTCGCTTCCGCTGTCCTTCCACTCGTCGAACGCGGAGACGATCTCCGCGACCCTCGGCCTCTCCTCGCTGGAGGCGGGGCTGATCGCGGGCGGTATCGGGCTGGCGGTCGTGTTCATCTACTGCCTGATCTACTACCGGCTGCTCGGGGTGCTCACGATCCTGTCGCTGGGACTCTCGATCGGGCTGGTGTACGCGGTGCTCGTGCTGCTCGGCCGGTGGATGGGGTACAGCCTCGACCTCGCCGGGGTGGCTGGGGTCATCATCTCGATCGGTATCACCGCCGATTCCTTCGTCGTGTTCTTCGAACGATTAAAGGACGAGGTACGGGAGGGCAGAACCGTCCGGTCCGCGGTGCCGCGCGCCTGGGTGCGTGCGCGGCGCACGATCCTGTCCGCGGACGCGGTGAGCTTCCTCGCCGCCGCGGTGCTCTACATACTCGCCGTCGGGGATGTGAAGGGCTTCGCGTTCACGCTCGGCCTGTCCACGGTGCTCGACCTGGTCGTCGTGTTCCTGGTGACGCATCCGCTCGTCGCCTTGGCTTCGAAGTCGAAGACGCTTACCAAGCCGAGCTTCTCCGGGCTCGGTGCCGTGCAGAAGATGGGTGCGACCGCGCGTAAGCAGGCCGCTTCCGGGACCAGCGCCGGGGGTGCGAAGTGACCACGACCTCGACGAGCTCGACAGGGGACAACCGGGAAGAGGGCGGCTTCTTCCACCGGTTGCACACCGGGACCGGCGCGCTGGACATCGTCGGCAAGCGCAAGCGCTGGTACATCGTATTCGCGGCGCTGCTGGTGATCGCGGTCATCTCGATGGTCGTACGTGGGTTCAACTTCGGCATCGATTTCGAGGGCGGGACCAAGCTCGAACTGCCCGCGCACGGGGCCAATGGCACGATCTCGGTGGAACAGGCCGGTGACGCTTTCACCAAGTCCCTCGGCCACACACCCGAGGCGGTGCAGTCCGTGGGTACCGGTTCCTCGGCGAGCATTCAGATCCGCACCACCGACCTGAATGCCGCGCAGACGGCCAAGGTCAAGAGCGAGCTGTTCAACGATCTCAAGCCGATCGGTGCCGACGGACAGGCGAGCCAGGAATCGATCACCGATTCCGCGGTGAGCGCGTCCTGGGGCGGGGACATCTCCCAGCAGGCGTTGATCGCGCTCGCCGTGTTCCTGGTGCTGGTCGCGGTGTTCCTCGCGTTCTACTTCGAACGCTGGATGGCGGTCGCGGCGATCATGGCGCTGTTCAACGACATCATCGTCACCGCCGGCGTGTACTCGCTCGTCGGTTTCGAGGTCACCCCGGCGACCGTGATCGGTCTGCTCACCATCCTCGGGTTCTCGCTCTACGACACGGTGGTGGTGTTCGACAAGGTCCGGGAGAACACCCGCGGCCTGCTCGGGCTGACCAGGCGCACCTATCCGGAGGCGGCGAACCTCGCGGTCAACCAGACGTTGATGCGCTCGATCAACACCTCGCTGATCGCGCTGCTCCCGGTGCTCGGCCTGCTCATCGTGGGTGTCGCCCTGCTCGGTACCGGCACCCTCACCGACCTGGCTCTCGTGCAGATGGTCGGCATGATCTCCGGTGCGCTGTCCTCGATCTGCCTGGCGACACCACTGCTCGTGGACTTCAAGATGCGCGAGCAGCCGTACCGCCGGCAGCAGGCGCGGGTGTTCGAGCGCAGGCGCAAGCTGGCCGGGCGAGTCGCGGCCACCGAGGATGTCGACACCGGTGACGACGAGGCACTCGCCGCCGAACTGCGCAACGAGCAGGCCATGGCCGCGGCCTCGAGCGTGCCCGCGCGACCGGGCAAGAGCGGGGCCGCCCACCGCGCCGGTCAGCAGAAGGGCGGTAAGCCGCCGCAGGGCAAGGGCCAGAGCAAGACATCACAGGGCAAGGGGCAGCAGCAGCCGCGGCCGACCGGCAAGAGTAACCGGCCGAGCGGGAAACGGCGTTCATGACGATGCGCCTGGAGCGGGCCCTCGACCTGATCAGTGAGGTGCCCGACTTCCCCGAGCCGGGGGTGCGCTACCGCGATGTCACCCCGCTGCTCGCCGATCCGGACGGGTTCGCCGGGGTGACCGAGGCGCTCGCGGCGGAGATCCCGGACGAGGTCGAGCTGGTTGCCGGGATCGAGGCGCGCGGTTTCGTGTTCGCCGCCTCGATCGCGCAGGCGCGCGGGCTCGGCATGCTCGCCCTGCGCAAACCGGGAAAGCTCCCCAAGGTCGCCGCCGAGGTGTCCTACCAGCTCGAGTACGGTTCCGCCCGACTCGAACTGCCCGCGGACACGGTGCGGCCAGGGGCACGGATCGCGCTCGTGGACGACGTGCTGGCCACCGGGGGCACGCTCGCCGCCGCCGGCCGGCTCATCGAGTCCGTCGGTGCCACGGTCGTCTCGGTGAGTGTGGTGCTCGAACTGGCCGAGCTCGACGGCCGGACGGGGCTGACGGACCGGAAGGTGCACGCCCTGCGCACGTCCTGACAACGCTGCTTGGCCGCGCGAGTTATCCTGGTGGCTTCCCGACTACGGTCGAACCTGAATTAGGGGAGTGCGGTTGAGCCAAGAGGCCAAACCAGCCGTCGACACGCCCGAGGACACCACAGCCGGTCCCGGCACCAGCGAGACCACGGGCACGACGACGGCGACGAACGGCACGCAGCGCGGTGCTTCGGCGACGCGCCGTGTCCGGGCGCGCTTGGCGCGGCGGATCACCGCACAGCGCGCCGCCCCGGTCAAGCAGGTGCTCGAGCCTCTGGTCACGGTGCACCGTGAGCTGCACCCGAACGCGGACCTGGCGCTGCTCCAGCGCGCCTACGACGTGGCCGAACGGCTGCACCGCGAGCAGCGCCGCAAGTCCGGCGACCCCTACATCACCCATCCGCTCGCGGTGGCCACGATCCTCGCCGAACTCGGTATGGACACCACGACCCTGGTCGCGGCGCTGCTGCACGACACCGTGGAGGACACCGGGTACGCCCTCGACCAGCTCGGCAAGGATTTCGGCGACGAGGTGGCGCACCTCGTGGACGGGGTGACCAAACTCGACAAGGTCAAGCTGGGCAGCGCCGCGGAGGCGGAGACGATCCGCAAGATGGTGATCGCCATGGCCCGCGATCCTCGGGTGCTGGTGATCAAGCTGGCCGACCGGCTGCACAACATGCGCACCATGCGGTTCCTGCCGCCGGAGAAACAGAAGACCAAGGCGCGGGAAACCCTGGAGGTGCTCGCCCCACTGGCTCACCGGCTGGGCATGGCCACGGTCAAATGGGAGCTCGAGGACCTCGCCTTCGCGATCCTGCAGCCGAAGAAGTACGACGAGATCGTGCGGCTCGTCGCCGACCGGGCGCCGTCGAGGGACACCTATCTGCGCGGGGTGATTGACGAACTTTCCGCGCGGCTCAAGGAATCCCGCGTGCAGGCGAAGGTCGAAGGCAGGCCGAAGCACTACTACTCGATCCACCAAAAGATGATCGTGCGCGGCCGCGAGTTCGACGACATCCACGATCTGGTCGCGGTGCGCATCCTGGTCGACGATGTGCGCGACTGCTACGCGGTCATGGGTGTGGTGCACGCGTTGTGGCAGCCGATGCCCGGGCGATTCAAGGACTACATCGCCCAGCCGCGGTTCGGTGTTTACCAGTCGCTGCACACCACGGTGATCGGACCGGACGGCAAACCGCTCGAGGTACAGATCCGAACCGAGGAGATGCACCAGACCGCCGAGTACGGGATCGCGGCGCACTGGCGGTACAAGGAAACCAAGGGCGCGCACAACGGCAGCAACGTCGAGGTCGACCAGATGGCCTGGATGCGCAAGCTGCTGGACTGGCAGCGTGAGGCCGCGGATCCCGGTGACTTCCTCGAGTCGCTGCGCTATGACCTCGCCGCCAGAGAGATCTTCGTGTTCACCCCCAAGGGGGATGTGATCACCTTGCCCTCGGGTTCCACACCGGTCGACTTCGCCTACGCGGTGCACACCGAGGTGGGGCACCGGTGCATCGGGGCGCGGGTCAATGGCAGGCTCACCGCACTCGAACGCAAGATGGACAACGGCGACGTGGTGGAGATCTTCACCTCCAAGGCCGTGGATTCGGGACCGTCCCGCGACTGGCTGTCCTTCGTGGCCTCCCCGCGGGCGAAGACGAAGATCAAGCAGTGGTTCGCCAAGGAGCGCCGCGAAGAGGCGATCGACACCGGCAAGGAGGCGATCGGCAAGGAAGTCCGCAGGGTCGGTTTTCCCTTGCAGCGCCTCGTTTCTGGCGACTCCATGGGCGCGGTCGCCCGCGAGCTGCACCTGCAGGACATCTCCGCGCTCTACGCGGCGATCGGTGAGGGGCAGGTCTCCGCTCAGCACGTGGTGCAGCGGCTGGTCGCCCTGCTCGGCGGGGTGGAGCACGCCGAGGACGAGCTCGCCGAACGGCTGACCCCGTCCACCGTCACCGAACGGCGTGGTTCCGGGGATGCCGGGGTGATCGTGAAGGGCGCCACCGACGTCTGGGTCAAACTCGCCCGGTGCTGCACCCCGGTGCCCGGGGACGAGATCCTCGGCTTCGTCACCAGGGGCGGCGGGGTGAGTGTGCACCGCACCGACTGCACCAACGCCGATGACCTGCGCTCCACCCCGGAGCGGCTGGTGGACGTCGACTGGGCACCATCGGAGTCCTCGGTGTTCCTGGTGGCCATCCAGGTGGAGGCGCTGGACCGGTCCCGATTGCTCTCCGATGTGACGAAGGTGCTCGCGGACGAGAAGGTCAACATCCTGTCCGCCTCGGTGACCACCTCGAAGGACCGGGTCGCGGTGAGCAGGTTCTCGTTCGAGATGGGCGACCCGAAACACCTCGGGCACGTGCTGCGCGCGGTGCGCGGCATCGAGGGCGTCTACGACGTCTACCGGGTGACCTCGAACTGAGACGGCACCGCCGGGACCGGGTCCGGGTGTGTGCCACCCGAACCCGGTGCGCGCTCAGGACTTCGCCGCGGTGGCCTTGGTGATCGTCACCGGCTTCTTCGGCGCACCGTCCCCGGGCGTCGGCTGACCGGTCTGCGGATCGGTCGAGGGCTTGATGCCGGCCTTGGCGACCGCATCGATGGTGCGCAGCCCCTCCTCACCGATCGTGCCGAACACGTTGTAGTTCGGCGGCAGGTAGGTGTCCTTGAACACCAGGAAGAACTGGCTTCCGTTGGTGTTCTTGCCGCTGTTGGCCATGGCGATCGTGCCGCGCGGGTAGACGCGCATCTGCTGCCCCTGTGCCTGGGCGAGCTTCACCACCTCGGGCGGCGGGTTCTTGAGGTCCTTGGGCAGCTCGTCCGGACTGGTGTAGCCGGGACCACCGGCGCCGGTACCGAGTGGATCACCGCACTGCAGGATGCCCGCGGACAGCGGCTTCTGCTCGGCGACCATCTCCCGGTGGCACTTCGTGTTGTCGTAGAAGCCCTTGTCCAGCAAGTGCTGGATGCTCTGCACCGTGCACGGGGCCTTGGCGCGGTCCATCGTGACCGGGATCGGTCCCGCGGTGGTCTGGAAGTCGACCTGGACGGTGCCCTTCTTCGGGGTGCCGTACGGGTTCGGAGGCAACCCGACCTGCTTGTTCTTGGGCAGCTGCTTCTTCTCGGCCTCATTGGCCTTGTAGGCGCAGGTGTGTGCCCGGATGTCGGCCTCGCGCTCCGCCCGTACCTTGGCCTGGTGGTTGTTCCACCACACGATGCCGACCACGACAAGCACCACGACGACGAGCCCGAGCGCGGAGAAGATCAACAGCCGCTTGCGACGCTTGGCGCGGATCGCGGCGCGCTCGTTCCTGTGCGCCAGCTTGCGCTTCGCGGAGGCACGGCGCTGCTCATTGGTCGGCACCTGGAGAACTCCCTCGAAGGTCGATGAGTGATCACGTCTGGGGGTGCAGTGTATGGGCAGGCCGTGTGAATCCCGCGTACCCCTCGTCGGGATACCCTGGGGACACTGCTCATCGCGCGTCCGGCATGGTCGCCGCGCGATGTCTGTCGATATCCGGAGGTACAGTAAGTGCTCGTCGTTGGGTTCCCGGCCGGTGCGCTGCAGGCGAACTGCTACCTGCTCGCCGGCGGCGAGGGACAGCCGTGCGTGATCGTCGACCCCGGTCAGGACGCGGTCGAGCCGATCACGGAGGCGGTGCGGAAGTACCGCCTCTCGCCTGCCGCTGTGCTGTGCACCCACGGGCACTTCGACCATGTGTACTCCCTGGCCCCGGTGTGCGCGGAGTACGAAGTCCCCGCGTGGATCCATCCCGCGGACCGGATGCTGCTCACCGACCCGCTGCAGGGCCTTTCCGCGGACACCGTGGCCATGTTCGGCGGCCGGTTCGAGCTGCATGAGCCGGACGAGGTGCATGCCCTCGAGGACGGCGCGGAGCTGGACCTCGCCGATCTGCGGTTCACCGTCGTCCATACCCCCGGCCATACCGAGGGCTCGGTCGTGTTCCGCACCAGCACCGAGGACGGTGGCCAGGTACTCCTGTCCGGGGACACCCTGTTCGCGGGTTCGATCGGGCGCACCGATCTCCCCGGCGGTTCCAGCGAGCGGATGACCGCGACGCTGCGGGACCGGATCCTGCCGCTGCCCGACGAGACGGTCGTCCTCCCAGGCCACGGCTCCTCCACGACGATCGGCCAGGAACGCGCCGCGAACCCGTTCCTGCGGCAGCTGGAGGAGGCCACCGTCCCCGCAAGCGGACTGTGAGTCCGCCGCGCCGAGCGGGCCCCGGAACACGCCGAAGCCACACCGCACCATTGACGCGTCGAACAAGACAGGACATCACACACCCCATGAGCACCTTCAACGCGCCGAAAGGGATTCCCGAGTACTTCCCGCCGTCCTCGGCCGGGTTTCTCGCGGTCCGGGACGCACTGACCGACTCCGCCCGCCGCGCCGGATACGGCTACATCGAGCTGCCGATCTTCGAGGACACCGCGCTGTTCGCCCGCGGCGTCGGCGAATCCACCGATGTCGTGACCAAGGAGATGTACACCTTCGACGATCGCGGCGGCCGTTCGGTCACGCTGCGCCCCGAGGGCACGGCCGGGGTCATCCGGTCGGTGATCGAACACGGGCTCGACCGCGGTCAACTGCCGGTGAAGCTGTATTACACGGGCCCGTTCTTCCGTTACGAGCGCCCACAGGCCGGGCGGTACCGGCAGCTGCAGCAGGTCGGCATCGAGGCCATCGGGGTCGATGACCCGGCTCTCGACGCCGAGGTCATCGCGGTGGCCGACCAGGGATTCCGCTCGCTCGGGCTCACCGGCTACCGGGTGGAGCTCACCTCGCTCGGCGACCAGGACTGCCGTCCTGCCTACCGGGCCAAGCTGCAGGAGTTCCTTTCGGCGCTGCCGCTCGACGAGCAGACCCGGCACCGCGCGGAGATCAACCCGCTGCGGGTGCTCGACGACAAGCGTGCCGAAGTGCGCGCGCTGGTCGAGGACGCCCCGCTGATGGTCAATCACCTCTGCGAGCGCTGTGCGCAGCACTACGCGAGTCTGAAGGCAACCCTCGAGGACCTCGGCGTGAAGTACACCGAGAATCCGCGGATGGTCCGTGGGCTCGACTACTACACCAAGACGACCTTCGAGTTCGTGCACGATGGGCTCGGCGCGCAGTCCGGCATCGGTGGCGGCGGACGGTACGACGGGCTGATGGCCGAGCTCGGTGGTCAGGAGCTCGGCGGCATCGGCTTCGGCCTCGGCGTGGACCGCACCCTGCTCGCCGCCGAGGTGGAGGGGATCCCGATCGGCGAGGCCGCGCGCTGCGAGGTGTACTGCGTACCGATCGGTGCGGCCGCCAAACGCCGCCTGGCGGCGATCGCGGGTCGGCTGCGCGCTTCGGGCAGGCGCGTCGACCTCGCGTACGGCGACCGCGGTCTCAAAGGCGCGATGAAGGCAGCGGACCGCTCGGGCGCCCGGCTCGCGCTCGTGCTCGGGGACCGCGATCTCGAATCGGGGACCGCGGCGCTCAAGAACCTCGAGACGGGTGACCAGTCCACCGTGAGCCTCGACGCCGCCGTCGAGGAGGTTCTGCGAGTCCTGAATGACGGCTGAACAGCCGGGGGAGCGGTCCGAGCGGGTTCCCCTGGATCTCGCGAGCGAGGCGGTCGCCAAGCGCACCGGCCTGTACGTGGTCATCGGCGGTGTCGTGTTCGCCGCGGCGCTCGGCGGGGTGCTCGGCCTGGCCTTCGGGCGGCTCACCGGCCTGATCGTGGCCGTCGTGGTCGGTGTTCCCCTGATCCTCATGGGCCTCGCGGAACGCCGCAAGCGCATCTGGCTGGAGGGCACCACCATCCGCCAGCGTGGTTTCCGGGTCCGCGGGGTCGATCTGATGCGGGTCGGCCGGATGGAGATCCTGGTCGCCGATCTGCGCGGGAAACGCACCGTCGGTATCACCGTGGCGGGCCCGCCGGGGAACAAGGCGATCAACGTCGCGCTGGCCGCCTATTCGGGGCCCGCCGGCGCCGAACTCGGCATCCTCGCCCTTCGCCGTCTCGCGGATGTGTTCGCGAACGCCGAGCACAGCTCCGGTCTGGTGTACTCACAGCTGCTGGTCGCGCAGCTGCGCGCGGAGGCACGGGGCGCGGGTGCATCCGAACGGCCGTTGCATCAGCTGGCCATGATGTCCGGTGGCGGCGTGCGTCCCCGGCGTATCGACACCAAGGTCCTGGTGCGCTTCGTGGCCGAGCTCGGCTGAGGTTCGTGCGGGGGACCCGATCAGCGCGAATTCGGCCGGCTCACCGCGTGCTGCTCACCGGCCACTCGGCGCGTCGGCTGGTCCGCTGTGGTGCGCAGGGACTCGGTGAGCGCCCGCATCGAGCCGATCGCGTCCCGCAGCTGCCGCTCGGTGTGCTCGAGACGTTCGGTCGCCTCCCGCTCCGAGCCGGATGCCTCGAGCCGCCGGTGCACCGCTTCCAGCTGATGGCCGATCTCGGGCAGCTCCTCGGCGAGGAACAGGCCGAGCTTTTCCAACCGGTCCAGGGTCGCGCGCAGTCTCGTCAGCTCACGCAGGTGTGTCTCGGTGGAGCCGATCCGCTCGAGTGAGCCGGCGATCCTGGGCAGTGCGCGGGCCGCACCGAGCACCGTGGTCGCCGTCGACCAGGTCGCGCGGGCCATGGCGAACGGGTTCAGCAGGGTACTCAGCCGGGGCGGAGACCAGGATTGCGCTGAAGGCGAGCGCCGTCCCGGAGACGAGCTTCCGTTCGTGCTCGCGTTCGTCGCGGTTCCGGGTGCCGTCCGGTTCGTCGATGCGGTCGCCATCGGTACGGGCTCCTTCTGCTCGCCCCCGATCGGGGCCCACCTTACGGCGCTCGCGCGCGGGTAGAACCCCCTCTCGGCGATCGGGGACCGCGTACTTCCGCCGGGTGATCCGCGGGCTTACCCAAAGTCGCAGTTCTTGCAAAGTCTTCGAACATGTGTTCGACTCTAGAGTCATGAGGTGGTCCAGTCAAGCGGCAGCAGTCGAGCAGCCGACCCTGCACGGTATGCCCGGTTTTCGGCGGACCGTGCGGATCCCGGAGTTCGACGGCATCACCTTTCACGAGGTGCACGCGCGCACGGTGCTGAACAGCGTCCGAGGGCAGGGCATGCTCCCGTTCCGGTGGACCGTGAACCCGTACCGGGGCTGCAGTCATGGCTGCACCTACTGCTTCGCCCGCCGCACGCACGAGTACCTCGAATTCGATTCGGGGGCCGACTTCGACACTCAAGTGGTGGTCAAGGTGAACGCCGTGGAAGTGCTGCGCGGTCAGCTGCGTTCGGGCCTGCGCACCGGCCGCTGGCGGCGGGAACACGTCGCGATGGGCACCAATACGGATCCCTATCAGCGGGCCGAGGGACGGTATCGGCTCATGCCGGGGATCATCTCCGCCCTGGCCGAGAGCGGCACGCCGTTGTCGATCCTGACCAAGGGAACGGTCCTGACCAGGGATCTCCCGTTGCTGGCCGAGGCGGCGGGCACGGTGGAGGTCGGGCTTTCGGTCTCGATCGCCCTCCTCGACCGGGAAACCCAGCGGCACCTGGAGCCCGGTACCCCGAGCCCGGCAGCCCGGCTTCGGCTCGTGCGCAACATCCGGGACGCCGGGCTGTCCTGTGGTGTGCTCGTGGCTCCGGTGCTTCCCCTGCTCACCGACTCCACGGAGCGGCTCGACGCGATACTCGGCGCGGTCGCCGAGGCGGGAGCCACGAGCGCGACGGTGTTCCCGCTGCACCTGCGGCCGGGTTCGCGGGAATGGTTCGCCCGCTGGCTCGCCGAACATCACCCAGGGCTGGTCGAGCCGTACCGTGAGCTGTACCGCGCGGGCAGTTATGTCACCGCCCGGTACCGGCAGCAGCTGCGGGACCGGGTACGCCCGCTGCTGGCGAAGCACGGATTCGACCGGGAGAGCGCGCCCCGATGGCCGGAGAAGGGTGAGCTCCCGGACGGCGGAGCGGCCCTGCGGCCGGAACGCGAACAACTGCGGCTGTTGTGAGGACCCGTCCGCGTAAACCTGGTTGAGCAGCGAAGGGGTGGGTTGGTTAACCTGACCAGGTTCCATCGTCGGGGGTCGTCGTGGCCGGTCGTCGGCGTCGCAAGAGCAAACGAACAGGAGAGCAGCACCGTGATGCGCACCCATGAGGCAGGGACGCTCCGCGCCGAACAGGCAGGGCAGTCCGTCACCCTGAGCGGCTGGGTGGCCCGCAGGCGCGATCACGGCGGTGTCATCTTCATCGATCTGCGCGATGCGAGCGGCGTGGCCCAGGTGGTTTTCCGCGAGGGTGAGATGGCCGAGCGCGCGCACCGGTTGCGTGCCGAGTTCTGCGTGCGGGTGCGCGGCGAGATCGCGGTGCGCCCGGAAGGCAACGAGAATCCGGAGATCCCCACCGGAGCGATCGAGGTCACCGCGGACGAACTCGAGGTGCTGAGCGAATCGGCCGTGCTCCCGTTCCCCCTCGACGAGCATGTGGACGTGGGCGAGGAGGCGCGGCTGCGGTACCGCTACCTCGACCTGCGCCGTGAGCGCCCCTCCCGGGCGATGCGGCTGCGCAGCGAGACGAATCGGATCGCCAGGCAGGTGTTGCACGACAACGGGTTCATCGAGGTCGAGACCCCGACCATGACCCGATCCACCCCGGAAGGCGCGCGCGATTTCCTGATTCCGGCGCGACTGCGGCCGGGTTCCTGGTACGCGCTCCCGCAGTCTCCGCAGCTGTTCAAACAGCTCCTGATGGTCGCGGGAATGGAGCGGTACTACCAGATCGCGCGCTGCTACCGGGACGAGGACTTCCGTGCGGACCGGCAGCCGGAGTTCACCCAGCTCGACATCGAGATGAGCTTCGTGGACGCCGAGGACGTGATCGAACTGTCCGAGAAGGTGGTCTCCGCGCTGTGGCAGGAGCTGCTCGGGGTGACCCTGCCGAGCCCGCTGCCCAGGATCACCTACGCGGACGCGATGAACCGGTACGGCTCGGACAAGCCGGATCTGCGGTTCGGCACCGAGCTCACCGAGCTCACCGAATACTTCGCCGAGACCCCGTTCCGGGTGTTCCAGGCGCCCTACGTCGGGTGCGTGGTCATGCCCGGTGGCGCCGACCAGCCGCGCAGGCAGCTCGATGCCTGGCAGGACTGGGCCAAGCAGCGTGGGCACAAGGGCCTGGCCTATGTGCTCGTGGGCGAGGACGGCAGCCTCGGCGGACCGGTCGCGAAGAACCTCTCCGACTCCGAACGGGACGGGCTGGCGAAGGCCGCCGGGGCGAATCCGGGTGACTGCGTGTTCTTCGCGGCCGGTGACCCGGACGCGGCTCGTGGCCTGCTCGGCGCGGCGCGGCTGGAGATCGGCAAGCGCTGCGGCCTGATCGATGAGGACGCCTGGTCGCTGGCCTGGGTGGTGGACTTCCCGATGTTCGAGTCGATCGAAGAGGCCAACGCGGCCGGGGATGTCGCCGTGGGCAGTGGCCAGTGGACCGCGAAGCACCACCCGTTCACCGCGCCCGCTCCGGATTATGTGGACAGCTTCGACACCGATCCGGGTAGCGCGCTGGCGTCCGCGTACGACCTGGTCTGCAACGGCAACGAACTCGGCGGCGGCTCGATCCGTATCCACCGCCAGGACGTGCAGCAGCGGGTGTTCGACATTCTCGGCGTCTCGGCCGAGGACAGCAGGGAGAAGTTCGGCTTCCTGCTCGACGCGCTGTCCTTCGGTGCTCCGCCGCACGGTGGCGTCGCGTTCGGCTGGGACCGGCTCGCGATGCTGCTCGCTGGTGAGTCCTCACTGCGTGAGGTGATCGCCTTCCCGAAGTCCGGCGGCGGCTACGACCCGCTCACCGGGGCACCGGCTCCGATCACGGCCGCGCAGCGCAAGGAGGCCGGGGTGGACGCCAAACCACGCAAGGAAGGTGCCGAAGGCACCGGATCGAATCAGGGCTGAGCGCTCGTGCTGCACCTGCGGGTGGTCTGCCCGCGAGAACACTCCGACGAGGTCGTCCGGTTGCTCGACGGTCACGCCGGTGTAGCACACCTCGTCCGGCTTCCCGATGCGGTGCTGCGGCCCGCCGGTGATCTCATCGAGGCCGACGTGGCCCGGGAATCGGCCGACGACGTCCTGGCGCTGCTCTGCGATCTCGGTGTCGACCACAGCGGCGGCATCACCCTGGAGAACATCGACACCGCGATGTCCGATGCCGCCGACGCGGCCGAGGAGCGCGCACCGGGGGAGGGTGCGGACGCGGTGGTCTGGGAGGAACTGATCTCCCGGACCGGCGAGGAGTCCAGGCTCACCGCGACCTACGTGGCGTTCGTGACGCTCGCCTGCATGCTGGCCGCGGTCGGTGTCGTGACCGATTCACCGGTGACCATCGTCGGCGCCATGGTCGTGGGGCCGGAGTTCGGCCCGCTGGCCGCGATCGCGGTCGGCCTCGTCGGCAAACGCTGGGATCTCGTGCGCAGGGCGCTGCTCGCCCTCGTCGCGGGTTTCGCGTTCGCGATGGCGGTGACCGGTGTCTGTGCCTGGCTCGGTGAACGGTTCGGCCTGTTCACCATCGAGAAGGTCATGCACGCCGCCCAGGTCGATTTCATCTACCGGGTCGGCCCGTTCTCGCTGATCGTGGCACTGCTCGCGGGCGCGGCCGGGATGCTCTCGATGACCTCGGCCAAGTCGGCGGCGCTTGTCGGCGTGTTCATCTCGGTGACCACGATTCCGGCCGTCGGCTATGCCGTGATCGCGGCGGTGACCGGGCAATGGGGCCGGTTCGGCGGCTCGCTCGGCCAGCTCGCGGTCAATCTCCTCGGCATCGTGGTGGCCGCGACCGCGGTGCTCTTGCTGCGGAAACGACGGCGCGCGGCCATGACGAGACCGCTGAGCAAGGGTTAAGAGTATGGCGGTCACTTGTGCGGCGCGAGTAGGCTCGAGTACGGCTGAATTCATGGGTGCAAAGAGGGAAACCGTTGCCGGGCAACGGATTTGCCAGGTCAGGGGCTGAATGGGCGCGCGAGCCGATGTTGCGAGCACGGGCGGGAACACCGTCCGTTCCGGCGAGCGAGCCCTCGAGCTCGCCGTCACCGCGGCGCAGAATGTGCTTTCCGGGCGGTTCGGTGCCGCCGTGCGTCTTGCCGAACCCGAGGACCTCGGCGGCAGTGAACGGTCCACCGTACTGCGGGCTAAGGTCGCGGAGACACCGTTCACCCTGCCCAAGACGTTGGTGGTGAAGCACTACGGTCCGAGCGCGGGCGCGACGGCAGCGGAATCCTTCGCCAGGGAGGCGGTGAGCTACCAGCTGTTCACCGCGCTCTCCGAGGACGAGCGGATGTGCCCGGAACTGTTCGCACACGACGCGGGGGAGCGGGTGCTGGTGCTCGAGGATCTCGGGCACGCGCCGACGCTGGCGGACAAACTGCTCGGCAGGGACGCGACGGCTGCCGAGCGTTCCCTGCTCACCCTCGCCCGCTCGCTCGGCAGGTTGCACGCCACCACGGCGGGCCGCGAGGCGGACTTCGACGCCCTGGTGCGCCGGATCGGAACCGACTGCGGGCCGGATCCGCTCGCCCGGCAGTGGCAGCGGGCCGTCCGCGAGCTGCCGGAGGTCTTCACCGAGGCACTGGGCATCGATCTGCCGCAGGCAGGCACCACCGTGCCCGAACAGGTGGCCTGGCTGCTCGAGGGATCCAAGCATCGCGCGTTCAGCCCGGACGATCTGTGCCCGGACAACAACATGATCACCAGCAAGGGCGCCCGGTTTCTGGACTTCGAGGGCGGCCGGGTGCGGGAAGTGCTGCTCGACGCGGCCTACCTGCGCGTCCCCTTCCCCTCCTGCTGGTGCGCCTTCGACCTGCCGCGCGGGATGAGTGAGGCAATGCTCGCGGCCTGGCGGGCCGAGGTGACCGGGATGTGGCCGGAGTTCGCCGACGACGAGGTGCTGGAGCCGCAGCTGCTCGACGCTCAGCTGTTCTGGGTACAGCTGTCCACGTGGTGGTTCCTGCCGCGCGGCGCGGAGCGCAACGCCCGGATCGACGAGCATCTGCCCTCGCCGAAGCGGGCGGCTGCCCTGTACGCACGGTGGCAACGGCTGGCCGAGGACGCGGAGCGTCTCGAGCGCTACTGGCTGTACGACTACGCATCGGCAGTGGTCGATGGGCTCGCCGCCCGCTTCGAGGGCGAATTGACACTGGCGTCCTATCCGGCTTTTCGATAAGGCCGACATCTACCGTGCGTAGTATTGACGGTTGACAGAACTCCGGCCGGTTCGTGGGACTCCGAACTGTGCGCTCTGCATGTTGCCAACCATGGATAGTCGGCAACACCGTTTCCCCGGCGCGTAGTCGGGCCGAAACGGCGGAGCTTTTTCGTATTGCCGAACCCGATGGTGGGCGCGCCGAGGCGGCGCCGGGTCAACTCGATTGAACAATTGTGCCACGCCGGTGAGTTGGGAAAACCGGATCCAGCCGCCGAGGAAAGGAGTTGCCGAAGGCTGAAAAAAGATTCGGAGGAGTCCGTATTATTGCGGGTATATTGATCCGGAGACAGCCCTGAAATTCTCGTAACACCAATTCGTTTTACCGCCGTGATCGCGGCGTCGAAGATCCTTTTGTGGCGCAATGGATGCCCATGCTAATTCTCTGGCGAACTCGATGCCTCAGTGGGAAAATTCTGACTTGAGGGCATGGCGTGTCACTCAATAGGGGGCAATGCGCTCGCAGCGTGTGTTTGGGTACACCTGATCGGATGATGGGCCGCATTCACACGGTTCAGTGCAGCTCGTAAGCCGTACTGGCGGTGCTTCGCCGTGAGGGTGACAGCATCCGGGGGTTGAGCTGGCGGACGGTAACCGCAGGGACACGGTATTCACCGGAATAGGTCACGCGAATGGGTGAAATACCGACCACCTTGCGGTGCTGTCCCGAAAGGCAATTCTGCATCGCATATGGTGCTGTAGCGAAGTTTACGAGGCTGTTATGGTGAACGCCCCCTGGCGCGGTTGATGGAAAGAATGGTGCTGGCTTGCGGGTTCATGTTCAAGTTCGGAGCGCTCGCGGCCGATATCGGATAGCAGAACACAGTTGCGGGTCCGTTCGTCCTCGTGCGGACGGGTGCGCAACAGCGACCGACCGCCATGGCATGGACAGGAGGCTGCCGATGACCTTCGGGGTACCCGGCAACGAACGGGGCCGGTGCACCGTACGGGGCTTTCGGTTTCCGGAGGTAGAACCGGCGTGGCAGACGGATCGGCGCGATCGGAGCGAGCGCGCGTGACCAACTCGACTTCGGAGTCCGCGACGGCCCAGAACTCCCGGCCGAACCGGTTCGGCCTCGCCGCGCGTCTCGCGGTGCTCGCCCTCGTCCCGCTGGTCCTGCTCATCGTGGTGGGCGCGGTGCTCTTCGCCGGGCGGCTCAGCAGCTCGGCGCAGCGCGGAACCGACGCCGACCTCGTCGGGCTCGGCAAACAGGTGAATACCCTGATCACCGCGGTGCAGGTGGAACGAAGGACGGCGGCGGGCGGACCGCGTGGCCAGGCTCCGCGTGCGGTCGACGACGCGATCGGCGCGCTGCGTTCCGCGGTCGCGGACACCGAACTGCCCGACGGACCGGCGAAGGACGCCTGGCAGCGCACCGACAAAGGACTGGCGGCGCTGGGCGCGATCCGGTCCTCCGCTGCGCGCGGCGGCGGCGCGGGCATCACCGAGTACACGGGGCTGATCGATTCGCTGCTCGGCTTCGAGCGCGCGGTGGCCGGTGCTCCGCGCGACGGTGGGCTTACCACCAGGGCGACCTCGGTGACCAGCCTCGACGAGGCCCGTGAGGAACTGTCCGATCAGGAAGCCGTGCTGCTCTCCGGGATCGCGCGCGGCCAGCTCACCCAGCCGGAGTCGGTGACGGTCCGCGATGCGGGTGTCCGGATGGACGCCGCGCTCGAGCGGTTCCGCGCGGTGGGCACCGAATCGGATGTCGCCAAGCTCGACACGAGCCTGAAGAAGACCGACCTGGACCGGCACTCCGCCCTGGTGACCGAGGCGTTCAAACCAGGACGCATCAAGGTCAGCGCGGCGGACTGGTCCGCGTCCTCGGCGGCCGTCGCCGGACAGCTGCGCGGGGTCACCGAGAGCGTCGAGGGCGAACTCACCGCGCAGGCGAACTCGCTGCACGACTCGGCCCGTACCGCGGCGATCGTCACCGGGCTGCTCGTCCTGTTCGCGGTGCTCGCCGCCGCGGCCGTGGCGGCGTTCGCCGGACGAAGCCTGGTCCGGGCGGTACGGCAGCTGCGGCGCAAGGCGCGGGAGATCGCCAGGCGCAGCCTGCCGACCGCGCTCGCCGAACTGCGCGAAGGCAAGCCGGTGAGCACCGAGATCGAACCGTTGCCCGCCGGTGGTGGCGCGGAGCTGGACGATCTGGCGCGCTCGTTCGACGCGGTGCACGGGGAAGCCCGTAACCTGGCCGCGGCACAGGCGAGTCTGCGCACGAACTACGGAACGGTGTTCGTCAACCTCTCCCGGCGCAGTCAGACCCTGGTGCAGCGTCAGCTCCGGCTGATCGAGCAACTGGAACGCGACGAGGAGGACCCGGACCACCTCGGCACCCTGTTCGCGCTCGACCACCTCGCGACCCGGATGCGGCGCAACAACGAGAACCTGATGGTGCTCTCCGGTGCCGAGCCGAACAGGGCATCCGCGCAGCAGCCGGTTTCCCTCGAGGACCTGTTGCGCGCGGCGGTCTCGGAGATCGAGCAGTATCGCAGGGTGGTGCTCGCGCCCCCGCCCGCCGCGACCGTGCTCGGTTACACGGCAGGAGACCTGGTCCGGCTGGTCGCCGAACTGCTGGACAACGCGACCGCGTTCTCCGCGCCCGACACCACGGTCACCGTGAGCACCTCGCTCGCGACGGACGACTCGGTGCTCATCGAGGTCAGCGATGCCGGTATCGGTATGCGCCCGGAGGAACTGGCGGCGGCCAACGAGCGGCTGGCCGCCGCGGAGGCCGAGGAGGTCCCGGCATCGCGGCGGATGGGCCTGTTCGTGGTCGGCAGGCTGGCGCACCGGCAGGGCGTGCACGTGGCGCTGCGCGCGGGCGAGGAAGGCGGCCTGCTCGCGGGTATCCGCATCCCGCGAACCCTGCTTGCCGGGGTCGCGGTCCCGGACGGCGGGCTCGGCACCGAACACACCCGTTCGGCGGGCCGGACCCGCAAGGACACCGATGACACGGTGGAGACCGTGCTGCCGCGCCCGGCGCAGCCCTACGGCAGCCGGGAACCGGCCACCCCGCCACGGCGGCCGCGCACGGAACAGCCGCCGCGAGCCGAGCAGCCGCCCGCACCTCAACCACCGGCGCAGCCACCGGCCCCACCGCAGGCCGCGGCCGCCGCGTCGAACGGGTTGCCGCGCAGGACGCCGAAAGAGCCGCCGGAGCGCACGCCGATCTTCGATTCGATGCTCTCGGCCTGGTTCTCCGATCCCGGTGTGGCCGCCGATCCGATCGCCACCCCGGCCGGTGCAGCGGCCCCCGAGGCCGAGGAGGCGGAGCAGGCGGCCCGGCAGGCTGCGGACCAATCGGCCGCCGAGCAGGATGCCACGGTGCTCGGCGGTTCGGAGACCGAGCCCGAACGGTGGCGGTTCGCCGCGGACGCCGGATGGCAGGCCGTCGAAGAGGTCGCCGAGGTCCGGCAGGACACCTTCACCGAGGCGGGCCTGCCGAAGCGGACTCCGAGGGCCAGGCTGCTCCCGGGCAGCGTTCCGGACCGGACCGGGGCCGACCAGGGCACCGAACGTGCCGAGCCCGGACCAGCGACGCAGGGAGCCAAACACCGCAGCGCGGACTCCGTTCGCTCGCGACTGGCGAGTTTCCAGCGCGGACTGCGCCAGGGCAGGCACAGCGTCGGCGACGAGCAACCACCCGTGCAGCGGGCGAGCGCGGACACCGAGTTGTTCACCCCCGAGCAGGAGGCGCCGCAACCGAGCGGGGACACTACGGGCTCGTGGGCGTTCGACCCGGATGGCGAACAAACAGCGAACGGAACCGCAACCGCCGCCCCCGGCGGCACGGACGCGGAGTCGTTCACCGAGGCAGGACTGCCGAGGCGGAGGCCGAAAGCGCAGCTCGTGCCGGGGAGTCAGACCCCGAATGGGAGGCCGGAGGCCATGGGGCCGCCGGACGCGAACGGGGTGCGCAGCAGGTTGGCCAGTTTCCAGCGTGGTCTCTCGGAAGGGCGCCGCAGTGTCGGCATTCCGGAACGGGAGCTGGACGAGGACCAGCATGCCTATCAGTGGGAGAACGAATGACGGATGCGCAGTTCGAAGTGAGGAGTGGGCATGAGTGAAGGGCAGTCGACACAGGACCGGTTCGGCTGGTTGGTCACCGACTTCGCCGACCGCGTGCCGGGCGTGGCACACGCCGTCGTCGTCTCCGCGGACGGGTTGCTGCTCACCGCGTCGGCCCGGCTGCCCGCCGACCGCGCGGACCAACTCTCCGCCGTGGCCTCCGGACTGATGAGCCTCACCCAGGGAGCGGCACGCTGCTTCGAGGCGGGCGTGGTGCGCGAGACCGTGGTGGAGATGGAACGCGGCGTGATGCTGCTGATGGCCATCTCCGACGGGTCCTGCCTCGCGGTGCTCGCCGCGCCGAGCTGCGACATCGGGCAGGTCGCCTACGAGATGACGCTGCTCGTGGACCGGGTCGGGCAGATGCTGACCCCCGAACTGCGCGCCGAACTGCAGGGCTCGGCGCACGACATGACTCGCCAAGCCGTGTGAGGGCACCATGAGTGACACCGACAGGGAAACTCAAGCGGAGGCCGAGGGGCCACCGGTGTCCGGCACCTCGGGTACCCCACCGGAACCGCGGGCGGGATCGGATGCCCTGTTCCGCTCACCGGCGGCGACGGCGGAGCGGGCACTCGAGGAATCCGAGGACCCGGAGGAAGCGGTCTCGCTGGTCCGGCCCTATGCGTGGACCCAGGGACGCACCGAGTCGAAGGTGCATCTCGAACTCGAGACCATGGTCTCCACGGCGGCCCGCTATGGTTCCGCGAAAAGCATGGGACTGGAGCACCAGTCGATCGCCGAACTGTGCCGCCATCCGCATTCGGTCGCCGAGGTGGCCGCGAAGCTCTCGGTACCGCTCGGTGTCGCGAGGGTACTGCTGTCCGATATGGCCGAGCTCGGCTTGATCAAGGTGCACCAGACGGTCGCGGACGACGATATGGCCGCGCATCTGGTGTTGATGGAAAGGGTGTTGCGTGGACTCCGTCGACTCTAGGGAACCCGCAGCGGGCTCGCAGTCGCTTACCTCGGCGAAAATCGTCGTCGCCGGGGGATTCGGCGCCGGTAAGACCACGTTCGTCGGCGCGGTCTCCGAGATCGTCCCGCTGACCACCGAGGCGATGATGACCACCGCGTCGAGCGGGACCGACGACCTCTCCGCGACGCCGAACAAGGCGACGACCACGGTCGCCATGGACTTCGGCAGAATCACCCTCGAGGACAATCTGATCCTCTATCTGTTCGGCACACCCGGTCAGCACCGGTTCTGGTTCATGTGGGACGACCTCGTGCGCGGCGCCATCGGGGCGATCGTGCTCGTGGACACCCGGCGGCTCGCGGACTCGTTCGCCGCGCTGGACTTCTTCGAGGAACGCGGCCTGCCCTACATCGTGGCCGTGAACTGCTTCGACGGGGTGCTCCGGCACGAGGTGGACGACATTCGCGAGGCCATGGTGATCGACGAACGGCGCCCGATCGTGCCCTGCGATGCGCGCAATCGGAAGTCGGTCAAGCAGGCCCTGATCACGGTCGTGGAGCACGCGGTCACCGAGCTGACCCAGCGCGCACCGACTCCGGTGCGCTGAACCCGCGGCGCGAGGGGCGCGGCGTTAGGGTGGGCGCATGTCGTTGGTAGATCGCGCTCTTCTCGGTCCAGGCCCGTGCAATCCCTACCCGGAGGCGACCACAGCGCTCGCCGCGCCCATCCTCGGGCACCTCGATCCCGCGTTCCTGCGGTTGCTCGACGAGACCTGTGAGCGGCTGCGGACCGTGTGGGGCACCGGAAACCGCCGGACCCTGCCGCTGTCCGGAACCGGCTCGATCGGCATGGAGGCGGCGTTCGCGAACTTCGTGCGCCCGGGTGACCCGGTCGTGGTCGCGGTGAACGGGCTGTTCGGGCAGCGGATGACCGATGTGGCGGCCCGGTACGGGGCGAACGTGATCGCGGTCGAGCACGAGTGGGGCCAGCCGGTGGACCCGGAGCGGGTGCTGGACGCGCACCCGTCGCCGCGGATCATCGCGGCCGTGCACGCCGAGACCTCGACCGGGGTGGAGTCGGACATCGGCGCGCTCGGGCGGGGGATCGCGGCGCGGTTCCCGGAGACGCTGCTGCTCGCCGACTGCGTGACCTCGCTGGCCGGGATCGAGGTCCGGGCCGACGACTGGGGTATCGACATCGGCTACTCGGGCACCCAGAAATGCGTCGGTGTGGCGCCCGGTCTCGCCCCGTTCACGGTCTCCGAGAAAGCCTGGGCCGCGCGGGTGGAGCAGCCGCCGACCTGGTACCTGGATCTCGGCATGATCGGGTCCTATGTGGACGGTCAGTCCGGCGGGCGGACCTATCACCACACCGCACCGGTCGCCATGATCGCCTCGCTGCACGCGGGACTCGGCAGGGTACTCGAGGAAGGGCTCGATGCGGTCCAGGCACGGCACGCGGAGGCCGGCGCCTACCTGCAGGACGGGCTCGAGGCGATGGGGCTCGAACTGTTCGCCGCGAAGGGATCCCGGCTCCCGGAACTGACCACGGTGCGGGTACCGGAGGGGGTCGACTCGGCGCAGGTGCGCGGCCGGTTGCTGGAGGAGTACGGCATCGAGATCGGCGCGGGCGCCGGTGCCTACGCGAGTACGGTGTGGCGCATCGGCCTGATGGGGCACAACGCCCGGATCGCGCGGGCGGAACTCGTGCTCGGGGCGCTGCGCCGCCTGCTGGGGCGATGAACACCCGGCTGCGTGCCTGGTGGTGGGCGCGTCAGGGACTGGACGGTTCGCTGGCCGGCGCGGCACCCGAGGAGGTGCTCGCGTCGACCGGCTGGGCCCGTTCGGTCGGTGGCTCGAATCCGTATCTGAGCCTGCACGCGCGCTCCGGAGGTTCGCGCCGGCTCGCCGATGAGGCCGTTGCCAGGCTGGCGATCCACGAACTGCCCAGTGCCCGCGGCTGCACCTATGTGGTGCCCGAACGGGACTACGCGCTCGCGCTGCAGGCCGGTGCGGGCGGCCCGGAGGCAGAGCTGAAGGTGCTGGACAAGCTCGGTGTGCCGGGTACGGAGATCGAGGATCTCGGCGCGGCGGTCCTCGAGGCGCTGACCGAACCACTGACCCCGAAACAGCTGCGGGACCGGCTCGGTGACGCGGTCCGCGGGCTCGGCGAGGAGGGGCGCAAACGCGGGCAGAGCACAACCCTGCCCGCGGCGCTCGGGGTGCTGCAGTCGCGCGGCGCGATCCGCCGTATCCCGCAGGACGGGCGGCTGGACCGGCAACGGTTCGCGTACGCCAGATGGGAAAACCCGCCACACTGGCCGGATGGGGAGGAGCAGGCGCGCACCGAACTGGCGCGGCACTACTTCGAATGGGCCGGTGCCGCGAGCCTGGCGCACCTGCGCTGGTTCACCGGATTCACCGCGAAGGCGGCCAAAGCCGCGATCGCCGAACTCGGTCTCGTCGAGCTGGGCGAGGGTCTGCTCGCCCTGCCCGAGGCGGCCGCCGAGTTCGGCGAATACGTCCCGCCGGACCGGCCGGACTACAACCTGCTGCACGCGCTGGACGGGCTTTTCCTGCTCCGGCGCGATATCGGGACGCTGATCGAGCCCGCCGACCGGGAGCGAGTGGTGCCGCACGAACGCGGCAGGACCCTCGGTGCGCTCACGGATTTCGCCGACCACGTCATCGTCGACCGGGGGACCGTGGTCGGGTTCTGGCAGTTCGACCCGGAACGCCAGGAGATCGCCGCGCAGAGCTTCGTGCCCGAGGACGAGGCACTGCGCGCCGTGATCGCCGAGACCGAGGCGTTCATCCGGGACGAGCTCGGTGACCACTCCTGGAACCCGCTGGACAGCCACACTTCGCGGGCACCACGGATCGCCGCGCTGCGCAACGCCGAATACTGAGCGGCACCGGACCGCTCAGCAGCGGTTGGCCGGGTGCTCGTCCGCGCGGTGATCCTGATCCGAGGGCACGGTCACGGTCTGCTCGAGTGGTGCCGCCATGCCGAGCAGCACCTTGTCCAGCCGGTCGATCGTGTTCACGGTGCGGCGCAGATGCAGCACCGAAAGCCGTTCGGCGACGCCCTCGTTGTTGATGGCGGCCAGTGCGCGCACATCCACGGTCGGGGCGAGCGTGGGCCCGCTGGTCAGTTTCGCCACCGTGCGCCGCGGACCGGTGGCCTCGGCCAGAGCGCTGGTGTTGGCGGTCAGCCGGTGCAGCGCCCGGATGCCCGCGGGGAGCCCGGCGAGTGCCCCGGGATCCGCGGCCCTTGCCAGGTTCCGGGCGGCCAGTGCGGATTCCTCCACCAGCGTGCTCAACCGGGTGGCCTGACCACGCCGGAGCCGCGCGGGACTCATCGGATGCGTCATCGGCAGGATCGCGGTGCGCGCGCTGCCCGCGGCGCGGTCCACCTCGCGGGTGCTGGCGATGAGGTCGGTGTGCTCGCGGTAGACGAGCAGCTGTTCGGCATCGCGCAGCTGCCCGGAAAGGGCCACGAAGTAGTCGTGTAGCGCGGCGACCGCCGTGGTCCGGGTGCGTTTGGGCAGCACGATGCTGGCGGCGATGCCCGCGGCCAGCACGCCGATGGCCGTTTCGGCCAGGCGCAGCAGCAGCACGCTGTCCGAGAAGGTACCGAGGATGTCGTAGAGCATCCCGAGCATGACCGTGATGAAGAAGGTCATCATCCCGTAGGACACCCGCATCGAGTAGAACGCGAGGAAGATACAGACCAGCAGCACGATCAGGTTGACGACCTGGTCGCCGTGCAGCGCCGTGCCCAGCACCGTCCCGATGATGATCCCGGCGAGCGTGCCCCACACCCGCCGCCAGCCTTTGACGAACAGGTCCCCGCGGGAGGTGGTGCCGCCGAACACCACGAAGCCCGCGATCACCGCCCAGTACCAGCGCTGTTCGGAGAGGAACTCACCGCCGACGATGGCCAGCGCCCCGCCGAGCGCGGCCTGGATGGCGCTGCGGGTGCTGTCCATCAGCCGTGGTCCCGGCCGCTCGGCGCTGTCCGTTTCCTCGGACTCCTGCTCGGCTTCCCGTTCCTTGGCCGCCGATTCCCCGGTGCGCACCGTGAGCCTGCGCAGTTGCACCACCGAGAGCAGGAACTCCCGGATCGCCCGGTGCACCAGCAGGGTGTGCTGGTCCGGTGCGGACGGCAGCAGGCTCGGGTCCCCGCGGATGTCATAGCGGGCGATCCGGGCGAGCAGGGCGTCGGTGTCCACTTCGAGTGCCGCGCGCGGATCCCGGTCCACAAAACGGTGCAGCCCGCGAAGATCCTCGACGAGGGTAGCCCGCGTCTCGGCGCTGAGCTCACCGCAGAGGGCGCGCACGATGGTGCGGGCGAGCCGGTCCGCGGCGAGTTCGCAGTCCACCAGATAGCGCTGCCAGCGCGGGGTGAGCCCGATCAGCTGGGCGTGGTCCTCGATCTGCAGCGTGGTCTCGTGCATGCGCGCGGTCTGCCGGGCGATCCGGGGCGGCAGAGCGTCGCTCTGCGGAACCTCACCGGACTCGAGCACGTGCGCCAGTTCCTCGACCAGCCGCGCCACCTGGGCCCGCACCGAGACCGTCGCCCGCTGTAACAGGCTCTGCGGGTTCTCCCGGAAGATCAGCAGTGCGGAGATCGCGCAGCTCGTCGCACCGATGCAGATCGCGAGGTACATCGCGGGCAGCATCTGCGGTGAGGCCTTGAGGAAGGTGGCGAAGAAGTAGGCGATGAACGCGCCCATACCGAGGCTCAGCCCCAGCTGATCGAACCGGCGCACGTACACCGCGAGGAACATGACCACGACGAACGCGATATCGCCGAACACCCGGTGCGGCGCGAGCAGCGTGGACAGGGTCAGCGAGGCGATCATGACCGGGGCGAACAACAGGATGTTCGCCCCGCGCTGCCACGGGGTGCCGGTGCGCAGCGTGGTCGAGCACATCATGCCGCCGATCGCGCCGAGCAGCAGCACCGGAAGCGGGAAACCGAGCAGGTACTGCACGAGCACGGCGAGCCCGACGGTGACCACCGCGCGGGCCGCGAACCGCAGCCGCAGCAGGCCGTGGTCCGCCGCGAAGAACCGGTCGGTGAGCGATTCGAAACGGCGGGCAAGCACGCGACGACTTTAGGCCATGCTCGTCACCCCGCACGTTCCGAGTCGCGGGTGCGTTGCATCGAGTCGACCATGTGCCGCTTCATCGCGGGCACCTTCCCGGTCAGTCGCATCCCGGTCCGCATTCCCGCGGTGAACAATGCCCGGCGCACCGGTTTCCGGTCCAGCTCGTAGTCCTTCATGTTCGCCAGCGATTCGCGCACCGCCACCGCGCTGTACTCGCGCATCGCGGCTTCGTACGCGCCGACTGCCTCGACCAGGTCTCCGCTGCCGTCCCGGTGGTCCACGAGCCGGTCGCGCAGCACCTGAGAATCGCGCAGTGCGGTGTTCGCACCCGCGCCCCGGCCCGGGGTCATGGTGTGCGCCGCGTCGCCGAGCACGGTGACCCGGCTCGGCCGCCACGCCTCGACCGGTTCCGAGGTGCGCACGGTGAGCGCGAAGGACGCGCCCGGCTCGGAATCCCGGACCAGTGCGCGCAGATTCGGGTGCCAGTCGTGGATGAGCTCGGTGACCACGTACTTCTGCAGCGCCTCCCCGGGCAGCTGGAGCACATCGCGCGGCGCGAGCCGGGCGGGTACCGAGACACCCCAGGAGAAGTAGTCGGTGGTGTTGTCGAACCGCAGTCCGGGCCAGTCCCTGAGCAGTTCGGCATCGGAGGAGCCGATGCCGTGTTTGAGTTCCCGGTCGCCCTGCCAGGGGAACTCCATCACGTGCAGGATCCCGAAGGTGCCCCGGCGGTCGGTGATCATCGACATGCCCTGGCGCGAGGTGCCGGGCAGCAGGTGGCTGTTCTCCGGTGTGATGGCCAGCTTCCCGCCGATCGCGATCAGTCCGGTGTCGCGGTGCTCGGCGTGCGGCAGCAGCTGTTTGCGGACCCGGGAGTTCGCGCCGTCGGCGCCGACGAGCAGGCCACCGGTGGCGCTGCTGCCGTCCTCGAAGTGCGCGGTGACCGTATCGCCGTCCTCGGTGTAGTGGCTGAACTTCTTGTCGAAGTGCACGATGTCCTCGAGCCCGGTCAGCAGCACCTGGCGCAGCGTCATCCGGCTCACCGAGTAGTCCCGGACCACCTCATCGGTACCCGGCCCGTTGAGTTCGTCCATGGAGATCGTCAGCAGTGGCTGCAGCTGCTCGGTCATGTTGGTGTAGTAGCGGTACTCCTTCGCGGTGGTCGCGACGAAGATGTCGAACAGCTCCGGGGGCAGGCAGTCGCGCAGTGCGCGCACGCCGTTGGGGGAGATGCCGACCCGGAAGCCCTGCAGGCCCCCGGTGCGGTGCCGGTCGCGTTCGTAGACCTGGACCGGGACCCCGGCCTGGCGCAGGCCGTGGGCGAGGGCGAGTCCTCCGGTGCCCGCGCCGATGATGAGCACGGGTCTGGTGTTTTCGGACATGGGTGTACTCCGTTTCCAATTCGGTGTTTCGAATTCGGTGTTTCGACCCGGGAACGGCGCACTACCGATTCCGGGAGGGAAAAGAGATATCCCGTCGGCGAACGGGCGAAAGAGGAAAACCGGCGGGTCAGCCCTCCGGTGCCTCCTTTTCGAACGCTTCGGGGAAGGCTTCCTTCGCCCAGTCCTCGAGCTGGGCGAGATCCCAGGTGAACGTGCCCGCCCGCAGTTCGGCGAGCAGGGCTTCGATCCATTCGATATCGGTGCGCAGATGCGCGAGCATGTATTCGCTCTCGATGACGAACAGGCGGGGCAGGAAATCGGCCTCCGCCATGCCCTTTTCCAGTTCGCCCGCTTCCGCGCGGACCGCGGACAACCGCTTCTCGAGCGCGCCGATCGTCTGGTCCGTGGTGAGCACGGGCAGATAGGCCAGCCCCGCGGTGAACTCGGGGAAGTCCCGGCGCGGGCTCGCGAGCATGTCGTAGGTCCAGGTGACCGTGAGCTTGCGGCCCTCATCGGTGATCTCGTACAGGGTCCGTTCCTGACCGGCCGCACTGCGTTCCACCTTGGCCACCCTGACCAGCTTCTCGGCCTGCAGGCGGTCGATCGTCTTGTACAGCTGCGAACGCTGACCGACGTTCACCACGAGATCCTTGCCCCGCTCCTTGATGTGCTGCTGCATGAGATACGGATGCATCGGCCGCTCGAAGAGGAGGGCGAGAACGGCGAGGGCGAGACCTGAGCGCTGCATAGTGTCCAAGCTACTAGTGTCTCGGACACTATGCAAGCGATGTGGGTCATGTCGTCCTCTCCGCATAGCATCGGGGTGTGAGTGACGATCTGTTCGACGGTGGCCTGTTCGCGGCGCAGGCCGAGGAGGCCGCGGAGGAGAAGCTGGCCGGGAACGCGCCGCTCGCGGTGCGGATGCGCCCGCGAACCCTCGAGGAGGTACTCGGCCAGGAGCATCTGCTCGGCAAGGGGGCGCCGCTGCGCAGGCTCGTCGAGGGCGGATCGGCAGCCTCGGTGTTGCTCTACGGTCCGCCGGGGACCGGCAAGACCACGCTCGCCAATCTCGTGTCCACCGCGACCAACCGCCGGTTCGTGGCGCTGTCCGCGCTCTCGGCCGGGGTGAAGGAAGTGCGTGCGGTGATCGCCGAGGCCAAGAACCGGCTCGGCCGCAGTGGCGAGTCGACGGTGCTGTTCATCGACGAGGTGCACCGCTTTTCCAAGACCCAGCAGGACGCGCTGCTCGGCGCGGTGGAGGACCGGGTGGTGCTGCTGGTCGCCGCGACCACGGAGAACCCGTTCTTCTCGGTGGTCTCACCGCTGCTGTCCCGCTCGCTTGTGCTGCAGCTGCACTCGCTCACCGACGCGGATGTGGCCACCCTGCTCGAGCGTGCGCGCACCGAGGAACGCGGGCTCGGGGGAGCGCTGCGGATCACCGAGGAAGCACTCGAGCACCTGGTGCGGCTCGCTTCCGGGGATGCGCGCCGGGCACTGACCGCCTTGGAGGCCGCCGCGGACGCTGCCTCGGCGCTCAATGCCGAGGCGATCGAGCTGTCCACGGTCGAGTCCACCGTGGACAAGGCCGCGCTGCGCTATGACCGGGACGGCGACCAGCACTACGACGTGATCAGCGCGTTCATCAAGTCCATCCGCGGCTCGGATGTGGACGCCACCATGCACTACCTGGCGCGGATGATCGAGGCAGGGGAGGACCCGCGGTTCATCGCGCGCCGGCTGGTGGTGCACGCCTCCGAGGACATCGGCATGGCGGACCCGACGGCGCTGCAGTCCGCGGTGGCCGCGGCGCACGCGGTCGCGTTCATCGGTATGCCGGAGGGGCGACTCGCGCTCGCCGAGGCCGCCATCCATCTGGCCACCGCGCCGAAGTCGAACGCCACCATCACCGCGATCGACGCGGCGCTCGCCGATGTGCGCGCGGGAAAGGCCGGGATGGTGCCCGCGCATCTGCGGGACGGGCACTATTCGGGCGCGGGCAGCCTCGGACACGGTCAGGGCTACCGATACCCGCACGACACGCCGGACGGTGTGCTTGCCCAGCAGTATCCCCCTGATGAGCTGGTCGGCGTGGATTATTACCATCCGACTACACATGGGGTGGAACGTGGACTCGCCGAACGGGTGCCGAAACTGCGCAGGGTCGTGCGCGACCAGGCACGCTAGACTGTCCGGCCGGCAGGGCACGGGATGTGCGGACGTCGGGGTTCGCCACCACCGACGGGACGCACGGCGAGGGAAACAGACTGATGGTCGAGACGCTGACCAGCGATGACTCGCGGACACAGGTCCGAAGAAGACCGGGAATCCGGCACGCCTGGTGGTTGCCGGTGGCGGTCGCGGTGCTGTCCGCGCTGGTGTTCGCCGTCGCCGAACCGACCCTGATCGACGACACCTACATCACCCTGTCCTATGCCAGGAACATCGCCTTTCACGGGCACTGGGGGCTGATCCAGGACAGCGTCGCCAATTCGGCGACCTCCCCGCTGAACGTGTTGCTGCTCGCCGCCCTGACCTTCGTTTTCCGGAACGCCGTGGTCGCGGCGGGGGCGCTGTTCGTGATCACCCAGGTCACCCTCGCCCTGGCGCTGCGTGCGGCCGGAAGGCACGCCGGGCTGCCCGAGCGGTTCGCCCCGCTGGCCATTCTGCTGCTCACGGTGAACCCGCTGATGCTGTCCTCACTCGGCATGGAGGTCTCGCTCGGCGCCGCGGTGCTCGCCTGGGCGCTGGTGTTCGTGCTGCGGCACAAACCGCTCGCACTCGGTGCCACACTCGGCCTGCTCTCGCTGATCCGGCTGGACCTGCTGGTGCTCGGCGCGGTGCTCGTGCTGGTGCGTCCCCGGTTCTGGCGGGGACTCGGCCGCACCGTGCTGGCCACGATCGTGGTGGCGCTGCCGTGGTATCTGCTCAGCTGGTTCCTGCTCGGCTCGGCCGTCCCGGACACGCTGATCATCAAGACCATGCAGGGCACCTGGGGCAAATGGGGTTTCGGCAACGGACCGCTGCTGTACCTGCAGGCCTTCCCGAAGGCCACGGTGCTCTCCTTCCTTCCGGTGGCGCTCGGGGTGCTCGCCGGCCTGATCTGGCTCGCCCTCGCGGTACGGCGCGGACCCACGTGGAGCGGGTTGCGCCCGTTCGCGGTGCTGCTGCTGGCCGGGGCCGTGCACTACGTGGCGTACTCGATGCTGATCGTGCCGCCGTATCACTGGTACTACGGGCCGAGCATGTCCGCGGGCATCATCTTCCTGGCCGCGGCGCTGTGCGCGGTGCGCGGTCCCCTCGGCTGGATCGGCACCGGGATCGGCGGACTGCTGGTGGCGGCGAGCGTGGTCTGGTACACCGCGCACGGTCTGCCCCGCACTTACGCGCCGATCATGACCAACTGGACCTCGACCGCGGAGTACCGCAAGATCGGGCGGGAACTGCACTCGATCGTCGGCGACCGGCCGGTGCGCAGTGGCGGGGAGATCGGCGTGCTCGCCTACTCCTGTGACTGCGCGGTCGTCGACGAGTTCGCCGACCGCGGCATCATGCTCGGCGAGATCGACAAGGCGCGCAGCAAGTCGAGTGGTCTCGGCAAGACGTTGCAGGACATCAACTTCACCTTCCTCGACCGGAGCGTGCGCCCGCTCCGCCCCGAGTACGCACTCGGGGCGACCCTGTCCGCGCATGCCCCGGCCGGGGCGATCAAATCCTGGCCCATCGGATCGCCGTGGGCCAAGTACAAGGTGCTGTACCTGCTGCGCCAGCACTGAACTCCAGCACTGAACTCCAGCACTGAACTCCGGCACTGATCTCCGGTACCGGCGGCGGGCTCTAGGCGAGTGGCCGCACCGGCTCTCCGCGCTGGAACACCGCGCGCACCCGGGAGCGGTAGCCGGTGAAATCGAACGGGTCCCCTTCGAGCAGCACCAGATCGGCGCGGAAACCGGGTGCGATGGTGCCGACCTCGTCCGCGCGGCCGAGCAGTTCCGCCGCCCGCACGGTGGAGGCGCGCAGCACCGCGTCCGGTGCCATCGAGACACCGTGCAGCAGCTCCAGCTCGCGCAGGTTGTCCCCGTGCGGGAACACGCCGCTGTCGGTGCCCATGGCGATCGGTACCCCGGCCGCCACGGCACGGCGCATCGAGTCCCGGTGGATCTCGAGGACCTCGTACGCCTTGTCGACCACCGAGTCCGGCATGGCCGCGCCTGCCTCGATTTGCTCGATCAGAGCGGTGGGCGCGAGCAGCGTGGGCACCAGCCAGGCCTGCTTGTCCAGCAGCAGTTCGATGGCCTCGTCATCGAGATAGATACCGTGCTCGATGCTGCGCACCCCGGCACGCAGGGCGTTCTTGATGCCCTCGGTGCCCTGTGCGTGCGCCATCACCCGGAGCCCGGCGCGGGCCGCCTCGGCCACGCATACCGCGAGCTCCTCGGCGTCGAAGTGTGCGTGCCCCGGATCGTCGCCGGGGGAGAGCACCCCGCCCGTGGTGCAGATCTTGATGACATCGGCACCCGCGCGCACCAGCTCGCGCACCCGGACCCGCATCTGGTCCGGGCCGTCCACGACCATGGCCGGACGGCCCGGATGCTCCTGCATCAGCGGCAGGCAGGCCCCGTTCGGCAGCAGGCCGTCGGTGTGCCCGCCGGTCTGCCCGAGCACGGTGACCGCCGTGGCCAGTTCGGGTCCCTCGATCAGCCCGTCGGCGAGCGCGGTCTTCATCCCGAGATCGGCCCCGCCCGCGTCGCGTGCCGAGGTGATGCCGCAGTCGAGCAGCGCACGCAGGTTCCGCGCGGCCGCGTAGAACTGGTACGAGAACGGTTCCTGCATCATCCGCAGCCGGTCCGCGCCGGAGAACACGACGTGCACATGGCAGTCGATGAGTCCGGGGAGCACGGTCAGCCCGGTGACGTCGAGTTCGGCGTCACCGTCGAGTCCGGTGCCAACCTCCAGGATCCGGTCGCCCTCGATCACGAGCTCGGCCTCGCGGACCGTCGTGCCGTCGAATACCTTGCCGCCGCGCAGGATCGTTCGCTTCGTCATGCTATTGATCTTGGCACGGCCGGCTAGGAGAGCTCCCCGGCTTCGAGGATGCGCAGCACCGGGACTCCGGCTTCGTCCGAGGCGGCCAGGTCGATCTCGGCGAGGATGCCCCAGTCGTGATCGCCCTCGGGGTCGTCGAAGATCTGGCGCACCACCCAGCGCTGCGACTCGATGGTGATCATCAGCAGCGCGGGCCCGCGCGCGTCCGGACCGGTGCCCAGTTCGGCGTGCTCGGCGAAGTAGTCCTCGACCGCCTCCGCCCAGTCCTGCGCGCTGAGGTCGGTGAGTTCGGCTAGGGTCTCGTAGTCCCGGCGCGCGCAGCATTCGACCAGCCGGAACAGCTGGTTGCGCACCAGCACCCGGAAGGCTCGCTCGTTGCGGGTGACCGGTGGCGCCTCGGGTTCGGGTGCGGGACCGGCGGTCGGCTCCGGTGCCTCGGGATCGCGCAGCCGTTCCCATTCCTCCAGCAGGCTGCCGTCCACCTGGCGCACGAGCTCGCCGAGCCAGACCGTGATGTCCTCGAGCTCTTCGGTGCGGGCCCGATCCGGGACGGTGCGCCGCAACGCCGCGTACACATCCGCGAGATAGCGCAGCACCAGTCCTTCGGAACGGGCCAGCTGGTAGAAGCCGATGTACTCGACGAAGTTCATCGCCCGCTCATGCAGATCGCGCACCACGGACTTGGGGGACAGGGCGGCGTCGGCGACCCAGGGATGCGCCCGGCGATAGGTCTCGAAGGCGGGGTCCAGCAGCTCGGTCAGCGGCTGCGGATAGCTGACGTCCTCGAGCAGCTCCATGCGCTCGGTGTACTCGATCCCCTCGGCCTTCATGCTCGCCACGGCCTCGCCCTTGGCCTTGTTCGCCTGGGCGCGCAGCACCGGCCACGGATCCTCGACGGTGGCTTCCACGATGGAGAGCACGTCGAGTGCGTAGTCGGGCGCCTGGTCGTCGAGCAGTTCGATGGCGGCGAGTGCGAACGGGGCCAGCGGCTGGTTCAGGGTGAAGTCCCACTGCAGGTCTTCGGTCAACCGCACGGTACGGCCCGCTTCGTCCGGGGTGTCCAGCCGTTCGACGATCCCGGCGGCGAGCAGGGAGCGGTAGATGGAGATGGCCCGAAGGATCAGCTTGCGCTGGGTGGCGCGGTCACAGTGGTTGTCGGTGAGCAGCTTGCGCATGGCCGCGAAGGCGTCCCCCGGTCGCGCGACCACGTTGAGCAGCATGGCGTGGTTGACGGTGAAGCTGGAGGTCAACGGTTCGGGTTCGGCTTCGATCAGCTTCGTGAAGGTGGGTTCGCCCCAGCCGATCTGGCCGGGCGGCGGCTTCTTCTTCACCACCTTGCGGCGCTTCTTCGGATCATCGCCCGCTTTGGCGAGCGCCTTCTCGTTCTCGATCACGTGCTCGGGAGCCTGGGCGATGACGTTGCCCGCGTCGTCGTAGCCCGCCCGTCCCGCGCGCCCGGCGATCTGGTGGAACTCGCGGGCGGTGAGCAGCCGGGACCGGGTGCCGTCGTATTTGGACATCGCGGTGAACACCACGGTGCGGATCGGCACGTTGATGCCGACGCCGAGGGTGTCGGTGCCGCAGATGATCTTCAGCAGCCCGGCCTGGGCCAGCCGTTCCACGAGGCGCCGGTATTTGGGGAGCATGCCCGCGTGGTGCACTCCGATGCCGTGCCGGATCATCCGGGACAGTGTCCTGCCGAAGCCCGAGGAGAACCGGAACCCGCCCAGTTCGGCGATGATCTGGTCGCGTTCGGCCCGGGTGGCCACGTTGACACTGGTCAGTGCGGACGCCTGGGTGATCGCCGCCGCCTGGCTGAAGTGCACGAGATACGCGGGCGCCTGCTTGGTCTCCACGATCTCGTCGATGGTCTCCGGCATCGGGGTGAGCACATAGCGGTAGAACAGCGGGACCGGCCGCTGCGCGCTGGTGACCACGCTCGTGGCGCGGCCGGTGCGCCTGGTCAGGTCCGTCTCGAAGAAGCTCACATCGCCGAGAGTCGCGGACATCAGCAGGAACTGCGCGTGCGGAAGTTCGAGCAGTGGAACCTGCCAGGCCCAGCCGCGGTCCGGATCGGAGTAGAAGTGGAACTCGTCCATCACCACGAGCCCGATATCGGCTTCGGCGCCCTCGCGCAGCGCGAGGTTCGCGACGATCTCGGCGGTGGCGCAGATGATCGGGGCGTCGGCGTTCACGCTGGAGTCGCCGGTCATCATGCCCACGTTGTCCGCGCCGAACACCTCGATAAGGGCGAAGAACTTCTCCGAGACCAGCGCCTTGATGGGTGCGGTGTAGAAGGTGGTGCGGTCGGTGGCGATCGCCATGAAGTGCGCCCCGGTGGCCACCAGGCTCTTCCCGGTCCCGGTCGGCGTGGACAGGATCACGTTCGACCCCATCGCCAGCTCCATCAGCGCCTCGAGCTGCGCCGGGTACGGGTCGATACCGGTCTCCCCGACCCAGGTGGTGAAGGTGTCGAAGAGGCTGTCCGGATCGGTCGATGCGGGGATGCGGTCGGTGAGGGTCAATCCGGGGGCCTCAGAACGCCTTGTTGACCGTGGTCTGCCCGCGCCGCATGGTGTCGTCGCAGTGCCGCAGCGGCCACTCGAACTGCTTGGCGTCCATCTCGTGCACGGTCCGGTCGGCGTACTGGCGGAGTTTGGTCAGCATCGCCTGGTTCGGTACCACATCCTTGCGCACCCAGTCACCCGCGGGCTTGCCCTCCTGCGGCGGGTAGGAGATCACCGGGTAGTAGTCCCGGGCGATGCGCGGATCCGAGGACACCCCGTTGCCTGGGCCCCACGGTCCGCGTGAGTGGATGAAGGTCGGCTTCACCTGGTTGAACACGTAGTCACGCAGCCCGGGCATATCGCCGTGGTTGATCAGTTCGGCGATGTGCGGTTCGGCGAGCCCGGCCATGTCCACGATGTGCAGCCTGCTGGTCAGCGAACTGCCGCCGAGGTCGGGAGCGAGCAGGGTGCCGCCCTTGAGTCCGAGCATGTCGGCGTAGGCATTGAAGGTGCGGCCGATCCGGTCGGCCACATAGCACATGGACAGCGTCGGTTCGCTGCGGAACTGATGGGCCTGCGCCATGAGCCCGGACCCGGAGGCGGCCGCCGAGACCGCGAGGCCCAGGGAGAGCACCACCTGTCCGCGCGGTTTGCACTGCGCGAGGGCCCCGAACACGCCGAGGGTCCCGGTGATCGCGAGCAGTGCCCAGACCGGGGTGGCGAACCGGAACTGGCCCATCCAGTCCGGTTCGATGACCACATAGGCGAGTACCGCCAGGGTCAGCGGCACGAGCAGCGTGGCGAGAGCGGCGCGCCAGGGGCACTTGGCCAGGGCGAAGCCGATGCCGATCAGCGCGGCGAGCACCAGCGCGGGGCCGACGTAGTCGAGCAGTTCGCCGATCCGGTTCAGATTGGCCACCGTCGGCAGGCCCTGCGATTTGGCGACCGAGGTGTTCGGGACGAGTTTGCCGAACTCCAGGTAGCGCCAGAGCAGGTACAGCCCGAAGGGCACGATGAACGCGGCGACGGAGACCAGGATCCTGCGCACGCTGAGCGCGATGGTGTCCCGGTGCAGGTGCACGAGCACCGCGAGCGGATAGGCGCCCGCGTAGATCGCCCCGTCCGGCCTGGTCAGTGCCGCGAGCGCGGCCAGGACCCCGGCGATGATCCCGACCCGCGCGGTGAGCAGCCGCCCGTCGATCGTCGCGCGGAACAGCAGCACCGCGATCCCGACGGCGAGCAGCGCGTACAGCGAGTTCTCCAGTCCGGAGAAGCACCAGATCACGAAGGAGGGGATGGCCGCCATGACCGCCGCGGCCAGGAAAGTCGCCAGCCACGGACGCTTGGTCACCGCGCGCGCCGCGTGATGGCAGAGCACCAGGATGCCCGCGCAGCACAGCAGGCCGAGCAGTTTGGGGAACAGCACGTAGTCCGGGATGCCGAACCAGGTGCCGTGGTCGAACAGGCCGAGCAGCCTGCCGAGCACGAGCAGCACCAGCCAGGTCGGATTGGAGAAGCCTTCCACCGGGGCCGAACCCGGAGCCACGACGGGGCCGAGACCGTCGGCGACATCCCTGGCGTAGGCGAACGTGATGGCGGCGTCGTCGACGATCCAGTTGCCGTAGATCGAGGCTCGCCAGGCGATCAGGGCGAGCCCGGCGAGGATGGCGAGCACCGCGGGAGCGATGCGGCGTAAACGTCCTCTGCCGGTCTCCGCCGGGGCCTCGGGCTTGTCTTGTGAGGCGACCGGCTCTGCAGTTAGGGTCTGCGTCATCTTCTCTTCGGGGGTCGTCGGTACGCGCGCATGCGACACTAGTGAGTCGAGAGTGTATTCGCCGCTGGGTATGCGGTGCGCGCGGCCCTGCATCAACGGGGCGTATTCGTCCTGGGGTTACCGTGTCTCTCCGTGACGATCCTGTTCAATGTTCTGCTCTTCGCCCATTTCCTTGGGCTGGCCGCACTCATCGGAGCGGCCTTCCTGCAGCGCAGGGCCGCGGCCGGGGAGGGACTCTCCGTCGCCTGGCTGTGGGCCAGCCTGACCCAGTTGATCAGCGGCCTGGCCATGGTCGGGCTGCGGGACGCGCACGTGGTCAGTACTCCGCTGGACACGAGCGGGCACATCAAGATCGGCGTGAAGCTCATCGTGCTGCTCGTGATCGCGGTGCTCGCCATCGTCGGGCGTAACCGCACCGAGCGCGCTCGCGGTCTCGCGCTGACCATGGGCGGGTTGACCGTGCTCAACATCGGCATCGCAGTCTTCTGGGGGTAGCCACATGACCAGTAAGCAACTCGACGAACCGTTCATCTCCTCGGCGGAGGCGCCGCGGGAGATCACCGTCAAGGCGGTGATCCTCGGCGTGGTGCTCGCCGCCGTGCTCGCCGGCGCGAACGCCTACCTGGGATTGAAGGTCGGGCTCACCGTTTCGGCCTCCATTCCGGCCGCGGTGATCTCGATGGCGGTGTTCCGCCTGCTGCGCGGATCCACCATCGTGGAGAACAACATCGTGCAGACCGCGGCCTCCGCGGGCGAGGCGCTCGCGGCCGGGGTGATCTTCACGCTGCCCGCGCTGGTGCTGCTCGGCTACTGGCAGGGTTTCCCGTTCCTGCCGGTGATGGCGATCGCGCTGTGCGGCGGGGTGCTCGGTGTGCTGTTCACCGTTCCGCTGCGGCGCGCGCTGATCGTCAACGCGAAGCTGGCCTTCCCGGAGGGCGTGGCCACCGGTGAGGTGCTCAAGGCGGGCGAGCGCGGCGGCAAGGAAGCCAAGTACGTGGTGATCTCCGCGATCGCGGCCGGGATCCTCAAGCTGTGCCAGACCGGCTTCGGTATCGCGGCGGGCACGCTGAGCGGAGCGGCGACCGCGGGCCGGGCGGTGTTCGGCTTCGGCAGCGAGATGTCGGTGGCCCTGCTCGGGGTCGGCTACATCGTGCGGGTCAACATCGCCGGGCTGGTCTTCACCGGCGGCGTGCTCGCCTGGGTGGTCGGGATCCCGCTGTACATGACCTTCGCGGACCCCTCGGTGCTCGCGCACACCGTCGACGGCGCCACCGGTTACGACGCCGCCGAGGCGGTGTGGAGCGATCAGGTGCGCTACCTCGGTGTCGGCGCGATGGCCATCGGCGGGGTGTGGGCGCTCGGTTCGGTGCTGCGCCCGGTGGTGAACAGCATCCGCTCCTCGGTGCGCGCGGTGCGGGCGGCCAAGTCGGGCGAGTCGAACGGGCTCGAACGCACCGAGCGCGACATCCCGGCGAACTTCCTGCTGTGGGGCACCATCGGCATGGCGGTGCCGATCTTCCTGGTGTTCCTGTTCGTGGTGGACCGGGCCCGGCTGCAGATCAGCAGCGGGCTGTTCGTCGGCACGATCATCTTCGGGGTGCTGTTCGCCCTCATCGCGGGCTTCCTGTTCTCCTCGGTCTCCGGGTACATGACCGGTCTCGTCGGCTCCTCGAACAACCCGGTATCCGGGGTCACCATCCTGACGCTGCTGGTGGGCGCGCTGCTGCTGCTCGCGATCCTGGGCGTCGAGATCAACTTCACCGGGCACGAGCTGGCCGCGACGGTCGGTGCGGCCACCGCGGTGCTGATGGCGGCGGTGGTCAGCTGCGCGGCCGCGATCGCGGGGGACAACCTGCACGATCTCAAGGCGGGCCGCATCGTCGGGGCGACCCCGTGGAAGCAGCAGACCATGCTGATCGTGGGTGTCGTGGTCGCCGCCGTGTGCATCGCACCGATCCTCTCGGTGCTCTACAACGCGTACGGCATCGGCAGCTCGCTGCCCCGGCAGGGGATGAATCCGAGCGAGGCGCTGCAGGCACCGCAGGCCACGCTGATGAGCTCCATCGGCAAGGGCGTGTTCGACGGCGGCCTGCCGTGGTCCATGATCGGCATCGGGGCGGGCCTCGCGGTCCTGATCATCGTGCTGGACCAGATCCTGGTCCGCAGGGGTGCCCGGTTCCGTACCCCGGTGCTCGCCGTCGCGGTCGGGCTCTACCTGCCCATCGAGCAGTCGGTGGCGCTGTTCATCGGTGGCCTGGTCGCGGTGTTCGCGGACCGGGCGCTGCGCAAGAACGGGGCCGACCCGAAGGAACACCGGCGCGGCATGCTGTTCGCCTCCGGCCTGATCACCGGTGAGGCACTGGTCGGCATCATCCTCGCGATCCCGTTCGCCGCGGCACAGAGCGCCGACGTACTGGCGCTCAGTTCCTCGGCGCTCGGCATGTCCGAGGGAGCCTTCACGGTGCTCACCGATGTGCTCGGCGGCGCGGCCTTCGTGTGCTTCATCATCTGGCTGTTCCGGGTGGCCCGCAGGCGCAGTGAACAGAACGGCGAGCAGAACCAGGAGTGACCCGCGCACCCGCGCCGTGTTCACCGGGTACACCTGCGAACGCTCGGTAGCGGCGCGGGTAGGGTTGTCGACCACAGCACACTTCCGCACTGGGAGGAATTTCGTGACACCAGGGCAGATCGCCGCAGTCGTCGCCGCAGGGGCGTTCGTCGTGCTGGTACTGCTCGTCGCCGTCGTGGTGGTGAAGCTCTCGCGCACGCTCGACGAGGCGACGATCGCGATCCGCAAGGCGCACGAGAACACCGATCCGATCTTCACCGAGGCCTCGACCACGCTGACGCACGTGAACACCCAGCTCGAGCGGGTGGACGGGGTAACCTCGAACGTACGCACCATCACCGGAAACGCCTCGGCGCTGTCCTCGTTGTTCACCGCGACCCTCGGTGGCCCGCTGGTGAAGACCGCCGCGGTGTCCTACGGGGTATCCCGGGCGATCAAGGCCCGGCGCGAGGCGGCGGGTGCGCCGCAAGGCAAGCACACCAGGCGTGCGCGGAAGGGGCGCCGGAAGTGAAACGGTTGTTCTGGCTCGGGGTCGGCGTCACGGCAGGCGTGATCGCCACGCGCAAGGTGAACGCGACCGCGCGCAAGGCCACCCCGGCCGGCATCGGGGAGAACATCGGCGCCGGACTGCGCGAGCTGGCCGAGGCGGTCGGCGCCTTCGGCGCGGATGTGCGCGCGGGTATGTCCGAGCGGGAAGAGGAGCTCGCGCGCGGGGTGACCGAGCGTACCGGCGTCGAGCTGCCGGGGCGGCGAGCTCGCGGGGCGGGCGAGCGCGCGTCCTGACGTTCCGGCCAGCCCGTCCGCCGTTATCGGCCAACCACCCCGCAGTCACAAGGAAGAAACCGTGCAGACACACGAAATCATCAAGCGCTTCCGCGATCATTTCGAGAAGGCGGGCCATACCTGGGTTCCCTCGGCCTCGCTGATCTCGGACGACCCCACGGTCATGTTCATCATCGCCGGGATGGCGCCGTTCAAGCCGTTTTTCCTCGGCCAGCAGACCCCGCCGTACAAGACGGCGACCAGCGTGCAGAAATGCATCCGCACCCCGGACATCGACGAGGTCGGTAAAACCACCCGGCACAACACCTTCTTCCAGATGGCCGGGAACTTCTCGTTCGGCGACTACTTCAAGTCCGAGGCCATCCGGCTGGCGTGGACCCTGGTCACCGGCAAGGTCGCCGAGGGCGGGCTCGGTTTCGACCCCGAGCGGCTGTGGGCCACCGTCTACGAGTCCGACGACGAGGCCTACCGGCTCTGGCAGGAGGTCGCCGGGCTGCCCGCCGAACGCATCCAGCGCCGCAGCGGTGAGGACAACTACTGGGACATGGGCGTTCCCGGTCCGGGTGGCCCCTGCTCGGAGATCTTCTACGACCGTGGCCCCGAGTTCGGCGCCGACGGCGGGCCGGAAGCCGACGAGGACCGGTACCTGGAGATCTGGAACCTCGTGTTCATGCAGGACATGCGCGGGGAGCAGAGCCCGAAGAAGGGGTACCCGCCGGTCGGCGAACTGCCGCAGAAGAACATCGACACCGGTATGGGCGTCGAGCGGGTCGCGTTCCTGCTGCAGGGCGTGAACAACGTGTACGAGACCGATCTGCTGCGCGTGGTCATCGCCAAGGCGGAGGAACTCTCCGGGAAGCGCTACGGCGAGAACGAGGCCGACGACGTGCGGTTCCGGGTCATCGCCGATCACGCCCGCTCCGGGGTCATGCTGATCGGCGACGGTGTCACCCCGTCCAACGAGGGCCGCGGCTATGTGCTGCGCAGGCTGCTGCGCCGGATCATCCGCTCGGTGCGCCTGCTCGGGGTGCAGACCCCGGTGCTGGCCGAGCTCGCGGCGACGGTTCGGGACGCGATGGCACCGTCCTACCCGGAACTGGTCACCGAGTTCGAGCGGATCGAGTCGGTGCTGATCGCCGAGGAGCAGGCGTTCTCCGCGACACTGACCGCGGGTTCCCGGATCTTCGAGAACGCGGCCGAACAGGCCAAGGCGGCGGGCGCGCGGGTGCTGTCCGGGGACAAGGCCTTCCAGCTGCACGACACCTACGGGTTCCCGATCGATCTGACTCTGGAGATGGCCGCCGAACAGGGTCTCGAGGTGGACGAGAGCGGGTTCCGCGCGCTGATGTCCGAGCAGCGGGCCCGCGCGCAGGCGGACGCGAAGGCGCGCAAGTCCGGGCACGGTGACCTGTCCGAGTACCGGGAACTGCTCGACACCCACGGCCCGACCGAGTTCCTCGGGTACACCGATCTGGAATCGGACGCCCGGGTACTCGGGATGCTGGTGGACGGTAAGCCCGCGCGCACCGCGAGCGCCGGAACCGATGTCGAACTGGTCCTGGACCGCACCCCGTTCTACGCGGAGGGCGGCGGGCAGATCGCCGACACCGGCACGCTCTACGGCGAGGGTGTCGCGGTCCGGGTGCGCGATGTGCAGAAGCTGGTGCCCGGCCTGTTCGTGCACCGGGTCACGGTGACCGAGGGTGAGCTCGCGGTGGACACCCGCCTTTCCGCGCACGTGGACTCGGTACGCAGGCACGCGATCGAGCGCTCGCACTCGGCAACGCACCTGGTGCACGCGGCGGTGCGCGGGGCCTATGGCAAGCAGGCAGCGCAGGCCGGTTCGCTCAACGAACCGGGCCGGATGCGGTTCGACTTCACCGTGCCGCGCTCGGTCTCCCCGGATGTGCTCGCCGGGGTCGAGGAGGAGGTCAACCAGTACCTCCAGGACGACTGGGAGGTCAGCTCCTACACCACCACCATGGACAGGGCCATGGAGCTCGGCGCGGTGGCGCTGTTCGGTGAGAAGTACGGCGACAACGTGCGCGTGGTCGACATGGGCGAGTACTCCCGCGAGCTCTGCGGTGGCACGCACGTGAACCGGATCGGCCAGCTCGGCCTGGTCAAACTGGTCGGGGATTCGAGTGTCGGCTCCGGGGTGCACCGGGTCGAGGCGTTGGTGGGCATGGACGCGATGCGGCACGCCAGCAAGGAACACCTGCTCGTGTCCCAGCTGGCCGGTCAGTTCAAGGTGCCTGCCGAGGAGCTGCCCGAGCGCATCGAGGGCGTGGTCAACCGGCTGCGCGCAGCGGAGAAGGAGATCACCGAGCTGCGCACCAAGGAGGTGCTGGCCTCGGCGGGCAAGCTCGCGCAGCAGAGCACCGAGGTCGGCGGGGTGCAGGTGGTCGCCGAACAGGTCGAGGTCGGAGAGGGCTCGGCCCTGCGTTCGCTGGCCAGTGACGTGCGGGCCCGGCTCGGCTCCGCGCCCGGTGTGGTCGCACTGTTCGCCCCGAACGACGGCAAGCTCAGCTTCGTGGTCGCGACCACCGAGGCGGCACGGGAACGCGGGCTCGCCGCGGGCAAGCTCGTGGGCGCCCTCGCCCCTGCCGTGGATGGCCGCGGCGGCGGTAAACCGGACCTCGCACAGGGCGGTGGCTCGGACCCGTCCGGGGTCCCCTCGGCCATCGAGGCCCTGCGCTCGGCGGTAGCGGGCTGACCTTGGCAGGTGATCCCGGTCCCGGTCGCAGGCTCGGCATCGACGTCGGCGCGGTACGCGTCGGCGTCGCGCTGAGCGATCCCGCGCCACTACTCGCGTCACCACTCGTTACCCTCCCGAGAGACGAGCGGGACAAGACCGACATCGCCAAGCTCGTCGCGTTGATCGAGGAACACGAGGTGGTCGAGGTCGTGATCGGATTGCCCAAGACGCTCGCCGGCGGGCACGGCAGCGCTGCACAGCACGCGAGTGCCTACGCGGAGGAACTCGCCGCGCGCATCCGGGTGCCGATCCGGTTCGCCGATGAGCGCCTGTCCACGGTCAACGCGGGCCGGATGCTCTCCGATCGCGGCGTACGGGGCCGCAAACAGCGTTCGGTGATCGATCAGGCCGCCGCGGTGGACATCCTGCAGACCTGGCTGGACGCGCGGTCGAACGCCGCGGCGCGGGGCGATCTGGGCCGGGAGGACACGTGAACGACGACCTCGGCCTGTTCGACGAGGAGGATTACCCGCGCGAACCATCCAGATCCCGGGGGCGGGAGCAGCTGCGCAGAAAACGGCGGATCACCTGGCTCGGCTCCGGCGTGATCGTCGCGGTGCTGCTGCTGTTCGCCTGGTTCGGTGTCCGCCAGCTGCTCGGGCTCAGCTTCGCCGACTACGAGGGCGGCGGACAGGGACAGGTCGTCGTCCAGGTCACCGCGGGTCAGTCGCAGCGCGCGATCGCCGCCGAGCTCGCCGACAAGGACGTGGTGGCCAGTGCCTCCGCCTATACCCACGCCGCGGAGGACAACGACAAGGCGCTCTCCATCCAGCCCGGCTACTACCAGATGCGCGCCAGGATGTCCGGTCAGGCCGCGGTCGCTCAGCTCACCGACCCCGGTTCCCGGGTGGGCAACCTGCAGATCCGGCCGGGTACCCGGCTCCAGGATGTGAAGCAGCCGAACGGATCCGTCACCAAGGGCGTGCTCAGCCAGATGGCCGCGTCGAGCTGCGCGGAACACAACGGGGACAGCACCTGCGTCTCGGCGAACACATTGCAACAGGTGGCGGGTTCCACCGACCTGACGAGCCTCGGCGTGCCGTCCTGGGCGGCCAAGGAGGCGGGCAAGGTCGACGCGGCGCACCGGCTCGAGGGACTGATCCTGCCCGGTGTGTACGAGGTCAAACCGGGCTCCTCGGCGAAGGATCTGCTCAGCACCGTGCTGCGTGCCTCGGCGGAGAAAATGAGCTCCGCGGGTCTGCCACAGGCCGCCGAGGGGAGTGGGCTGAGCGCCTATCAGGTGCTCACCGTCGCCTCGCTGGTGCAGGGTGAGGGCGTGGAGAAGGACTTCGGCAAGGTCTCCCGGGTCATTCACAACCGGCTGACCCAGAAGCAGCGGCTGGAACTCGACTCGACGGTCAACTACGTGCTCGATCGCCCGGAGATCCGCACCTCGAAGACCGACCGGGACAAGGCGGGCCCGTACAACACCTACGCGAACGCGGATCTGCCACCTTCACCGATCGACTCGCCGAGCATCGAGGCGATCAAGGCGGCCGCGAAACCGACTCCGGGGGACTGGCTGTTCTTCGTGAAATGCGAGAAGGACGGGTCCTCCTGCTTCGCCAAGACCGTCGACGAACACCGGCAGAACGCCAAGAAGGCACAGGAGAGCGGTGTCTACTGAGCCAGCCAGGATCGCGGGAGTGCTCGGCGATCCGATCGAACACTCCCTTTCCCCGGTACTGCACAACGCGGCCTTCACCGCGCTTGGCCTGGACGACTGGGAGTACCGGCGAATCCGCTGCGGCGAAGCGGAACTGCCCGGTCTGGTGGACAGCTCCGGCCCGGAATGGGTCGGCTTCTCGGTCACCATGCCCGGCAAGCGGGCAGCACTGCGGCACGCGAGCTCACTGACCGGCAGGGCACACGCGGTCGGCGCGGCGAACACCCTGCTGCGCAAGAAGGACGGCTGGCACGCCGACTGCACCGATGTGAGCGGGGTGAGCGGGGCACTGCGCGCGGCCGCCGGGTTCACCGAGGGCGGTCGGGGAGTGGTGCTCGGCGCGGGCGGGACCGCCGCGGCCAGTGTGGTGGCCTTCGCCGAGCTCGGATTCACCGAGGCGACCCTGGTGGTCCGCGATCCGGACCGGGCAGGGGAGACCGTGGCCGCCGCCGAACGTGCCGGACTCGACGTACTGGTGCAGACCTGGGCGGAGACCGACTTCGGTGCGCTCGCCGCGAAGGCGGACGCGTTGGTGAGCACGGTGCCCTCGGCGGCCGTGGAACCCATCGCCGAGGAACTCGCGCAGGCGCACGCGCTGCTGGATGTCATCTACGATCCCTGGCCGACCCCACTGGCCCGGGTGGCGCCGCGATTGGCCACCGGGCTGGACATGCTGCTGCACCAGGCGTTCGAACAGGCCGAACTGTTCACCGGACAGGCAGCCCCGCGCGAGGCGATGCGTGACGCACTGCGCGCCGCGATCGGGGGCACCCTGGAGCTACCGCTGGACTGATCCGGCGAGGTGCTCGATTCCCGCCCGGATCCGGTCCTTGTCCATGCCCCGGGCGCTGAGCAGATAGTCCATGATGTCCGCGCGCATCGCGGTGAAGAGGGCATGCGCGAAGTAGTCCGCGTCGATGTCCGGGTTCACCGCGGCGATCCGCGCCCGCAGTTCGGCGATCCAGAACTGGCAGACCGGATTCGCGTAGTAGGCGTCCGGACCGAGATGCTCGAAGGCCCGGTTGAGCGCCCGGTTCTCCCAGGCGAACTCGAACAGCGCGTCCAGGATGGCGGCGAACGCCTTAGCCGGTTCGGCGCCCGGGCCGAGTGGCGGTGGTCCCTCGGTGAGCGCGGTGCGCAGCCGCGCCACTCGTGGTTCGAGGATTGCCTCGATCAGGCCGGTGCGGTCGGTGAACCTCCGGAACACGGTGCCCTTGCCGACCCCTGCCGCCTCGGCGATCCGCGCCATGCTCACGGGCGCCACGCCTTCCCGGTCGAACAGCTCGGCGGCCGCGCGGAGGATGCGTTCCCGGTTGCGGGCGGCGTCGGATCGCTCGGCGGGCACGAGAACCTCCTGGCATAACTGGACCGGTGGTCCGTATAGTATTGAAGCGGACCGTCGGTCCAGTTATACCCGAAGGAGATATCGTGCCGGAAACCGACCTGCGCAGCTGGAACGCCGAGATGATCGCGAGGTTCCTGGCCGCCCCTCCCGAACCGTATGCCGAGCACCGCCCCGTGGTGCGGGTGATCGAGGTACCGGGACGGCGCAGCGGGGAGCCGCGCCCGTTCGCCGTGAACATCACGCTGATCCGGGGTTGAGTAGCAGTGGTACAGCGGTTAGCGCTAAGCCGGGATCTGCTGGTCAGGGCGGTGCGGATACGGTTTCGTCGTGCCGGTGGAGTTTCTGACCGATGAGCAGGCGGAGTCGTACGGGACGTTTCGGGTAGAGCCGACTCGTCCGGAGTTTGAGCGGTTCTTCTTCCTCGACGACGAGGACCGTCGACTGATCGGCAAACGCCGTGGTGATCATTCGCGCCTGGGGTTTGCGTTGCAGGTGTGCACGGTGCGCTACATCGGGTTGTTCCTGGCTGATCCACTGGATGTGCCATGGCCGGTGGTGGAGTACCTGGCCGGGCAGTTGGGCATCGATGACCCTTCGGTGGTCAAGCGCTACACCGAGCGGCAGATGACGCCGTACGAGCATGCCTGGGAGATCGAGCAGGCGTTTGGCTACCACAAGTACGACGATCAGGTCTGGGGCAGGAAGTTCCGCACGTTCCTCTACGGCCGCGCTTGGACCCACGCCGAGGGGCCGGTGGCGTTGTTCAACCACGCGACGGCGTGGCTACGCCGGCACCGGGTGCTGTTGCCAGGGGCCAGCGTGCTGGCCCGGCAGGTTTCCGCGGCGAGGACTGCGGCAGAGGATCGGCTGCATGCCACGGTGGCTCGCGCGGCGCGACGGGCGGATCCGGCGCTGCCGCCGGCGTTGGTCGCGCTGCTGGCGGTGCCCGATGGTGAGCGACGCTCGGAGCTCGAGCGGCTGCGCCGGCCGCCTACGCGCTCGACGGGGACGGCGATGGCGCGGGCGCTGGATCGGGTCAATGAGATCTCCGGGTTCGGGCTGGGGAGAGTGGATGTGTCGCGGGTGCCGGTGAACCGCCTGTCCACGCTGGCGCGCTACGGGATTGCCAGCAAGGCTGCGGCGCTGGAGCGGGCGCCGGAACCGCGGCGGACGGCACTGGTGACCGCGGTGATGCGGAACCTGGAGGCGGCGGCGATCGACGACGCGCTGGATTTGTTCGCGCTGCTGATGGCCACGCGGTTGATCTCCCCGGCGCGGCGGTCCTCGGAGAAGGAACGTCTGGCGAATCTGCCGGGTTTGGAGCGGGCGTCGCGGACGTTGACCCGGGCCTCGGCGGTGCTGGTGCGGCTGTTGGATGAGGCCGTCGAGTCCGGGGTGGCGCTGGATCCGCCGCTGGTGTGGTCGAAGCTTGCGGAGGTGGCGCCGCGCGAGCAGGTCACTGCGGCGATGGCGATGGTGGACAAGCTGGTGCCCGAGGAGGACGGGTCGGCCGAGATCGCGTTGCGTAAGGCGCTGGCGGGGCGCTACAACACGGTGCGCCCATTTCTGACGCTGTTGGGCGAGTCCCCGGCGTTGGTGGCCGCGCAGGGAGGCAAGCGGGTGCTGGCCGCGGTGCGCAAGCTGCCGGGCTTGGCGCGGCGCAAGACCGGAAAGCGCCCGCTGTCGTCGGCAGAGGTCGATGCCGAGCTGGTGCCGCGAGCCTGGCGGCCGGCGGTGTTCGCGAACCCGGCGCTGCCCGCGGGCGCCGTCGATCGAGACGCCTATGTGGTGTGTGTACTTGAGCAGCTGCACCGAGCCCTGGTGCGTCGTGACGTCTACGCGGCGCCGTCGAATCGGTGGTCGGATCCGCGGGCCAGGTTGCTCGACGGCGCCGGGTGGGACGCGGTGCGCGAGGACGTGCTGGCCGGTCTGTCGCTGGACATGCCGGTCGCCGAACACTTGGCGGAGCTGACGGGCGGGCTGCACGCGGCCTGGCAGCAGATGGCCGCGCGGATGGACGAGGCCGGTCCGGAGGCGAAGGTCGAGGTCGTCGTCCCGCCGGAAGGCGGGCGGGCACGACTGAGCGTGGACAAGCTCGGCGCGGTCGACGAGCCGGAGTCGCTGACCTGGCTGCGCACGACGACGGAGGCGATGCTGCCCCGGATCGACCTGCCGGACCTGCTGTTCGAGGTGCACTCCTGGACCGGATTCCTCGACGCCTTCACCCACGTGTCGGAGGGCTCCTCGCGCATGGCCGGGCTCGACATCAGCCTGGTAGCGCTGCTGGTCGCCGAATCCTGCAACATCGGCCTGACACCGGTGATCAACCCGCACTACCCGCAGTTGACCCGCTCGCGGCTCTCGCATGTGGACCAGAACTATCTGCGTGGGGACACGATCGCAGCGGCGAACGCGAAACTCATCGACGAGCAGGCGCGGATTCCACTGGCGCAATGCTGGGGTGGCGGGATGCTGGCCTCGGTGGACGGGCTGCGCTTCGTCGTCCCGGCCCGCACCATCAACGCCGCCCCGTCACCGAAGTACTACGGCTACAAACGCGGCATCACCTGGCTCAACGCCGTCAACGACCAGGTGTCGGGAATAGGGGCAATGGTGGTGCCCGGCACCCCACGCGACAGCCTGTTCATCCTCGACACCCTGCTCAACCTCGACGGCGGCGTGAAGCCGGACATGATCGCGACCGACCATGCCTCCTACTCGGACATGGTGTTCGGATTGTTCAAGATGCTCGGCTACCGCTTCTCGCCACGCCTGCGGGATCTGTCGGACCAGCGGTTCTGGCGGGCGGAAGTGGCCGGTGAGCAGGAGGCAGGTCACTACGGCCCGTTGAACGCGGTCGCGCGGAACAAGGTGAACCTGTCCAAGATCGAGACCCACTGGCCGGACATGCTGAGGGTGGCCGGGTCGCTGGTCACCAACCAGGTCCGTGCCTACGACCTGCTGCGCATGTTCGGCCGCGAAGGCCGGCTCTCCCCGCTCGGGCAGGCCTTCGCCGAGTACGGCCGGATCGACAAGACGCTGCACCTGCTGGCGCTGTGCGACCCGGTCGACGACTCCTACCGGCGCCGGATGAACCGCCAGCTCACCGTGCAGGAATCCCGCCACCGCCTCGCTCGGGCGATCTGTCACGGCAAACGCGGCAACATCGTGCAGGCTTACCGCGACGGGCAGGAAGACCAGCTCGCTGCTCTTGGCCTGGTCTTGAACGCGGTGGTGCTGTGGACGACCCGATATCTGGACGCCGCGGTCGCCGAGATCGAAGCCACCGGACATGTCATCCCGGATGCGGACAAGGCTCGGCTGTCACCGCTCAAGGACAAGCACCTCAACTGTCTCGGCCGGTACGCCTTCACCGCGTCTCAGCCTGCTCGTGGCCTGCGCCCATTGCGCGACCCAACGACCCGCGGCGACGATGACACCGACGCCTGATCGGCTCAATTGGGGATCGGCTTGCGGCACATTCATGAACTGCCCTCTGGGGGTCGACACGCATGGGTTCCATCAGCGTTGGGCCGCTGCTCGGCGGTGTATGGCGGGCGGGTACCAGGGCTGCAGGTCATTCGGGTAAGCCTCCCAGAGGCGGAAATGGCGCCGCCCGCCGATCCGCGCTGACCGGCCACTCGGCGGGTGTTTGCGTCCCAGTCTGGCCGGGTAGTGCCTTCACTGTGGTTGTTGCCACACTATGAGGAGGCGTGATTGTCATGGCAGATGAGCTGCGCGGCCGGCGGGTCGCGATCCTGGCCACCGACGGTGTCGAGCAGGTCGAACTCACCCAGCCCCGCCAAGCGGTCGAGCAGGCCGGGGCGCAGGTGACGCTGCTGTCGATCCACACCGGACAGATTCAGTCGATGAACGCCGACATCGACAAGGGCGACACCTTCACCGTCGACCGGTTGGTCTCCGACGTTTCCGTTGATGACTTCGACGCCCTGCTCCTGCCCGGCGGCACGGTCAACCCCGACGGGCTGCGGGTCAACTCCGACGCGGTGGGTTTCGTGCGGGAGTTCGTGGGCTCCGGCAAGCCGGTCGGCTCAATCTGTCACGGGCCGTGGACGTTGGTCGAGGCCGACGTGGTCCGCGGCCGCACGTTGACCTCGTTCCCCAGCATCCGCACCGACATCCGCAACGCCGGCGGGAACGTCGTCGATGAGGAGATCGTCACCGACCAGGGTCTGGCCACCAGCCGCGACCCCAACGACCTGCCCGCGTTCTGCTCCAAGATCGTCGAAGAGTTCGCCGAAGGCCGCCACCGGGCCCCCACCAAGACCTGAGTCGAACCCAACCGCCAAGGAGAAGAACATGAAGGCACTGGTCTACAACGGCCCCCGCGACGTCACCGTCTCCGAGGTTCCCGACGCGCGTATCGAGCGGCCCAACGACGTCCTGGTCAAGATCACGGCAACGAACATCTGCGGGTCGGACCTGCACATGTACGAAGGGCGCACCGACTTCGATAAGGGCCGTATCTTCGGCCACGAGAACCTCGGCGAGGTCATCGAGGTCGGCGGCGGCGTCGACAAGATCAAGGTCGGGGACATGGTGTCCGTCCCGTTCAACGTCAGCTGCGGGCACTGCCGCAACTGCGAACACGGACTGACCAACTACTGCCTGGCCGCCAACGAACCCGACATGGCAGGTGGCGCCTACGGGTTCGCCGACATGGGCGGCTGGGCCGGCGGCCAAGCCGAGTACCTGCGCATCCCGTGGGGCGACTTCCAGTGCCTACGCCTGCCCGATGACGCCAAGGAGAAGCAGAACGACTACACGATGCTCTCCGACATCCTGCCCACCGGCTGGCATGCCGTGGAGATGTCCGGGCTGGTTCCCGGCGAAGCCATCGTGATCTACGGGGGCGGTCCGGTCGGGCTGATGGCCGCGCTGTCCGCGAGCGTCAAGGGCGCGGCGAAAGTGATGGTCGTCGACCGTCATCCCGACCGGCTGCGCCTGGCCGAGCAGATCGGCGCGATCCCGATCGACGACTCGAAGGGCTCCCCGGTCGACCAGATCATGGAGCAGACAGGCGGCCGTGGCGCCGACCGCGGTGCCGAGTGCGTCGGCTACCAGGCCCACGACCCCCAAGGCAACGAGGACAACGCGCTGACCCTCAACAACCTGGTCGCCTCGGTGAAGTTCACCGGCGGCATCGGCACCGTCGGCGTGTTCGTCCCCCAGGACCCCGGCGCGCCGGACGAGTTGGCCCAGCAGGGCAAGGCCCGGTTCGACTTCGGCTCCTTCTGGTTCAAGGGTCAGCAGATGGGCTGCGGGCAGGCCCCGGTCAAACGCTACAACCGCCACCTGCGCAACCTCATCGCCGAAAACAAGATCACACCGTCCTGGATCGTGTCCCACAACCTGACCCTCGACCAGGCGCCGGAGGCCTACCAGCACTTCGACGCCCGCGACGACGGCTGGACCAAGGTCGTGCTCAACCCCGCCTGAACCACCAAGCCGAGAAACCGGGTGCCGCGAGAAACGGACAGGGAAGCCAGCAACGATGAGACAGATCGAGACAGTGGCCCTCGACGATGCCCGCAGGGTGATCGCCGCAGGCGAGCAGAAGGCCCACGAGATCGGGTCGCCAAGCAACGTGGCCGTGGTCGACGCGGGCGGGAACCTGGTCGCACACATCCGGATGGACGACGCCTGGATGGGCAGCATCGACATTTCGATCAACAAGGCGTTCACCGCGCGGGCCTTCGACACCTCGACCGGTGACCTCGCGAAGAACTCCCAGCCCGGCGAGCAGTTCTACGGCATCAGCGACTCCAACCACGGCCGCGTGATGATCTTCGCCGGAGGTTTGCCGCTACACGGGAGCGACGGGAACGTCGTCGGCGGGGTCGGAGTCTCCGGGGGCACCGGCGAGCAGGACCAGATCGTCGTCGAGGCCGCCATGGCCGCGTTCTGACCCCCCGCACGACGTCTTCGAAGGAGATCGATCATGGCTGAACCAGTGACCGTCGGGCTTCTCGTGCGTATCGAGGCGCTACCCGGACGAGAAAACGACGTCGAGAACTTCCTGCAGCAGGGGCTCGGCATCGTGGAGCAGGAGCCCAACACGGTGCGGTGGTTCGCCATCCGTTTCGGGCCCTCGTCCTTCGGCATCTACGACGCCTTCCCCGACGACTCCGGTCGCCAGGCCCACCTCTCGGGCCAGGTCGCCCAAGCCCTCGCCGACAACACCGGCACCCTGTTCGCCCAGCCCACCATCGAACCGGTGGACGTGATCGCCGAGAAACCCCCGACCTGATCGGCCACCGAGGTGGTTGGGCTCGTCTCAACAGCCGAACCCTCACTGAGACAGCCGCGACGGATCGTCGCCGAAGTGATTGCCCATGTACGAGCAGGAACGACGGTGACCAGGCTCGTCTCAGTTACCTAGTACGGTGAAATTCTCACTGAGCGGGGGCTAACCGTTATACTCCTGCTCGTGTCCGGAACCCTGATCGGCTATGCCCGTTGCTCCACCGACGAACAAGACCTCACCGCCCAGCGCCAGCACCTGGCCGAGCTCGGCGTGACCGAAGATCGGATCTACCTCGATCACGGACTCACCGGCACCAAGCGAGCCCGGCCCGGCCTGGACCAAGCGCTCGCCGCCGTCCGCGAAGGCGACACGCTCGTAGTGCCGAAGCTGGACCGGCTCGCAAGATCGGTGCCCGATGCTCGCGCTATCGGTGATGACCTGGCAGGGCGCGGCATCAAGCTCTCCCTTGGCGGACAGGTCTACGACCCCACCGACCCGATGGGCAAAATGTTCTTCAACATCTTGGCCACCTTCGCCGAGTTCGAGGTCGACCTGCTGCGGATGCGCACGCGCGAGGGCATGGCCGTCGCCCGCGCCAAGGGCAAGCTGCGTGGCAAGAAACCCAAGCTATCCCCGAAACAACAGGCTGAACTCCGGCGAATGCACGCCACCGGCGAGTACACGATCGCTGACCTCACCGAGCTGTTCTCCGTATCCCGACCGACGGTCTACCGCACCCTGCAGCGCACCGTTAGCTGACGAACAGTCAGTTGACCAGTAGGTCCTGGCTTAGCGCTAACCGCTGTACGGCTGCTACTCAAGCCCGTGATCGACGGGGCGCGCTATGTGTGCACCTCGACGAGGAAGCGCGACTGGGTGCGGAATCTGCTCGCCGCGGGATCCTGCGCGATCCGGGGCGAGGGCCGGTACACCGCGGTGCTCGTGGAGGGAACCGCGGCGGCCCGGGTGTTCGCCACCTATCTGCCGCTGGCCGGCTATGTGGACGAGGCGCTGCCCTTCGCACCGGACGCGCCACTGGCCGAGATCGAACGGCACAGCGGCGAGTTCGCCGTGTTCCGGCTGGCGTAACCGCAGGGCTAGGCTCGCCGCATGGCATTCGAGGACGTCGTGGTCGGCGAAGCGCGGCCGTATGCGGACAAGGTGGTCATCGAGGAATACGACCCGAGCTGGCCGGACCGCTATCGGGCGCTCGCCGACCAGCTGCACGCCGTCCTCGGAGACACCCTGCGGCTCGTGGCCCACAAGGGCTCGACCTCGGTCCCCGGACTCGCCGCCAAACCGATCATCGACCTCGTGGCCGCGGTCACCGACTCCGCGGCGGAACCGAGCTATGTGCCCGCGCTGGAAGCGGTCGGTTACCGGCTCCGGGTACGCGAACCCGACTGGTACCAGCACCGGATGCTGCGCAAGCGGATCGTGGACGGTGCGGACGAGAACGCGCATCTGCACGTGTACACCGAGGGCTGTCCGGAGATCGCGAAGAACCTGGCCTTCCGGGACTGGCTGCGCGCCCACCCCGAGGACCGGGACCGGTACGCCGAGGTGAAACGCGAGCTCGCCAAGCGAGAGTGGCGCTACGTCCAGGACTACGCCGAGGCCAAGACCGAGATCATCGAGGACATCATCGCGAAGGCCCGCGCCGCCGGAGTGGAAGTCCCGGCCTGACCGGGCCTGCCCGCGTGAATGGACCGTTCACGCGGGGTTTTTCTTGTCGCGGGGTGGTTCCGGGCGCAAGGCTCGAAGCATGGAACTCGTACGTTCAGCCTGGCCGGTGCCCGTGCTCGCGCTGCTCGGCTGGCCGTCCGGCCGGGCGGTCCGGGCGCTGCTGGCCAGGGTTCCCCGTGGCGTGGACTGTTCCGGGCGATGGTGCGGGTGGGGAACCGCGGCGCTGTGGAGCCTGACCGGAGTGTTGGCGGTGACCGGGGTCCTGCCCTGGCGGTGGGTGCCCGTCGCGCTGGGGCTCGCCCTGTTCGCGGTCCCGCTCGTCCTCGCGGATGTGCGAGCCAGGCGGTTGCCCGATCCGCTCACCCTCGCGGCCCATCCCGTCCTCGGTGCCACGGCGGTGTTCGCGGAGCCGCAGGCATGGCAACGCATCGCGGCGGCGGGTCTGGTGCTCGGCGGCACCCATCTCCTCGTGCACCGGCTGGCCCCGCACGCGCTCGGTGGCGGGGACGCCAAGCTCGCTGGTGCGCTCGGTATGCCGCTCGGTGCACACGGCTGGTTCCCGGTGCTGGTGTTCGCCCCGCTCGCCGCGGTGCTCAGCCTGGGGCTGGCCCTCGGCACGCGGAGCAGGACGGTGCCCCATGGTCCCGCGATGCTCGCGTCCGGCTGGCTGCTGGTGGTGTTGTAGCCGTTGCCCCGGGTACCGGCTACTTCCGCTCCAGCGCGGCCAGGCGCAGTTCGAGCTGGTCGATCCGGTGCCGGAGCAGAGCCACCTGGGCTTCCAGGCTGACTTCCCGTTCCGCCCGGCGCTGAATGCGCGGCGACGTGGCGGCGCGTTCGATCACCGCCTCCAGCTGGACAAGGCGCTGCGGTCCGTGGGGGCCGTCCACCAGCCGGGAACGGATCTCACCGTTGCGGTACCAGGACCGCAGCGCCGAGCGGGAAACGCCGGTCTCGGCTTGCGCCCTGGCCAGCGTGACCCAAGGGGTCTCGTCCAGCTGCTCGAACAGCTCCAGCTCGTTCTGCCAGCGCGCGAGCCGGTCCTCCCAGTCCGACGGTGTCTCCATGACACCCTCCCTTCGGCATGGTGACCCTGTCAATAACAGTGTATTGACAGGGTCGCAACCATAGAACCATGCCATTCGAACGGTTCACGGTGAAAGCCCGCCAGGTGGTCGTCGCGGCCCAGGAAGAGGCGAGACGGCTCAAGCACGACCACATCGACACCGAGCACATCCTGCTGGCCTTGCTCGATGCACCGGACAGTACGGCGGCAACGGTGCTGCACCGGCTCGGCTACGACAAGCAGACCGCTCAGGCCGATATCGCCGCGCTGGTCGGCCCCGGCACCGGGGAGCTGAGCGGCCACATCCCGTTCACCGCGCGCGCGAAAAAGACCCTGGAGCTCGCGCTGCGCGAGGCGACGCAGCTGCATCACAACGAGATCGGTACCGAACACATCCTGCTCGCCCTTGTCGGGGAAGGCGGCGGTGTCGGCGCGAAGGTCCTCGCCGAGCGGATCACGCCGGTCGGCAAGATCCGGGCAGCGGTGCTGGCCTCGGTGCAGGGTTCACCGGAAGCGCCGGCGGATTCCTGGCCTGCGGGTACGCCTGCCACCGCGGACACTGTGGCGGGTGCGAGCGCGCTGGCCGGTGGCGCACCGGTCGGCAGCCACCACCTGCTCGAGGCGATGCTGCGGGCGGAGAACAGCATGGCGGCCAGGGTGCTGCGCGAACTCGGGGTCGACCCGGACACGGTCGCCGCCAAGATCGACGAGCTGGATCCGGAGAGCACCTCGGACGCGAACCCTGAGGAGGCCGCGGCGCGCAGGATGGAACTGCGGCTGCTCGGCGAGGAGGTGCACCTGATCCTGCGCGATCCGGCGACCGTCACGCTCGCCAAGCAGGTCACCGAGTTGTCCGGCGGCGCGATCCAGGGTTCCGGGCCGGTCGCGGGTCTGTTCGTCCCACTCTGGCGAGCGGCCGACCAGCTGCTGGCGCAACTGCGGCGGATGCTGGAACCGGAATCCGGAGAAGAACACGGCACCGCCAAGGTCGTGCGCACGGTCCTCGGGCCCCGGCTCCGCAGGCGAACCGGCTGAATCGGGGCAATCATGCGGATCGTCATCGTCGGCGCCGGGCTCGGTGGCCTGCTCCTTGCCCGGGTACTGCACCTGAACGGCCTCGATGCCGTGGTGTACGAACGCGAATCCTCGCATGCGGCTCGCCCTCAGGGCGGCATGCTCGACATCCATTCCGGACAGCGAGCCCTGCGCGAGGCCGGTCTGATCGACGGGTTCTCCGCGATCGCCCGGGGTGCGGGCCAGGACATGCGGCTGCTCGAGCCGGATGGCACCCTGTTGCTGCAGGAGGACACACCCGAGGACGCCCCGCTGGATCGTCCGGAGGTGGACCGCGCCGACCTGCGTGCGCTGCTGCTCGATGCTCTACCGGAACACACGGTGCGCTGGGGGCACGCGTTCGACCACGCCGATGGCCATGTCGCGCACTTCGCGAACGGCAACAGGGCGAGCTACGACCTGCTGGTCGGTGCCGACGGCGCGAACTCCCGGGTCCGTGCGTTGCTCACCGAGGTGCGCCCGGCGCACATCGGCCAGAACGTCGTGGAGATCGGGATTCCGGATATCGACCGCACCCACCCCGAGCTCGCGGCGATGCTCGGGCGCGGCAACTACTGGGCGCTCGGCAACGGGCAATCCCTGGCGGCGCAGCGTAACGGCGACGGCCGGGTGCGCATCGGGCTCAGCTTCTACAACACCGCCGAGGACTGGTTCGCCACCAGCGGGATCCCGTTCGGTGATCCGCCAGCCGCCCGCGCGCGGCTGATCGAACTGTTCGCCGGCTGGGACGCGCGGTTCACCGCACTGATCGCCGCCTGCGAGGACACGATCCTGCCCCGGTCGATCACCGCGCTCCCGGTCGGCCTGACCTGGCCATCGAGGCCGGGCATCACGCTGCTCGGCGACGCCGCTCACCTGATGCCGCCGGTGGGCCAGGGCGCGAATTTGGCGCTGCTCGACGGTGCCCTGCTCGGTCGCACCCTGGCCGCGAACCCGGACGACGTGCCCGCAGCCGTCGCCGAGTACGAGCGGCAGATGTTCGAACGCGCCGGAGCCGCTGCCCGGATGTCCGCGGATATGCAGGAATTGCTGATGTCGCCGGACGCCGCCCGCAAAATGCTGGAGTTCTTCCAGCCGGGCTGAACGCGGTACCCGGGTGCTCGCGGTGGACGGCGCGGAGCCGGACAGAAGCTCCAGGTTACGGCGTCGGCCCCGGCCGGTTCAGCCAGGCCTCTGCGTAGGCCGGTGGGGCGGTTCATGGGAGGATCGGACCCGTGCTGCGCTGGATGACCGCCGGAGAATCACACGGGCCCGCCCTGGTCGCGATGCTGGAAGGCATGCCGGCCGGTGTCGAGGTCACCACATCCGATATCGCCGCCGCCCTGGCGCGGAGGCGGCTCGGCTACGGCCGGGGTGCGCGAATGAAGTTCGAGGCCGACGAACTCGACATCCTGGGCGGGGTGCGCCACGGCAGGACCCAGGGTGGCCCGATCGCGGTTCGCGTCGGGAACAGCGAGTGGCCGAAGTGGCAGGAGATCATGTCCGCCGATCCGGTCGCGGACGAGGCACTCGAAGGCAAGGCCCGCAACGCCCCGCTGACCCGCCCGCGGCCCGGGCACGCCGACCTCTCGGGCATGCAGAAGTACGGCTTCGACGATGCCCGTCCGATTCTGGAGCGAGCGAGCGCGCGGGAGACCGCCGCCCGCACCGCGGCCGGTGAGGTGGCCCGGCAGTTCCTGCGCCAGAGCATCGGCGCCGAGGTGCTCAGCCACGTTGTCGCGCTCGGTTCGGTGCGCGCCGCGTCCGAATCCCTGCCCGGTCCCGGCGACCTGGAGCGGATCGACGCCAGCCCGGTGCGCACCAATGACGAGGCCGACGCCGCGGCGATGGTCGCCGAGGTGGACGCGGCGCGCGCCGAGGGGGACACGCTCGGCGGTGTCGTGGAGGTCGTGGTGCACGGACTTCCGCAGGGGCTCGGCTCGCACGTGCACTGGGACCGCAAACTGGACGGCCGCCTCGCCGGTGCCCTGATGAGTATCCAGGCGATCAAGGGCGTCGAGGTCGGGGATGGCTTCGAGGTCGCGATGAGCCGGGGAAGCGCCGCGCACGACCAGATGCACCCGGAGACGGTCGGGGTGAGCCGCTCCTCGAACCGCGCGGGCGGCCTCGAGGGCGGCATGACCAACGGCGAACCGCTGCGGGTCCGCGCGGCGATGAAACCGATCTCCACGGTGCCCCGCGCACTGTCCACAGTGGATGTGACCACGGGGGAGACGGCGGTGGCGATCAACCAGCGCTCCGATGTGTGCGCGGTGCCCGCCGCCGGGGTCGTCGCCGAGGCGATGGTGGCCCTGGTGCTCGCGGACGCCGTGCTGGAGAAGTTCGGCGGGGACACGCTCGGCGAGGTGGCCAGGAACTGCGCCGCCTACCGGTCCGAGCTCGCCGAGCGCTATGACTGGAGCACGAAATGAGCCGGCGTCCCGCCGCGGTGCTCATCGGTCCGCCTGGCGCGGGCAAGACCACCGTCGGGGAACTGCTGGCGGACCGGCTCGGCGTCCGGTTCCGCGACGTGGACGCGGATATCGTCGCCAGGCAAGGAAAACCGATCGCGGAGATCTTCGCCCAAGACGGCGAAGGGCGGTTCCGGGAGCTCGAGGAGCAGGCGGTCGCCGAGGCGCTCGCCGACCACACCGGTGTACTCGCCCTCGGTGGCGGCGCGGTGGGCCGTCCGGACACGCGCGACCGGCTGCTCGCCGGGCACCGGGTGCTGTTCCTCAACGTGGGCATCGAGGAAGAGGTGCGCCGGACGAGCACGTCCGCCGCCCGGCCGCTGCTGCACGGCACCGACCCGAGGACCCGGCTCGCGGCGCTGCTCGAACAGCGCCTTCCGCTCTACCGCGCGGTCGCCGAACTGGAGATCGACACCGACGGACGCAGCGCGGAAGAGATCGCCGCGCTCGCGGCCGAACACCTCGCCAAGACGGGAGCACCCAGCCAATGAGCGCATCGACCCTCGCCCGGATCCCGGTGAATGCCGAGCGGCCCTACGAGGTCGTGGTCGGCCGCGGCCTGCTGGACGACATCGTCCGCGCGGTCGCGGACTCGCCCTCGGTGGCGATCATCCACCCGCCGACCCTGACCGCCACCGCCGATGTGGTCCGTGAGGAGATCGTGGCCGCGGGGCCGGAAGCGAACCGCATCGAGATCCCGGACGCCGAGGACGGCAAGGACCTCTCGGTGGCCGCGTTCTGCTGGGAGGTGCTCGGCAAGATCAAGCTCGACCGCACCGGCACCATCATCGGGCTCGGCGGCGGTGCGGTGACCGACCTCGCCGGGTTCGTCGCCGCGACCTGGCTGCGCGGGGTGCGGGTCATCCACGTGCCGACCACGGTGCTGGGCATGGTGGACGCCGCGGTCGGCGGCAAGGCCGGGATCAACACCGAGGCGGGTAAGAACCTCGTCGGCGCGTTCGCCGAGCCCGCGGGGGTCTTCGTGGACCTCGCGACCCTGGAATCCCTGCCGCGTAACGAATTGCTCGCCGGGATGGCCGAGGTCGTCAAGGCCGGATTCCTCGCCGACCCCGCCATCCTCAGCGCGATCGAGGCCGATCCGGAACAGGCGACCGATCCGGCCGGGGATGTGCTCGGCGACCTGGTTCGCCGGTCGATCGCGGTGAAAGCGGAAGTGGTCTCCGCGGACCTGCGCGAGGCCGGACGGCGGGAATTCCTCAACTACGGGCACACCCTCGGCCACGCCATCGAGCGGCGGGAACGGTACCGGTGGCGGCACGGGGCCGCCGTTTCGGTCGGCCTGGTGTTCGCGGCCGAGCTCGCCCGGCTCGCCGGCAGGCTGGACGACGCGACCGCGGAACGGCACCGCGCGGTGCTCGAACTGCTCGGCCTGCCCACCCGGTACGCGGCCGATGCGCTGCCCGCACTGGTGGAGACCATGCAGGGGGACAAGAAGACCCGTTCCGGGGTGCTGCGCTTCGTGGTGCTCGACGGGCTGGCCAAACCGGGGCGCCTGGAAGGTCCCGATCCGAGCCTGCTCGCGGCCGCCTACTCGGCCGTTGCCGACGAACGCGGCCCGGGCGGTGGCGAGGTGCTGCTGTGAAGGTCTTCGTGCTCAACGGCCCCAATCTGGGCAGGCTCGGCAGCAGGGAACCTGGGATCTACGGCAGCACCAGCTACGCCGGGCTCGAGGAACTGTGCGCGCGCACCGGAGCCGAGTGCGGGGTCGAGGTCGAGACCAGGCAGACCGACCACGAGGGCGAACTGGTCGGCTGGCTGCACGAGGCCGCCGACGCGGACAGTCCCGTGGTGCTCAACGCCGGGGCATGGACCCACTACTCGATCGCGGTGCGCGATGCCGCGGCCCAGCTGCGCGCCCCGCTGATCGAGCTGCACATCTCGAATGTGCACGCCAGGGAGCCGTTCCGGGCGAAGAGCGTGCTCTCCGACATCGCCACCGCCGTCGTGGCGGGCCTCGGCGTACGCGGCTACGCGCACGCCATCCGCTGGCTGGCCGAACGGGATTCCTGACCGGATACCACAAGCAGCGCGAACGGGTGACCACGACGGTCGGTACCGGCAGCGTGGTGTCTCACTAGACTGGCCGCGTGGTCGGGGCAGATGGTCGCCGGAGCGCACGGCGTTCGGTGCAGGGTGGCATGATCACGGTCGCGCTCGGCACGCTGTTGCTGGCCGTCGGATGCGGCGCGGGCGAGGAAGCCGATGCCGCGGCGGCCTCACCGCAGCACGATCAGAACGACGGCGTACACGTTCCAGGGCAGGGGCCGCGGCTGTCCGTCGACCGGCCCCGGGACACCCTGAACATCGCGGGCGGGGGAACGGCCGCGCCGTACAACTACGCGCCGAGCGTCATGGCGGACGGTTCCACCACCCGGATGTGGTGGTGCAGCCAGCTACCGGACGCCGGCCCGCCGGGCGACGACATCCTGTACGCGCAGGCCCCCGGTATCGACGGCCCCTACGGTTCGAACGGGGTCGCCGCGACGGCCGCGCTCTCCGGCAGCGGCGGGACCGCCTTCGACGCGAAGCACACCTGCGATCCCTCGGTCATCCGGGTCGGCGGCACCTACTACATGTACTACACCGGTGCGGCCGGCGATAAGGCCCACGGCAACGCCATCGGGATGGCGAAGAGCACCGACGGGACGACCTGGCAGCGCAACGGCGAGCCGATCGTGCGGCCCTCGCTCGGCAACGACGGGCAGAACACCTACGGCGCGGGCCAGCCTTCGGCGCTGTACCTGGACGGCTGGTTCTACCTGCTCTACACCGACACCTCGAGCCGTTCGGCGGGGGACAACGGGGCGGGCCAGTTCGTGTTGCGGGCCAAGGATCCGACGTTCACCGAACAGGTGCAGATGCTCACCGGATCCGGGTTCACCGACAAGGGCATGCTCGCGCCGGGCAACGAGAAGAACCTGGTGGACGCGTTCTCCGCGGACTGGATGTTCTCCGATGCGCTGGACGCGTTCGCGCTGGCGCACGAGACCAAGCACGGCACCGAGATCACCTTCTTCGACCGGAACCTGCGCAGCCAGCCCTATCAGCCGGTGCTGCTCACCGGGCCATGGCAGGAAGGGCCGGGCCTGGCAAGGCGCGGCGACGGCCACGCACCGGTCTCCACGAGCGATCCCTGCTCCCGGGTACCGCTCGACGTGGTCCGCGCGACGGTCACGCCGAACGCGCCGTCCAATCTGAGCCATTTCGGGCTGGATGTCACCGGTGTGCACGGCTGTGCCACTCCGGGCCGCGCACTCGGCCTGCTGCGCGGCTACGGAGTGCTTTCCCCGCAACGGACCGTGTACCTGGTGGTGGACGGCGGCATCGTGCGGGTGGAACGGCGCTCCGTCGCCGAGGCGCTGGCCCTCGGGGTGCTGGACACCAGGGTGCCCGCGCTGGACGGGGCACCGATGCTCGCCGACCTCGCTCCGGCCGCGCCGGGGATCACGGCCACCGGGCGCCCGCTCGGCCTCATGCTCTCCGACGGGAAGCTCTGGCCGGTCGGCAAGGATGAGCTCGCGCGGCTGAACTCCTCACCTGTGCAGACCGTGTCCCCGGACCGATGGGACATCTACCCCTCGGGCAGCGACCTCTCCCGCTTGCGCGGCTGACGGCGGCGCACACCCTCGCGCCCGCCGACCAGCCTGCCGATCAGCAAGCCCAGCCAGGAGGGCACGAGCACGAGCAGGCCGATGAACGGGGCGGGCCCGATCAGCGCCGGACCGATCGCCCAGGCGCCGGTGTTGTCCACGAACGCGGCCTGGCCGATCACTCCGAGCAGGGCGCCGAGGACGCCCGCGAGCAGGGCGGCCTTGAGCCACAGATAGTTGTCCCCGGTGTTGCCGAGTAAGTGATCGATCGCCGCCCAGGCCATGGCGACCGCGCCGAGCAGGCACAGCCCGGCCACGGTCAGCGCCGCGGGAACGGAGCCGCCCACCGCGAGCTTGGCGTAGAGGGTCTGCACGATTCCCCACAACACCGCGAGGTTCACCCCGCGAATCAACCAGCCACGCATGACGCCAAGGCTAACCCCTCCTGGCCCACCAGGTAGCATTGATTGTCCCTCGAATACGCGGCGATCCAGCGCGGCGAACCGAGACCAGCGGCGATCGACGGCTGATCCAAGGCTAGTGACGACTCAAGAACAGGAGCGAGACCACCACCGTGGCCACAACCAATGACCTGAAGAACGGCCTCGTGCTCAACATCGACGGCCAGCTCTGGTCCGTCGTGACCTTCCAGCACGTCAAGCCCGGCAAGGGCGGCGCTTTCGTGCGCACCACGCTGAAGAACGTGCTGTCCGGCAAGGTCGTCGACAAGACCTTCAACGCGGGCACCAAGGTCGAGACCGCCAACGTCGACCGGCGCGACATGACCTATCTGTACTTCGACGGCTCCGACTACGTGTTCATGGATCCGGACACCTACGACCAGATCACCGTGCAGCCCGGCATCGTCGGCGATGCCGCGAACTACATGCTGGAGAACAGCACGGTGCTCGTCGCCAAGCACGATGAGAGCCCGCTGTACGTTGAGCTTCCGGGTTCGGTGGAACTCCTCATCGAGCACACCGACCCCGGCGTCCAGGGGGACCGCTCCACCGGCGGTTCGAAGCCCGCGAAGCTGGAGACCGGGGCGGAGATCCAGGTCCCGCTGTTCCTCAGCACCGGTGAGAAGGTCAAGGTCGACCCGCGGGATGGCCGCTACCTCGGCCGCGTGAACTCCTGAGATGGCGGATTCCGAGAGTTCCGGGAACAAGCGGCACGGCGCGGGCGCCCGTAACAAGGCGCGCAAGCGTGCCGTTGACGTGCTCTACGAGGCGGAGGCGCGCGAGCTCGATCCCGTCACGCTGATCGCCGAGCGCGTCGGCTCCACGGATGTGCCGCCGGTCAACGACTACACGGTGGCCCTTGTCGAGGGGATCCAGGCGAACCTGGCCCGGATCGACGAACTGCTCGCCGAGCATTCGGAGGGGTGGACGGTCGAGCGCATGCCCGCGGTCGACCGCGCCCTGCTCCGAATGGGTCTGTACGAGTTGCTGTGGGCTTCGGATGTGCCGGACGCGGTCGCCATCGACCAGGCCGTCGAGCTCGCGAAGGTGCTCTCCACCGACGACTCGCCGCGATTCGTCAACGGGGTGCTCGGGCGTATCCAGCTGATCGCCGACCAGCTGCGCGCCGTTCTGTGACTCACCCGAAGTAGGGGGCCGGGCACCGAGCGTGCCCGGCCGACGGCATACCAATACCGGCTTGGATCCGCGTGGTCCAAGCCGGTACGTGGTTATTCGTCGTGCGCCGGGCGGGCCTCCGGGGGCAGCACGCCCCAGTCGATCAGCCGCTCGGTGAGCTCACCGGGTGCCATGTCGTAGATGATCGCGAGCGAACGCAGGTCCTCGTTGCGGATGGAGAGCACCTTGCCGTTGTAGTCTCCGCGCTGCGCCTGGATCGTGGCCGCGTACCGCGCGAGCGGACCGACTTTCTCCACCGGCAGCTGCTGCAGCCGTTCCAGGTTGATCACGATCTTGGTCGCGGGTTCGGTCACGGCGGGACTGCGGCCTTCCGGAAGCAGCTCGGCGACCGGGACTCCGTAGAAGTCCGCGAGCTCCGAGAGCTTCTGCACGGTCACAGCACGGTCGCCGCGCTCATACGAGCCGACGACGACCGCTTTCCACCGGCCCGCCGACTTCTGCTCGACACCATGCAGCGACAGGCCCTGCTGCTGGCGGATACCACGAAGTTTCGCACCGAGTGCTTTGGCGTACTCGCCCATCTGGCGGTTCTCCATTCCCTACTTCCCCGGCGCCTCACGAGCGTCCACCGGGAGCTACCGTCAACACGCAGAGTAATGGTTACCGAGTGTTGTCACAACCGTCAAGCGTAATTCTTTTCGGGTCGATGCATAACTCCTGTCACCGGGATGCGCGGTTCAGTGCGCCGCCTGCTACGGTTCTACCAGCCGTTCGGGTGTTGCCCGTACGGGATTCGGACACCTTTAAGGCCCGTCCAGTGAGGCGGGGAAGGAGTCATGTGACGACACGCCGAGAAGGCGTGACGTCGGCCGAGGAACCAGAGGGTCGGCGAGTGCTGCTCTCCGAGGCCGATGTCGCGCGCACCATTGCCAGGATGGCCCATCAGGTCATCGAGAAGACCGCACCCGAAGAGGGTGCCCCGCCGGTGTTGCTCGGGATCCCGAGCAGGGGAGCGCCGCTGGCCAGACGACTGGCCGGGCGGATCGCGGAGTTCTCCGGGCAGACCGTGGACACCGGGATCATCGACGTCACGCTCTACCGGGACGATCTGCGGCTGCGCCCGAACCGGCCGCTGGAACCGACCACGCTGCCCGAGGACGGCATCGACGGCAGGCTGGTCGTGCTCGTGGACGACGTGCTCTACTCCGGACGCACCATTCGTGCCGCCCTCGACGCACTGCGTGATCACGGCAGGCCGAAGGCGATCCAGCTCGCGGTGCTCGTGGACCGCGGGCATCGTGAGGTGCCGATCCGCGCCGACTACGTCGGCAAGAACGTGCCCACATCCCGTGCGGAGGACATCGCCGTGCTGCTCACCGAGACCGACGGAACCGACAGCGTGGTCCTGCGGCCGGCCCGGGAGGAGGGCGAGAACGAATGACCCACCTGCTTTCCGCCGAGCATCTCGGCAGGGACGACGCGGTGGCCATCCTGGACACCGCCGAGGAGCTCAAGCGCACGCTGCTGCACCGCGAGGTGCGCAAGCTGCCCACGCTGCGCGGGCGGACCGTGATCACGATGTTCTACGAGAACTCCACCCGGACCAGGGTCTCCTTCGAGATCGCCGGGAAGTGGATGAGCGCGGACGTGATCAACGTGTCCGCGAGTGGTTCCTCGGTGAGCAAAGGGGAGTCGCTGCGGGACACCGCGGCCACGCTCGCCGCGGCCGGGGCCGACTGCGTGATCGTGCGCCATCCCGCCTCGGGCGCACCGCAGCGGATCGCCGGCTGGCTCGACGGGGTCAGCGTGATCAACGCGGGCGACGGGATGCACGAACACCCGACCCAGGCGCTACTGGACGCGGCGACCCTGCGGGAACGGCTCGGCGGGCTCGAGGGCAGGCGGGTGCTGATCGTCGGCGACGTGCTGCACTCCCGGGTGGCCCGGTCCAATGTGCACCTGCTGCGCACCCTCGGCGCCGAGGTCACCCTGGTGGCGCCGCCGACCATGCTGCCCGACGGGATGGACCGCTGGCTCGATGAGGCCAAGGTCCCGGTCAGCTACGACCTGGACGCCGAACTGCCCGGCACGGACGCGGTGATGATGCTGCGGGTGCAGGCGGAACGGCTCGGCGGGGGCGGCGGCGACTCGTCCGCGGGCTTCTTCCCGTCCACGCGGGAGTACTCGATCAGTTACGGGCTTTCCGAGGCCCGTGCCCGGCTGCTGCCCGAGCACGCGGTGATCCTGCATCCCGGACCGATGCTGCGCGGGATGGAGATCGCCTCCTCGGTGGCCGACGCGCGGAATTCGGTGATCACCGAGCAGGTGCGCAACGGAGTGCACGTGCGCATGGCGGTGCTGTACCACCTGCTCGCATCGGAGGAGACGAAATGAGTTCGCTGTTCAAGGGGGTCCGTCCGTACGGCGAGGACCCGGTCGACATCCGCGTCGAGGGCGAGGTGATCACCGAGATCGGTACCGGGCTCGAACCGGGGGAGGCGCGGGTCTACGAACGGGACGGGCTCGTCGCGCTTCCCGGGTTCGTCGATCTGCACACCCACCTGCGGGAACCGGGCCGCGAGGACGCCGAGACGATCGAGTCCGGTTCGGCCGCCGCGGCCCTTGGCGGGTACACGGCGGTGTTCGCGATGGCCAACACGGACCCGGTCGCGGACAACGACCTGGTCGTGGAGCACGTGCACCGGCGCGGGCAGGCGGTCGGACTGGTCGATGTCCAGCCGATCGGCGCGGTCACCGTAGGGCTGCGCGGGGAACGGCTCGCCGAACTGGGGGCCATGGCGCGCAGCTCGGCCGGGGTCCGGGTGTTCTCCGACGACGGGCACTGTGTCGCCGATCCGCTGGTGATGCGCAGGGCGCTGGAATACACGAAGGGGCTCGGCGCGGTGATCGCCCAGCACGCAGAGGAGCCCCGGCTCACCGCGGGCGCGCAGGCGCACGAGGGCGCGAACGCGGCGCGGCTCGGACTCGCCGGCTGGCCCGCGGCGGCCGAGGAGGTCATCCTGGCCCGCGACTGCCTGCTCGCCGGTCAGCTCGGTGCCCGGCTGCACGCCTGCCATGTCACCACCGAGGGCGGCGCGGACGTGCTGCGCTGGGCCAAGGCCCGCGGCGTCGAGGTCAGCGGTGAGGTCACCCCGCACCACCTGCTGCTCACCGATGAACGCCTCGCCGGCTATGACCCGGTGAACAAGGTCAACCCGCCACTGCGGGAGGGCTCGGATGTGCGTGCGCTGCGCGAAGCCCTCGCCGAGGGCGTGCTCGACTGCGTGGCCACCGACCACGCCCCGCACGCGGTGCAGGACAAGGACTGTGAATGGTCGGGGGCGCGCCCGGGCATGCTCGGCCTGCAGACCGCGCTCTCGGTCGTGGTGGAGACGATGGTGCGCACCGGGCTGCTCGACTGGCGCGGAGTCGCGCGGGTGATGAGCGAGCGGCCCGCGGAGATCGGCGGGCTGGCCGGGCACGGGCGGCCGATCGCGGTCGGCGAGCCCGCGAACCTGGTGCTGCTGGACGAATCGGCGGAGTGGACGGTGCGCGCGAGTGAGCTGGCCAGCATCGCGCACAACTCGCCGTATGACGGTATGCGGCTGCCTGGCACGGTGGTCACGACCGTGCTGCGCGGCGCGGTGACCGCGGACGAAGGGAAACTCGCCTGATGGAACGGACGCTTCTGGTACTCGCGCTGCTCGCGTTCTGCGCGCTGTGCGCCGGTCTGATGTGGCTCGGTTTCCGCAACCGCCGCAAGCGCCAGGCCGATCTGCCCACCCTGCCTGCGGTGCCCGCCGAGCTGGACCGCACCGAGCGGCTCGACCCGATCGAGGGCGTGTACGTCTCGACCACCACCACCGAGAGCTGGCAGGACCGGGTCGGGCAGGGCGATCTCGGGTTCCGCTCCCGGGTCGCCGTGCACCTCTACGAGCAGGGCGTGTACTTCGAGCGGACCGGGGCCCATGAGCTCTGGATCCCGCGCTCGGCGATCGAGCACGTACGCACTGCCCGCGGCCTCGCGGGCAAGGTGATGGGCACCGAGAGCCTGCTGGTGTTCCGCTGGTCGGTGGAGGGCAGCACGTTCGACACCGGAGTGCTGGCCGACGACCCGGCCTGTTACTCCGCATGGCTGACCGCCTTCGGCGGCGAACTGGCGAAAGGAGAACCGCGATGACCGCGGCACTGGTGCTCGAGGACGGCCGGGTCTTCCGCGGCGAGTCGTTCGGGGCGAGTGGCAGCACCCTCGGTGAGGTCGTGTTCTGCACGGGAATGACCGGATACCAGGAAACCCTGACCGATCCCTCGTATCACGGGCAGATCGTGGTTTCCACGGCCCCGCAGATCGGCAACACCGGATGGAACGGTGAGGACGACGAGTCCGGCCGGATCCAGGTCGCCGGCTACGTGGTGCGGGATCCGTCCCGGCGCAGCTCGAACTGGCGGGCGAGCGGCTCGCTGGACGACGCCCTGGAACGGGACGGTGTCGTCGGCCTCGCCGGGGTGGACACGAGGGCGCTGACCAGGCACATCCGCGAACGGGGCGCGATGCGGGCCGGGATCTTCTCCGGCGCGGCGCTCGCGGACGAGGACGCGATGGTGGCCCGGGTGCGCGAGGCACCCGCGATGGCCGGCGCGGACCTGGCCGGTGCGGTGTCCACGCCCGAGCCCTATGTGGTCGGAGCGGACGGCGAACGCCGCTTCCGGGTGGCCGCGCTCGACCTCGGGATCAAGTCGAACACGCCGAGGATGATGGCGGCCCGGGGTATCGAGTCGCACGTGCTTCCGGTCTCCGCGAGCCTGGACGAGGTGCTCGCGGTGGAACCGGACGGGGTGTTCTTCTCCAACGGTCCCGGCGACCCGGCCACCCAGGAGCACTCGATCGAACTGGTGCGCTCGCTGCTCGAGCGGCGGATTCCGCTGTTCGGGATCTGCTTCGGTAACCAGATCCTCGGGCGGGCGCTCGGTATGGGGACCTACAAGATGACCTACGGGCACCGCGGGATCAACGTGCCGGTGGTGGACACCGCGAGCGGGCGGGTCTCGATCACCGCGCAGAACCACGGATTCGCGCTGGAGGGGGAGCCGGGCGCGCCGTTCGGCACCCCGTTCGGTTCGGCCGTGGTCAGCCACGTCTGCCCGAACGACCAGACCGTGGAGGGGGTGCGCTGCCTCGAGGTGCCCGCCTTTTCGGTGCAGTACCACCCGGAGGCGGCCGCGGGACCGCACGACGCCGCCGTGTTGTTCGACGAGTTCACCGAGCTGATGGAGTCCCACCGTGCCCAAGCGCACTGATATCGAACATGTGCTCGTGATCGGCTCGGGTCCGATCGTGATCGGGCAGGCGTGCGAATTCGACTATTCGGGCACCCAGGCCTGCCGTGTACTGCGCGCCGAGGGGCTGCGGGTCTCGCTGGTGAACTCGAACCCGGCGACGATCATGACCGATCCGGAGTTCGCCGACGCCACCTATGTCGAGCCGATCACCCCGGAGTTCGTCGAGCAGGTGATCGCCAAGGAGCGCCCGGACGCGCTGCTGGCCACCCTGGGCGGGCAGACCGCGTTGAACGCCGCCGTGGAGCTGCACGAGCGCGGGGTGCTCGAACGCTACGGGGTGGAGCTGATCGGCGCGGACATCGACGCCATCCAGCGGGGCGAGGACCGGCAGAAGTTCAAGGACATCGTGGCCTCGATCGGTGGGGAGGTGCCGCGCAGTCAGGTGTGCCACTCGATGGAGGAGGTGCGCGCCTTCGTCGAGGAACACTCGCTTCCGGTGGTGATCCGTCCCTCCTTCACCATGGGCGGGCTCGGCTCCGGCATGGCGCACACCGAGGAGGACCTGGAGCGGATGGCCTCGCTCGGGCTGTCCGAGTCCCCGGTGCACGAGGTGCTCATCGAGGAGAGCGTGCTCGGCTGGAAGGAGTACGAGCTCGAGCTGATGCGCGACCGCAACGACAACGTCGTGGTGGTCTGCTCGATCGAGAACGTGGACCCGATGGGCGTGCACACCGGTGACTCGGTGACCGTGGCCCCCTCGATGACGCTGACCGACCGCGAGTTCCAGCACATGCGCGATGTGGGCATCGACGTGCTGCGCGCGGTCGGGGTGGACACCGGCGGCTGCAACATCCAGTTCGCCATCAACCCGGAGACCGGGCGGATGGTCGTGATCGAGATGAATCCGCGGGTCTCCCGTTCGAGCGCGCTCGCCTCCAAGGCGACCGGGTTCCCGATCGCGAAGATCGCCGCGAAACTCGCCATCGGCTACAGCCTGGACGAGATCACCAACGACATCACCGGGGAGACCCCGGCCTCGTTCGAGCCGACGCTGGACTACGTGGTCGTGAAGGTGCCCCGGTTCGCCTTCGAGAAGTTCCCGGCCGCGGATCCGAGCCTGACCACCACCATGAAATCGGTCGGCGAGGTCATGTCGATCGGGCGGAACTTCACCGAGGCGCTCGGCAAGGCGCTGCGCTCGAGCGAGACCAAACGGGTCGGTTTCTGGACCGCGCCGGACCCGGACCGGAGCCTGGAACGGACCCTGGATGTGCTGCGCACCGGACACGACGGGCGGATCTACGCGGTCGAGCAGGCGCTGCGGCTCGGGGCGAGCGTGGAGCAGGTGGCCACGGCCTCCGGCATCGACCCGTGGTTCGTCGACCAGATCGCCTCGATCAGCGAGTTCGGCACCGTGCTGCGTGAGGCGGCCACCCTGTCCACGGAGCTGCTGCGCCGGGCCAAGTACATGGGCATCTCGGATGCGCAGATCGCCGCCCTGCGCCCGGAACTGGCGGGCGAGGACGGGGTACGCACCCTGCGGCACCGGCTCGGGGTGCGCCCGGTGTTCAAGACGGTGGACACCTGCGCGGCGGAGTTCGCCGCCAAGACCCCGTACCACTACTCGGCCTACGAACTCGATCCGGCAGCGGAATCCGAAGTCACCGAACAGCGCGAGCGGCCCAAGGTGATCATCCTGGGCTCCGGTCCGAACCGGATCGGGCAGGGCATCGAGTTCGACTACTCCTGCGTGCACGCCGCACTGTCGCTGCGCGCAGCGGAGTTCGAGACCGTGCTGGTCAACTGCAACCCGGAGACCGTCTCCACGGACTACGACACCGCGAACCGGCTCTACTTCGAGCCGCTGACCTTCGAGGATGTGCTCGAGGTCGTGCACGCCGAGCAGCAGTCCGGAACCGTGGCCGGGGTGATCGTGCAGCTGGGCGGGCAGACCCCGCTCGGTCTGGCGAAGCGGCTCGAGTCGGCCGGAGTGCCGATCGTGGGGACCAGCCCGGACGCGATCCACCTCGCCGAGCACCGCGGCGCGTTCGGTGAGGTGCTGGAACGGGCCGGGCTCCCGGCTCCCCGCTACGGCACCGCGACCAGCTTCACCGGGGCCAAGGAGATCGCCGACGACATCGGCTACCCGGTGCTGGTGCGCCCCTCCTACGTGCTCGGCGGGCGCGGTATGGAGATCGTCTACGACGAGGCATCGCTCGCCGACTACATCTCCCGGGCCACCGAGGTCACCCCGGAGCACCCGGTGCTGGTCGACCGGTTCCTGGACGACGCCATCGAGATCGACGTGGACGCGCTCTGCGACGGCGAGGAGGTGTTCCTCGGCGGGGTGATGGAGCACATCGAGGAGGCCGGGGTGCATTCCGGTGACTCGTCCTGTGCCCTTCCGCCGATCACCCTCGGCGCCCAGGACATCGAGGCGGTACGCCGTTCGACCGAGGCGATCGCGCACGGCGTCGGGGTGCGCGGGCTGCTCAACGTGCAGTACGCGCTCAAGGACGATGTACTCTACGTGCTCGAGGCCAATCCACGGGCCAGCCGCACCGTGCCGTTCGTGTCCAAGGCGACCGCGGTGCCACTGGCCAAGGCGGCCGCCAGGGTCATGCTCGGATCCCGCATCGCCGATCTGCGCACCGAAGGACTACTGCCCGCCGAAGGCGATGGCGGGCACACCCCGCCGCACGCACCGATCGCGGTCAAGGAAGCGGTGCTGCCCTTCCACCGATTCCGCACCCGCGAGGGTGAGGGCGTCGATTCGCTGCTCGGGCCGGAGATGAAGTCCACCGGCGAGGTCATGGGGGTGGACGCCAGCTTCGGCAAGGCCTTCGCCAAGTCCCAGGCCGCGGCCTACGGCTCACTGCCGACCAAGGGCACCGTGTTCGTCTCGGTGGCCAACCGGGACAAGCGAGCGATCATCTTCCCGGTGAAACGCCTGGCCGACCTCGGGTTCGCGATCCTGGCCACCGAGGGGACCGCCGAGGTGCTGCGCCGCAACGGGGTGGAGGCCACCGTGGTGCGCAAGCACTTCGAGGCCGAGGACAACATCGTCAGCCAGATCCTCGCCGGTGAGGTGAGCATCATCATCAACACGCCGTACGGCAACCGCGGGCCGCGCGCGGACGGCTACGAAATCCGTACCGCCGCGGTGGCACGGGACATTCCCTGCGTCACCACGATCCAGGGCGCGGCGGCCGCGGTGCACGGCATCGAGGCCTCGATCCGCGGGGACATCGGGGTGCGGCCGCTCCAGGAACTCCACCGGGACCTGGCATGACGGGACCCGCGGAGACCTTCGGCGAACGACTCGCCTCGGTCACCGGGGAGCGCGGCAGGCTGTGTGTGGGCATCGACCCGCATCCCGGCCTGCTGCGCGACTGGGGGCTCGAGGCGGATGCCCGGGGGCTGGAGAAGTTCGCCAGGACCTGTGTGGAGGCCTTCGGATCACTCGCCGGGGTGATCAAACCGCAGTCCGCGTTCTTCGAGTCCTACGGTTCGGCGGGCATCGCGGTACTCGAGCGGGTGCTCACGGACGCGCGCGCGGCCGGGGCGGTGACCCTGCTGGACGTCAAACGCGGCGACATCGGCTCGACGATGAGTGCCTACGCGCAGGCCTACCTCGCGGATGGCGCGCCACTGGCCGCGGACGCGATCACGCTCTCACCCTATCTGGGCTTCGGCTCCCTCGAACCGGCGATCGAGCTGGCCAGACGTACCGGCAGGGGAGTGTTCGTGCTCGCCCGCACCTCCAATCCGGAGGGGGCGGGCGTGCAGCGGGCACATACGGAGGGCCGCAGCATCGCCCAGGCCATCGTGGACCACGCAGCCGAGATCAACGCGGACGGCGCGGGCAGTGTCGGCGTGGTGATCGGCGCGACGGCCGCGCACGGGCTCGACATCGGCTCGCTGCGAGGTCCGATCCTCGCCCCGGGGTTCGGGGCGCAGGGGGCCGGCCCGGAGGAGCTCAGCAGCGTTTTCGGGGCCGCCAGGGAACACGTGCTGCCCGCGTCCTCCCGGGACATCCTGGCCAAGGGCCCGGAGGTGGACCGGTTGCGGAACGCGGTGCGCACGGTGTCGGCACTACTCTCCGAACACGAATGAGCGGTAAATTGACTACTACCAGTAAAAAAACGGTGGTGAAGCGGACAATGACCGGCGTGTCGACCGTCAGGGGGCTGTGAACCGCGGCGCCGCTCTGGTAGAACGATCAGTCGTCGCGACCCGCGCAGCACGCAAGCTCACCCCCGCGTCACAGCGGTTTTTCGCAGGTGGGTACGGTCGCGAAGCGGAACAAATCCGATCGAACCCCCGAACGAAACCACGGAGGAAATCGTGGCCCTTCCCCAGCTGACCGAGGAGCAGCGGGCCGCAGCCCTGGAGAAGGCGGCTGCCGCTCGGCGTGCCAGGGCTGAACTCAAAGAGCGTCTGAAGCGAGGCGGAACCAGCCTCAAGGACGTTCTCGACAAGGCCGAGAGCGACGAGGTGCTCGGCAAGATGAAGGTCGCTGCTTTGCTCGAGGCGCTTCCCGGCGTCGGCAAGGTTCGTGCGCAGCAGATCATGGAGCGGCTCGAGATCGCCCCGAGCCGTCGGCTTCGCGGTCTCGGCGAGCGCCAGCGAAAGGCACTGCTCGCCGAGTTCGCGGCCTGACGCGTGCCAGGGCACGCGGGCGCCCCCGAGCGGGGTGCCAGCCGCAAAGGCGACGCCTCGAAGGGCCGGCTGGTTGTTCTGGCCGGCCCTTCTGGCGTCGGCAAGAGCAGTATCGTGGCCGAACTGCGCAAGCTGTACCCGCAACTGTGGTTCTCCGTCTCGGCGACCACCAGGGAACAGCGCCCCGGCGAGGTGGACGGGCGGGACTACCGCTTCGTCAGCCCTGCCGAGTTCGACCGGATGATCGCCGAGGGCGAGCTGCTCGAATGGGCCGACATCCACTCTGGGACACACCGTTCCGGAACCCCGCGCCAGCCGATCGAGGAGCGCCTGAACAGCGGTGAACCCGCACTCCTCGAACTCGACCTGCAGGGTGCGCGCTCGGTGCGCGCGGCGATGCCGGACGCCCTTCTCGTGTTCATCAACCCACCGAGCTGGGACGAGCTCGTCGCGCGGCTGACCGGACGCGGCACCGAGTCCGAGGAGGTCGTCGCCCGCAGATTGGCGACCGCCAGGGAGGAACTCGCCGCACGACCGGAGTTCGACACCGAGATCGTCAATGCCGACGTGCACTCGGCCGCGCGGGAATTGCTAGACTTGCTTACCGGGGCATAGTCCCCGACCACCGCTTTCGCACATTCGCTCTGGAGTAGACGCACCGATGACCATGCCAGCGGGGACATCCGCGAGCGCCAAACCGGCCAACCCGGACGAGGGAATCACCGCCCCGCCGATCGACGACCTGCTCGAGCACGTCAGCTCGAAGTACGCGCTCTCGATCTTCGCGGCCAAGCGGGCCCGCCAGATCAACGACTACTACGCGCAGCTCGGCGAGGGCCTGCTCGAGTACGTCGGACCGCTCGTCGAGCCGGGCCCGAAGGAGAAGGCGCTGTCCATCGCGATGCGCGAGATCCACTCCGGCCTGCTCGAACACACCGAGGGCGAGTGAAATAGTTCCCAGCGCGTTGACATCGGGTTAACGCGTGAGTGTGCTTGTCTCGTGACTGAGCCTGACGGCGCGGTTCCTGCTCCGCGCGAGAAGAAACGGATCGTGCTCGGTGTCGGTGGTGGCATCGCCGCGTACAAGGCCTGCGAGGTCCTGCGCGGCCTCACCGAGTCCGGGCACGAGGTGCGGGTGGTGCCGACCGAGGCTGCGCTGCGCTTCGTCGGCGCGGCCACCTTCGAGGCGCTGTCCGGAAACCCGGTGCACACCGGGGTCTTCGAGGACGTCCCCGAGGTCGAGCACGTGCGCATCGGGCGCGAAGCGGATCTGGTCCTGGTCGTTCCGGCCACCGCCGATCTGCTCGCCCGCGCCGCGCACGGCAACGCCGACGATCTGCTCACCGCGACCCTGCTGACCGCGAGTTGCCCGGTCATGTTCGCTCCCGCGATGCACACCGAGATGTGGGAGCACGCGGCGACCAAGGCGAACGTGGCGCTGCTGCGCTCCCGCGGTTCGGTGGTCACCGAGCCCGCGAGCGGCAGGCTGACCGGCAAGGACACCGGCAAGGGCCGGCTCGCCGAACCGGCCGAGATCGTCGCCATGGCGAAGCTGCTGCTCGCCAGGCCGGACGCGCTGCCCTACGACCTCGCGGGCAAACGCGTGGTCGTCTCCGCTGGCGGTACCCGGGAGCCGCTGGACCCGGTGCGCTGGCTCGGCAACCGTTCCTCCGGCAAACAGGGCTACGCGCTCGCCCAGGTAGCCGCCGCACGCGGTGCCCAGGTCACCCTCGTCAACGCGCACACCGCCGCGCTTCCCGAACCCGCGGGGGCCGAGCTCGTACAGGTACGGACCGCTGCGGAACTACACGAGGCGATGAGGGATGCGGCCCGGGTAGCCGATGTCGTCGTCATGGCGGCGGCCGTCGCCGATTTCCGGCCGGAAAGTGCGGCGGATCACAAAATAAAAAAGTCGGAAAAAGAGCCGGATGCGGTTCGGCTCATTCGCAACCCCGACGTGCTCGCCGAATTGGTATCGGCCCGCACGAAAGGACAGGTCATCGTCGGTTTCGCGGCGGAAACCGGTGACGAATTCGGCGATGTTCTCACCCATGCGCGCGCCAAGCTCAAACGCAAGGGTTGCGACCTTCTCGTCGTCAACGCTGTCGGCGAAGGGGGCGCGTTCGAGGGCGACGATAACCAGGGATGGTTACTCTCCGCTGATGGCCTGGAGACGCCGGTTCCGCGTGGTTCGAAGGCCGCGCTCGCTGCCGCAGTGTGGGACGCGGTAGCCATGACCGCCGTATCCTGACATGATCGGGTGCGTCCGAATTAACCGTGACTACTAGTCCACTACTGAGCTAGGGGAGTTTTGTGAGTAGCAGGTTGTTTACCTCGGAGTCCGTCACAGAAGGGCACCCGGACAAGATCTGTGATGCCATCTCGGACTCGATTCTGGACGCGTTGCTCGCCCAGGATCCCCGTTCTCGTGTCGCCGTGGAAACCATGATCACCACGGGCCAGGTGCACGTCGCGGGCGAGGTCACTACCGAGGCATATGCCGATATTCCGGATATCGTCCGCAAGAAGGTCCTGGATATCGGTTACGACTCGTCCGCGAAGGGCTTTGACGGAGCCTCGTGCGGTGTGAGTGTCTCGATCGGCTCACAGTCACCCGATATCGCACAGGGCGTGGATACCGCGCACGAGAAGCGCGTCGAGGGTGCGATCGACGAGATCGCCGCCCAGGGTGCCGGTGACCAGGGTCTGATGTTCGGCTACGCGTGCACCGACACGCCCGAGCTGATGCCGCTTCCGATCGCGCTCGCGCACCGCCTCTCCCGTCGGCTGACCAAGGTCCGCAAGGACGGGGTGCTGCCGTACCTGCGTCCGGACGGCAAGACCCAGGTCACGATCGAGTACGACGGGGAGAAGCCCGCGCGCCTCGACACGGTGGTGCTGTCCACCCAGCACGCCGAGGGCATCGATCTGGACAAGATGCTCGCCGTGGATATCAAGGAACAGGTGGTCGGGCCGGAGTTCGCCGAACTCGACCTGGACACCAGCGAGCCGAAGCTGCTGGTGAACCCGACCGGCCGGTTCGTGGTCGGTGGCCCGATGGGTGACGCTGGGCTGACCGGGCGCAAGATCATCGTCGACACCTACGGCGGCATGGCCCGCCACGGTGGTGGCGCCTTCTCCGGCAAGGACCCGTCCAAGGTCGACCGCTCCGCCGCCTACGCCATGCGCTGGGTCGCCAAGAACGCGGTCGCCGCCGGGCTCGCCGGGCGCATCGAGGTGCAGGTCGCCTACGCGATCGGCAAGGCCGCTCCGGTCGGGCTGTTCGTGGAGACCTTCGGCACCGAGAATGTCGACCCGACGAAGATCCAGCAGGCCATCAACGAGGTCTTCGACCTGCGTCCCGCGGCGATCATCCGGGACATGGATCTGCTGCACCCGATCTACAGCTCGACCGCGGCCTACGGCCACTTCGGGCGTACCGATGTGGAGCTGCCCTGGGAGGACACCTCGCGCGCCGAGGCGCTCGCCTCCGCCGCCAAGCTGTAAACCGCGCAGGGCACACGAAACACGAAAGGGCCGGGCACCCACGGGTGGCCCGGCTCTTTCGTGTCGTGTTCAGTCCGGCGGCGGGGGAACGTCGTCGAACGGGGTGTCGTCGATATCGCAGCTCGCGCCGTCCCGCGGGCGGTGCAGGGTGAACAGGTAGTCCCGCTTGACCGCCTCGGCGCAGTGGCTGCGCACCAGCATCGTGGAGTGCCCCGAACCGTTCACCACGAGCATCCGCGCGTTGCGCAGCTCCCGCTGTCCGTCCCGAGCCCCGGCGAGCGGGGTCGAGGGATCGTGCCGTGAGTTGATCATCAGGATCGGCGCGGGGGAGCGGTCGTAGGGCCCGAGGTAGCGGTCGGTGGCGTGCGCCCGCCAGTAGGCGCAGGGCATCATGTCGTACACGCCGAGCGCGCCCCAGTACGGCACCCGATGGGTCTCCCGTGCGGCCGCGCGCGTGTACGGCGCGGAACCACGCGGCACGATCGAGTCGGCGCACTGGATGGCGTTGAACGCTTCGCCGCTGTTGTCCTGGTACGGCGCCGAAGCCGCGCGCAGGGCCTTCCCGGTCTGCGGTTCGCCGGAGGCCACGTAGAGCTTCTGCAGCAACACCGCCATGTCCTGCCACCGGTCCGGGCTGGCGAGCTTGCCGTTGACGTAGTTGATCACGTCCGCGTAGGTGTAGCTCGTCCCGTCCACGACCAGCGGTTTCTGCCGGGCAGCCGCGGTGAGCACGGCGAACTTGGCCTCGAGGTCACCACCGGCGAACGCGCACCGCGCATCGGGAGCGGCGCATTGCCGCAGGAAGCTCGCGAAGGTGTCCGCGACCCCCTCGGGTACCCGCTGCCGGGTATCCAGCGGAGTGGTCCGGCCCTCATCGCCGTGCCCGGTGCTGTTGCCCTGGAAGTCGAGGGAACCATCGAGCACCATAGCGCGCACCCGGTCCGGGAACAGGCTCGCGTAGGTCGCGCCGAGCTGGGTGCCGTAGGAGATGCCGTGGAAGTTGAGCGCGGAGTCGCCCACCGCGCGGCGCATCCGGTCCAGATCCCGCGCGGTGTCCGCGGTGGAAACATGGTCGAGCAGCCGCCCGGCCTGGGCACGGCACCGGTTCGCGAGATCCCGGTTGTCCCGGTAGAACGTGTCGCGTTCGGGCGCGGTGTCCGGGAAGGCGGGGATGCGGGCCATGAACTCGTCCCGGCTCGCGGTGTCCGGGAAGCAGTTCACCGGGACGGACTTGCCGACCCCGCGTGGATCCCAGGACACCAGGTCGAACCGTTCGCGCAGCTGTTTCGAGAACAGCCAGTCCCAGTGTGCGCGCTGGCGCAGGTGTTCGACGCCGTCCCCGCCCGGGCCGCCGAAGTTCACGAACAGCGAGCCGATCCGGCGCCCCGGATCGGTGGCCGGGAGCCGGATCATCGCCAGCTGGATCTGTTCTCCGCCCGGATGGCCGTAGTCGAACGGTACGGGCAGCTTGGCGCACTGGAACCCGTCCTGACAGTCGGTCCAGTTCGGCGCGGGCACCGGTGCGGCGGCGTGCGCTGGACCGGCGCCGACCGAGGCGGCCAGCACCACCGCACACGCGAGAGAGGACAGGGCGCGCATGTCCGTTGATCCTGCCCGGGCGGGGCGGGTACGCCAAGTCCCCGAACGGTTGTGCGGGATACTGCGGCGGTGAGCAACAAGGCGGCGAAGGGCGCACGGGTACCGGCGGCGAATCTCCCGATCGCCCGGTGCTGCGTGGATGTGCCGCTTGCTCACCTCGACCGGCTGTTCGACTACCTGATACCCGCCGAACTCGACGCCGATCTGGTCCCCGGCACCAGGGTCCGGGTGCGGTTCGCGGGACGGCTGGTGAACGCCTTCGTGCTGGAACGCGCCGCGGAATCCGAGGTGCCGAGCGGGAAGCTGGCCTATGTGGAGCGGCTCGTCTCGCCCGATCCGGTGCTCTCCCCGGAACTTGCCAGGACCGCCCGCGCGATCGCGGACCGGTACGGGGGAAGCCTGATCGACGTGCTCCGGCTCGCGATTCCCCCGCGGCACGCCCGCGCGGAGGCCGCGGCGGAGAAGGACGAGCTGCCCCCGGTACCCGAGGCCCCGGGCATCGAGGGGTGGCAGCGGTATCCGCGGGGAACCGCGTTCGCCGAGGCGGTGCGCTCCGGGAATCCGGCCCGCGCGGTATGGCAGGCGCTGCCCGGTGAGGACTGGCCAGCCAGGCTCGCCGAACTGGCCGGGATCGTCGCGGCCAGCGGGCGGGTGGCCGTGCTCGTACTGCCCGATCACCGGGATGTGGAGCGAGTGGACAAGGCCTGCGCCGCGCTCGTTCCGGAGGAGAACACCGTGGTGCTCGCCGCGGATCTGGGCCCGCAGGCCCGGTACCGGCGTTGGCTCGCCGTGCGCAGGGGACTGGCCAGGATCGTGATCGGGACCAGAGCCACCGCGTTCGCCCCGGTCGGGGAACCGGGCCTGCTCGTGGTCTGGGACGACGGGGACGACCTGCACGCCGAACCGCGCGCGCCCTATCCGCACGTGCGGGATGTGCTCGTGCAGCGGGCGCACCTGTCCCGGTGCGCGCTGCTCGTCGGCGGGTTCGCGCGCACCGCGGAGGCCCAGCTGCTGGTGGACTCCGGCTGGGCGCACGAGATCCTGGCCACCCGGGAGACGGTGCGCGAACACGCGGCCCGGGTCACCGCGCTCGGCGAGCACTCCGGCCAGGACGCCCGCGATCCCGCGGCCCGCGCCGCCCGGTTGCCGCTCGAGGCGATCTCGGTCGCCCGCTCCGCGCTGCAGTCCGGCCATCCGGTGCTCGTGCAGGTGCCCCGGCGCGGCTACGTCCCGACCCTTGCCTGTCAGCAGTGCCGTGCCCCGGCGCGCTGCCGCCGCTGCGCGGGCCCGCTGGCCGGACACGAGAACGCCCCGCCGGACTGCCGCTGGTGCGGTGCCGCCGAAGCGCACTACCGCTGCCCGACCTGCGGTTCCACCCGGCTTCGCGCGGTCGTGATCGGCAGTAAGCGCACCGCCGAGGAGATGGGCCGCGCCTTCGCACCGTTCCCGGTGCGCACCTCGGGCGCGGGCACCGTGCTCGCGACGGTCTCCGGTCAGGCCGCGCTCGTCGTCTCCACCCCGGGAGCCGAACCGGTCGCGGACGGCGGCTACGGGGCCGTGCTGCTGCTCGACGCCTGGGCCTCCCTCGGGCGTGCCGACCTGCGTGCCTCCGAGGAGACCCTGCGGCGCTGGATGACCGCGGCCGCGCTGGCCCGGCCGGGGAGCACCGGAGGCCGGGTCATGGTGATGGCCGAGTCCGGGATCCCCACGGTGCAGGCACTGGTGCGCTGGGACCCGGTCTGGCACGCGCGCGCCGAGCTCGCCGCGCGCACCGAGCTCGGTTTCCCGCCCGCCGTGCGGATGGCCAGCGTGGACGGGGTGCCGAGCGCGGTCGCCGAGGTACTGGACACCGCGCGGGTGCCGGAGTCCGCGGAGATACTCGGTCCGGTGGAACTTCCCGGGACCGAACGGGAGCGAGCGCTGATCCGGGTGCCGCGCACGCACGGGCCCGCCCTTGCCGCCGCACTGCACGAGGCGATGGCCGGGCGGACCGCGCGCAAGGAACGGGACACCGTGCGGATCCAGCTCGATCCGCTGGAACTCGTCTGACGATCAGCGCACCAGGTCGGCGACCACGGGCCGGTGGTCGGCGGCGAGTGTGTCCGGGACGTGCGCGCCCGCCCGGCCGAACCCCGGCGGGATCAGCACCTGATCGATGCGGCGTTTCGGTTCGTCGGCGGGATAGGTGAGCCCGCCGGGCCCGCGCCAGGCATCGCGCAGGGCGATGTGCAGCGGGCGCAGCTCGGGCGCGTCCGGATCGGCGTTGAAGTCCCCGAGCAGCACCCCGGGAGCGGGGCGCATGATCCGGCGCATATCGGCGACCTGGGCCTGGCGCACCGTGGGATCGGGCCGGAAGTCCAGATGGGTCACGTACAACCACAGCGGCCGGCCGTGCGGGGCGAGCAGCACCTGCGCGAATCCCGGCGCCGGTGCGGGTTTCGCGCTAGGGTCCTGTGTGGACAGCCGGGTGATGTCCCGGTTGCGGGCGTGCAGGATCGGGGAACGGGAGAGCACGGCGACCCCGAACTCCCGCCGCGGCGCGCCCGGTTCCTTCGGGTCGAGCGAATAGATCGGCGCGAAGTACGGATGCATCCCGGTGCGGCGCGCGAGTTCCGCGGGTTCGTCGAGGAACCGGCTGCGCTCGTCCCAGTGCCGGTCCACTTCCTCGAGCCCGACGACGTCCGGATGTTCGGCGTTGATCGCCGCGGCCGTGCGGTCCAGGTCGAAACTGCCGTCCATGCCCGTTCCGGCGCGGATGTTGAAGTTCATGATGCGCAGCGCGGATCCGGTGCCCGCTTCCGCGGTGACCGCGGTCCCGGCGAGCAACAGCACCAGCGCGGCAAGCACCCCAGCGATTCGTGACATGCGGACACCTTCCCGTTGGCGCTTCGCTGGCGCAACATCGAGGGGATGGCGGGTACGAGTCTAAGGAGCGTGCAAATGGTGACAGAACCGGCGATTCGGTGCGCGGACCGGGAAATCGGGTACCCGGAGTTCGGTGAGCGGGCGACCCGGATCGCGGCCGGGCTGCGCGCCGAGGGCATCGGCGAGGGTGAGCTCGTCGCACTCGTACTGCGCAACAGCGTGGAGTTCCTGGAGATCGTTGCCGGGGTCGGGCTCGCCGGTGCCCGTCCGGTCCCGGTGAACTGGCATCTGCGCGGACCCGAGCTGCGCCATCTGCTCGCGGACTGCCAGGCGCGCCTGGTGTTCACCCAGACCGAGTTCGCCGAAACCGTGGCCGCGGCCGCGCCGCCGGGCTGCGCGGTGGTGGAAGTGGTGCCCACGGAGCGGCTCGCCGCGGAATACGGCATCACGCACACCGGAGCGCACGGCGCCCACCCGCTGTTCGAGGACTGGCTGGCCGCACAGGAACCGCGGATCGAGGCACCCGCCCAGTCGGTGTTCGGCGCGGTGTTCTACACATCCGGGACCACGGGGAATCCGAAGGGAGTCCTGCGTGCTCCGCTCGGCGAGGAGGCCAGGCACGCCGCGCTGGGCTCGCTGGAGACCCGGATGGGCATCGAACCGGGGGTGCGCACGCTGATCCCCGCACCGCTCTATCACACCGCGCCGTACGGAGCAGCCACATCCGCGGTGCTGGTCGGCGCGGACATCACCATCGCGCCGCGGTTCACACCGGAGTCCTTCCTGCGCCTGCTCGCCGAGCGGGCCGTGGAACAGGTGCAGGTGGTACCGACCATGCTCGTGCGGCTGCTCGACCTCCCCGAACAGGTACGCACCGGCTACGACCTCTCCGCACTGCGCTTCGTGGTGCACGCGGCCGCGCCCTGTCCGGTGGCGGTGAAGCGGGCGGCGATCGACTGGCTCGGGCCGATCCTGTACGAGTATTACGGCGGGACCGAGACCGGAATCGTGGTCTGGTGCGACACCGAACAGTGGCTGGCGCACGAGGGCACCGTCGGCGCACCGGTGGACGGGGCCGCGGTGCGGATCATCGGAGCCGAGGGCGGCGAGCTGCCCGCGGGCGAGGTCGGCACGGTGTACGTGCGTCCCGCCACGAGCTGGCCCGACTTCACCTACCTCGGCGACGACGCGAAGCGCAGGGCCATCGAGCTCGACGGCTACGTGACTCTCGGGGACATGGGATATCTGGACGGCGACGGCTTCCTCCATCTCACCGACCGCGCCACCGACATGATCATCTCCGGTGGGGTGAACATCTACCCGGCGGAGATCGAGGCGGCGCTGCTCGGTATGACAGGGGTGCGCGATGTCGCGGTGTTCGGCATCCCGGACGCGGAGTACGGCGAGGCGGTGGCCGCGCACGTGGAAGCCGAAGCGGGGGTGACCGAGGAGGACATCCGCGAATACGCCCGTGGGCGGCTCGCCGGGTTCAAGGTGCCCTCCCGGGTCGTGCTCGACGGCGCCCTGCCCCGGGAGGAGTCGGGCAAGCTGTTCAAGCGCAGGCTCCGCGAGCGGTACTGGCAGGGCCACGCGAAGCGGATCTGAGCCGGGGACACCCCTACGGGAAGGATGAGACCGCGATCCTCCCGCGGGCCGATGCGCGCGTAGCTGCCCGGCGGCGAAGCTTGTGTCATCAGCGAGCACGAGAGACACGAGCCGGACGAGGAGTGATCGAGATGGCTACCGCGACCGCCACCGCCGACCAGGGCTTCACCGCACTGCACGGACTCGGGACCGCCGCGCGGTTCCTCGGCAACCTGCTGCTCGCGGTGGTCACCGTGGTGTTTCTGGGGACCGCCCCCGGCGAGCTTGGTACGGGCGCACCCCGAACGCGTAAACGAGCACGATGACCGCGACGCTGATCAGGCTCAGGTACAGCTGGGAGCGGGCACTCTCCACGAACAGCATGGACACCAGCACCAGCACGATCCCGATCAGGGTGAGCCAGCTCAGCCACGGGTAGAACCACATCCGCAGCTTGAGCCGCTCGGGCTCGGTGCGTTCCAGGGTGCGGCGCATCCGCAGCTGAGAGGCGGTGATGATGGCGTACAGGAACAGGGCGACCGCGCCCGCCGAGTTGATGATGAAGTCGAAGACCGCACCGGGGGCGAGGTAGTTCATCAGCACCGCGATGTAGCCGATGACGGTGGACAGCAGGATGGATTTCCACGGCACCCCGCGCTTGTTCGTGTCGCCGACCCAGCGTGGGGCCCAGCCGTGCTTGCGCAGCGCGAAGTGCATCCGGGAGGCGGTGTACAGCCCGGAGTTGAGCACCGAGAGCGCCGCGGTGAGCACCACGACGCTCATGATCGTCTCGGCCGCGGGGATGCCGAACCGGCCGAAGGCCGCGGCGAACGGGCTGGTCTTCTCCGGGATCTGCTGCCACGGGGTGATCATCACCAGCAGCACCGCGGAGCCGACGTAGAACAGCAGCACCCGCCACACGGTGGTGGTGGTCGCCTTCGCCACGGCCTGCTCGGGCTGATCCGACTCGGCCGCCACGATGGTCACGATCTCCGCGCCGAAGTAGGCGAAGATCACCAGCACCACACCGTGCACCACGGAGAACCCGCCACCGGCGAAGAAACCGTCCCGGGCGATGTTCCCGACCGAGAAGTGCGCCCCGGGCCAGAACCCGAGCACGAACAGCACCCCGATCACCAGGAACACCACGATGGTGAGCACCTTGACCGAGGCCAGCCAGAACTCGGTCTCCCCGAAGGAGCGCACCGAGACCAGATTGCTCAGCGTCAGGGCGAGCATGAGCAGCAGGGAGAACACCCAGGAGGGCACCGCGTGGATCCAGCCGTGCAGGATCTCCGCGCCCGCGACCGCCTCGAAGGCGACCACGCCGACCCAGTAGTACCAGTACAGCCAGCCGATGGTGAATCCCGCCCAGTTGCCGAGCGACTGTCGCGCGTATTCGGCGAAGGAACCGACGGTCGGGTGCGCCGCGGCCATCTCGCCGAGCATCCGCATCACCAGGACCACGAGCAGCCCGCCGATGGCATAGGAGAGCACCGAGGCCGGGCCGACGGTGTGGATCACCGCGCCGCTGCCGATGAACAGGCTCGAGCCGATGATCCCGCCGAGCGCGATCAGCTGCAGATGGCGGGGCCGGAGATTCTGCTTGAGTCCCTCGTCCGGGGCTGGCATAGGTGAACTCCCGTAGTTCGTGTGCAAACCTGCGGAATGTTAACCGTTCACCGCGAAGGGACCAGAGCGGACACGACCGTTTAAACTCGGGCGGCATTCTTCCCGCTCGCGAAGGTCCGAGGTGATCCATGACGGTCCAGCCGATCCGCTTGTTCGGCGACCCCGTGCTGCACACCCCCGCCGAGGAGGTCGTCGACTTCGACGCGGAACTGCGCACCCTGGTCAAGGACCTCTGGGACACGATGGAAAAGGTCGGCGGAGCCGGTCTGGCCGCGCCACAGCTGGGGGTCGGCCTGCGTGTGTTCACCTACCACTGCGACACCTTCGCCGGGCACATCGTGAATCCGCGCTGGACCGTGCTGGGGGAGGGCTTTCAGCTCGGACCGGAGGGCTGTTTGTCCATTCCGGGGCTGAGCTGGGACTGCGAACGGTACGCGCACGTGGTCGCGACCGGCCAGAACCTGCACGGCGAGCCGATCACCGTCGAGGGCACCGATCTGCTCGCCCGCTGCATCCAGCACGAGACCGACCACCTCGACGGGGTGCTGTTCGTGGACCGGCTCGACGAGCAGACCAGGGAACGGGCCCTGCGCGAGATCCGCTCGGCCGAGTGGTTCGACGGCGAACTCCCGGTCATCAAGGAAAACCCGCACGCCTCCTTCGGTGGTGCCTGATGCGTCTTGTCTTCGCGGGAACCCCGGAGGTCGCCCTGCCGAGCCTGCGCGCCCTCGCTGCCTCGGAGCACGAACTGCTCGCCGTGGTCACCCGGCCGGACACGGTCGCCGGACGCGGCCGCTCGGCGAAACGTTCCCCGGTGGCCGAGTTCGCCGACGAACACGGCATCGAGGTGCTGACCCCGCCGCGGGCCGACGATCCGGAATTCCTCGCCCGGTTGCGCGAACTGGAACCCGACTGCTGTCCCGTGGTGGCCTACGGCGCGATGCTGCGCCGGTCCACCCTGGAGATCCCGGTGCACGGCTGGGTCAATCTGCACTTCTCGCTGTTGCCCGCCTGGCGCGGCGCCGCCCCGGTGCAGGCCGCGATCCGTGCCGGGGACGAGATCACCGGGGCAAGCACCTTCCGGATCGTGCGCGAACTCGACGCCGGACCGGTGTACGGCGTGGTCACCGAACGCGTCGGTGCCCGGGACACCGCGGGTGCGCTGCTCGAGCGGCTCGCCGAGTCCGGCGCGGGCCTTCTGGTGTCCACTGTGGACGGCATCGCGGACGGATCCGTCGTGGCGCGCGAGCAACCCGCGGAGGGCGTGAGCTATGCGGGCAAGATCGAGGTGGCCGACGCGCGGGTGGACTTCACCGCGCCCGCGGCCGCGATCGATCGGCTGCTGCGCTCGGTCACCCCCGATCCGGGTGGCTGGGCCGAGTTCGAGGGCAACCGGATCAAGCTGGGCCCGGTCGAACCGACCACCGAGGAATCCGTGGCTCCGGGCGCGATCCTGGTGCGGCGCAAGGAAGTCCTTGTCGGTACCGGAACGAGCCCGGTGCGTCTCGGCGAGGTGCAGGCCCCGGGGAAACGCCGGATGGCGGCGACCGATTGGGCGAGGGGAGCGCGGATCGCCGAGGGCAGCGCGTTCGACGGCGGCGCGGGTGAAGCGGAGGCCGGTCGGTGACCGCCCCGCGCGAATCAGGGACGAATCGAGTGGGAAGTCGAGCCGAGGGCAGCGCATGACACGAGAACAGCGGAAGCCGGGCGGGCGCGGACCGAGCGGGCCACCACCCCGGCCGAAGACTCCGCGCACCCCGCCGGCGAAGGATCCCGCGCGGCAGGCGGCGTTCGATACCCTGCGCGCGATCACCGAGCGGGACGCCTACGCGAACCTGGCCCTGCCCGCCCTGCTCGCCGAACGGCGGATCAGCGGCCGGGACGCGGCCCTGGCCACCGAGCTGTGCTACGGGACCGCGCGCGCGGTCGGTCTGCTGGACACCGTCATCGCCGCCTGCGCCAACCGGCCGCTGTCCACATTGGACACCGCGGTGCTCGACGGGCTGCGGCTCGGCGCGTATCAGTTGCTGCGCACCAGGATTCCCTCGCATGCCGCGGTCTCGTCCACTGTGGACCTGATCCGCGCCGAGGCGGGTTCGCGCTCCAGCGGGTTCGTCAACGCCGTACTGCGCAAGATCGCGGACAAGGACGAGGCCACCTGGCTCGACGAGCTCGCGCCCGCGGACAAGATCGAGGCACTCGCCCTGCGCACCGCGCACCCGAAGTGGATCGCGCGTGCCTTCGGTGCCGCGCTCGGGGACGGTGGCGCGGAACTGGAGGCGGCACTGCGGGCCGACGACGAGCGGCCCTCGGTGCACCTGACCGCGCGGCCCGGGGAGATCTCGGCCGACGAGCTCGCCGCGATCAGCGCGGGAGAACCCGCTCCGTACTCGCCCTACGGGGTGCACCTGGACTCCGGGGATCCCGGTGAGCTGGAACCGGTCCGCGAGCGGCTGGCCCACGTGCAGGACGAAGGCAGCCAGCTGTGCGCACTCGCGCTGCACCGCGCGGAACTCGACCAGGACGGCGGGCGCTGGCTCGACCTGTGCGCCGGGCCGGGCGGCAAGGCGGCGCTGCTCGGCGCGCTCGCCGGCACCGAGGGCGCCCGGCTGGACGCGGTCGAGCAGTCCGCGAAGCGTGCCGGGCTCGTCCGCCAGGCCTGCGAGGGGCTGCCGGTCACCGTGCACGTCGCGGATGGACGCGATCCCGGTCTCGAACCCGGTTACGACCGGGTGCTGGTGGATGCCCCGTGCACCGGTCTCGGCGCGCTGCGGCGCAGGCCCGAGGCCCGCTGGCGGCGTGATCCCTCGGATGTCAGCGAACTGACCCAGCTGCAGCGCGAACTGCTCGGTACCGCGCTCGGCCTGGTCCGGCCTGGCGGCGTGGTCGCCTACGTGGTCTGCAGTCCGCATCTGCCGGAGACGGTCGGCGTGGTCGCGGACGCGCTGCGTCGCAACCCCGAGGTGTCCGCGCTGGACGCCAGGGAGCTGTTCCCCGGGGTGCCCGATCTCGGTCCGGGACCGTACGTGCAGCTGTGGCCGCACCGGCACGGCACGGACGCGATGTTCTGCGCGGTACTGCGCCGCGGGGACGCGCGATGACCACCGAGAGCCCCGGGGAGAGCAACGGGCTGCGCCGGGAGCTGTCCGCGCGGCAGATCTCCATGATCGCCCTCGGCGGGATCATCGGAACCGGCCTGTTCCTCGGCTCCGGTCTCGCGATCGGGATCGGCGGCCCCTCGGTGATCATCGCCTACATCGGGGCCGGTGCCATCGCGCTCGCGCTCACCTACGCCCTCGCGGAGATGGTGTCCACCCATCCGGACGCGGGCGGCTTCGGCGCCATCGCGCAGCGGTATCTCGGTCCGCTCGCCGGTTTCGTGCAGCGCTGGATCTACTGGGCTGCGCAGGTGGTCAACCTGGGCAGCGAGGCGGTCGCCACCGGGCTCTACGTCCGGTTCTGGTTCCCGCAGCTGCCGCTGTGGGTGCCGGTGCTGGTGTTCTCCGTGGTGATGCTGGCGATCAACGCCGCGGCGGTGCGGTTCTTCGGCGAGACCGAGTACTGGTTCGCACTGATCAAGGTGCTGACCATCGTGGTGTTCGTGCTGCTCGGCGCCTGCTACGTGATCTTCGGTCTGCCCGATCGTTCCGCGGTCGGGTTCGGGCACCTCACCGACGACGGCGGGTTCTTCCCGAACGGGGCGGGCAGCCTCTGGCTCGCGCTGACCGTGGTGACCTTTTCCTACATCGGCACCGAGGCGGTCGCGGTCACCGCGGCCGAATCGCGCGATCCGCGGCGCACCGTGCCCCGCGCCGCGCGGTCCATGGTGCTGCGGCTGATCGTGTTCTACGTGCTCGCCACCGCGGTCGTGGTCACGGTGGTGCCCTGGCGCACCGCGGCCGGAGCGGGGGAGGCGGTGCGCCAGTCCCCGTTCGTCACGGTGTTCGCCGACGCCGGGATCCCGGTCGCCGCGGGCATCATGAACTTCGTGGTGCTCACCGCGGCGCTCTCGGCGATGAACACGAACCTCTACATCACCTCCCGGATGGCGCATTCGCTGGCCAGGGACGGCTTCGCACCGAAGGCCTTCGCCAGGACCACGCGGCACGGTGTCCCGCTGCCCGCGCTCGGTTTCTCCGCTGCCGGGCTCCTCGTGGCCTGCCTGATCTCCTTTCTGGACGCGGAGAACGCCTTCGCCGTGCTGCTCGGGCTCGCGCTGTTCGGCGCACTGGTGACCTGGCTGCTGATCTTCGCCAGCCACGTGGCTTTCCGCCGCGCGAACACCGAACGTCCTCCGGTGCGCCTCTGGGGTGCGCCGTTCACCACGGTGTTCCCCGCGCTCGTGCTCCTCGGGGTACTCGTGACCACGGCCTTCACCGACCAGTTCGGCACCGCGTGGAAGGCCGGGGTTCCGGTGCTGGTGCTGCTCGTGCTCGCCTATCTCGTGGTGCGGCGCAGGCGCGCGACCCGGTCCGGGAGCGGTGGATGATCACGGTCGTCTCGCTCGGCGGCACCATCGCCATGACCCCGAGCAGCACCGGCGGGGTCACCCCGGGCCTCGGGGCGGCCGATCTGGTCGCCGCGGTTCCCGAGCTCACGGACTTCGAGCTGACCGTGCGCAGCCTGCGTTCGCTGCCCAGTGCCTCGCTCGGCTTCGCCGATCTCGCCGAGCTGCACGCCGTCGTGGAGGCCGAACTGGCCGCCGGGGCCGAGGGCGTGGTGGTCACCCAGGGCACGGACACCCTCGAGGAGACCGCCTTCTTCCTGGATCTGACCGTGCGTGCGGACGCCCCGGTCGTGGTGACCGGCGCGATGCGGCCCCCGGCCTCGCCCGGCGCGGACGGCCCGGCGAACCTGCTCGGCGCGGTCCGGCTCGCGGCCAGTCCGAGCGCCCGCGGGCTCGGTACGCTCGTGCTGTTCTCCGACGAGGTGCACGCCGCCCGGCTGGTGCGCAAGACGCACACCGCATCTACCGGGGCCTTCGAATCGCCCGGATTCGGTCCGTTGGGACTACTGGTGGAGCAGGAGCCGCGACTGCTCACCACACCCGGCCCGCGCGCCCGGTTCCCGATCGGCTCCCGGCTCGAGGACGTACGGGTCTGCGTGGTTCCGATGGCGCTCGGCGAGGACGGGGAACTGCTCTACGGCGTGGACTCGCGGTTTTCCGGTCTCGTGCTCGCCGGGGTCGGCGCGGGGCACGTGCCCGAACAGGTCGTCCCGGTGCTCGCCGAGCTCGCGGGCACCATGCCGGTCGTGCTCGCCTCCCGGGCCGGTGCGGGCTCGATGCTGACCCGGACCTACGGGTATCCCGGATCGGAACGGGACCTGATCGCGCGCGGGCTGATCCCCTCCGGGTTCCTGGACCCCTACAAGGCGCGGATCCTGCTGCACCTGCTGCTCGCCGACGGCGCGGACCGGGAACGCCTCCGCGCCGCCTTCGCCGGTTTCAGCTGAGGTTCGGACGGGTTCACGGGGCCAGCGAGTGCGCGTACACCCAGCCCCGCCGGGTGCACGAGACCAGCCGGAATCCGAGCGCGGCGTTGATCGCCAGCATCGGGGCGTTGCCCGCGTCGTTCTCCGTCTCCACCTCGCCGACCTCGGGGTGCGCGCGGGCGATCCGCTCGAGCATCGCGATCTTGAGCAGCGCGCCGATCCCGTTCCCGCGATGACTGGGCAGCACGACCGTGGTGAGCTGCTCGGCCCGCCGGGTTCCGGTGAACACGACCAGTTCGGCGTACCCGACGATGGCCCCGGTCCGCGTCTCGATCGCCGCGGCAGTGTGCAGCACGTTGCCCTGTTTGGCCACCCGGTTGGGCAGCATCGCGAGCGCCTTCGCCGGATCGTGCAGCACCCCGGGAAGACCGCCGGAGGGCATGTCCCCGCTGTCCCGTTTGGCGGCCAGCATCGCGGGGCCCAGATCCTCGGGCGGGATACCGCGCCATTCGCGCACCGTGTAGCCGGGTACCTCCTTGGCCCGCGGCAGCGCGGCGGGCAGTCGCAGCCGCAGCCGGTTCACCGCCGAGTCGGTGCGGAAACCGTGTGCCGTGAAGAACCCGGCCGCCGGGGTTCCGTCCGTCGCGGTGCCGAACAGCTGGGAGTACCGGTGGCGGTAGGCGCCCTCCGCGCAGGTGCGCAGCAGTTCGGTGCCGATTCCGGTCCTGCGGTGCGCGGGCGCCACATCCAGGGCGACATCCGCTTCGGTGGCCATGCGCAGTGCCGCGGCACCGGCCGGACGGCCCGACAGGAAGGCGAGGTAGTGCTGTTCGCGGGCCGGGGGAGGAGCGGGCTCACCGAGCGCGAAGCCGGCGAGCAGTTCCCGTTCGATCGGACCGGGCGCGAGTATTTCCTCGATACGGCACGGGATCCGCTCCGCTGCCGTCATCGCCCCTCCAGAACACCTTCGCGCCCCATCGACGGGTGCGCACCGCAGGAACCGTAGTGCACGCCCCGTGACACACCGCGTCCGGTTGCCGGGTTCCCAGGATGTGAACGGGGAAATGCCGGTTCGCGGGCGCCGGTTCTGCAGGCCATGAGCACCGCGACGGAGAACTTCACCGAGGACTGGCGCGCCTGGCACACCGCGCGCGAACGCGAACTGGCGGCCGCACACGGCTGGCTGTCCATCACCCGCCTGGAATGGCTCGGTACCGAGCCGACCAGGTTTCCCGGCCTTCCGGGTACCTGGTGGTACTCCGGGGACACCGGACATGTGCGCGCCGAGCCCGGAGACGGCCTCGACCTCGTCGGCGAGCAGACCTACCGGCTCGGGGCGACCGCGCCGGGCGAGCTGATCGGCTGGGGCGAGCGCCGGATCGAGCTCGCCCACCGCGGCGCGGCGTACAACATCCGGGTGCACGATCCGGAAGCACCGGTGCTGCGCGACTTTCGCGGGGTGCCCGCCTACGAGCCGGACCCGGAGTGGGTGATCGAGGCCGAGTTCCTGCCGTTCGACCAGCCGAGGCCGGTGACGGTCGGCGCGGTCGTGGAAGGGCTCGCGCACGTGTACACCTCGCCAGGAGAGGTGCGCTTCTCGTACGGCGGTGCGCGCCACACGCTCACCGCGTTCAACGGCAAACACGGCGGACTCTCCATCCTGTTCACCGACGAGACCAGTGGGGTGACCACCTATCCGGCGAACCGCAGCCTGCCTGCCGCGCCGCCGCGGGAGGGCACCGTGATCCTGGACTTCAATCGCGCGGTGAACCTGCCCTGCGCGTTCATCGACCTGGCCACCTGCCCACTGCCGCCGCAGGGCAATCACCTCGGCTTCGCGGTGACCGCGGGAGAGAAGATCCCGCACGAGCGAGCCGGTTGACGACACGAGGGGCAGGGCCTGACCGCACACCTGTTCGATAGGAGTTAAGCTTGCCCCGTGTCGACCACACGCGCCGAACGGCTGGTCAACCTCGTGATCTGCCTGCTCGCGACCCGGCAGTACCTCCCGGCGGAGCGCATCCGCGGGCTGGTTGCCGGTTACGGGGACGCGCCGAGTGACGAGGCGTTCTCCCGCATGTTCGAACGCGACAAGGCGGAACTGCGTGACCTCGGCGTTCCGCTGGAGACCGGCCGCAATTCGATCATCGACCCGAGCGACGGGTACCGCATCGCCCGGCGCGACTACGAACTCAGCGATATCGAGCTCGAACCGGACGAGGCGGCGGCCGTCGCCCTCGCCGCGCGCCTGTGGGACTCCCCGCAGCTGACCGGCGCCGCTTCCGGGGCACTGCGCAAGCTGCGCGCCGCCGGGGTGGATGTCGAGGACGGCAGCGGGGCGGTGCAGCCCAAGGTGCGCACGAACGAGCCGTCCTTCGCGCCGCTGCTCGCCGCGGTCAACGAACGCAAGGCAGTCCGGTTCCCCTACCGCAGGCCGGGTTCCACCGAACCGGCGGTGCGCTCCGTGGAGCCCTGGGGCGTGGTGTCCTGGCGCGGCAGGTGGTACGTGGTCGGCCACGACCGGGACCGGAACGCGGCGCGCTGCTTCCGCCTCTCCCGCGTCGTCGGGGAGGTGCGCACGGTCGGCCGGGCCGGTGCGGTGGTCCGCCCGGACGGGGTGAACCTGCTCGACTACGTCACCGAGACCGATCCCGAACCCGTGCCGGTGAGCGTCTGGGTCGCCGAGGGCAGGGCGCACGGGGTCCGGCGCAAGGGCAACTCGCGCGGGCAGCGCACGATCGGCGGACGGGACGGCGAGGTGTTCGAACTCGAGCTCGCCCACCTGGAGTCCTCGGCGGACTGGCTCGCCGGGCACGGCCCGGATGTGCTGGTGCTCGAGCCGGAGACGCTGCGCAAGAACGTGGTCAACCGCTGGCTCGCCGCGGTCGGAGGGAAACGGTGACGGCCACGAGCGACCGGGTGCCCCGGTTGCTCGCCCTCGTGCCGTACTTCCTGGCCCGCCCGGGCATCGAGCTCGCCGAGGCCGCGCGCGACTTCGACGTGACCCCGCGGCAACTGCGCAGGGACCTCGAGCTGCTCTGGATGTGCGGTCTGCCCGGATACGGCCCCGGTGACCTGATCGACCTCTCGTTCGAGGGGGACACGGTCACGGTCACCTTCGACGCCGGGATCCGCCGCCCGCTCAAGCTCACCGCGGCCGAGGCCACCGCACTGCTGGTGGCGTTGCGCGCGCTCGCCGAGACCCCGGGGGTCACCGACACCGACGCGGTACGCAGGGCACTGGCCAAGATCGAGACCGCCGCGGGCGGGGCCGAGGCTCCGGTGGTGGTCGGGCTCACCGAGACCAGGGGAGTCGACGAGCAGGTGCGTGCCACCGTGCGTGAGGGCCTGGACGCCGGGCGTGCGCTCTGGATCCGCTACTACACGGTCGCCCGCGACGAGATCAGCGATCGCACGGTCGACCCGATGCGGCTGCTGCTCGTCGAGGGCCGCAGCTACCTGGAGGCCTGGTGCCGTAGTGCCGAGGGGGTGCGGCTGTTCCGGCTGGACCGCATCGACGAGGTACGGGTGCTGGACGAGGCCTCGGCGCCCCCGGCGGATGCGGAGCCGACCGATCTGTCCGACGGGCTGTTCCGGCCGAATCCGGCGCAGCCGGTGGCCACCCTGCTCATCGGGCCGGAGGCGCGCTGGGTCGCGGAGTATTACCCGGTCGAGGACCTGGTCGAACTGGAGGACGGTTCGGCTCGGGTGCGGATGCGGTACGCGGACGAATCCTGGATGGTGCGCCTGCTGCTCTCGGTCGCCGGGGATGTGCGGGTCGAGGCGCCGGAACAGTTGGCGGCGGCGGTGGTGCGGCGCGCGGGTGAGGCGCTCGAACTGGCCGAACTGGAGTCGGTACGGTGAACGGTACGAACGCGACGAGCGAGTGAGGAGCCGAGCAGGTTGACGGAGTCATTCCTGGTTCCCGCCCTGGTCGCGGCGGGTGGCCTGGTGCTGCTGGTGGTCGTGGCGGTCTGGCTCCTGGTGCTCGTGCGCCGGTTCACCATGATCGTGCGGTACAGCAGGGGCCGGTTCGATGGAAGGTCCCAGGCGCTGCGTGCGGAGGTAACAGGCGTGCGAAGCGCGATTGACCAGCGGAGGACGAACGGCTCCTTCCGGTTCACCGATCGAGGACGAGCGCGTACCATCACGAGTGCGCAAGAGTGAGGAGTGGGCATGTTCAGTGGTCTGCAAGGTTGGCACATCATCGTGATCGTGGTCGCGATCGTCCTCTTGTTCGGCGCCAAGCGCCTGCCGGATGCCGCCAAGGGCATCGGCAAGTCGCTGCGCATCTTCAAGTCGGAGACCAAGGCCATGCGTGAGCAGGACGGCGAGGCGGGCGCGGACGCCACGGCCCCGGCCGCCGAACAGCTGCCCTCGGCCCAGCCGAACGTCGCACCGCAGCAGCAGTACGCGGCCCCGCAGCAGAACACCGCCGCCCAGGCGGAACAGGTGTCGCAGCAGGCGCCCCAGCAGTCCGGCCAGGCACAGCCCTCGGCCGAAGCCAAGTAAACCTCAGCGGTGGATACCTCGGCGTTCCGTCCACGAGGCGGTCGCAAGGAGGCGCGCGAGCGGCGCAGCAGGCGGAAGAACCCCGACGGCTCGATGACGCTCGTCGAGCACCTCTACGAGCTGCGCTACCGGTTGAGCATGGCGCTGCTCGCGGCGCTGGCCGGTGCGATCGTGTGCTGCCTGTGGTTCAACTTCACCATCGGCTCGCTGCCGACGCTGTCCGACATCGTGATGCACCCGTATTGCAGCGGCACCACGAACACGCTGCTCGATCAGGTCGGCGGCAAGGGCTCGAAGGACTGCGGCCTGCTGCAGACCAAGCCGTTCGAGGCGTTCTCGGTGCTGCTCAAGGTCGGCATCACCACTGGTGTCGTGCTGACCAGCCCGCTGTGGCTGCACCAGGTGTGGGCGTTCATCACCCCCGGCCTGCGCAAGCGGGAGCGCCGCTTCGGCGTCAGCTTCGTGGCGTTCGGCTCGGTGCTGTTTGTGCTCGGCGCGGTCGTCGCCTACTTCGTGCTCCCGGAAGCCCTGCGGGTGCTCACCAACGTCGCGGGCACCGGGATGGTCACCGCGTTCTCGGCGAGCGACTACGTCGGCTTCCTGATCAACCTGCTGGTCATCTTCGGGATCAGTTTCGAGCTCCCGCTCGTCGTGGTGATGCTCAACTTCGCGGGCGTGCTGCGCTACGAGAAGATCAAGCGCTGGCGGCGCGGCATCTTCTTCGCGATCGTGATCTTCTCCGCACTGGTCACCCCGGGTTCGGATGCCCTGTCCATGGTGGTGCTCGGTGCGGCGCTGTGCGTGCTGTTCGAGCTCGCCGTGCAGATCTCGCGCATGCACGACAAGCGCCTGGCCAAACGGCGCAAGGACGAGGGCTGGGACCTCGAGGACCCGGACACCGCATCGCCACTGGACCACACCCCGGAACCGGTGCTGAGCGAACCGGCTCAGCCCGCCCCGGCACCGATCGCGCTCGCCGAACCGGCCCAGGAGCCGCCGCCGCGCAACCGCTGGTACGACGACGCGACCTGATATGACAGCCTTGACGCGTGGCTGAACCCGTTTCGACCCGCACTCCCGCCGAATCGTTCAGTGCCGCCCGGGAGCGCACGGCGAATCCGAAGCTCGCCGAGTTCTCCGGCCTGCTGTCCTTCGAGCTCGATCCCTTCCAGGCGCAGGCCTGCCGTGCCCTGGAGGGTGGGCACGGTGTGCTCGTCTGCGCCCCGACCGGCGCGGGCAAGACCGTGGTCGGCGAGTTCGCGGTGCACCTCGCGCTCACCGGCGGTGGCAAGTGCTTCTACACCACGCCGATCAAGGCACTGTCCAACCAGAAGTTCGCCGACCTCGTCGAACGCTACGGCGCGGACAACGTCGGTCTGCTCACCGGTGACTCGAGCGTGCGCTCGGATGCCCCGATCGTCGTGATGACGACCGAGGTGCTGCGCAACATGCTCTACGCGGGCTCGCCGACGCTCATCGGGCTCGAATACGTGGTCATGGACGAGGTGCACTACCTCGCCGACCGGTTCCGCGGCGCGGTGTGGGAAGAGGTCATCCTGCACCTGCCCGACGATGTGCGGCTGGTCAGCCTGTCCGCGACCGTGTCCAACGCCGAGGAGTTCGGTGAGTGGCTGGTCGAGGTGCGCGGGGACACCGCGGTCGTGGTGGACGAGCACCGCCCGGTGCCGCTGTGGCAGCACATGATGCTCGGCTCCGAGCTGATGGACCTGTTCGGCGGCAAGGAGGGCAAGGACGGCACCGGCATCAACCCCCGGCTCAAGCGGCGCGCCGAGGAACTGGGCAGGCGGTTCCCGCAGTTCGACCGGCGCGGACCGAAGGACAGGGGAAGGCGCCCGCCGCGGTTCCGCCCGCCGAGCAGGGTGGAAGTGCTCAACCGGCTGGACGCGGACGGGCTGTTGCCGGCGATCGTGTTCGTGTTCTCCCGTGCGGGCTGCGACGCCGCGGTGGACATGTGTGTGCGCGCGGGCCTGCGGCTGACCACGAATGCCGAGGGGGCCCAGATCCGCGAGATCGTCGAACGGCACACCCGCGACCTGCCCAAGGCCGACCTGCAGGTGCTCGGCTTCTGGGAGTGGTCGGCCGCACTGGAACGCGGGGTCGCCGCGCACCACGCCGGGCTGCTTCCCGCGTTCAAGGAAGCCGTCGAGGAACTGTTCGTCCGCGGGCTGGTCAAGGCGGTGTTCGCGACCGAGACCCTGGCCCTGGGCATCAACATGCCCGCCCGCACCGTGGTGCTCGAGCGGCTGGTGAAGTACAACGGCGAGGCGCACGTCGAGCTGACCCCGGGGGAGTACACCCAGCTCACCGGGCGGGCCGGGCGCCGCGGTATCGACGTGGAGGGGCACGCCGTCGTGCTGTGGCAGCCCGGCATGGACCCCAAACAGGTCGCCGGGTTGGCCTCCACCCGTACCTATCCGCTGCGTTCCTCCTTCCGGCCCGGTTACAACATGGCGATCAACCTGGTCGCCGCGTTCGGCGCGGACGCCGCCCGCGAACTGCTCGAACAGTCCTTCGCCCAGTTCCAGACCGACCGCTCGGTGGTCGGCATGGCGCGCAGGGTGGAGCGCAACAAGGAAGCGCTCGAGGGCTATGCCGAGGCCATGCACTGTCACCTCGGGGATTTCGCCGAATACGCGGAACTGCGGGCCCGGCTCGGCGAGCGGGAGAAGGCGCTGGCCCGCGGTGACCGGGGTACCCGCCGCGCGGAGGCCCTCGCCTCACTGGAACGGCTGCGCAAGGGCGATGTGATCGTGGTGCCCTCGGGCAGGCGTGCCGGGCTCGCGGTGGTCGTGGATCCCGGGCTGCACCCGAACAAGGAACCGCACCCGGTCGTGGTCACCGAATCCCGCTGGGGCGGCCAGCTCTCCTCGGCGGACTTCACCGAACCGGTCGAGGCCCTGGACCGGATCCGGCTGCCCAAACAGGTCAACTGGCGTTCGCCGCAGGTGCGCAAGGACGTCGCGGCGAGCCTGCGCAACAGCGACGCCCGGCCGCCGAAACGCGGCAGGTCCCGCTCGCGTGCCGCGGACGACGCGGAACTCGCCGAGCTGCGTGCGGCCCTGCGCGCGCACCCCTGCCACGGTTGCGCGGATCGGGAGACGCACGCGCGCTGGGCCGAACGTCATCGCAAACTGCGCGCCGAGACCGCGAGCCTGGAGTCCAAGGTGGCGGGCAAGACGCATTCGCTGGCCCGTTCCTTCGACCGGATCCGCGCCCTGCTCGCCGAACGCGGTTATCTCGCCAAGGGCCCGGAAGGCGAGCAGGTGGTCACCGAGCACGGCAACCGGCTGGCCCGGCTGTACTCCGAATCGGACCTGCTCGCCGCCGAGTGCCTGCGCGAGGGTGCCTGGGAAGGGCTCGGTCCCGAGGAGCTCGCCGCGGTCGTCTCGGTGCTCGTGTTCGAGGCGCGCCGCGACTCGCCGGTCGCCGCGCGGGTACCGGCTGGCGCGGTCCAGGAGGCCATCGAGGCCACCAACCGGGTGTGGTCCCGGCTCGAGGCGGACGAACGGCGGCACAAGCTGGATCGCACCCGGGAACCGGACGCGGGCTTCGCGTGGCCGGTGTTCCGCTGGGCGCGCGGGGAAACCCTGGAACAGGTGCTCTCCTCCGCGGAGGCGAACGGCCAGGATCTGCTCGCCGGGGACTTCGTGCGCTGGTGCCGCCAGGTGATCGACATGCTCGACCAGATCGATTCGGTGCTGGGCCGCGAGGATCCGCTCGGGGCGAACGCGCACCGTGCGGTGCGGGCGATCCGCCGTGGTGTGGTGGAACTCGGGACCTGACGGAGACGGGGTTCCCGGTGTGATTTGATCGCTGGCACACTCGGAGTGCAGCGGTGCAGAAGGGCGCGAGATGACGAATCCGTACGGGCCTCAGGGCGGTCAGATTCCCCCCTGGGACCGGCAACCGCCGCAAGGCGGCGGACAACAACCACAGCAACCGTACGGACAGCCGCAGCCCGGTTACGCCCAGCCCGGATATCCCCAGTCCGGTCAGCCGCAGCAGTACCCCGGCTACGGACCGGCGCCGCAGCCCGGACCACCCCAGCAGCCGCCACAACCGCAGCAGCCCTACGGCCAGCCACCGCAGGGACACGGCCAGCCCGGCGGGTTCGGTTCCCCTCATCCGTACGCCCCGCCGCCGCAACAGCAACCACAGCCACCGCAGCAGCCCTACGGTCCGCAGTACGGGCAGCAGCAGTATGCCCAACAGCAGTACCTCCAGCAGCGTTACCCGCAGCAGCAGTTCGGCCAGGGCGGGCAGCCTCCGTTCGGCCAGCAGCCGAAACCCAAGGGGAACACCAGGATCTGGGGACTCGTCACCCTCGTCGTGGTGGTCATCGCGGTGCTCGCGGTGTTGCTGTTCGCCTGGCCGGGCTGGCTGAACACCAAGGTGTTCGACAAGGCGAAGATGGAGCAGGACGTGCAGTCGGTGCTCGTCGACAAGTACAAGATCGACGGCGCCAAGGATGTCAGCTGCCCGGGGGACCAGGCGGTGGAGCAGGGCAACACCTTCGACTGCCAGGTCACGGTGAACGGCGACCAGAAGAAGGTCACCATCAAGGTCAGCGATGCGGGCAGCGCCACCTACGACGTCTCGCAGCCGCACTAGCACCGGCTAATTCCATCGCGCCCGATCGTCCGATTCGGGCAGGATGAGCGTATGCACGAGGTTCGCGTACTCCACCCCGATCAGCACCGCGCCGCCACCGACGTCTTCCTCGACACGCTGCACGAACGCCCGGTCGAGGACCGGATGTGGGAACACCACGCGGAAGCGTTCGAACCGGGGCGGATGCTCGGCGCCTACGCGGACGGGGAGCTGGTCGCGACCGCCGGTTCGTTCCCTTCCGCGGTGCGGGTCCCGGGCGGGGCGAGCGTGCCGATGGCCGCGGTCACGAACGTCGGGGTGCGCGCGGACCATACCCGCAAGGGCGTGCTCACCTCGCTGAAACGCAGCCTGTTCGGCGAGCTTCGGGAACCGGTCGCGGGACTGCACGCGAGCGAGGCCGGGATCTACGGGCGGTTCGGGTATGGCATCGCCACCCGCTCGATCACGGTGACCGTGGACCGGAACAAGGCCCGCACCAAGAACCCCGGCACCGTGCGGATGGTGCCCGTGGAGGAGGCGGCGAAGCTGCTTCCCGAACTGCACGAGCGGATCGGGTTCGCGCGCGCCGGGGCGATGCACCGCCCGGCGGGCTGGTGGACGGGCATGGCCGCGGAACGCGAGCAGCGTGGTAAGCACACGGTGGTGGTGCACCGGAACGCGGAGGGTACCGAGGACGGCTACGTCATGTACGGCATCCACCGCCCCGGCGAGCAGCGCGAACTCACCGTGAAGGAATTCTGGGCCGCCACCCCGGACACCTATGCCGAGCTGTGGCGCTACATCCTTTCGGTGGACCTCGTCGGTACGGTCGTCGCGCCCGACCGGCCCCGCGATGAGCCGCTCGACCTGCTGCTCGAGGACCCACGCGCGGCGCGGATCACCAACTCCTTGGACGAACTGTGGCTCCGGCTGCTGGATGTGCCCGCCGCGCTCGCCGCACGAACCTACGGCCCGGGTTCGGTGGTGCTCGGGGTACACGACGAATTCCTCCCGGAGAACTCCGGCAGCTATCGGATCGGCGCGGAGGGCGCCATGCGGGTCGAGGAGGACCCGGAGCTGCGCTGCGATGTGCGGGACCTCGCCACGCTCTACCTCGGCGACCGGAGCCCATCGGAGCTCGCCTTCGCCGGACGCCTGACGGGACCGGACGAGGCGATCGGTCGCGCGGACGCCGTGTTACGCACCGAGCGGCCGCCGTGGTCCGGAACGGATTTCTGAGCCGATGCGCCAACGGGTCATCGGGCTGCTCGGCGGAATGAGCTGGGAGAGCAGCGCGGAGTACTACCGGCTGCTCAACGAGCTCGTCGCCGCCCGGCTCGGCGGGCTGCACTCGGCTCGGTGCGTGCTGGCCTCGCTGGATTTCGCCGAAGTGGAACGGATGCAGGCCGATGGGGACTGGGCGGCCGCCGGTGAACTGCTCGCCGGGGCGGCACGCGGCCTCGAAGCGGCGGGCGCGGAGTTCCTGCTGGTGTGCACCAACACGATGCACAAGGTCGCGGACGTGGTGCAGGCCGCGGTCTCGATCCCGTTGCTGCACCTGGCCGACGCGACCGCCGAGGCGGTGCACGCGGCGGGGATCGGCACGGTCGGTCTGCTGGGCACCGCGTTCACCATGGAGCAGGACTTCTACCGGGAACGACTCGAACGACAGGGACTGAGCGTGCTGCTGCCCGGCGCGCGGGACCGGGCCGAGGTGCACCGGGTGATCTACGAGGAACTCTGCCGTGGCCGGGTCCTGGCCGAATCCCGGGCCTACTACCGCACTGTCATCGAACGGCTCACCGAAGCCGGGGCACAGGGCGTCATCCTCGGCTGCACCGAGATCGAACTGCTCATCACCCAGTCGGACAGCCCGATTCCGGTGTTCCCGACGACCAGATTGCACGCCGAGGCGGCGGTGCGCCGAGCGCTCGAATAGCTCCGGTTCACCGCACGGGGCGGCGTCGACGACCGCGGCGAGCACGGCAACCCGCCGCGCGCGGAATCAGCTCGCGAGCGCGGCCGGTGCCTCGGGCACCGCGGGCGCCAGGCGCGGCGGACGTTCGGCCATCTCCACCCGGTCGCGTCCGTGCCGCTTCGCGGAGAGCAGTGCCCCGTCGGCACGCCGCAACAGCTCGGGCAACGGGCTGTGGAACGCGCCGGTGTGCGTGGCCATACCGATCGAAGCGGTCAGTCCCTCGACGATCACCGGTTCGCCATCGGTGTCCAGCGCGGTGACCGGGGTGACCCGCAACTGGTGCCGGATACGGTGCGCGACCGAACATCCCTGGGTGGCGTCTCCCGGGAGCAACACGAGGAACTCGTCCCCGCCGTAGCGCCCGACGATATCGCCGCGCCGTACTCCTTTCGCGATACCGGCCGCGGCCGTTCGCAGTATCTGATCCCCGGCCAGATGGCCGTACGTATCGTTGATCTCCTTGAACCGGTCCAAGTCGATGATCAGCAGCACCTGAGGGAGAGCGCGGCGGTCGGCGAGCAGCCGCTCGGCCCGGTCCTCCCATCCCCACCGGTCGAGCAGGCCGGTCAGCCGGTCGATATTCCGTCCCTCGAATGCTTGACCGCAGTATTGACAGTGCTGTTGCGACACCGGGACCACCTCCGCTTCACTGCTTGCCACGCAGCGTTCCATCGAGCGACGACGAATCGCGGTCACTGCGCGGACAGAAGCCTGTTTCCGCAGGAAGGCACCCTTGACTAGGGGGTGAACGGCTGACAATGTCGAACGATCAGCCCTGGGTGGTACGCGCCGTACCCAGCGTATCCTCGCCGGGTTTGGGAGTGGGACGATGGCGGGTGTTGAATTCCGGATTCTCGGTGACCTCGAGGTGTCCTTCGACGGTGAACCCGCCGCGTTCGGTGGTCCCAAACTCCGGATTCTGCTCGCCACCTTGCTGCTCGAATGGAACCGCACGGTACGCCTCGCCGATCTGACCGAGCGCCTGTGGCATCCGGAACCGCCCGGATCGGCCCGGACCACGGTACAGACCTACGTGCAGCGGCTGCGGCGCCTACTGGACACCCCGGAGCGGCTAGTGACCGTCGGCAACGGTTATCGCATCCTCGCCGAGCAGTACGAGCTGGACCTCGCCCGCTTTCGGGCGGCGGTCGCGCGGGCACAGCAGCTGAGTGTTCCGGCCGAGAAGGCCGAGCTGCTGCGGGAAGCACTGAACCAGTGGCGTGGCCGCCCACTGGCGAACATCCACTCCGAGGTGATCCAGACCGTCGACGTGCCCCGGCTCGAGGAGGAATGGCTCGACACCGCGCAGCAGCGGTTCGACGTGGAGCTCCAACTCGGCAGGCACCTCGACGTGGTCCGCGAGCTGCAGACACTGGCCGGGGCACATCCGACGCGGGAGGATCTGCACGGTCAGTGGATGCTCGCGCTGTACCGGTCCGGGCGGCAGGCGGAAGCGCTCGGTGTGTTCCACCAGATCAGGAATGTGCTCGCCGAACAGCTCGGGATCGACCCGAACAAGGATCTGCAACGGCTCTATCAGCGGATTCTCAACGAGGACCCGGGCATCGACCGGCCGGTCGTGCACGAGACGATCCTGGCTCCGAGTATCGCGGTGCCCCGCGAACTGCCCGCCGATATCGGTGACTTCGTCGGACGCGAGGACATCGAGGCCCGGCTGATCACCGCACTGAGTTCCGAGCTGCGGTCGATGTTCGCGATCTCCGGTCAGCCCGGAATCGGGAAGACCGCCTTCGCCGTGCACATCGCCCACGAGGTGGGCAAACATTTCCCGGACGGGCAGCTCTACGCCAACCTCGAAGGGTATTCGGCCACCCAGCCCGTCACCGCGGTCCAGGTGCTCGCCCGGTTCGTGGTGGCCCTCGGCGTCTCCGCGCATCAGGTGCCCGTCGGCCGTGAGGAACTCCTCGCGCTGTACCGGACCCTGCTCGCCGACCGGCGCGTGCTCGTCGTGCTGGACAATGCCGCCGATCCGAGCCAGGTACGGCCGCTGCTGCCGACCGCGGGAGGGAGCGCGGCGATCGTCACCAGCCGTAACCAGTTGCGCGGCCTGACGGCCTTGCAGGGAGTGCACGCCGTTCATCTCGAGGTGCTCAGCGCCGAGCAGGGGCTGGCACTGCTGTCCGGGATACTCGGGGAACAACGGGTGCGGGCCGAACGGGACGAGGCCGCCGAGCTCGTCGAACTGTGCGGGTTTCTTCCGCTGGCCATTCGGATCGCCGCGGCCAATCTGTATTCGCGCGCCCATGAGTCGATCCACGCCTACATCCGCGAGCTGAACGGACCCGGACGGCTCGCCTCGTTCGACATCGAGGGAGATGAAGAGGCGACCCTGCGCGCGGCCTTCGATCTGTCCTACTCGAATCTCGCACCCCGCGCGGCGCGGGTGTTCCGGTTGCTGGGCGCGCTACCGGGGCAGGACTTCACCATCGAGGTGGCCGCCGCTTTCCTCGGCTCGCCCTTCCCGGATACCGCGCGGCTCCTCGATCACCTGGTGGCGGCGAGCCTGGTGAGCCACCACAGCTCCGGCAGGCTCTGGATGCACGATCTCATCCGGCTCTACGCGATCGAACGATGCGAGCAGGAGGAATCGGCGGCCGAGCTCATCAAGGCGCGCGGCCGACTCGTGGACTTCTACTTCCGCAAGACATCCGCCGCTGCCGAACTGACCCAGCCGATGCGCGCACGACTGCCGCCATCCTCGGATGAGATACAACCGGAAACCGAGTTCGCGGATGCGCAGGATGCGATGGCGTGGTTCGACGCGGAATGCACCAACATGATCGTGACGATCCAACAGCTTCGCGACACGGGGCACCGAGGACAGGTGATCAGGCTGGCTGAAGCGATCCGGCCGGTTCTGATTACCAACATGCGACATCTGCCCGAGGCGTTGGGCGCGTATCGCGCCCTGTTGCAATCGGCGATCGAGGCGGACGACGTACACACCGAGGCGGCGATGCACCACGCGATCGGTGCACTGCTGGAACGAAGCCTGGAACACGCTCCGGCGATTCACCACTTCACCAGGGAACTGCGTGCACACCGAATCGATGGATCCTTGGCGAGCCAAGCGCGGGCGTTGATCAGCCTGGGCAACGTGCTCTACATGACGGGAGAACTCGAGCGAGCCGGCGCTTGTCTCAGCGAGGGAGTCAAGCTCGCCGAACAGGCCGGGGAAGAATTCCTGCTCTCGTTCGGAAGGTTGAACCAAGCGGCCGTGGAATCCCGGCATGGACGGCTGGATGCGGCCGAGCAGGCAGCGCGCGAGGCGATCACGATCAACGAACACTCCGCGGCGCGAGCGACAGCGGATGATCCGCGCCGGATTCTCGGCGAGGTTCTGGTGCAGCGCGGCGCCTACCGGGAAGCGATCGCGGAGCTCGGGCTGGCTCTCGATTCCCTGCGGGCCACGCTCTCGCCGTATTGCCAGGCATTGACCCAATGTCAGCTGGCGCTCGCGCACAACGCGATCGGCGAGGTGGTGACTGCGCAACGGTATGCCCAAGAGGCTTTCGAGACCGCCCGCGAGGAGGAAGCACTCGACGAAGAAGCGGAAGCCTTGGTTTCGCTGGTTTCCGTGGATCCGGACATGGCTTGGCAGGCTCGCCACGACGCCCTCGAACACGCGGTGCAGCTGTGCCGCAGGGTGGATCATCGCTATATGGAGGCGACGGCCCTGTACGAACTCGCCGAGCTGCACGTAGGGATGGGGGAACACGGTCACGCCAGGATGCGGGCCGAGCACAGCATGAGGATCAGCGAAGAATTCGGTTACCAGGTGCTGCACGGCCGGGCCGAGCTCGTGCTGGCGCGGGCAGAACTGGCCGCGGGTACGGCCGGTACAGCGATCGAGCATGCCGAGCGCGCCGCAGAGGCACTCGCACCTACCGGTGCGGTGGTGGATCATGCGCACAGCCTGACCGTGCTCGGCACCGCGAAGCGGGCGCTGGGTGCCGAGCAGGACGCTCGAGATTCCTGGCAGCACGCCCTTCGATGTTTGGCGGACACGGACCTGCCGGACGGAGCGGAATCGGTGGTTGCGCTCTACTCGCTGCTCGATACCAATTCGGCGTGAGAATGCGATTCCGCTCCGAGGTGGATTATCGTTCCCGGTCGGGCGTACAGCAGCTGGTCCGAGGGAACACTGGCGAGTTCTTCGTCGCTGGTGAAGGTGCGGTATCCGGCGAAAAGATCGTGCAGTTCCATGGTGGGCTCCGTCCAATGCGAACAGATTCCATCGTGTCATGTTCGGGCGGCGATACCAATCAGCTCTCCGTGAGCTGCGGTTCGCGCGGTGTGCCGCTGAGCTGCCACACGGCCGGGAGTGCCAGCATGCCCAGGCAGGAGACCCCGACCAGCACGGCGGCGCCGATCAGTGTGGTGCGGGTGCCGACTCCGGCTGCGATGGGACCGGCAAGGGCCTGACCGAGCGGAGTGAGACCGAGTGAGACCAGCCAGTCGTAGGACATCACCCGGGACAGCGACTGGGCCGGAATCCGCTGCTGCACGGTAGTCTGCCAGAGCGCGTTCAGCACGGTGAGCCCGCCGTACATGAACCCGGCGGCCACCGCGATCACCGGAGCGGTCACCGGGACGGCGAGCAGCGCGGGCGGGACGCAGCCGAGGGCCAGCGCGAGGTTCCCCACGACCAGCGGGCGCCGCGGGCGGATACGCAGCGCCACGAACGCACCGATCAGCCCGCCGACGGCCGCCCCCTGCGCGATCATGCCCCAGGAAACCTGACCGCCGAGCATCGTCACCGCCACGAGCGGGCCGAGCGTCTGGTACGCCGAGCGGGCCAGGTTCCAGCAGGAATGCGCGATCAGGTTCGTCCAGTACCAGGTGTGCCGCCAGAGCTCGCGCCAGCCCTGGCGCAGTTCGGTCCAGAATCCGGCGCGTTCGGCGGGGACGTGCGCGACCCGCAACAGTGCGAGGGTGCCGAGGCTGATCGCGTAGGTGACCGCGTTGGCCAGCATCGCCCATCCCGCACCGACCGTCACCGCGAGTGTGGTGGCGATGGCGGGCCCGAGCACGATGCCGATCTGTTTGGAGAGCCCGAGCAGCGCGTTCGCCGAGGGCAGCTGAGTGGTCGCGACCGTGGCGGGCACGATCGCGTCCGAGGCGGGCCAGAAGAAGGCGTTCGCCGTTCCGGCACAGGCCGCGAAGATCATCAGATGCGGGATGTGCACCCCGCTGACCAGCAGTTCGGTGCCCATCGCCGTCTGGGCGGCGAGGTTGAGCACATCGGCGGAGAACATCACCCAGCGCCGGGGCAGCCGGTCCGCCCAGACCCCGCCGACCAGCAGCAGGACCAGTTGCGGAACCGCTTCCGCGGCCAGCACCAGGCCGAGGTCCGCCGCCGATCCGGTGCCCTTGATGATCGCCAGGGTCAGCGCGACGGGCAGGATCCCGTCGCCGAGCAGGGACATGGAACGGCCGATCCACAGCAGGAGGAACTTGCGGTTGCCGAGTGGCCCGGCGATTTCCCGCAGTCTTCCCACCATTCCCCCTGTTCGGCGTTGGCTCTGCAGTGTACGAGTCCGGTTACCGACGGAAGCCGGCTCCGGGAATTATGTTGCACATCACAACTCTGGGGAAGAGGTGTTCCGGTGCGGGCTGACGGGATCGATGCCGTATTCCAGCAGCGTCGCCGCCACGGTCTCCGCGCGAGTCCGGTCCGGTTCGCTGCGGGCGTGCCGGAGCAGCCCATCGGCGACGGCCAGGCAGCGATGGGTGCCGAAACCGCGGCCCGCGGCGTCCGCGAGTGGTTCCCAGGCCATCGCCAGTCCCGGTGCGAGCCGGTGCGCGAACAACGAGGTCTGCGTGCCGGTCCACGGGCCCGCGAGCGCGACGACATCGGCGAGTACGGTCCGCGCGGCCGGTCCGAGGTACAGCACGAGCGCGTCCCGGCGTGGCGACAGGCTCCGGGCCGAGACGACCTTGGCGCGATAGGGCACCGAACGTTCCTCGAGTGCGCCGAGCAGCGTCCGCCAAGCCGAGACGGTGTGTTCCGGATCGGTCAGGTGCGCGTAGACCCGCAGTAGGTGTTCACCGGTGAGGCCATGGCCACGGGAACCGTCCACGAGGAGGTACCCCGGTGAGCGGCGCGGACGGCAGGCTCCGATGCCGATGGTGACGGTGCCCGCATCGGGCCTTCCCCGCAGCGCGGCGGCGGGCACCCGGACCCGGACCCCGTCCAGCCACACGGTGAGCTCCTCCGGGGTGGCGGCAACGAGTCGCGCGTCCCGCCGGGTTTCCGCATGGGGCACGGCGGCACGCAGTTCCCGTTCGAACCCCGCGTCCGGTTCCGGGGGGTCGGTGTTCGCCGCTCCGGTGTGCCAGCGCGCGTAGAACTCCCCGGCCAGGACGGTACGCAGGTCCTCGGTGCTCGCGGCCACGAGCATCCGGCCGCCGACTCGGGCGCGGGGCGGATCGAGGTGCACCGTCTCGAGGGCCGCGGCGAGCCCGGGGGAGAGGATCAGCGGCACAGCCCCACCGCCTCGGTGAGGTCGGCGGGGGACAGCAGTGCCACGCGGCCGATCCCTACGGCGGCCCGCTCGACCGGATGCAGGCGGGCCCGGGAACGGGCGATCGCGAGCACCCGGTCGATCTGGTGCCAGCCCGCGAATGCCACCGAGCGGCGCGCGAGCTTCTCGTCGGCCCCGGTGCGGGCGGACCGGTAGGTAGACCAGAACTCCGCAACCAGGGGCCGGGTGCTCCCGAAGTCCGCGATCCCGGCCGCCGCTCCCGATCCGATCTTCCGCGCCGAGCGGTACAGCCATTCGCCGAGGAACGCGCCGATATCGCGGGCTGGATCGGTGCGACAGGCCTGATCCCAGTCGGCCAGCCAGATTCCTCCCGCGCCGAGCAGGAGCTGATCCAGCCGGAGATCCGCGTGACACGGCACCGGTGCGACCGCGCGTGCCTCCTCGGCCAGCCGGGTTGCCGCGGCCGCGAGCTCCCCGTCCCCGTGCAGTATCCCGAGCAGCTCCAGCTCTGCCCCGCTCGCTTCGAGGAAAGCGGGCAGCGTGACGGACTCGAGGAGCGCGACCGGCGGATGCGGCTGTTCGGCGGGCCGCAGTGGGCAGTCCCCGGCGACCGGGGCGCCGTGCAGCAGGGCGAGGATCCGGCCGAGCTCGGCCGCCGCGGGAACGTCGAAGCTGCCCTGCTCGGCCGCGCGCAACCCGTCGACGGTGCCGCGCAGGTGCGCGAACACGATGAGCGATTCCCGTGTATCCCAGCCGAGGCAGCGCGGCCGGGGCAGGTCCGGCAGGGTGACGGCGAACCGTTCGAAGGCCACCGCACGCGCGAACACCGCCGGATCGGTGATGTGTTTGACGAAGACTGGCGCACCCTGGCGGGTGACTCCGGTGATGGCGCGCCAGCGTCCCCGGTGCTCGGTCACCGATTCGCGGCGCAACGGACCCAGTCCGAGGCGCTCGAGCAGCGAGTCGGTCACCTGGAGCTCGGTCCGCACAGCCGCAGGCTAGTCCCGGGCGGGCCTGCGCGTCAGCCGTTGAGCGCGGCGATCAACCGGTCCACGCTGCCGCCGAGGTTCCACCGCTGCTGGAGCTCGCGCAGGGCCGCTTCGTCGGCGGGCCCATCCGGCACGGCGTCCGATGTGGACAGTTCGACCCCGGCATCCGCGGCGACCGCGACTACCTTCGGGGCCACCGCGAGGTAGTCGCCCGCGTCGAGGAAACGCTGCCGCATCTTCGCGGTGAACGGGGAACCGGGATCGGCGGCCAGTTCGATGAGCGCTTGCAGGCTGCCGTGCTCGGTGATGAGTTTCGCCGCGGTCTTCTCACCGATCCCGGCGACACCGGGCAGGCCGTCCGAGGGGTCCCCGCGCATGATGGACATGTCCAGATACGCCTTGCCGGTGCCGTGCTCGGGGAGGCCGTACTTCGCCGCCAGCGCCTGCTCGTCCAGGGTTTCGGCCTTCGCCCAGCCGCGCCCGTTGTAGATCACCCGGACCCGGGTGGGTTCGGCGCGCACCAGCTGGAACAGGTCCCGGTCCCCGGTGATCACCTCGACCGGATCGGTGCTCTCGGCCGTGGTGAGTGTGCCGATCACGTCGTCCGCCTCGAATCCCGCCGCCTCACCGGTCGCGATGCCCGCCGCGGCGAGCACGTCCAGGATGATCGGCACCTGCGGGCCGAGCGTGTCCGGCACCTCCTCCTCGGCGCCGCCGGAGCCCTCCGCGACCCGGTGCGCCTTGTAGGAGGGCAGCAGATCGACCCGGAACTGCGGGCGCCAGTCCGCGTCCAGACAGGCGACGAGCCGTTTGGGGCGCCGATCGGTGAGCACCCGGGCCACCGTGTCGGTGAACCCGCGCACCGCGTTCACCGAGGTGCCGTCGGGGGCGGTGAGCGAGTCCGGCTGCGCGAAGTAGGCGCGGAAATACAGGCTCGCGGAGTCGAGCAGGACCAGGGGAGCGTTCACCCGGCGCAGTCTACCCAGCGCCGGGGCCCGGTTCCCGGTTCGCGTGTCCGGCCGCGGGAGCACCGGCGACCCGGCGTTCGCCGCCGTTGCGCTCCTGCCAGTACGCGTAGACCGCCACGGCGGCCTCGCGGGGCTCGTAACGCATCGGCAGCCGGCGCTCGCCGTACTCCTTGGCGAACTCGGCATAGAAGGTACCCAGTTCGAAGTACTTGCGGTCGTCGACGTAGTGCGGTTCGTAGGACTCGCGGGTGGTGAGGAAGACGACCTCGTCCGGGGAGCAGTAGTACAGCGAGCCGAGGCACATCGGGCACGGGTGCGCCAGCACGTAGATCGTGGTGCCGGTCAGGTGCTCGGTGCCGAGCCGGGTGCACGCCGCGCGGATGGCGAGGATCTCGGCGTGCGCGGTCGGATCGCTGGTCTGGGCGACCTGGTTGGCGCTCTCCGCGAGCACGGCGCCGTCCTTGGCGATGACGGTCGCGAACGGGCGGCCGCCCTCGGTGACGTTCTGCCTGGCGAGGTCGATGGTGCGCTGGACGAAGTCCACGGAAGTCCTCCGGATGCCGGGTTCTGCTGGGGGAACCCTAGCGAGACCAACCACAAAGAAGTGTTTGCAAATGAGCCTTTGCGGTCGTACGGTCTTCCGCATGAACGAACGCTGGGTATCCCTCGACGCCAAACGACTCCGGGCCATGGGGCATCCGCTTCGGCTGCGCCTGCTCGGGCTGCTGCGCATGGACGGCCCGTCCACGGCGACCGCGCTCGGCCGCCGGATCGGGGAGAACTCGGCGAACACGAGCTGGCATCTGCGCCAACTCGCCGAGGCGGGCATGGTCGTGGAGGACACCGAGCGGGGCAACCGCAGGGAGCGCTGGTGGGCAGCGGCGCACGAGGTCACCACGATGGATGTGGAACAGCTCGCCGCCGATCCGGAGCTGGCGGGTTCGGTCGGTGCCTACCTGCACGCGGCGAACGCGCTGCACTACGAGTGGATGGGCAACTTCATCAGCGAGCTGCCGAGCTGGCCGCAGGAATGGCAGCGGGCGAGCGAGCTCTCCGACCGCCGGATGTTCCTGAGCGCCGAACAGGCCGAGGAACTCACCGAGCGGATGGCCGAACTGATCGAGTCGTACCACCGCGAGCCCGAACCGGGGGACGCGGAGGTGCACGTGCAGTGGCGACTGGCCCCGCTGCGCGGGTACCAGCCATGAGACCCGCGGTGGCCGGGCTCGCCGCAGCCGCGGGGATCTCCGGGCTCGGCACGGGCATCACCGCGGTCGCGCTCCCGTGGTTCGTGCTGGAGACCACCGGGCGCGGCACCGATCTGGGTCTGGTGCTGCTCGCCGAGACGGCAGGCATCGTGTTCGTGAACGCCTTCGCGGGCCCGCTGATCGACCGGCTCGGGCCACGCCGGTGCGCGGTGCTGTTCGACCTGCTCGCCTGCGTGGTCGTCCTCGCGGTTCCGATACTGCACCAGGGGGACCTGCTCAGCCTGCCGCTGCTGGTCGCGCTCGCCCTGTGCCTCGGCCTTTCCAGGGGCCCGGCGGACGCGGCCCGTGCGGTCCTCATCCCGGACATCGCGAGCCGGGCGCGCGTCCGGGTGGAGCGGGTGACCACGGGTTTCGACGCCCCGCTGCAGGGCGGCCGCGCACTGGGCGCCCCGGTCGCGGCCGCGCTCATCGCGGCGAGCGGGGCACCGGCCGCGCTGTACGCGGACGCGGCCAGTTTCGTGCTGTCCTCGCTGATCACCCTTGCCACGATCGCCGAGGTGCGCCGCGTCCGGGCGGGGGAGCCGTACCTGCGCCAGCTCCGCGCCGGGATCGCCTTTCTGCACCGGGACCGGCTGCTGCGCTCGATCCTGTACGCCGTCATGGTGATGAACGCGCTCAACGCGGGATTCAGCTCGACCCTGCTGATCGCGTACGGCAAGCAGGTGCTGCATTCGGCGACCGCGGTGTCGGTGATCCTCGCCGTCTCCGGGGCGTCCCTGATCCTGGGCTCGGTGCTGTTCTCCACGTTCGGGCTCGGACTGCGGCGCTGGCCGGTGGTGACCTTCTGCTACCTGCTCTGGTTCGCCCCGCGCATGGTGGTGTTCCTGTTCCCCGTCCCGCTGTGGGTGCTGGTGCTCGTGGTGGGCACCGCGATGCTGCTGTTCGGCCCGCTCAACCCGATCTACGACGCGGTGAAGGCCGAACGGGTGCCACCGGAGCTGCGCGCCAGGGTGTTCGGCGCGATCGGCGCGGCCGCCATGTTCGGGGTGCCGCTCGGGCAGGGAATCGCCGGTGTGCTGATGGACGGAATCGGCCTGCTGCCCGCGATCGCGGCATTCGCCGGATTCGGTGCGGTGATGTCCTTGTCTCCCTTGGTGTTCCGCGCATGGCGGGACCTGGACCGGGCACCGCTTACCGCTACAGTGGGCGGATGACGCGTTTGCAGCGGGCACGTGAGGCGGCACGGGAGCGCGGCGTGGACGCGCTGCTGGTCACCCCGGGGCCCGACCTCCGGTACCTGATCGGCGCCGGCGGGGAATCGCACGAGCGGCTGACCTGCCTGGTGCTCCCGGTCGACCGGGACCCGGTGCTGGTCGTGCCGAAGCTGGAGCACGCCGGCTACGGCGAACTCCCGGTCGCGACCCGTACCTGGATCGACGGCGAGGACCCGCACGCACTGGTCGCCGACCTCACCGGGAACGCGGCGACGGTGGCGCTCGCCGATGCGATGCCCGCCATGCACGTGCTCCCGCTCGGGCAGCGGCTCCCGGCCGCGCGCCAGGTGCTCGCCGCGCCGATCCTGCGGGAGCTGCGCATGCGCAAGGACGAGACCGAGATCGCCGAACTGGCCTCGGTCGGCGCCGCGATCGACCGGGTGCACGCGCGGGTTCCCGAGGTGCTGCGGGCCGGGCGCACCGAGGCCGAGGTCGGCGCGGACATCGAGGCGCTGATCGTGGCCGAGGGACACGAATCCGCGGCCTTCGTGATCGTGGGATCCGGGCCCAACGGAGCCAGCCCGCACCACGAGGTCTCGCAGCGGCGCATCGAACACGGCGATTTCGTGGTCGTGGACATCGGCGGGCCGAACCCGGCCGGGTACAACTCCGACTCCACCCGCACCTACGTGGTCGGTGAGCCCGCCCCCGAACGGGCCGAGATCTACGAGGTGCTGCGGCGCGCCCAGCAGGCCGCCGTGGACGCGGTCCGTCCCGGGGCCACCGCGGAATCGATCGACGCCGCGGCCCGTTCGATCATCGCCGAGGCGGGTCACGGGGAACGGTTCATCCACCGCACCGGCCACGGGATCGGGCTCGACGTGCACGAGGAGCCCTACATCGTCGAGGGCAACGGACTGGAACTCGCCGAGGGAATGGCCTTCTCGGTGGAGCCCGGCGTGTACTTCGCGGGCGAGTGGGGCGCACGGATCGAGGACATCGTCCTGGTCACCGCCGACGGGGTCCGCCCACTGAATACGCAACCACACGAACTGGTGGCGGTATGACCGAACTCGAACCGACCGACGCGGCGATCGTTCGGGCGCTCACCGAGGACGGCAGGCGCTCGTTCACCGAACTGGCCGAGCACGTCGGCCTCTCGGTTTCCGCGGTGCACCAGCGGGTGCGCAGGCTCGAACAGCGCGGAGTGCTGCGTGGCTACACCGCGCGGGTGGATCCCGAACAGCTCGGGATGCCGATGACCGCGCTGATCTCGCTGACCCCGTTCGACCCGTCCGCTCCGGACGACTACCCGAAACGGCTGGAGCACCTCAGCCAGATCGAGTCCTGCTACTCGGTCGCGGGCGACGAGTCCTACATCCTGCTGGTCCGGGTCGCCTCGCCCGGTGGCCTCGAAGAGCTGCTGCAGCAGATCAGGGCGGCCGCGAACGTCTCGACCCGGACCACCGTGGTGCTCTCCACGCCGTACGAGCACCGCTCACCGGCCGTCTAACCCGAGCGCAGCGCGTACAGCGCGATCCCGGAGGCCACCGAGACGTTCAGCGAGTCCTTGGTGCCGTGCATCGGGATCTCCAGCAACTCGTCGCAGCTGGCGCGCAATTTCACCGGGATCCCGTGCACTTCCTCGCCGAGCAGCAGCGCGAGCTTGGCCGGTGGCCGATAGCCGGCGAGGTTCACCGCACGGTCGTCCACCTCGAGTCCCGCGATCGTGTAGCCCTCGGCACGCAACTCGGCCAGCAGCGCGCTGATCCCGGGATGGTGCAGGCAGCGCACCGTTTCCTCGGCACCGAGCGCGGACTTGTGGATCTTGTGCCCGAGCCGGGAGATCAGCTCCGGTGACCGGGTGTCGTCCCGCTGCCGGGGATAGGGCGTGTACCCGGTGCAGTACACGGTGTGCACCGCGAACACATCCGCGGTACGCAGCAGGGCACCGACGTTGTACGCCGAGCGCATGTTGTGCGCGATGACGACGAGCTCGGTGCGCTCCGGGTACTCAGTCATCGGCTGGTTGGGGCTGCAGTGTCCTGTCCTCGCCCGCGACGCAGGCCGCCTTGCGGTCGGTACCCGAGACGAACGCAGACAGGCAGCGAGCGAAGGCGGCGTGCCCGGCGGCGTTCGGGTGGAACGAGGACGCGATGGCGTGGTCCGCCCTGGCCAGGACCCGCAGGTCGGTCCAGTCGACCTTGAGCCGGTTGAACCATTCGCCGTCCGGTTTCTGTTTGGGCCCGTTGTCGTTCATGGTCCCGCTGCACGCCTCGTGCCCGAAACCGGCGCGGGACATGTCCAGATAACGGGCACCGACCGCGTCCGCCGCCCGGCGCAGTCCACCGTCGAGGGAACCGACACCCTTGCCGCGCACCCAGTTCAGGTCCGGTCCGGTGAACGGGCAGCCGTTGAGATTGCGCAGCTGCTCGCGCGCGTCCGGGCCGACCGGGGCCGCATAGGACTGCACGATCAGCTGATAGGCGTCGTCCCGGTAACCGGCTTTGTGCATGACATCCCGGACACCGCGCAGCGCGCCGGTCACCTTCGGCACCATCGCGTCCACCCGGGATTTCCACTCACCGCCGAATCCTTCCGAGCACGGGGAGCCGAAGAGGCTGGCCTCGATGCACTTGGCGAGCAGCCCGGAGAAATCCGGCGCGTCATTGGCCCCGACGGTCACCACGATCGCCCCGACCGGGTGCTGTTTGGCGATCTTCGCGAGCTCGGCGGTCTGCGGGGGCTCCCGGTACCGGCCGCCCTTGGTGATGTCCGAGGAACGTGCACCCGAGCAGGCCAGGTTGTAGCGGAACGGGTAGCCATCGATCCGGGTCCGCAGCACCTCAGCCACCGTCGAGCGGTGGCAGAAGTTGCCGTCCTTGCCGTCGGTGTCCGCCGTGTAGGAGCCCGCCCCCTCACCGGAGGCCACACTGTCCCCGAGTGCGACGATCGCCTTCGGCACCGGTGGCGGAGCCGGTCTGCCGGGTCCACCGGTGCCGAGCCAGACGGCCCCGGTCACCACGATCGCGATGACGACGACGCCCAGTACCGTCCATTTCCACCATCGCGCGCGCATCGTCGCTCAGTCTACGCAGCCCGTGGCCGCCGCCGACCGTTCGGCTGCGAAGATCACCGTGTGGTGCAACCGAAAACGACCCTGCTCACCGGCGGACACATCTACACTCCCGGCGACCCGGACGCGACCGCGATGGCGATCACCGGGGACACCGTGGTGTGGATCGGCCAGGACGGACCGGCCCGTGCCCTCTATCCGGATGCCGAGCACCGTGATCTCGACGGCGCGTTCGTCGCCCCGGCCTTCGTGGACGCGCACGTGCACGCGACCGCGACCGGGTTGCTCACCGAGGGAGTGGACCTGCGCGCGGCCGGCTCGGCGCAGGACTGTCTCGCGCTGCTGCGTGCCGCGGCCGCCGGAGTGCCGGAGGGCGGTGTGCTGTGGGCGCACGGCTGGGATGAGAGCGGCTGGCCGGGCCAGCGGATCCCGAGCCGGGCCGAACTGGACGAAGCGGTCGGGCACACGGCCGTGTACGCATCCCGGATCGACGCGCATTCGGCGCTGGTGTCCGGGGCCCTGCTCGCGGCCGCTCCGGATGTTCGCGAGTCGGAAGGCTGGTCGGACGGGGGACCGGTGACCAAGGCCGCCCATCACGCCGCCCGCGCGCACGCCATCGGCGCGCTGAGCGGACCGCAGCGCGAGCGGGCGCAGCGGGCCTTCCTCGCCGAGGCCGCGGCACAGGGGATCGCCGCCGTGCACGAATGTTCCGGTCCGGAGATCGCCGGACGGTCCGACCTGGCCGCGCTGCTCGAACTCGGTGCCGGCCCGGAGTTCCCGGATGTCACCGGCTACTGGGGACAGCGCTCGGTCGCGCTTCCCGAAGGGGCGCACGGGCTCGGCGGCGACCTGTTCGTGGACGGGGCACTCGGTTCGCGCACCGCGGCGCTGCGCGAGCCCTACACCGACGCCCCGGACTCACGCGGCACCCGCTACCTGGACGCCGAACAGATCGCCGAGCACCTCGTCGACTGCACGCGGTCCCGTATCCAGGCGGGTTTCCACGTGATCGGGGACGCGGCGCTCGAGGAGATCCTCGCCGGGTTCGCGCTGGCCAGGGAACGCATCGAGGGCGTCGCCATGCGCAGGCACCGGCTCGAACACCTGGAGATGGCCGGGGCCGAGCAGATCGCCGCGCTCGCGGAGCTCGGGGTGGTCGCCTCGGTGCAGCCGCTGTTCGACCGGGCATGGGGCGGCGACTCCGGGATGTACACCCAGCGGCTCGGTGCCGACCGGGCAGCGGCGATGAACCCGTTCGCCGCACTCGCCGCTGCCGGGGTGATCCTGGCCTTCGGATCGGACAGCCCGGTCACCCCGATGCGGCCGTGGGAGGCGGTGCGCGCGGCCGTGCACCACCGGACACCGGGTTCGGGCATCTCACCGCGCGCCGCGTTCGCCGCGCACACCAGGGGCGGCTGGCGCGCGGCCGGGGTGGACGACGGGGTCACCGGAACCCTGGTTCCCGGTGCACCCGCGACCTACGCCGTCTGGGAGGTCGAGGAACTGGTGAGCGCACCCGCCGATGAACGCGTACAGCGCTGGTCGACCGATCCGCGCGCCCGGGTGCCCGCACTGCCCTCGCTCGCCGCGGACGCCGCGCCGCCACGCTGCCTGGCCACCGTGCTGCGCGGAACCGCCATTCATGCCTAGCGCTTGTTCCTGGCCAGCACCAGATCGGGAATGAAGCCGTGCTTGTAGAGCCGGTGGTTGCGCGCGTCCCTGGCGAACATCATCGCCACCCAGACGCCGCCGATCACCACGATCGCGGGCAGGTAGAACAGGAACGGGAACGAACCCGGGAGCAGCAGCAGGAGAAAGCCGGGGGAGCACTGGATGAACGAGTGCAGGGCATGCCGGAGCAACCAGGTGCGGCAGGTCAGATCGTGCAGCACCCACTGGGCGTGTTTCGGTATCGTGCCGCCGAACGCGTAGTACAACCACGGCAGCACGCCGGGACGGCCACCGGTCATGAGTCGATGGTAGTGCCGACCGTACAGTTCTGGGCATGGCGATCACCGCCGAGAATCCCGTCGAAGACCGTTCCCCGGCCGGCCGCAGGCCCCGGCTGTGGTGGGCGCTGCGGATGCTGCTCAGCCTTCTCGCCGGCGCCCTGGTCACCGTGTCCGCCCCGCCGCGAGACCTGTGGTGGCTCGCCCCGATCGGGGTCGCGCTGTTGTGCCTGGTGCTGGACGGCAGGCGGGCGCGCAGCGGGTTCGGTTACGGGCTGCTGTTCGGACTCGGCTGGACCCTGCCGCTGCTGACGTGGTTGTGGGACTTCCTCGGACCGGGCGGGTTCGGGCCGTGGCCATGGCTCGGTGTGGCGCTGATCGAATCGGTGCTGTTCGCGGCCCCGTGCGCAGTCGCGGCGCTGGTGTCCCGGCTGCGGCTGGCCCCGGTGTGGATCGCCGCGACCTTCGTGCTCGGTGAACTGCTGCGGGACACCCTGCCGTTCGGTGGGTTCCCCTGGGCGCGGCTGGCGTTCACTCAGCCATCCGGGCCGCTGCTGCCGCTGGCCTCGCTCGCGGGTGCGCCGCTGCTGAGCTTCGCGGTCGCCCTGCTCGGTGCCTCGCTGGCCAGGCTGGCGCTGCTGCGCCGCACCCCGCGACGCCTGGTACTGCCCGCGGCCGCCTTCGTACTGCCGCTGGTGCTCGGCCTCGCCCTGTGGCCGACCATCGGCAACCCGGAACCGGGCGGCACGGTGCGCGCCATGGCCATCCAGGGCAGCGGTCCGAACATCGGCATCAACCTGAACTACGCGGGCAACGTGCTGTGGCGGCGCACCGTCGAGCAGACCGAGCGCACCGAACAGGACATCGCCAAGGGCAGGACACCCCGCCCGGATGTGGTGGTCGTGCCGGAGACCGTGGTCTCGGTGAACGGAACCGGCGCCGCCGATCTGTACCCGGTCGAATCGCTGGGGAAGGCGCTCGGTGCGCCGACCGTGATCGGTGTGGCGATGAATCCGGAACAGGGCAAGCCGAAGAACAGCACGCTCGGCATCGATCCGGAACACGGGCTCACCGGCCAGTACGTCAAACAACACCTGGTGCCGTTCGGCGAGAAGGTCCCGCTGTACTGGCTCGCCAAGTACGTGACCCCGTTCCTGGACGAGATGGCGCAGCTGCAGGCGGGGGACAAGCCCGGTGTGCTGCCCGCGGGCGCGGCCCGGGTCGGTATCGCTTCCTGCTACGACCTCGGCTACGACGACGTACTGCGCGGTGCGGCCAACTCCGGGGCGAACCTGCTCGCGGTGCCCACGAACAATGCCTGGTACGGCTTCAGCGAGATGCCCTACCAGCAGGAGGCGATGGCCCGGATCCGCGCGGTGGAGCACGACCGGTCCGTCGTGGTGGCCGCGACAACCGGGACGAGCGCGATCATTCGCCCGAATGGGGACGTCGTACACCAGACCGGACTGTTCACCCCAGCCACGATCTCGGCCGAGGTGCCGCTCCGCACACACATCACACTGGCGGATACCCTGGGCCCTTGGCCGGAGTGGGTGCTGGCCGCCGTCGGGCTCGCCGGACTGATTCCCGGTATCCGCTCTCGGCGCACCCGGAAGGGAGCCCCGGCCGCCGAACTGACGTGACAGCGAAAGGGAGACGGTGATGGGCGAGTCGGGGGCTGCTCGAGGCGATGCCGTGCTTGTCGTGATTCCCACCTACAACGAGCGGGACACCATCGGCGCCGTTCTCGAGCGGTTGCACACCGCCAACCCGGACGTCGACGCGCTGATCGTGGACGACGGCAGCCCGGACGGGACGGGGGAGCTCGCCGACAAGCTGGCGGCCGCCGATCCGCGGATCACGGTTCTGCACCGGACCGAGAAGGCCGGCCTCGGGGTCGCCTACATCGCCGGGTTCCAGCTCGCGCTGGAGCGCTCCTACGACATCATCGTGGAGATGGATGCCGACGGTTCGCACCCGCCGGAGCGGCTACCCGCGATCCTCGCCGCCACCGAGCACGCCGACCTGGTCATCGGCTCCCGGTACGTGCCGGGCGGGAAACTGGTGAACTGGCCGAAGTACCGCGAACTGCTGTCCCGCGGCGCCAATCTCTACGCCAAGCTCGCCCTCGGTGTGCGTATCCGGGACATCACCGCGGGTTACCGAGCCTACCGCGCCGAGGTGCTGAAGAATCTGCCGCTGGATCAGGTCGAGTCGCACGGCTACTGCTTCCAGGTCGACCTGTCCTGGCGCACGGTGCTCGCCGGGTTCCGGGTGGTCGAGGTACCGATCACGTTCACCGAGCGCGAGTCCGGACAGTCGAAGATGAGCGGTTCGATCATGCGCGAGGCGATGTTCAAGATCGGCCGCTGGGGACTCGGGCATCGGGCGCGGCAACTGCGCGGGCTGGTCACCCGCGGCTGACAGCAGGAAAGCGGCCCGCCGGGGACATGTTCCCCGGCGGGCCGCTTCAGCTTCCCAGGAGACTCTTCCTACCGTGGTGGACGTGACAGGGCCGCCTCGCGCTGTCGCGGGAGGCGGCCCGTCCGTGGTGGGAGCAAGAGCCTTCGCTTGACCTCTTACGCCGAACGGCTGCGACGACCGCGAAGCTCCTCGAGCCGTTCGTTGAGGAGGTCCTCCAATTCCGCGATACTACGCCGTTCGAGCAGCATGTCCCAGTGCGTGCGCGGCGGCTTGGCCTTCTTCTCGTCCGGTTCCGAGCCGTCGATGATCTTCGACTCGCTCCCGTGCAGTCGACACTCCCAGGTCGGGGGGATCTCGGCGTCATCCGAGAACGGCACCTCGAAATCGTGGCCCTTCGGGCACGCGTAACTCACCGCGCGCCGCGGGGCGAGGTCGTGATTGCGGTCCGTCTCGTAACTGACGGCTCCGAGCCTGCTCCCACGAAGTACGCGGTCCGCCATGATGTGGTCCCTTCGGTCGGCCCGGACAAGGCGTATGCCTGCTTTGTCCGGTGATTGGCTCCCAGTTCGGCTACTGTGTGCAACGGTCTCTCGGGGCAGGTTATTCCGTCTCCGACGGAGCGGGTTCACCGCGGTGTCCTTTACCCGTCAACGACTGTCCACGCCAGGGGGACACCCCGGGAAGCAACTCGTGACGCGTTCGCCGCACATTCTCCAAAATATCACCCTTAACGGGGAGGTAAATTTGCGCATAGCATCTTGCTATCCCAGGTCAAACAGCCTATAGGGACGCGGGCGGTGTGTTGCCCGCCGCTCGAATAGCCTTGCGCACGTTCACCGGTATCAGCAGAACGAGCCCGAGGACGAAAAAGAAGATCAGTGAGAAGATGGCGACACGGTAGCTGCCCGTGTTCTGCAGCGCCAGCCCGAACAGCAGGGGACCGAGCGCGCTCGAGCCGGAGCTGGAGATCTCGTAGAGGCTGAAGTACTTGGCCTCGCTTCCCGCGGGGATCATCGAGGCGTACAGCGAACGGGACAGCGCCTGCGAACCGGCCATGACCACGGACAACGCGATCGCCAGCGCGAAGAACTGGGCCGGGCTGTGCGCCTGCATGAAGTAGGCGGCGACCACCACGCCGATCCAGACGATCAAGCTGTAGCAGACCACCCGCTTGGCGCCGAACCGTTCCGCGAGCTTGCCGAGCAGCAGTGCCCCGCCGAACGCGGCGAACTGCACGATCAGGATCGCGGTGAGCAGGGTCGTCTCGGGCAGTTTCAGCTCTTCCTGACCGAAATCCGCGGCCATCGTGGTCACCGTGGTGATGCCGTCGTAGTAGATGAGGTAGGCGACCAGGAACAACAGGGTGATGGGGAAGGCCTTGAGTCCCCTGATCGCGGTGCCGAGCTCGCGGAACCCCGCGGTGACCACCGATCCGCCGGTGTCCCGCCTGCTCACCCTCGGCAGCCCGCGCAGCGCGCGCACCGGGATGAGCGCGAACGCCGCCCACCACAGCCCGGCCAGGCAGAGCGCGAGCCTGGCCAGCAGTCCCGAGTCGCTGATCACGAAGGATCCGACGAAGCTGGCCGCGAGCACGATGCCGCCGCCAAGGAAGGCGTAGGCCCAGCCGACCGAGGACACCCTGTCCCGTTCATCGGCGGCCGCGAGGTCGGGGAGGATCGAGTTGAACACGACCTTCCCGCAGGTGTAGGTCACATAGGCGAACACGAGCAGCCCGGTGCCCAGCTGCCAGTCGTTCGGCCCGACGAACACCATGGCCGCCGTGCCCAGCGCGCCCGCGAAGCCGAAGCCGAGCAGCAGCTCGCGCTTGCGGCCGCTACGGTCGGCGATGGCACCGACCACGGGCATGACGAACACCAGCAGGATCGCGCAGAACGAGACCGTGTAGGCGAACAGCGAACTGGGCGCGATCGGGATGCCGAGCACGTGCAACCTGCCCTGCTCACCGACCGCAGCGCGCGCCGTCGCGGGCAGATAGCGGCTCATGAACACCGAGATCACCGAGACCTCGAAGGTGTGACTGGCCCAGCCGTAGGCGTACCACCCGAACCGCTGCCTGCGCAGTCGAGCGCCGGTGCGCCCGTCGAGCGCGGCCGTGCCGGCGTCCTGTGTCATGTGTCGACTCTCCCTCGTGCCTCGCGGCACCCTACTGGCAACGAGCGGGACCCGGTGACCGATCGGAAAAACTTTCACCGGCGCCGGTCCGCGCGGCCATATTGTGTCCCGACAGCTCGTCCGCCCAGCTCTGCCCCGGCGAATAACAGGGGTGTCATTTCCTCGGTGTGTCGCTGCCACGTGTGGTGCAGGATATGTGTGAGAATGACGTGTCGCCTGTGACTCTTGTGGTTTATGGTGCGGTTACCTAGTGTGTTGCGCATGAACAGACCTCGCACACATCGGCTCACGCGCGTACTGGCGCGGATCGTCGCGGTCACCGCGGCCACGGCGACCCTCGGAATCACCGCAGCGGATCTCGCCGGCGCGGACCCCTCGGCGTCCACCTGGTCGAAGCTCCGGCACTGCGAATCCAGCGGCAATTACCAGACGGTCTCGGCCACCGGCAAATACCGCGGCGCCTACCAGTTCGACCAGCCGACCTGGGAGAGCGTCGGCGGAACGGGACGGCCGAACGCCGCGAGCCGCAGCGAGCAGGACTACCGCGCGCTCTACCTGTACCGGATGCGCGGCTGGCAGCCCTGGGAGTGCGCGGACAGCAAGCACCTCGGACTGAGCAACGACTCGGACGGGCGCAGCAAGGTCGCGCCGAGCAGGAGCGAGTCGGCCTACATCAGCGGCGGCGGATCGTCGAGCGGCTCGGGCGGTTCGGGTGGCTCCGGTTCGGGCTCCGGTGGGTCCGGTGGATCGAGCGGGGGGAGTGGCGGCTCCTCCGGTGGCTCCGGCTCCGGCGGTTCGGGAGGCTCCGGCGGTTCGAGCGCTCCCGCGGGCACCACTCCGGAGGGCCTGCCGAAGTGGGACGGCAAGACCTACTTCAAGGGCGACTGCGCACCGGCCATCAAGACTTTCCAGGACCAGCTCAACAAGGCGGGTTCGACCTACAAGTTCAAGGCGACCGGCTGCTACCAGGAGCGCACCTTCGACGCGGTGGTCAAGCTGCAGAAGGACAACGGCATCAATCCCTCCGGCAGGCTCGGCTCCGCGACCTGGTACGCGGCGTGGAACGGCAAGGGCTTCAGCGGCCAGAACCTCTTCACGGTGCCCACGAAGGCACCCAAGTGGGACGGCAAGGTGTACTTCAAGGGCGACTGCTCGGCCTCGCTGCGCACCATCCAGCTACGGCTCAACAAGATCGGCGCCGAACCCACGTTCAAGGGCACGAGCTGCTACGACGAGAACACCTTCGCGGCGATCGTGAAGCTGCAGAAGGCCAATGGCATCAACCCGTCCGGCAGGCTCGGCCCGAAGACCTGGGAGGCCGCCTGGAACGGTAAGAGCCTGACCTGACCGCGGCGCACCGGAATGTGGCGCTGTTTCGGCGAGGTCTCAGTGCCACATTCCGCGTTCGCGCAACACCGCACGTAGTACGTCCGGCGCGTCCGTGACCAGTCCGTCCACCCCGAGGTCGAGCAGTTCGGTCATCTCGGGTTTCCCGTCGATGGTCCACACGTGCACCTCGATACCCCGGCGCCGCGCGGTACGCAGCAGCTGCTTCGTGACCAGGCGCAGCAGCCCCCGGCGCGGTGGGATCTGGGCCGCTGCTCCGGCGAGCGTTCCGCCGAACGGATTCACCGGCAGCCAGGAGTTCAGCAACAGGGAGAACACCGCACGCGGACCCATCGAGGTGAGCAGCTTCTCCCCACCGGACCCGCGTAGCCTGTGCAGCCGATCATCGGAGAACGAGGCGAGGCAGACCCGGTCGTAGGCCTTGGTCGCGCGCAGTGCCTCCAGCACCGGCTCCACCGCGGCGTCGGCCTTCACGTCGATGTTGAAGAAGGTGTCCGGAAGCTCCTCGAGTAGCGCGGTCAGGGTGCACACCGGCTCCCGTCCGGCGATCTTCGCCCGGGAGACCGCACTGAACGGCAGCTCGGCGATCGCCCCCGCGGAATCCGTCGTCCGATCCAGGCGTTCGTCGTGCGCCACCACGACGACCCCGTCCGAGGTGGCGTGGACATCCGTCTCCACGTACCGGTAGCCCTCGGTCACCGCCGCGCGGAACGCGGAGAGCGAGTTCTCCATACCCTCGGTGGCGCCGATGTGCCAGCCGCGGTGCGCGAACGCACGCGGATGCGGTCCGCGCAGGAAGGGGTGCATCGTGATCATCTCCTCCAGTCTGTCTGCCCGGCGTGGCACGGCGGCGACGAGAAGGTTGCACACTAGTCTCGGCGACGTGTCCAGTACCGAACCGATAGCCCGGCGCACACGTCGCGAACCGCGGCACTGCGGCTGGTGCGGCCGGAGTCTCCCGGAAGCCGAACGGGGCGGCCGCCCGCGCAGGTACTGCGGACAAGCCTGCCGGCAACGCGCCTACGAACGGCGCACCGCCGCGGAACGGACCGGGATCCCCGACGACGCTGTCGTGCTGTCCTCGGCAGAGCTCGGCGATCTCCAGGACCGGTTGTTCCAACTACGTTGCGCCGCCGAGGATGTGCACACCGCCGCTGCCGAAGGAGCCGAGCTCGCGGAACTGCGCGACCTCGCCGAGCGCCTGGTCACAACGGTACGCGAGCTCGAGTATCTGCGCTGAGCTTCGTGCGGCGCCTGCCGAACCCGACCGCCACGAGCACCGCGGCCAGGAAGCCGGGTCCACAGTGGACAGTGAGCACACCGGCCAGGCTCGGTCCGCCCCACGCGTTCGCATAGCTGGACGGGGCACCGAAATCCAGCACGAACAGCTCGGTGATCGCCCGGACGACGAAGTACGCCGCGAGCACCAGTCCGAGGAAGATTCCGAGTTTCCGCATGTTCCGATCCTGGCTTCCCGAACCGGCTCGCACCATCCGGTAACACCCCGGGTTCCCGGTGGGGCTGGCCCCCGCATGGAAAACCGTTATCCTGCGCGGGGCCCAGCCTGCATGAGGAGTAGGCGCTCGATGAGGAGAGTCGATGACTGTACGGATTGATCACGTGGTGACCTCGGGGACGTTCTCGCTCGATGGCGGAACCTGGGAAGTCGACAACAATGTCTGGATCCTGGGGGACGACACCGAGGCGATCGTCATCGACGCGGCACACGACGTGGAGGCGATCATCCACGCGCTCGGCGAGCGCACACTGACCGCGATCGTGTGCACCCACGCGCACAACGACCACATCGACGCCGCGCCGGAACTCGCGAAGCGCACCGGTGCACCGATCCTGCTGCACCCGAAGGACTGGTTCCTGTGGGAGCAGACCCACGGCGATCGGGCCCCGGACAAGGAACTCGGCGACCGGGTCAGCGTCGCCGGTACCGAACTCAGCGTCCTGCACACGCCGGGACATTCGCCGGGTTCCTGCTGTCTCTACTCGGCCGAACTGGGCACCGTGTTCTCCGGGGACACGCTGTTCTCCGGCGGCCCGGGCGCGACCGGGCGCTCGTTCTCCGATTTCCCGACGATCATCGAGTCGATCCGCGAGCACCTGTTCACGCTGCCGCCGGAAACCGTGGTGCGGACCGGACACGGGGACGGCACGACCATCGGTGCCGAATCGCCGCAGTTGGCAGAGTGGATCGAACGCGGGCACTGATTCTGCCTCCCGGGAACCCACCCTGCTTTCGTCACAGTGACGCAATAAGGGTGGGTTCGCGCCTGCGCCGGGAGGGCGGTCCGGCCGAGCCGTCCGGGGCGTGAAAGCAGAAACCGCGGCGGCGGTAACGAGCACGGATGCGCGCACCGGACGACTGGACGATGGAGCGCGCATCCCGCGGGTCACAGCCTGGCAGGCCGGACAAATGACCAGGTCGGCACCGTTCGGGAGGTAGCACTGAGCGGCTTTCGAGCACTCTTCCCTAGCTCCCATAATGTGCCGATAAGCTACATTATGTCAAGTAAGATCCGGACTGGCCCGGTTCGAAATAGCGCCCCTCTTCCAGGCGCGCGAGCAGACCGATCTCGGACGGAGTCAGCGTCACCGAGCGCGTCCCCGCGGCCTCGACGAACCGCCGCCGACGCCGCCGGGCGAACGCCTGACGGGTCACCGGTTTTCGCCGAGTACCACGGTCGCGGCGCGTTCCTCGTCGTGCAGCACGACCGGCTCGAGTCCGTTCGCGGTGAACGATTCGGCGAGCGCGTCGGACTGGCGCGTGCTCGTCTCGATCAGCAGCGAACCGCCCGGGGCGAGCCAGTGTCCGGCGCGAGCGGCGATGCGGCGCGCGATGTCCAGCCCGTCCGGGCCACCGTCGAGCGCCCGGTTCGGTTCGTGCTCGCGCGCCTCGGGTGGCATGAAGGCGATTTCCGCGCTGGGCACATAGGGCGCGTTGGCGACCAGCACCCCTACGCGCCCGGCGAGTTCACCGGGCAGCGGCTCGTCGAGGTCACCCTCGTGGACCCGCGCGCAGTTGCGGCGGGCGTACCGGACCGCTTCCGGGTCGAGTTCGGCGGCGTGCACCCGCGCCTCGGGCACGGCGGCGTGTACCGCGGCGGCGATCGCCGCGCAGCCACAGCACAGCTCGACCACGACGGTTCCCGGCCGGGTGCGCTCGATTGCTTGCCGGGCAAGGAATTCGGTGCGTTTCCTGGGCACGAACACGCCGGGCCCCACGGCGAGGCGCATACCGAGGAACTCCACCCAGCCGAGCAGCTGCTCCAGCGGCAGCCCTTCGATCCGCCGCGCCACGAGCGATTCGAGCTCCCCCGGCGATCCGGCTGCCTCGGAAAGCAGCTGCGCCTCCTGTTCGGCGAACACGCAGCCCGCCGCGCGCAACCGGTCGACGATCGCGGTCATGACGCCGCATCACTCCCCTCGCCCAACAAGGTGAGCAGCGCGCCATAGGTGTCCTCGAGAGGGTTCCGCGCGTCGAGTGTGCGCGCTGCGGGCCGGTCCAGTCCGGTGAGCCGGTCGTACATCGCCGAGAGTTCCGTTGCTCCCCCGTTCGCGGCGACCACCGCGCGCAGATGTTCGTGCAGCGGTTCCCCTGTCCGGTCAGCGAATCGCCGCAGGGCGGTCTCCTTCGGGCAGTGCAGCAGGATCTCCACGAAGGCGGCTCCGGATTCCCGCGCTACCGCGGCGAACTTGGCGATCTCACTCTCCCTGCCGAGGTACTGCGGGAGCAGCACGTCGAGACCGGCACGCAGATGGGCGCCCGCCATGGCGAGTGCCAGGGGCCGCACCAGTTCACCGGTCCGGCCGAAGCGCTCCCGCCAACCGCCGATCAGCGGGCGCAGCCGGTCGGTGTCGAGATCGAGCACGCCGGGATGTCGCTCGGCATACCGGGCTGCGAGGGTGGATTTCCCGGCTCCCGGCGGTCCGTTGAGGTGGATCAGGCGCGGCATACGCTGGCAGCATAGCCGTATGACCGAGAAGAAGCCGCGCGATATGCCGTTCGAGTCCTGGGTGGACAAACAGGTCCGCGAGGCGAGCGAGCGCGGTGAGTTCGACGATCTGCCCGGGTACGGCAAACCGCTGCCCGGGGCCGGTGAACGGTACGACGAGCTGTGGTGGGTCAAGGACAAGATCCGCCGGGAGAACATCACGCATCTGCCCGGGCCGTTCGCGATCCGGAAAGCGGCCGAGGACGCCCATCGTGCGGCACTCGAGGCGAAAACCGAGCGCGGTGCCCGGGAGATCATCGAGACCGTCAACGACCGCATCCGCGAGGAACTGCGCCGTCCCAGCGACGGGCCGCCGCTCGGGGTTCGCCCCTTCGACGTCGACGCGGTGCTGACCGAGTGGCGCCGAGCCCATGCCTGACGCCACTCGCTTGCGTGCCCTCGCACTCAGTCTTCCCGAGGCGTTCGAACGCGAAACCTGGGGCAAGCCGACCTTCCGGATCGGTGCCAAGCTGTTCGCCACGCTCGCCGCGGACGAGCAGAGCGTGGTGCTGCGCGCCACGTACGAGGAACAGGCCGCGATGCTGGCACACGATCCGGACACTTTCGCGGTGGCGCCTTATCAGGGACGGTACGGCTGGATCCGGGTGCGGCTGGCCACGATCGCCGAGGACCAGCTGGCCGAGCTGGTGACCGAGGCGTGGCGGCAGGCCGCACCGAAACGGCTCGCCACCGGATGAGCTACAGCTCGAACAGCGCGGGTTCGAGTGCCCCTTCGATGGTCAGCATGCGGCGCTTGGTGTGCACGCCCCCGTTCGCGCTGAAGCCGTGCATCGAACCGTCCGAGGCCAGCACTCGGTGGCAGGGCACGATGATCGTGACCGGGTTGTTCCCGAGTGCCCGCCCGACAGCCTGCGCGGCACCGGGTTCCCCGACACGGCCGGCGATCTCTCCGTAGCTGACCGTCGTTCCCGGTGACACCGCCCGGGTCGCGCGGTACACCGCGATGGCGAACTCCGGTACATCCGTGTAGTCGACCGGGATATCGGCCAGGTCGTCCCGCTCCCCCTCCAGCAGCCGGGTCACCCGGCCCGTGGCGGTGCTCACCCAGTCCGGTGGCCGCGGTTCGTTGTCCTCGGCACCCGCCAGGTGCAGGGTTCGTTCCGGGGTCGACTCCGGCAGCCGCAGCGTGCGCACCCCGGCATCGGTCCAGGTGATCGCGCACTGGCCGATCGCCGTCGGGAAAAGATAGCCACGCATCACCGGTATCCGTTTCATTCGGTTCGCCCCTTGCGCATTCTAGCCCGCTGCGTGCAGGCTACTGCGCGGCTCGTGCGACGAAGGGCGGCTTGGGTGGTACTCGAACACGGTGATGCTGAGCAGTCCCTGCGCGCGGGCGAGGACACCCGCGCCACCCGCTCCCAGGTGCGCAGGGCGGCAGCGGCGAGCGCGATCGGCACCACCATCGAGTGGTACGACTTCTTCCTCTACAACACGGCGAGCGCGCTGATCTTCCCGGCGCTGTTCTTCCCCGCCTCCAGCGAATACGCCGGGATCATGCAGTCCTTCGGGACCTACGCCGTCGGATTCGTCGCCCGGCCGATCGGCGCCGCGATCTTCGGCTACTGGGGTGACCGGCTCGGCCGCAAGACGACGCTGATCATCACGCTGCTGCTGATGGGGATCGCCTCCGGCATCATCGGCGTGCTGCCCGGGGCGGGCACGATCGGGCTCTGGGCTCCGCTGCTGCTCGTGCTGCTGCGCGTCGTGCAGGGCATCGCGGTCGGCGGGGAATGGAGCGGTTCTGTGCTGCTCACCATGGAATGGGGCGCGCAGGGCAAGCGCGGGTTCTTCGGCAGTTTCGCCCAGGTCGGCGTGCCGATCGGGCTCGTGGTGGGCACCGGCGGGATGACGCTGGTGTCCTCGGTGATGGATCCGGAGTCGTTCGCTTCCTGGGGCTGGCGGTTGCCGTTCCTGTTCAGCCTGGTGCTCGTGGTGATCGGGCTGGTCATCCGGCTCTCCATCCTGGAGACCCCGATGTTCGCTCGGGTCATCGCGGAGAAGCGGACCGCGCGCAAGCCGGTGACCGAGGCGATCCGGAAACATCCCAAGGAAATCCTGCTCTCCGCGGGACTGCGGTTCTCCGAACAGCTGCCGTTCTACCTGTTCTCCAGTTTCGTGCTCACCTACCTCGAGGATCAGGGCTTCTCGAAGTCCTTCGCGCTCACCGCGCTGATGGTCGCGGCGGCTTTCGAATTGATCACGATTCCGTTGTTCTCCTCGTTCTCGGACAGGTTCGGACGCAAGCGGATCTACGCCATCGGAGCGGTCGGCATCATCGTGATCGCGGCCCCGTATTTCGCCGTTCTGGACAACGCGGGACCCGTGGCCGTGTTCGCGATGGTGATCATCTCGTTCATTCCGCACGCGCTGCATTATGGCCCGCAAGCTGCGCTGATCAGCGAAAGTTTCCCGACGAGGCTGCGCTACGGCGGAGCGGGTCTCGGCTATCAGCTGGCGAGTGTGTTCGCCGGTGGTCCCGCTCCCCTGCTGGCGACCTTCCTGCTGCACGAGACCATGACGCCGTACGCCATTTCCGGGCTGATGGTGTTCACCGCGATCGTTACCTTGATCTGTTTGTGGCTGCTTCCCGACCGTTCGCGCGCCGATATCGATGACGAGAGCCTTTACCGCAAGGCGACACGGTGACCGATAACGGAGAGTTCCATGGGCAGGATCATCTCGCACTTCTTCATCTCGCTCGACGGCGTCGTCGAGTCCCCGGACAAGTGGCACTTCCGGTACTTCAACGAGGAAATGGGCGCGGCGATGGACCGGAGCATCGCTTCCACGGAGGCGATGATGATGGGCCGGCTACTGTACGACGAGTGGTCGGTGCACTGGCCGGAGAATCCATCCGGGGATCCGTTCGGTGAGTTCATCAACAGGATCCCCAAGTACGTGGTGTCGAACTCGATCACCGAGCCGGCATGGCCGAACACGACCGCGCTCGCCGTGGACGTCGCGGAGATCGAGAAGGCCAAGGCGCTGGTTCCCGGCGATATCGGGATCTCCGGCAGCGCGACGCTGGTGCGCTGGCTGCTGTCGAACGGCCTGCTCGACGAGCTGAATCTGATGGTGCATCCGATCGCGGTCGGCGAAGGGCAGCGGCTGTTCGACGCGGTCGGTATCCACCCGATGCGGCTCCTGCACCAGGAGACGTTCTCGACCGGCGTGCTCGACCTGCACTACGCACCCACGGATGTGCCCCGACCCTGAGAAAGTTCAGGGTCGGGATACGGCCTGAACCTGATGCGCGGGCGTACCGGTGTGCCGATCATTGATGGCATGAGTACGCCAACCGAACCCGCAGGCCAGCCGCGTGTGGTCGCCGGCGAGTACCGCATCGGGGACGTGGAGCGCGAGCAGGCCTCGCGGCAGATCATCGCCGCGGTCGGTTCCGGTCACCTCACCGTCGCCGAAGCCGATCAGCGCATGGCCGATGTGTACGAGGCACGCTGGCCGAGCGATCTGCTGGCCCTGCTCGGTGATCTGCCACCGGCGGGCCAGCAGCCACCGCCGCCCCCACCGCCGCCGGTGCAGCACGCCTATCCGGCTCCGCCCCAGCACCGCAACCGGGTGCCGCTGTTCCCGGTGCTGCTGCTCGCCTTCGGCGTATCGGTGTTCTTCGGCCCGGTGCTGCACGAGTGGATCCTGCCGCTGTTCCCCCTCGTCCTCGGCGGGCTGCTGCTGGTGCGCTGGCAGCTGAACAACAACCAGCAGTCCGATGCCTGAGCTCGGCGAGCTGCGGGTCTACGAGGTCCGGGTGCACGGCTGCACCAGCGACGAGGAACAGCTCGCGGTGAAGGAACCGATCGCGCGCACCCTGTGCCCGGACGAGTGGCACGCGAGCCCGTGCCCGGTGCCGTGGGGGTTCGGGGTCGCCGACGACGATCTCGCGCTCGGAATCCTCGCCACCCCGTACACCGCGCTGGAGGTGACCGGCTGGGTCCGCTCGATCGTGGGCGACACCCGGACGGTGAGCCTGCACCGCGCCGCGGAGGACGAGTTTCCCGAACTGCTGGAGCAGTACCACGCCGAGCACGGCCTGAACTGAACCACAGCGCAGACACGAAAGCGGGCGGGGTACCAGGTACCCCGCCCGCTTTCGTCGGATCGGTTCCGTCGGCTCAGCTCAGTCGGACAGCTCCGGTGAACCGCCTCCGGTGGCCGGCGGCTGCTGCGGACGCTGATAGGGCTGGTGCCCCTGGTACGGCTGCTGACCGCCGCCCTGCTGCGGCCATCCCTGCTGGGGCTGCTGCCCCTGGCCGGGGTGCGGCTGCTGGTAGGGCTGCTGCTGCGCGGGCGGCGGCGGAGTCGGGTGACCCTGCTGCGGCGGAAGCGGCGGGTACTGCTGCTGGCTCGCCGGTTTCGCGGCCTCCACCTGCTGCGGTGCCTCCGGAGCGGCCTGCTGCTTCGGTTCGGCCTTCTTGGGCTCACCCTCCTCGGCGCCGAGTGCGCGCTTGGCCGCACCGCTTGCCTTCGGCTGGTCCAGCGGGCTCTCCACTTCCTGCCGCGCGACCGCCTCGGCGGCGGCCACCGCTTCGGCGACCCGCGGGTCGGTCGAGGTGTCGAACCAGTGCTTGATGGTCTCGTCCTCGTCCTCGGCCTGCTCGCTCGGCTGCTCGTAGGCGGGCGGTTCGTAGCGGAACACCCCGTCCTCGCCGGGCGCACCGAGCATCTTGGCGAACCCTTCCAGCGCCTTGCCGTAGTCGGTGGGCACCATCCAGACCTTGTTGGCGTCGCCCTGCGCCATCTGCGGCAGGGTCTGCAGGTACTGGTAGGCGAGCACCTCCGGGGTCGGGCGGCCCTGCTTGATCGCCGAGAACACCTTCTCGATGGCCTTCGCCTGTCCCTGCGCCTGCAGGTAACGGGCGGCGCGGTCACCCTGGGCGCGCAGGATCCGGGACTGCCGTTCGGCTTCCGCGTTCAGGATCGCGGCCTGCTTGGCACCTTCCGCGGACAGGATCTCGCTCTGCTTCTGACCTTCCGCGGTCTTGATCGCGGACTCCCGCTCACCCTCGGCGTTCAGGATCATCGCGCGCTTCTCCCGGTCGGCGCGCATCTGCTTCTCCATCGAGTCCTGAATGGACGGTGGCGGGTCGATCGCCTTGAGCTCCACGCGCGCGACCCGGATACCCCAGCGCCCGGTCGCCTCGTCGAGCACCCCGCGCAGCTGCTGGTTGATCTGGTCGCGGGAGGTCAGCGTCTCCTCGAGGCTCATCCCGCCGACCAGGTTGCGCAGCGTGGTGGTGGTCAGCTGCTCCACACCGACGATGTAGTTCGAGATCTCGTACACCGCGTCGTGCGGGTTGGTCACCTGGAAGTACACCACCGTGTCGATGGAGACGGTCAGGTTGTCCTGGGTGATCACCGGCTGCGGCGGGAAGGAGACGACCTGTTCGCGCAGATCGATCCGGGCACGCACCCGGTCCAGGAACGGTACGAGGAAGTTCAGACCGGGCGTCGCGGTCGCCTTGTACCGCCCGAGCCGTTCGATCACCGCCGCCGTCGCCTGCGGGATCACGATCACCGCCTTGACGACGATGATGAGCACGATGATGACTACGACGGCTATTACGATCCAAGCGCCGACACTCACGTCAATTGCTCCCCTATCAAGACTTGGCGATCACGACGGCGGTGGCGCCGGATATCTCCACCACTGTCACGTCCGCACCGGGTTTGATTACTTCGCTTTCCAGGCTGCGTGCCGACCACACGTCCCCGCGGATCTTCACCCGGCCATCCTCATTGGTCACCTCGGTGATCGCGACCGCGTCGGCTCCGACCAGAGCATCGGTGTTGGTCTGGGTGATCGTGCCGGCGTGGAACCGCCGCTTCACCACCGGCCGGATACCGAGCACCATCGCCACCGACAACACGGCGAACACGATCGCACTGATCAACGGGTTCGCGCCGAGCGCGCCCGCTCCCGCCGCACCGAGCGCCCCTATTCCGAGCATGACGAGCACGAAGTCGCCGGACAGGGTCTCAGCGGCGACGAGCACAAGCCCGAGAACGAGCCACACGATCGGCCACATGCGCACATCGTGGCAGACACGGCAAGGGCACGGTTCAGGGACGCAGGGTGCGTAACCGGAGCGTGATCTTCACGCGGTCAGTCGAGGACGGTGACGTGATCGATGAGCCGTTCCACCGCGCCGATGAGCGGGGTTTCCACGTCCCGGTAGGAGGAGACCGCGGCGAGCACCCGGCGCCAGCCTTCGGCCGGTTCACCCCAGCCGAGCGCGGCGCACACGCCTTCCTTCCACGGTGTCCCCTTCGGAATCACCGGCCATTCCCGGATCCCGAGCGCCGCGGGTTTGACGGCCTGCCAGATGTCCACATAGGGGTGCCCGGTGATCAGCACGTTGTCCTGGCGGGCCCGCTCGACGATGTGCCACTCCTTGGTGCCCTCCAGGAGATGGTCCACGAGCACGCCGAGACGCCTGCGCGGGGCGGGACCGAATTCGCCGATGAGCCCGGCCAGATCGTCCACGCCGTGCAGGGGCTCCACGACGATGCCCTCGACCCGCAGATCGTGTCCCCAGACGCGTTCGACGAGCGCGGCGTCGTGGATACCCTCCACCCAGATCCGGCTCGCCTTCGCGGTACTCGCGGTGTGCCCTTCCACGCGTACCGAACCGGAGGCGCTCATCCGTGGTTTCGCCGCGGCGGCCTTCGGTTTGACCAGGGTGACGGGTTTGCCCTCCAGCAGGAAGGCCGCCGGGCGCAGTGGGAACACCCGGTGCTTGCCGAGCCGGTCCTCGAGCACCACGCCACCGGCCTCGATGCGGACGACGGCCCCGCAGAAGCCCGATGCCGGGTCCTCCACGACGAGTCCCGCCTCCGCCGGGACCTCGGGGATCTTCTTGCGTCCCCGGCCGCTGCCGAGCACATCGGGTCCATAGTTCCTGGCACGCACGAGCCGCGAGATTACCGTTCGGCGAGCGCCTCGACCGGCTGCGACACCCGTACCTTCCGGGGTTGCCGGGAGGAAAGCCAGAGCGCGGCCACCACGATGGCGCAGCCGAGCAGTTGCACCGGACCGGGCCGCTCGCCGAGTACGAGGGCACCCCAGCCGACCGCGAGCACCGGCTGCAGCAGCAACAGCACCGCACCGGTCGCCGAGGAAAGCCCGGGCAGTCCGGCACCGACCAGGACCCAGCCGAGTACCTGCCCGGTGACCGCGAGCACGAGCAGCCAGCCGAACGAGGCGGCGCCGGGCAGGTGGAAGGAACCGGTGATCGTTCCGGCGAGCAGGCCGACGAGCGCGGTGGCCACGGTCGCGGTGGTCACCGGGATGAACTTGCCGGAGTCCTTCGCGGTGCGGCGCATGATGACCAGGTAGCCGCTGTAACAGACCCCGGCCCCGAGCGCGCACAGGCTGCCGCGCAGCGTGTGCTCCCCCGGCGCGGTCAGCCCGGAGGCGAGCACCACGCCGGTCAGCGCGACCGGTGCGATGACCAGGAACCGGCGGTCGATGCGCTCCCCGCTGAGCCTGGCCAGCAGCGGCACCACGATCACCTGCACGTTCACCAGCACCGTGGAGATACCCGCGCCGATATCGGCGATCGACTGGCTCCACAGCACGAAATCGCAGCCCAGCAGCGCGCCCGCGCCGAGGTGGGCGGGCCAGCGGCGGCCGAAGCCGATGCGCCTGATCTCCCAGAGGGCCAGCGGAATCAGGAACGGAAGGGCGAGCAGACAACGGAACACCGTCGCGATCGCCGGTGTGGTCGCGGCCAGCGCGATGAACATCCCCGAGCAGGAGATGTTCACCGTGCCCGCGATCACCAGGGCGCGCGGGTTCGAACGCAACGTAGAGAGGCCCATGCATTCCATGGTGGGGGCCATTCGAATGTAGCACAAGTGAATCTTTCTACCCACAATCCAGTAGAATCACTACCGTGTTGAATGCGGAACGACTACGGGTACTGCTGGCGGTCCGGGACCACGGATCGGTGGCCGCGGCGGCGACCGCGCTCTCGGTGACCCCGAGCGGGGTTTCCCAGCAGCTCGGCAAGCTGGAGCACGAGGCGGGGCATGCGCTGACCGCCCGCGACGGACGCTCGGTGCGGCTGACCAACGCGGGCGTGGTGCTCGCCGACCGGGCCGAGCGGATGACCGCCGAACTGCGCGAGGCCGAGCGCGAACTGGCCGATCTGGACCGGGAGGTGCTCGGCCCGGTGCGGATCGGTTCGCTCGGCAGCTCGATCCGGCTGCTCGTCGCACCCGCGCTCGCCGAGTTGACCGCCGAACATCCGCGGGTACGCCCGAGCGTGTTCGACGGCGAATCGCTGGAGCACATGCCGCTGCTGCAGGCGGGCAAGCTGGACCTGATCGTCGGCGAGCGGTGGCCGGACATGCCCTCCCCCATGCCCGCGCCGATCGAGTACCAGGTGCTCATCGAGGAGGAGGTGCACGTGGCGCTCGCCGAGAATCATCCTTATGCCGACCGGCCGGTGCTCGACCTCGCCGAGGCGGCGGACCTGGTCTGGGTGTCCTGCCCGGAAAGCGACATCCGCAACGCCCTGGTCGCGGCGCTGGCGAGTCAGCACATCGAGCCGCGGCTGGACTACAACATCGTGGAGCTGCCCACCCAGGCCGCGATCGTGCGTGCCGGGCTCGCGGCCGCCCTGATGCCCGCGATCTCCATCGGCGAGGTCCCCGACGGCGTGGTCGGACGTCCGCTTCGGCCACCGATGACCAGGCAGATCTACGTGGCCTGGCGGCGCGGCTCGGACCGGCCGGTGGTGCGCGCCTTCGTCCGGACACTGCAGCGGGTCGCGGCCGGGCTCAAGACCTGAATCCGCAGAGGAGCGGCTGATGAACGTGCGCACCGACTTCGACTCCGAACTGCGGCGCTACACCCAGGTACTGCTCCGTGCGTGCGGAATCCGGGTCCGTGATCGGGTCCTGGACATCGGTTGCGGGGCCGGGCAGACGACCCGGCACGCTGCTCGCCGGGCAAGGGAAGGCAGCGCGCTCGGCGTCGACGTCTCCGCGCCATCGATCGACCGCGCCCGCGAGCTTGCCGCTCCGGAGCAGCTCGGCAACCTCGTCTTCGAGCACGGTGACGCACAGACCCACCGCTTTCCCGCTGCCCGCTTCGACGTGGCGATCAGCAGATTCGGCACCATGTTCTTCGCCGATCCCGCCGCGGCCTTCGGCAACATCGCCCAGGCACTCCGCCCGGACGGGCGGCTGGTGATGCTGGTCTGGCAGTCCCGGCAGCGCAACGAATGGATCCGCGCCATCGACCGCGCGCTCGCCGTGCTCCCAGCGGCCGAAGCGCTGGACCCGTTCTCGCTCGCCGAACCGCGGACGGTGACCGAGATCCTGGAGACCGCAGGCTTCAACGGCATCGACCTCACCGACATCCGCGAGCCCGTCTGGTACGGCGTGGACGTTCCCGCGGCCCTCGACTGGATCCGCGGACTCACGTGCACGAGCGCGGCGTTGCGGCGGATGGAGCCCAGGGCCGCGGACCACACCATCGAGCGGTTGCGCACCATGCTCGCCGCGCACGCCAGCGCGGACGGCGTGTGGTTCGACTCGAGCGCCTGGCTGATCACGGCGCGCCGGGCCTGAGCGTATGGCGTGAAAGGTGGGTTTTCCGACCTTGATGCCAGGACTGCCGCGGGCCAGGATCGAAGGCATGCGCAGCGTGCTCATTCCCCTGTTCGACGGCGTGCAGAGCCTCGACGTGACGGGCCCGCTCGAGGTGTTCACCGGCGCCCGCACCGCCAAGGGTGAACGCGCCTACCGGGTGGCCACGGCCGGACTCGACGGCGGACCGGTGCGCACATCCGCCGGACTGCACCTGCTCCCGGACACGGACCTGCGGGCCTGCGGAACGCCGGATATCCTGCTCGTTCCCGGCGGTCCGGGAACGAAAGCGCCCGATCCGGCGCTGCTCGACTGGCTGCGCGAGGCCGGACCGGCCGCGGAGCGGGTGCTGTCGGTGTGCACCGGAGCCTTCCTGCTCGCCGAGACCGGTCTGCTGGACGGGCGCCGGGCAACGACGCACTGGTACCACTGTGCGGCCCTCGCCGAGCGGTACCCGGATGTGCGCGTCGATCCGGAACCGATCTTCGTCCGGGACGGCCCGGTGGCCACCTCGGCTGGGGTGACCTCGGGGATCGATCTGGCGCTCGCGATCGTCGAGGAACACCACGGCAGGGAGACCGCGCTGCGGATCGCCCGCGCACTGGTGATGTTCCTGCGCAGGCCGGGCAACCAGGCGCAGTTCAGTGCCCAGCTCGACGCGCAGCTCGCGCAGCGGGACCCCGTTCGTCGCACCCAGCAGTGGATCCTCGAGCATCCCGAGGCCGATCTCTGCGTCACCGCGCTCGCCGAACACGCCAGCCTGTCCCCGCGCCAGTTCACCCGCGCGTTCACCGCGGAGGTCGGAGTTCCTCCCGGCCGGTTCGTCGACCAGGTCCGGCTCGAGGCGGCGCGCCGCGGGCTCGAGGACACCGGTGCCGGTATCGAGGAGGTCGCGCGCGACTGCGGTTACGGCACCCCGGAAGCCATGCGCAGGGCGTTCATCCGCGCCCTCGCGGTCAGTCCCGCCGAATACCGCAGGCGGGTTTGTTGAGGACGAAAGGTAACCCCATGGAGATCGCCATCCTGCTGTTCGACCGGTTCACCGCGCTGGACGCGGTCGGTCCTTACGAAGTGCTCAGCCGGATCGGTTCGGTGCGCTTCGTCGGCACCGAAACCGGCCCGGTGCGCACCGACAACGGCATGCTCGCCCTGTCCGCGGACGCCACGCTCGCCGAGGTCGGCGCGCCGGATGTGGTCGTGGTCCCCGGCGGGCCGGGCCAGACCGAGCAGATGACCGACGGCCCGGTGCACGAATGGCTGCGCGCGGTGGACGCGGGCAGCACCTGGACCACCGCGGTGTGCACGGGCTCACTGGTGCTCGCCGCCGCGGGGCTGCTGCGCGGCAGGCGGGCCACCTCGCACTGGCTGGCCACCGACCAGCTCCCCCGCTACGGGGTGACGCCCACGGACGAGCGGGTGGTCGTGGACGGCAAGTACGTCACCGCGGCCGGGGTCTCCGCCGGGATCGACATGGGCCTGGCCCTCGCCGCGCGGATCGCCGGGGAGGACGCGGCCCGCACCGTTCAGCTCGGCATCGAATACGACCCGCAACCACCGTTCGACGCCGGTTCGCCGCACACGGCACCCGCGGAGATCGTCGAGCGGCTACGGGCCAACAGCAGGTTCGTGCTCACCGGCGACGCTGAGCAAACCGGCAGCGCCTAGAAAACCGGCCACGGGATCGCGCGCCACTGATTGCCCGGTTCGGGATAGGTGTCGGCGGCGCGCAACAGCCGGGTGCGGGTGCGCAGCGCGTGCAGTTCCTCGGCGGTGAGGTACCCGGCGAGCGTGCTGCCGAGCTCACCGTCGAGTTCCCGGCTCAACCGTTCGAGGCCGGCGCGCACCCGGTCCCCGAGCGGTTCGTCCATGAACCCCCACAGGATCGTGCGCAGCTTGTCCTCCTGGTGCAGGCAGATGCCGTGATCCACGCCGAACACCCCGGCCGCGGTGTTGAGCACGTGCCCGCCCTTGCGGTCGGTGTTGTTCACGACCACATCCAGGGCCGCCATCGCGCGCAGCTCCGGGACATCGGCGTGCGCGAGCACCGCGGGGTTGCCCGCCCCGTCCTCGGCGCGCAGGATCGGCCGCCAGCCCTCCGGAACCTCGTCCGGGGCGGTGATGTCCACCAGCTCGGATTCCTCATCGGTGTCCACCCACAGCTGCACCATGCCGGGACCGAACGGGCCCTCGCGCAGCACGGTCGGCGGCACGACGTGGAACCCGGCCGCCTCGGACACCAGGTAGGTGGCGAGCTCGCGCCAGGCGAGGTGGCCGTCCGGGAAGTCCCACAGCGGCCGTTCCCCGCTGATCGGCTTGTAGACGCAGTGCGCCTGCACACCGTCCGCGCTGAGCCCGCAGTACAGCGTGGCGTTGGACGCGTCCACGAGCCGTCCCTCGACCTCGATCTCGGCACGGTCGAGGAACTCGGTCGCGCACGGGTCGGCCGGGGTGAGCTCCGTGCTCACCTCACTCCTCGGACTCGGCGAGGTCGCGCCGGTACCCGTTCTGCCGCGGGCAGATGTGCCCGGCCGGGTCCAGCGGCTCCGAACACAACGGACAGGGTTTGCGCCCCGCGTTGACCACCCGGTCGGCGCGCTCGGCGAAGGCTCGTGCCGCGGTCGGGGTCAGGAACACGCGCAGCGCGTCCGGGCCCTCCTCGGCGTCATCGAGCACGACGGACTCGTCGACCTCTTCCTCGGTGACCGCCAGCAGCTCGATCACCACCGCGCTGGCCTCGGCATCCCAGCCGAGTCCCATGGTCCCGACGCGGAACTCCTCGTCGATCGGGACCTCGAGCGGATCGGAGTCGAGCAGTTCCGCGGCCGAATCGGGTACTTCGGCCCCGAACTGCCGCTGGATCTCCTCGAGCAGTGAGCCCAGGCGTTCGGCGAGCACCGACACCTGCTGTTTCTCCAGGGACACGCTCACCGTGCGCGCCTGCTCGCTCGCCTGCAGGTAAAACGACCGCTCTCCTGGCTGGCCCACCGTGCCCGCCACGAACCGGTCGGGTTCGCGGAATACGTGAATGACTCGAGACATGACACCATCGACCCTAGGTCATGCGCGCGCTGTGCGGCATCGGCCACCCGCCTCGGCCCTGGGCCCACCGGGGTGTGTTCGCGTACAGCGAACTCGGCGCAGCATCCGGGCGGGCTCGGGAGCCTCTACTAATGTGCGCGGACATGACCCGAACCGAACGCCCGTACGGCGCATGGACCTCCCCGATCACCGCCGAACTCGTCGCCGAGGCGGACAACCGGCCGTCCTGGCCCGCCTGGCACGGTGACCGGCTGGTCTACGCGCAGGCGTTACCCGGGGAAGGCGGCCGGGTGGGGTTGTTCGCCCACGGCGCGGACGGACCGGTCGAGCTGCTGGCCGCCCCGTGGAACGTGCGCAACCGGGTGCACGAGTACGGCGGCCGCCCGTGGGTGAGCGTTCCCGGGGCGATCGTGTTCACCAACTGGGACGACCAGCGGTTGTACGCACTCGAGGACGGGGCCGGGCAGCCGCGCCCGATCACCGCGGAGCCGCAGCGCCCGCACGGGGCGCGGTACACCGATCTGCATCCCGGCCCGGACGGTTCGGTGTGGTGTGTCCGCGAGACCGTGACGGGCGACCGGCCGACCGACGTCACCCGCGATGTGGTGGCGGTACCGCTGGACGGCGGCGAACCGCGCACGGTGCTGGCCAGCCACCATTTCCTCACGGTCGCCAAGGTCTCCCCGGACGGCCGCCATCTCGCCTGGCTCGGCTGGAATCACCCTGCCATGCCGTGGAACGGCACCGAGCTGTGCGTGGCCGAGCTGCGGGCGGACGGGACGGCGGGCGAACACCGGGTGCTCGCCGGTGGTCCGCAGGAGGCGGTGTGCCAGTTCGAGTGGGAGGACTCGGACAATCTGGTCGCGCTCACCGATCCGACCGGCTGGTGGAACCTGTGCCGGGTGCCGCTGACCGGGCAGCCGCGCAACCTCACCCCGCTCGACGCCGAATGCGGTGGCGCGCTCTGGGTGGCGGGCAGCCAGTGGTTCGCCCAGCTCGGCGACGGCCGGTTCGTGCTGCTGCGCGGTGGCGCCCCGGTGCTCGTCGGGGAGAACGGGATCACCGAGCTCGGCGGCCTCGCGGACATTCCGGTGTTCTCCCCGATGCTCGCGGTGCGCAACGGAACCCTCTACGCGACCGCGGCGGGTCCCGCGCGCAAGTCCGCGCTCGTTGCGGTGGATCTCGAACGCGGCGGCTACACCGAGCTCACCGGGCAACCGGCCGATCTCCCCGATCCGGCCTATCTGCCGACACCCGAGTCCCGGATGTTCACCGACGAGGCGGGCAACGACATCCCGGCGATCGTCTTCCCACCGGCCAATCCCGGGTTCACCGCCCCCGAAGGGGAACTTCCGCCCTTCGTGGTGCACGTGCACGGCGGGCCGACCGGTGCGGTGGCCCCGGTGCTCTCCCTGGAGTTCGCCTATCTCACCAGCAGGGGAATCGGTGTGGTCGCGGTCAACCACGGCGGCTCCACCGGCCACGGCCGGGCCTTCCGGGAGCGGCTGGAGGGACAGTGGGGTGTCGTCGACCTCGCCGACTGCGCCACCGTCGTCGCGGCACTCGGCAGGGAGGGCGCCGCCGATCCGGGCCGGATGGCGATCCGCGGCGGTTCGGCCGGCGGATACAGCGCGGCACACGCGATCGCGACCACCGACATCTACCACGCGGCGACCGTGCGCTTCCCCGTGATCGACATGCTGCGCTTCGCCGAGGGAGACACCCACGACTTCGAGTCGCAGTACCTGCACTCGCTCGTCGGCGCGCTTCCCGGGCACGAGCAGCGCTACCGGGACCGGTCCCCGATCACCCACGTCGGAGAGGTCCGCGATCCGGTACTGGTGCTGCAGGGCGACGAGGACGCGATCTGCCCGCCGGAACAGGCCCGGGCGTTCAGCTCGGCGCTCGACGGTACCGGGATCCCGCACGCCTATCTGGAGTTCGCCGGGGAACAGCACGGATTCCGCAAGGCCGCCAACATCATCACCTCGATGTGTGCCGAATTGTCCTTCTACGGCCAGGTGTTCGGGTTCGTCCCGCCCGCCGTGGAACCGATCGAGCTGCGGAAGTGACCGCGCGCCTGCCGCGGTTGCATCCCGGTGACCAGATCGGGCTCGTTGCCCCGTCCGGACCGCTGCCGCCGGGACAGCTCGAGGAAGGCGTGGCACACCTGCGTTCCTGGGGCCTGGAGGTGGTGCTCGGCACGCACCTGAACACGCGGCACGCCGAGCTCGGTTATCTGGCGGGCACCGACGTCGAACGGGCGCGGGACCTGCACGAGCTGTGGACCCGGCCGGACATCCGCGCCGTGTGCTGTGCGCGGGGCGGCTACGGCAGTCAGCGGATGGCGACCGCGCTCGACCTGACCACGCTGCGGGCGGCGGGCAACCGGCTGCTGATCGGGTCCAGCGACGCCACCCTGCTGCACGAACATCTCGCCGCCCGGTTCGGACTCGCCAGCCTGTTCGCGCCGATGCCGGTCACCGACGCGTTCCGCACCGAACCCGAGGTGCGCGAACACCTGCGCCGCGCGCTGTTCGAACCGGCCCCGGTCGTGCTGCACGGCGAACCGCTCGGTCCCGCTCACCAGGTGCGCGGGCACACGGTCGGCGGCACCGCGAGCCTGCTCGTGTCCACCGTGGGCACCCCGCTGCAGGTGCGGCCGCAACCCGGTTCGATCGCTCTGCTGGAGGACGTGACCGAATCCCCCTACCGGCTCGACCGCATCCTCACCCAGCTCGTGCAGTCCGGCTGGTTCGACTCGGTGGCCGGGATCGGGATCGGCAGCCTGCACGACTGTGGTGCACCGGCTGCCGTGCGGGCCGCGGTGTGCTCGGTGCTCGAACCGCTGGACCTGCCGATGCTGTGGGGCCTCGAATTCGGGCACGCACCGGGGCAGCACACCGTTCCGCTCGGCGCGCCCGCGGTCCTCGATCCCCGCGCGGGGACGCTCACGATCGAACCGGCCCTGCAGGCATAGCCGGGCGATCGGCTGGTGACCCCTTCGGCTGGCCCCGTCACGGCGGAGGGGCTCTCGATGCGTTCTCGATCCACGGCGCGGATCTCGGCGGGTTCGGGGCCTGAGGAACTGGAGCGGCACTTCTTCCTGGATCACTGCGCGACCCGTCGGGGCCCCACGAGGTCGAGAACGATCAGATGCCGGTTCGGGGGGTGCCCGTGCCAGAGGGCGCGAACACCCCCGAACGGAAATCAGGCGATCTCGTGGATCTGTTCGGCAATCAGTCCCACGGAAGAGCTTCGGCTAGCCGGATCGTTTCACTGGGGATGGACTCCTCGTGCGTTCACGCGGTGTGAGCGGTGGCAGCGGACTTCTCCCGCCAGGGTGCCAGGTCGTCGTGCAGCTGGTCGATCTTGACGTGCAGCCGTTCGATGGCGTCCTGTCCCAGCGGCAGATGGGTGGGCAGCTTGTCCTGGCTGGTGACCTCGTAGATCAGGGCCGCGCCCTTGATCGGGTCGCCGAGCTGGGTGTGGTTGGCCTCGCCGACCCAGTCCAGGGTGGTGTGCGCGGGGGTGCCGTCGTAGGCGGCGATGCGATTCGCCGGCACGGACAGCGAGGTCTGGTCGAGGAAGTCGGTGCGGAACACGCCGGGCTCGACCACCATGCTCTGCACTCCGAACGGGGCCATCTCCACCGACAGGGCCTCGCTGATACCCGCGACGGCGAACTTCGACGCGCTGTACATGCTCACGCCGGGCTCGCCCTCGTAGCCGGAGCGGGAACCGATGTGCACCAATTTGCCGCTGCCCTGGGCCCGCATCACCGGCAGCACGGCGCGAGTGACGTTGAGCAGACCGAAGACGTTGAGGTCGAATAGCGACCGGGTCTCCGCGTCGGTGATCTCCTCCAGCGCACCGAGCAGGCCTCGGCCTGCGTTGTTCACCAGCACGTCGATGCCACCGAAACGGTCGACCACGGACTGTACCGCCGCCGGGATGTGCTCGGTGCGGGTCACGTCCAGCGCTACGGCGAACACGCGCTCGGAATTCCGAAGATCGTCCGGGATGCGGTCCGGATTGCGTACCGCGACCGCGACGTTGTCGCCGCCGGCCAGCGCCGTGCGAGCGATTTCCGCGCCGAAACCGCGGGCGGCGCCGGTGATGAACCAAGTCGACATGACAGTCCTTTCTGGATTTCCGGGTGAGCTGTCTTCGCCGCTCACCTCTGTCACTCAACCAACCGATGGCCAGGAAATGGGGGCCGAAGAGGGCCTTGGTTATCGAGGGACAGACAGGGCCACCCTCGGTGCTCACACAGCAAAGGGCCCGCTCCGTCTGGGAGCGGGCCCTGGTGGGGTGTCACTGGGTTTCGAGCGGGATGTCAGGCCGTTTTTGGTCGTGCCAGTGGGCCAGCAGCCGCAACGAGGTTTCCGAGTCCGAGCCCGGTTGCGTGGTGTAGACGAACAGGGTTTGATCCGCGTCGCCGGCGGGATGCAGGGCCTGGTATTCGACGGTGAGCTCACCGACCAGCGGGTGGCGGTAGGCCTTCGCTCCGGTTGTGCGTTGGTGCACCTTGTGGTCCGACCACCACCTGCGGAACTCCTCGGAGTGGATCGACAGCTCTCCGATCAGGGCGGACAGTTGCGGGTCGTCCGGGTAACGTCCGGCGTCCAGCCGTAGCATCGCCACCGTGTCCGCTGCGACGGTCGCCCAATCGCCGTAGAGCTCGCGGGCATGCGGGTCGAAGAACACAAACCGGGCCTGGTTGCGGCGTGGTGCGGGCAGCGTGCGGAACTCGGTGATCAGCGCGCCGGCCAGCCGATTGTGCGCCAGCACGTCCAGCCGCCGGCCCAGGACGAAAGCCGGGCAGTACACCTCATCCAGTGTCTCGATCAGCCGCAGGGTCGCGGGGTCCACCCGCTGCGGGCGGGCGCGGCGTTTGCGCTTGGCGGGTTCAGGACGGGCGAGGTTGAACAGGTGCTGACGCTCGGCCTCGTCCAGACGCAGCGCCACCGCGAGCGCGTCCAACACGTCGACTGAGGCACTGCGGCTGCGGCCCTGCTCCAGCCGCGTGTAGTAGTCCACGCTGACCCCTGCCAGCCGCGCCAGCTCCTCCCGCCGCAGACCCGGCACACGGCGGCGTGTGGATTCCGGCTCCAGACCGACCTGGTCCGGGCTCACCCGCGCGCGGCAGGTGCTCAAGAACTCCGCGAGCTCCGAGCTGTCCATAGCGTTCATACCAACCCAGTCTGCCCGTCCGCGTCCTGGGCACGCGCGGCGAAGGTGGCCCATTTTGTCCCCCGATACGCACGGTCGGCGCCTCGTGCAGCTCCCGGCTTCTGGACAACCACGAACCCACCGCCGCCTGGCCCGCAGCGTGTCCAGGGCCTCGCTGACCTCGACCGTCGGTCACCGTCGGCAGCGGCCGCCGGAACCCGCGTCAGCCGCCCACCGTGACCAACGCGGGCTCAGCGCACGATCCGCCAAGGACCGCGATCACCGGCCGCTCGCGGAACGTGCCCGTCACGGTGACGGGTGAAGTCAGCTGACGAGTAGTCCGGCACGGTCCGCTGTGTAGTACTGGCAGGACCAGCCAGGCCCTTGGTGCGCGGCTCGGCGGAGAGCAGACTTCAGTCATGGGCAACAACGACTTGGGCGAGTTCCTGCGGGCTCGCCGTGCCGGACTCACCCCGGAGGCGGCCGGGCTGCCGGTCGAGTTCGGCACCGGCCGCCGGGTCACCGGTCTGCGGCGCAGTGAGGTGGCGCAGCTGGCCGGGGTGAGTACCGAGTACTACACCCGCCTGGAACAGGGCCGTGCCCGGCAGCCCTCCGAGCAGGTGCTGTACGCCCTCGGCGAGGCGCTGCGGTTCGACGACATCGAGCGGCGGCACCTGTTCGCCCTCGCGGTCAGCACCACCGGGCACCGGGACCGGCCCGAGCCGACGGCACGACTGCGACCGGCCCTGCGCCAGGTGCTGGACTCGATGGATCTGGCTCCCGCCTTCGTCAACGACCGGAACCTCACCGTCCTCGGCGGGAACACCTTGTGGGCCTTGCTGTTTCCCGATGTGGCCGCCATGCCGCGCCGGGAACGCAGCATGGCGCGCTGGACACTGCTGGATCCGGGAGCTCGCCAGGTGTGGCGTGACTGGGAACGGGTCGCCCGCGACTACGTGCACGGCTTGCGGCTGGCTGCCGCCGCACAGCCGCGCAACCAGCACATCGCCAACCTGATCGGTGAGCTGATGATGCGCTCCCCCGAATTCCCGGCCTGGTGGTCGGAACACCGCGTCCAGGAACGCAGCACCGGGCTCAAACGCCTCCGCCACCCCGTCGCCGGTGACCTGGAGCTGCAGTACGAGATCTTCACCGCGGTCGCCGACCCGGGCCAGTCGCTGGTCGTCTACAGCGCACCGGCCGGATCGCCCTCTCAGGAACGCCTGCGGCTGCTGGCCAGCTGGGGCAGCGAACCCGCCGCCGCGAGGGACACCGCCGCCGAGTCCTGACGCTCGCCGGAGGCACCGACACCACCCAGACCCGGCCCCGCCGTATCCGCGGGGCCGATGCCGCCGTGCCCACGCACGCCCTGCGGCCGAACACCCATCCACGAAAGGAAACCCGTAGTGAGCAAGACATTCCTGATCACCGGCGTCAGTACCGGTCTCGGACTGGCGATCGCCCGGCGCGCCCTTGCGGCCGGACACCGGGTCGCCGGCACCGTGCGCACCGAGCAGCACGCGGCCGAGTTCCGGGCGCTGGACCCCGACCGCGCCAAGGCCTTCATCCTCGACCTGTCCGATACGGACCGGATCGAGACCACGGTGCGGGCCGCCGAAGCGGAGCTGGGGCGGATTGACGTGTTCGTGGCCAACGCGGGGTACGGGCTCGAAGGCACCTTCGAGGAGTCCTCGATCGCCGAGCTGCGCCACCAGTTCGAGATCAACGTGTTCGGCACGGTCGCGACCCTCCAAGCGGTTCTGCCCGGCATGCGAGAACGGCGGGACGGCCAGATCTTCGTCATCACCTCCATGGGCGGACACACCACCTTCCCCGGGCTCGCCTTCTACGAGGGCAGCAAACACGCCATGGAAGGGATCACCGACACCCTCGCCCAGGAGGTCGCCCAGTTCGGCATCCGGGTCACCGCCGTGGCACCCGGAGCGTTCAAGACCGACTGGGCGGGCCGATCGCTGGTCCGCGCGCCACGCAGCATCGCCGACTACGACGAACTGTTCGACCCGATCCGCACCCGCCGCCAGGCCCTCGCGGGTCAGGGCATCGGCGACCCCGACCGTGCGGGCGATGCCATCCTCACGCTGCTGGACGTGCCAAAGCCACCCGTGCATCTGCTGCTCGGTTCGGACGCGCTGCGCTTGGTCAGCGCCGGGCGCAGGCGCGTCCAGGACGACATCGACGCCTGGGAGGAACTCAGCCGCTCCACCGACTCCACCGAAGGCGGAGTGACGGTCGGCTGAATACGTCCGCGGCGGTCAGCCGACCACGAGCAGCGTCTTCCCGGTCGTGGCACGGGATTCGATCGCCGTGTGCGCCTTGGCGGCTTCGGCGAGGGTGAACCGCTGTCCGATCACCGGATGCAGTATCCCGGCGGCCGCCTGCCGCAGCGCCGCCCTGCTGAGGGCGCGCATGTCGTCCGGATCGGGCACCTTCCAGGGCACCACGGTCGGCCCCGCGTCCTCGGGCACCTGTGCGGGGCGGCCGCTGGATCCGCCGTACGGCACGAACCGGCCGCCTTCACCGAGCGCGGTGAAGGCGGCCTCGCCGAGTTCCCCGCCGACGCCGTCGAACACCACATCGACCGGCCCGATCCCCCTGGCCCAGCCGGGCTCGCGGTAGTCGACGCCCTGCGCGGCGCCAAGTTCCCGTGCCATGGCGAGCTTCTCCGGGCCGCCCGCGGCGGCGATCACCTGGGCGCCCTCCTCCGCGGCCAGCTGGACCAGCAGGTGCCCAACCCCGCCCGCCGCGGCGAGCACGAGCACCCGCTCCCCTTTCCTAATGCCCGCCTCGCGCGCCACATGGTTGGCGGTGCGCCCGTCGGCGAGCAGTGCGGTCGCCTCGTCGAGCCCGAGCCCGTCCGGCACCGGGATCAGCCCCGCGGCGGGCACCGCGACCTCCTCGGCGTACCCACCGGTTCCCCCGGTCGCGGTGACCACACGGGAGCCGAGCCAATCGGGATCGGCTCCCGGCCCGAGCCGCGTGACGATCCCGCCGACCCCGTTACCCGGTACGAAGGGCGGCCGCAGTCGTGCGAACGGACCGATCGCCTGCCCCGCCCTGGTGACGGTCTCCACGAAGGTGATGTTCGCGAACGACACCCGCACCACGACCTGTCCGGCCTCCGGGACCGGATCCGGGGCGGTGCCGATCCGGAGCATCTCGGCGGGCCCGAACTCCCGCAACCACACGGCATCCATACCCGCAAGCCTGGTTCCTCAAGTGCGGTGGAGGTCAATGAGCGGGCGGGGAGAGCTGGCTCACCTCGACGCCCGCGGTCTCTGTGGTGTCCGAGGTGTCCGCGACCTCGGCGGCAAGCCGTTCCAGGGTTCCGCTGATCTCCGACTGAGCCTGCTCGACGGCGGCCGCGATCCGGGCCCGCTCGTGTCCGGAAAGCTCCTCCTGCTGCTCGCAGGCGTAGCCCACTTCGACGGGCACGATCGCGGCGACCGGGCGCCGGTTCGCCCCGCGGACGATGAACGTGACATGCCCGGCCCGGGCGTCGTCCCACACATCCATCTGCTGGCTCTTCAGCTCCGTGGAAGTCAGTTCCCGAGGGGCGATCTTCTGGCGCGCGGCTCCGGTAGGCATGACCGGATCGTACTACTCGACGGCCGAGAAGTCCGTATCAGACCTTTCGACATGTGAGTCGGTCATACGGTCTGTCCCACACATAATCCCGGTTATGTCGAGTTCAGACCAAGAGACCTGAGGGCGAACCTCAAGGACAGTTGGTTCGACAAGTACTTGTGAGACATGTGTCTCTGGGCATCGATAAAATCGTATACTGATCGTATAAGAGTATTCCTCAAGTTTGATTCAAGGAGTCATACCGCTCCTTTGGTTCATCGTTGACACCAAGGACAGCCGATTCAAATATCTGGTACACCAAAATTGAAAAGCTGACATGCAAGGTATTGACAGACCGTTGTTCGAATCCAAACCCTCCCCTCACTCTCATTACGGCGTGTCAATCATGAAAGAATGTACGGCTCGCAGGAGTCGAATCGTCGAACGTTCACTATCGATCGGTTAGGATACTTATTGAGCAGACCAGACAGACGTCTCGTTCTTTAAGGGCCTATGGTCGGACTACTTGCGATGATAGTCGGTTACGATACGATCCGGAGTAGCGACATCCGGTACGTTTGTTCAAAACGGGGAGGCCATACCGATGACCGATCTGCCGTTCCTGCCCGGACCGGCGACGGAACCCCCGCGGCCGGTGGAGATCTACCTGCCGCCCACCGGATACCGCCTCGATCAGCTCGTGGCGTCCTTCCTGGCGGATCCGCGATTCGGGGCGAACACGGCCGAGGCCTATCGTCGCGACCTGCGGACTTTCCTGCAGTGGTGCGACCGGAACGAACTCGACCCACTGACCCTGGGGCTACCCGAGATCAACGTGTTCAGCACCTGGCTGAAGCAGACCCCGAGCGAACGCACCGGCAGGGTTCGCTCCGATCGCACGATCGCCCGCGCGGTGAACGCGATCTCGAGTTTTTACACCTACCTGAACCGCGCTGGAGCGATGCACTATCAGCCTGCCGCTGGGGCCGGTCGCCCCAAGGTGGAGCGCAAGCAGTCCAGGACCCGTCCGCTCACCGAGCAGCAGGCCGCGTCCCTGTGCCGGCTCGCCCCGGACGAGGCTCCGCGTACCTGGCCGCCGCTGTGCGCCCAGCTGACCATGCACCTGCTGGTGGACCTCGGCGCGCGAGTTTCGGAGCTGTGCAACGCCGACCTCGGGCACCTCGGCTACCGGGTGGACGGGACCGGCACCGAATGGCGGGTGATCGAACTGCGCATGAAGGGCGGCAAACTCCGTTACCGGCCCGTCCCGCTGCAGCTCACTCCCCTGCTCGATGCCTGGCTCGCCGCACGGATCGCCGCGCCGGACCAGCAGGCACTGCTCGTCGACCGGGACGGTGACCGCGTCACCCGCGCCCGAGTGGACACCCTGGTGAAGACCCTTGCCGCGGCCGCGAATGTGCCGCAGCCGCACGAGATCAGTCCGCACTCGGCGCGGCACGCGTTCAACACGATCGCCCGGCTGCGTGGGGCCTCCCTGGAAGGGCGCCAGCACGCGCTCGGTCACGCCTCACCGGAGACGACCCAGCTCTACGATCACGCGGGCGAATCCCTGGCCGCCGATCCGGCCCATCTGGTCGCCTCCGCGACGTTCACCGGACCGACCGAGCGGTAGGGCGAGCGCAAGCTCTCGATCATGCGGACCGGCGAGTTGTCCAAGCACACCGGGGCGAGTCCGCGTTCCCCGCGGCACCAGGAAGCGCAGGGTCTGCTGACCAGCTCGCGCCCGGGCAGAGCCGCGACCGTGGCGCGGTGGCCGCAGCAGCTGTTCGGCGCGGGCCTGTCCAGCCGAGTGATCGCGACCGTGCTGCCGTGCGTGCAGGCCCCGGCGATGCGGGCGTAGCCGACCTCGCGTTCGAGACGATGACGCGCCAGCGTGAGCGGATCGCCGCCGAGAACGCGCATCTGCCCGAGACCCCAGCGCCGAGGATCACGGCGGTACACCCACGCTCCGCCGCTCCGGCCGCCCCGCGACCGTCGAGAACGGCCAGGCTTCGGGCAAGGTCGTCATCACAAGGCCCTGAACGGGAGCGAGCTCGACAATCCCCCGGAGACCTCGATCACGAAGGTTTCATACCTATACCCCCTAGGGGTATAATGAACCGAGATCGAAGGAGGTCGCCATGTCCGAGGCATCCGCCACTTGGCGGAACACATCCTGGAAGAGCGCCGCACAGGCCACCCTGCACTGCCTCACCGGCTGCGCCATCGGTGAGATCGTGGGCATGGTGATCGGTACCGCGGCCGGGTTGAGCAACGGTACGACGATCGTGCTCTCGGTCGCCCTCGCCTTCGTGTTCGGTTACGCCCTGACCATGCGCGGGGTGCGGCGCAGCGGCCTGAGCCTGCGCCAGGCGCTGCGCATCGCGCTCGCCGCCGACACGGTGTCGATCCTGGTGATGGAGCTGATCGACAATCTGTTCATGGTGGTCGTTCCCGGGGCGATGAACGCGGGCCTGCTCACCGCGCTGTTCTGGTCGTCCCTGGCCGGTTCCCTCGTGCTCGCCTTCCTCGTCACGACCCCGGTCAACCGCTGGATGATCAGCCGGGGCAAGGGACATGCCGTGGCACACGCGCACCATCACGGCCACGCACACGCCTGAGCGGAGCGGTATTTCGAGAACGGGTTCAGACCCCCGGCGAGCCGGAGCAGTTCTTCCGTCTGGACAAGAAGGCGCTGGGTCTGGCGCGAGCGAAGCTCCGTCCGGCGACAAGACTGGGGTGGGCCGTGCAGTGGGGCACGGTGCGGATCTTCGGGATCTTCCTGATCGAGGACTCCACGATGGTCCCGGCCTCCGCACGCTCGCGCCGATCGGACGATGACTGTTCTCGGCGCCAACCGCTGTGCTGATGTTCCCCGATGCCTGGAAGGCCTCGTTCAGCGCCGAGCGATTCCCGTGTCCGTGGAACGGAGCGCCGCATCGAGGAGGCCCGCACCAGGGCCCGCCAGCCAGCGGTCGAAGCGCAGCAGGAACGGGAATTCCTTGCGCAGGGCGTCTAGGTTCGCGTTTCCCACCAGCCTGCCGTCGTCTACGAGTGCTTCCAACTTGCCGAGGACCTCGTCCTGTGCCTGCGGGATCGTCGGCAGGCGGCTGTAGCCGATCGGTCGACCGGCGGCCCGGGTCAGCTGCCCGGCCAGGGCGTTGCCGGTGAGAGCGTCACCGGCGATCTCCATGGTGCGGCCGGCGTAGCTTTCGGGTGAGCCGAAGACCGCGGCGACGATGCGGCCGATGTCGCGTACCGCGATGAACTGCATGGCCTGGTCGGGGCGCATCAGGAAGGACAGGCACCCCCGGTCGAGGCCGATTTCGGGGGTCACCAGGAGGTCCATGAACGTGGCTGGCCGAATGATGGTGCTGGCGATGCCCAGATTCCGGACATGGGCCTCGATACGGCTCTTGGTGTCGAGATGGTCGACGCCCGTTGTCGAGCCCGCGGTGACCGCCGAGCTGTAGACAAGGTGGGCGACGCCGCAGCGCTCGGCGATGTCGGCCACCGCCGTGCCGAAGCGGACCTCGTCCTCGTTGGTCACACCGGCGCCGGCCTGGCCGGAGTTCGGCTGGACACTGAAGACACCGTGGGCGTCGGCGAAGGCCGCGCGAAGCGACTCCGGATCCCCAAGGTCGCCGCGGACGGTTTCGACGCCGGAGGCGGTGAGGGACCGGGCCCGGGAGCCGGACGGATCGCGCACGACCGCGCGCACCGCCCAGCCGTCGGCCCGCAGCGCAGCGGCGACCGATCCGCCCTGCTGCCCCGTGGCGCCCAGGACGACGACGGTTTTGTCGATGTTGGTCATGCCGACCACGCTGCGCTTTCGGCGATCACGGACGTGTTCCTGATAAACATTGCTGACTCTTCCCGGGATTCTGCGGGGTGAGTCGGAGATGTGCTGGTCACAGGTGTGCTCCAGAGTTTCCAAGGGGTGGTTCGCGCCGTGTCCGCTACGCTAAAACCTGACGCCGACGTCAGGTGCAAGCCAGACGTGGAGTCGAGTCAGGAGGCCGGGATGCGGATCGGAGAGGTCGCCGCGAAGGCGGGCGTCAGCGTCCGGGCGCTGCGCTACTACGAGCAGCAGGACTTGCTGCACTCCACCCGGAATCCGGGAGGCCAGCGCCAGTATCCCGCCGGTGCCGTCGAACGGGTCAGGCTTATCCAACAGCTCTATTCCGTGGGCTTGCCCAGCAGAACCATCCGCGAGGTGCTGCCGTTCGCCGACTCCGGTGAGATGTCACCGGAACTGCTGGAGCTGCTCGCGGCCGAACGCGACCGCCTCGACCGGCAGATGACGGACCTGCGAGAGGTGCGCAACCGGCTGCACGACTGCATCACCGAGGCGCGGAATCAGGCCGGAGCAGGAAGTCCATCCTGAAGCAGGGGCGGCCACACTCGCACGGCCCGGACGGCGGTCGTTCTCCCCGATAACCGTTGTACCGATGTTCCCCGAGGCCGTGATCGAGAACGCGTGCCGGGTTCATCCGGAGGAATACGGCGGGCCCGGTCTGGTCGTCATGGCCGAGCGCCCCGGCTGACGATCGTCAGGAATCGAAGCGGCAAAGGCTCTTCTGCCGGGACTCACCACCTGACGCCACCGCCATCTTCCGTTCGGATACTCCCCGAGGGCCGCTCAGTGCTCGCCGGTACGCGCGGCGAGCCCGTTCTCGATGAGCCGCAGCACGATGTTCCCCATCTGTTCGAAGCCCGCGCCGACGGTGCCCCCGGTGCTGAACCGGTAGTGAATGCCTTCGAGGATCACCGCGAGCTTGTAGCAGCCGAGCGCCACGTACCAGTGCAGTTCGCCGATATCGGTGCCGGAATAGCGGGCGTAGTGCTCGGCGAGCTCGGCGAAGGTCGGGAATCCCGAGCGTTTGGTGAGCCCGCCGGTGATCGGGTCCGCCGAGCTGTCCGACTCCCCCGTTCCCGTCCAGTAGACGTACAGCAGGCCGAGATCGGCGAGCGGATCGCCGAGCGTGGCCATCTCCCAATCGAGCACCGCGGTGATCTCCAGGGGATCCGCCCGCACCAGCGCGTTGTCCAGGCGGTAGTCCCCGTGCACGATCGCGGCCCTACGTGATTCCGGAATATTCGCGCGCAGCCAGGAGGCCAGTTCCTCGATCCCCGGGAGTTCCCGGCTGCGCGAGGATTCGAGCTGCTTGCCGAACCGGTCGAGCTGGCGGCGCAGATAGCCGTCCGGTTTACCGAACTCGCCGAGGCCGACCCGATCCGGATCGATGGCGTGCAGCTCCGCCAGTACCTCTACCAGCCGCAGGGAGACCGCGCGGGCCTGTTCGTCGGACATCCAGGCGGCATCCTCGAGGGAGCGCATCGCCACCCCGTCGACCCGCTGCATGAGATAGAACGGTGCACCCAGCACCTCGGCCTCGGTGCACAGCAGTTCGGTGTGCGGAACCGGAACCGGGCTCGCTTCCAGAGCGCTCAGCACCCGGAACTCGCGACTCATGTCGTGCGCGGTCGCCAGCACGTGCGACAGCGGCGGACGGCGCAGTACCAGTTCCCGCTGCCCATCGGTGACCACGTAGGTCAGGTTCGACCGCCCGCCCGCGATCAGGCGCCCGGAAAGCTCACCGGTGAACAGGCCCGGTCGCGCGGTATCCAGGTATCCACGGAGTGCGGCAAGATCAAGTCCGGGCAGCGCGGAGGCGGTGTCCTCTGTCATGGACGGACACGGTACCGACCAGCCGGTATGTCCGGCAAGAGAGGTGGTGCACGAGGTGAGTGATGCGGTGCTGCTGCGTGGCGTGCGAGTCGGAAGCGAGGGACCGGTCGCGGATGTGCGACTGGCCGATGGGCGGATCGCCGCGATCGAGGAACCCGGCGCCCGGACGGACGGCGCCGAGGTGCTCGAGGGCGGCACCCTGCTCCCCGGACTGGTCGACGGGCACGCGCATCTGTTGCAGTGGGCACAGTTCCGCCATCGGATCGACCTGTCCGGTGCCGCTTCGGCCGCCGCCGCGGCACGGCTGATGGCCGCGGGGCCACACGACGGTGAGCTGCTGCTCGGCGCCGGGTTCACCGACGGTCTGTGGCCGGACAGCCCGCACAAGAGCACTCTCGACGCGGTCCTCGGCGATCAGCCCGCGGTGTTGTTGAGCAAGGATCTGCACACACTCTGGTGCAACTCCCCCGCCCTGCGACTGCTCGGCAGGGACCATCCGAGCGGGGTGTTCGTGGAGGACGAATGCATGCGGATCACCGCGGAACTGCCCCGGCCCGCGCTCACCGTCACCGACGAATGGGTACTGGAGGCCACCGAGGCCGCTGCCGCGCGCGGGGTCACCGCGATCAGTGACTACGAGTTCACCGATACCGTCACCGACTGGACCAGGCGCCTGGAGATCCGCTCGCCGAGTACCCGGGTGCGGTGCGTGCTCGCCAGGTATCTGCTCGAGGAGGCGATCGAGCGCGGGCACCGTACCGGGACGCCGATCGCCGAACTGCTCACCGTCGGCCCGTACAAGCTGTTCGTGGACGGCTCGCTGAACACCAGGACCGCGTACTGCCTGGAGCCGTATCCGGACACCGAGAGCACCGGTGAACTGGTCACGCCGCCCGCGGAACTCGAACCGCTCGTGCACCGTGCCGTCGCCGCGGGCATCACCCCGGCGCTGCACGCCATCGGGGACGCCGCGACCCGGATCGCCCTGGACGCCTTCGAGCGCTGTGGCAGCGGCGGGCGGATCGAGCACGCTCAGCTGGTCGCCGAGGCCGACCTGGCGCGGTTCGCCCGGCTCGGAGTGATCGCGAGCGTGCAGCCCGGGCACTGCCCGGACGACCGGGATGTGGCCGAGCGGTACTGGGCGGGCCGGACCGCGCTCGCCTACCCCTACGCGGCCCTGCACCGTGCGGGTGCCCGGCTGGAGTTCAGCTCGGATGCGCCGGTCGCCCCGCTCGATCCCTGGGACGCGATCGCCTCGGCGGTCACCAGGACCGATGACGAACGCCCGCCGTGGCATCCGGAGCAGTGCCTGCCGCTTGCGGTCGCCCTGGCCGCGGCGGCCGGCGGGCGTACCGCGATCCGCGAAGGAGACCCCGCCGATCTGGTGCTCACCTCGGTGGATCCCGCCGAGCTCGATCCGCACGGACTGCGCGAGATTCCGGTCCGCGCGACCTTCCTGGCCGGGGTACCCAGCTATCGCGGCGAGGACTGAGCGGCACACCGAAGGCACCGGTGCCGATCACCCCCATCAGGTCGGCACCGGCGTCTTCGGTGGGTGTCCCGCTCCCCCGTACCGACCGGGACATCCGCGCCGGTGACTGCTACCGGCGCTGACGGACCAGCAGGGGCGCCAGTCCGCGCGAAGGAATACCGTCAATCTGACTGGTATACTTGACACCGCTCAATTAACGTATGGTGTACCTGACTAAATGTCAAGTATGCCGTACATGTGAGGTATCGCGTATGGGTATCACGACGCCCATGCGGGTGAGAGAGGGGTAACCGGATGGCCGGGGAAGAGGAATCGGAGAACGCCTTCGCCTCCAGACTTCAGCGTCTCTTCGCGAGCGTGCGGCGCGAGGACGGCTCGAAATACGGTAAGGCGGAGGTCGCGGCGGCCGTGGGAATTTCGCGCGGATACCTCTACGAGTTGCTCAACGGGAAGTACGATCCGGGCTACACACTGGTAGAAAGGATCGCCGGCTTCTTCGAGGTTCCGCTGGAGTACTTCAGTTCCTCCGCGAAGGGGCAGGAACTGAATCGCCAGTACGAGCTGCTGGCCAAGCTGGGGGCGGAGAAGGTCGACCGGCTGGCCACCCGGGCCAGTCAGCTCTCCCCGGAAGGCTTGCGGTCCGTGCTCGAATACATCGATTTCCAGGCCAGCCGAGACCGAGGAGAGGCCCGTGAGTGAAGTGCGGTCGGGGACCGTGGATGTGCGTGGCGCCCAGCTCTACCACGAGGTGTGCGGGCAGGGTGATCCGCTGCTGCTGATCCAGGGCGGGATCAGCGACGCCGCGGCCACCGCACAACTGGCCGCCGAGCTCGCCGAGCAGTACCAGGTGATCAGCTACGACCGCCGCGGGATCTCGCGCTCGACCGCTTCGGGGGATGTGCCGGTCACGATGACCCAGCACGCCGAGGACGCGGCCCGGTTGCTGGAAGCCTGCACCGATCGGCCGGCGCGGGTGCTCGGGTCCAGCATCGGCGCCGTGATCGCACTGCACCTGGCCGCCGAACATCCCGGGCGGGTGGCGACCGTGATCGCCCACGAACCGCCGCTGTCCAGTGTGCTGCGCGAGCCGGACCGCGAGGCGGAACTGGATACCGTCGCGGAACTGGCCCGTACCGATGTCCGCGGCGCGATCCGGCACATGGTGGCCATCTCCGCGCACCAGGGCGAACCCGAGGAGGGCGCCCGGCCGGGCAAGCCAGCCGGTGACCCGAACGCCAATCTGGAATTCTTCTTCGCGCACGATTTCCCGGCCGTGCGTGCCTCCGCGCTGCGTGCCGAACAGCTCGCCGCGGTGCCGGTGACCGTCCGGCCGACCGGCGGAAGTCAGGGGGTGAGCCGCTGGGAGTATCGCTGCGCGCAACAGCTCGCGAAGGAACTGGACGGCACGTTCACCGAGATACCGGGCGGGCACATGGCACCGAGCAGCCATCCGCGGGGTACCGCCGAGGCGGTACGGCGACTCCTCGCCGAGTGATCCCGTGCGGGCGGGCAGCGGACGGCGCTGGCGCAACGATCTGCAACTGCGACAGGGCGTCAAGCAGTTGCTGCGGGAGCTCGAGATCGGCGCGCCGCTCGACGTTCCGCTGCTGTGCGCCAGGCTGGCCGCGCACCGCGGTCGCCCGATCCGGCTGATGCCCTATCCCCTGCCGACACCGGGCGCGTTCGGCCTGTGGATCGGGACCGCCGAGGAGGACTACGTCCTCTATCAGCGCGATACGACGGCGGCACACCAGGAACACATCATCCTGCACGAGCTGGGCCACATCCTCAGTGATCACGGCAGTGACGAGGACGATGACGACATCTGGGCGCAGATCTTCCCGGACATCCCCATCGAGGTCGTGTTGCGGGCGCTGCGCCGCGAAGGGTACGACGCGGTCGCCGAACGTGAAGCCGAGATGGTCGCGACCGTGATCAAGGAATGGGCGGTCCTGCTCGACCGGCTGGACACCAGGCGCAAACACCGGACGGATCCGGTCAGCGGCGCGTTCGACGATCACCAGGGGTGGCTGTAGATGGTGGCCGCCCTCGTCATGTGGTGCGCGGCCCTGGCCGCCGCGGTTTGGAAGGGTTCGCAGCTGGCGCGCATGCCACGAGATCGCGGCCTGCTCATCGTCACCGTCTGCACCTTCCTGGTCGTGGCCGCGCTCACCGCGCAGCTGATGGTCAGCATTCCCGCCCTGGCCGGAGGTTTCCCCCGGCAGACCCCGGTGCTGATCGAGTTCGTCCTGCTGACGTTCTTCTTCGCGCTACTGCTCGGGCTCCTGCGGTCGGTGCGCGCCTCGTCCGCTTCCGGGGCGCGCGGCTATGTCGAGCTCGGTGTGGCGCTCGCGGTCAGCGTGGCCCTGGCCGGGGTCTTCTTCGGCACGGCACCGGCCGGCGGGGCGGACTATGGCGATTACACCGAGACCACGGGCCCCGCCGGGGTGCTCGCCTTCCATCTGATCGGGAACCTCTACATGGCCTACGCGACCGCGCGCGGCGCCTACCTCTCCTGGTCCGCGGCCGCGGTCTCGGTCGCACCGCCGACAAGGCTCGGGCTCCGCGTCGCCGCCGCGGGACTGCTCGTCTGCTGTCTCGGCACGCATCTGCCGAGGGTGCTCTCCGCTGGCGGACGGCTGGTGTTCGGCACGTCCCTGCTCCCGGGCACCGCCGTGTGGACCTCGCCGCTGCTGGCGATCGGAGTCGGCGTGTTCTTCCTCGGTGTCGGCTATCCCGGCGCCCGGACCGGTATCGCCAAGGCCCGGATGTGGGTCGAGGCGCGGCGGCACTACGCCCAGCTGGGGCCGCTGTGGGCGGCGCTCTATCGGCAGTTCCCCACCATCGCGCTGTTCCCGCCCGCCGGTCCGGTCCGGGAACGGCTGCGGCTACGGCACATGCGGCTGCGCTATTACCGGCGGGTCATCGAATGCCGGGACGGACTGGTGTGCCTGAGTCCGTACATGACCGCCCCGGTACAGGCGAGCGACTCCCCCGCCCGGCAGGCGAGTCTGGTCCGCGAAGCGTTGGGCCGCCGCAGCCCGGACGGGGACCTCGCCGCCCCGTCGGTCATCGCGCCGCCCGAGGGCACCGGAATGGACAGCGACGTGCGGGCGATTCTCGCGCTGTCCCGGGCGCTGGACCGAGCCGAGCGCGCGAAGGCAGGGCAATCAACGACTTAGGGTCACAGCTTTCCGAGATCGATGGCCCCGGCCATAGCGCGGTAGCCGCGGTCGTTCGGATGCAGCGCGTCCCCGCTGTCGTAGGCGGGATTCAGCTTCTTCGGATGGGCGGGATCGCGCATCACCCGGTCGAAATCGACCACCGCGTCATACGCGCCGGAATGCCGGATCCAGTCGTTGACCCGTTCCCGGACGAGTTCGCCCTGCGGGCTGTAATAGGAGGCGCCCTGGTACGGCAGCAGGGTCGCGCCGAGCACGGTGATCCCGCGCGCCCGTGCCGCGTGGATGAGTCGCTGGTATCCGGCGATCAGCTGCCGGTCGGTGACCCTCGTGTTCGGCAGGAAGCATTCCGAAGGCTGCGCGCTCGCCCCGATGTCGTTGATCCCCTCGAGAATGATGGTGCTCCGGACACCCGGCCGGTCGAGCACATCACGGCCGAACCGGGCCAGCGCCCGCTCGCCGAAACACGGGGAATCGTGCAGCACCCGGTTCCCGCTGACCCCGGAATCGAGCACGGTGTCGGTGCTGCCCGCCGCCCTGAGCCGTTCGGCGAGCTCGTCCGGATAACGGTTGTCGGCGTCCACGGTCGAATTCGTCCCGTCGGTGATCGAATCCCCGAACGGCACCACGGCAGCCCGCTGCCCGGCCGTGCGTACATCCACCTCGTCCAGGAAATACCAGGAGGTGCGGTGCTCGGTGAATGCCGAAGCCCCGGTGTCCTCCGTGTGGTCGCCCTTCGCCCGGTAGCTGGTGGCGCGCGCCTCTGGATGGTTGGTAGCCGGTCCGGTCGCTCCCGCGAAGTAGAGGTTCACGGTCAGGGAATCCAGCTGGCGCACCGGGATCGCGACCGGATCGCTGCGCAGCTGGGCTCCCTCGGGCACCACCGTGGAACGCGAACCGCCGAAGGTGAGCGGTCGCGGATCGATCAGCGCTCCCGCTTTGCCGGTGTAACCGATGCTCGCCCCGGTCAGCCGCAGCGGCGTGGGGCCGTATCGGTTGGACAGCCGCACCCGGACCTGTGGACCGCCCGCATCGACCCGGATCACCTGGCGGATCGTGTCGTTCCGGAAGCCCTTCGCGGAGCCGTTGTCGGTCAAGGCGGGCTGCGGCGCACTGTCCGGGACCGCCCAGCCCGCGCTCCAGGACTGCGCGGGCAGGGGTGCCGCGCTCGCACCGCCACCGGCGAGCAGAACCACACCGAATACCGCTGCCAGATACCGAGAACGACGCATTTCCGCACCCCAAACGCAGTCCGAACAGTCCCCGGCGATCGTAGGCGAGCGCGACGGGAAAGGGAATGTCCCGGAATTCAGTTGAACTCAACCATACTTGAGGTTCTATCGTCGGCCGCATGACCAATGCGCTGATCGTCGTGGACATGCAGAACCTGTTCGTCGAGCTCGTGTCCGGAGAATTTCCCAAGATCGTGCACGCGGTGAACGAGCAGATCGCGGGTGCGGTCGCGCGCGGTGATCCGGTGTTCTACAGCCGGGACTACGCGCCGGTGGATCTTCCCGAGGGCGATCCACACGGGCGGACCCTGCTGCATCCGGAATTGGATGTACGTGGCGAGATGTTTGAGAAGGGCCCGGGCAAACGGGGCAATTTCTCCGCATTCCTGCTCGCCCCGGTTCTCGAACCGCAGCAGCCATGCGCCGAGGGCAGCTTCGGCCCATTGCTCGAGGCACTGACCCAGTTCCGGCCGGATTCGGTCACTGTGGTCGGTATCGCCGCGGATGTCTGTGTCGCGGCCACTGCCCGCGATGCGGTGCGGCTCGGCTATCCGGCCGCGATCCCGCTCGAAGCGACCGCGTTCGTGCACGCGCATCCGGACGGGGACGCCGCCTCGGTCGCCGAGCTGCGCGCGGCCGGAGTCATGGTGACGCAGGACGCACATCGAAACGGTTGAGTTTCGATAGGGGTGGGCGTAACTTGGCTAAGTGTACGAAACCGTTTCGGTTCGTTAGGGGTGAAGGGAGCAGCCGTGGAGAGCAAAACCGCACGCAAGACCCGGCTGACTCCGGAACGCGAGGCCGAGCTCTACGAGGCCGTGCTCGCCGAGCTCTGCGAGATCGGCTACGAGCAGCTGACCATGGACGCGGTTGCCGCGCGCTGCCGGTGCAGCAAGGCGACGCTCTACCGGCAGTGGAGCGGTAAACCGCAGCTGGTCGCCCAGGCCGTACGGCACAGCAAGCGCGGGGAGCTGTTGTCCTACAAGGACACCGGCTCGCTGCGCGGTGATCTGCATGCGATCGCGAGCCGGTTCGCCAAGGCCAAGGCGAAAAAGGACCTCGCCGTCGTCCGGGCGATCTCACCCGCGATGCGCGACTGCGCGGACCTGCGGGACGCGATGCGCGAAACCATCTTCGAGCCCGAGCTGGAGGTCATCCGCTCGGTGGTGGACCACGCGGTGGCACGCGGCGAGCTCACCGAGGGCGCGAAGACCAACGACTATCTGCCACATCTGCTTTTCGGGGCCGTGTTCACCCGCCCGTTCATCGAGGGCCGCGAACCCGACACCGCCTACCTGCTGCGCTACGTGGACGACGTGGTGCTGCCCGCTCTCACGCGGAACTGAGAACCACCGGCGCGATGAAGCGCCAGACATCGAACCGGAGGACCCGTATGTCTGCTACGACCATGGAACACGCGCCGCCGGGCAGCAAAGCGCCCGGCACGCGCAAACACACGCCGAGCCGCTGGTGGGCGCTCGCGGTGATCGGGCTCGCCCAGCTGATGGTGGTGCTGGACGCGACCATCGTGAACATCGCGCTCCCCTCGGCACAACACGACCTCGGCTTCACCAATGACGCGCGCACCTGGATCGTGACCGCGTACTCGCTCGCGTTCGGCAGCCTGCTGCTGCTCGGCGGGCGGCTCGCGGATCTGTTCGGGCGGCGCAACACCTTCATCATCGGCATCATCGGTTTCGGCGCGGTCTCCGCGCTCGGTGGTGCCGCGAACGGGTTCACCATGCTGGTGATCGCCCGCGCGCTGCAGGGGATGTTCGGCGCCCTGCTCGCTCCGTCCGCGCTGTCCCTGCTCACCACCACGTTCACCGATCCGAAGGAACGCGGTCGCGCGTTCGGTGTGTTCGGTGCGATCGCCGGTTCCGGTGGCGCGGTCGGCCTGCTGCTCGGCGGGGTGCTCACCGAGCACCTGGACTGGCGCTGGACGATGTACGTGAACTGCGTGATCGCGGTGGTCGCCATCCTCGGCGCGCTGGTGTTCATCCGCCGCCAGGCCCCGGCCGAGCGGCCGAAGCTGGACCTGCTCGGCACGGGTCTCGTCGCCGCGGGGCTGTTCTCCCTGGTGTTCGGGTTCTCCAATGCGGAGACCTACGACTGGAGCGACCCGATGTGCTGGGCGTTCCTGGCCGGGGGCGCGGTGCTGATCGCGCTGTTCGCGTTCTGGGAGACCCGTGCGGCCCATCCGCTGCTGCCACTGCGCATCCTCGGTGATCGCAACCGCGCGGGTTCCTACCTGAGCGTGTTCATCTCGGGTGCGGGCATGTTCGGGGTGTTCCTGTTCCTGACCTACTACCTGCAGACCACGCTGCACTACACGCCGATCCAGACCGGGCTCGGCTTCCTGCCCATGGTCGGCATGATGATGCTGGTCTCGCAGTTGTCCACGAACGTGCTCGTGCCCTATGTGGGCCCGAAGGCCACGGTCCCGGTCGGGATGGCGCTGGCCGCGGGTGCGCTCGTGCTGCTGACCGGTCTCGGCCCGGACAGTTCGTATGCCGCGCACGTGCTGCCCTCGCTGCTGATGCTCGGGGCGGGCCTCGCACTGGTCATGCCGGTCGCGATGAGCCTGGCCACGCTCGGGGTCGCCAGCCACGACCAGGGGGTCGCCTCCGCGACGGTGAACACCATGCAGCAGGTCGGCGGTTCCATCGGTACCGCGCTGTTCAACACCATGGCGGCCACCGCGGCCGCGGACTACTTCGCCGAGCACCGCACCGACGCGGATGTCGCGGTGCAGGCCGGACTGCACAGCTACGCCTACGCGTACTGGTGGGCCGCGGGCTTCTTCGCGGCCGGGCTGCTCATCGCGGTGCTGATCTACCGCAAGGGCCGCCCCTACGGCCAGCGCAAGAAGGAGCAGGAGCCCGCGCAGCAGGTCCCTGCCGACCTCGCGGAGCCCAAGCACGCACTGCGCGCGGAGACCAACGGCAGCGGGGTTTCGGTGCACGGCAAGGTGTTGCACGGCAGGCAGGAGCCCGCCGCCGGTGCGGTGGTCACGCTCATCGACCAGGCCGGGCGCCAGATCGACCGCATCACCGCCGACCAGAACGGACGGTACGCGGTGCTCGCGCCGACCAGCGGGAACTACGTGCTGCTCGGCGCCGCTCAGGGGCACGAGCCGAAGGTCACCCCGCTCGCGGTGGGCACCACCCCGCACGCCTTCGACATCGTGCTCAGCGAGAACACCGGGGAGCTCGCCGGCAGGGTGGCGGACCGTTCGGGCCCGATCGCCGGTGCGCTGACCGTGGTCACCGATGAGCAGGGCAGCGTTTCCGGGTCCGCGCTCACCGAGACCGACGGCGGCTACCGGCACACCGAGCTCGTGCCCGGCACCTACACGCTGACCGTGACCGCGGACGGCTACCAGCCGACGGCGGGACCGGTCACCGTGGCCGCCGGTGAGCCGACCAACCGGGATGTGGAACTGCGCGATGCCACGCGGTTGCACGGCACGGTGCGCGATGCCAGCGGTGCCCCGCTGCACGATGCGCACGTCTCACTGCTGGACGAGGCGGGCGCCCTGGTGAACCGGTACCGGACCGGCGAGGACGGCAGCTTCGCGTTCGCCGACCTCTCCGGAGGCAGCTACACCATCGTGGCCAGCGGCTACCCGCCGGCGTCCAATGCGGTGACCCTCACCGGAACCGGGCGCGACGACGTGGAGCTCACGCTGAGCCACGCGGACTGAGAGCGATCGTGTTGCGGTGCGCGCTCTCAGTGCGCGTACCGCAACACATCCAGTAGATCCTTCTCGGTGCTCGGGGCCTCGGCGAGGCATCCGCGCAACCGTTTCTCGATGCCCCCCGCATCCAGCGCGCGGCCGATCAGTACCAGATCGGTCGCGCGCTGTTGTCCGTGCGGCCACGGCTCCCGGCGGAACCGCAGATGCCGTCCGACGGTCTGCAGACCGAACCGGTCCGGGTAGCCGGGCACATCGAAGTGGGTGTATCCCTTGACCCGGAACAGTTCCGGCGGCCGGTCGCGCAGGAATTCCATCAGCAGCACCGGATCGAGCGGTTCCTCGGCATGGAAGGACACCGATTCGTAGGTCTCGTGCGCATGGCCCTCGTGCGAGTCCGGTTCCTCGAGCTCGTCGAAGGACAGTTGCCGAGGACCGGTCTCGGCGCTGCGGTCGAAGAGCAGCTGCGGATCGAGCGCACCGCCCACGGTCTCCACGATCGGCACCGTGGCGCCGATCCGTTCCCGCACCCGGCGCAGTGTGGCCTCGTCGGCGAGGTCGATCTTGTTCAGCACCACGAGATCCGCGAACGCCAGATGCCGTTCCAGGTCGGGATTCTGCTCGGCGACCCGTTCGAACTCGGCCGCGTCCACCACCTCGAGCATGCCGCCGTACTCCAGCCGCTCCCCCGCGTTCGCCAGCACCAGACGCACCACGGCCTGCGGTTCGGCCAGCCCGCTCGGTTCCACGAGCACCACGTCGACATCGGCCTCCGCGAGCCCGGCCAGCGTGTCGCCCATGTCCTCGGTGTCGATCGCGCAGCACAGACAGCCGTTGCCGAACGAGACCATGGTGTCCACCTGGGCCGAGATCGCCATGGCATCGATGTTGATCGCGCCGAAATCGTTCACCACGACCCCGACCCGCACCCCGTTCCTGTTGTGCAGCACGTGATTGAGCAGGCTCGTCTTGCCGGAACCGAGGAACCCGGCGACCACGATGACCGGAACCCGCACACTGTCCTCCTCGCTCGATTCTCCGGGCCGCAACGGTACCGTCCGATTCCCGCCAGCACGCCACCCGCCGGTGCTGCCACGCTGATCCGGTCCACCCGAGCCGGAGCGAGGTGCGCACCATGCCGCTGCCCAACCGCGTCACGCCGTACGGGGAGATCGTGCGCGCCCCGGAACGGGGCACGCTGCTCGGCAACCGCGGGCGGCTGCACCGGATCACCCCCGATGGCGATCCCGAGCTCGTCCGCAGCCACCGCACCCGGAACTGGCTCGCCTGCCTGCTCGAGTTCAACGGGCGGCGGCGCACCGTCATGGGGCCGCGTTCCTATACCGAGCTGTTCTTCCTGGACGAAGTCACGGCGCTGGCCGCGGGGCACCGGCCGTGCGCCGAATGCCGCAACCGGGACCTCGGCCGGTTCAAGCGTGCCGTGGGCCTGACCGCGGCCGCGCAGGTCGACCAGTGCCTCGCCGCGGACCGGATGACCGCACAGGGCACCCAGCGCACCCGGCCGATGGCCTTCGCCGAACTGCCCGAGGGCGCGCTGTTCGACTGGCAGGGCGCACCCTGGCTGCGCTGGCACGGGGACGTGCTGCGGTGGAGCCTCGGCGGCTACCGGGAACGGTGCGCCGATTCCCTGGCGCCCGCCGAGGTCACCGTGCTCACCCCGCTGCTCACCGTGCGGGCGCTGCGCGCGGGCTATGTCCCCGGCGTGCACCCCAGCGCGGAGGAACTCAGTCGATCTTGAGCTCGCCCATCTCGCTCCACCAGGTGGCGCCCTCGATCTTGGTGCTGACGATGTCCGGGGTCCGGCTCACCATGGGGCGCATGGTTTCCAGGCCCGCCCGGAAGTGCTCCGAGTTCACGTGTGCCTCGGCCGCGTCATCGGCGAACGCCTCGACGAGCACGAAGGTGTTCTCCTCCTCGACGCTGCGCGACCACTCGAACCACAGGTTGCCCGGTTCCGCCCGGGTGGCCTTGGTGAACGCGTCCACGCTGTCCAGCCAGGTGTCCGTGTACTCGGCCTTGACCCGGAATTTGACCACGATGAAAATCATCGCCCCAGTTTAGGCGGCCCGGTCTAGGTGGCGCCGCCCGCCAGCCTGCCGAGCAGCTCGCGCAGCTGCTCGCGCTCCGTGGAACTCAGCCGGGACAGCAGCGCCTCGTCCACCCCGTCGGCGAGCACCTTGTGCGCCCGCAGCGCCTGTTCGCCCACCGAGGTCAGCCACACCGTCCGCCTCCGGCGATCGGCCCCGATCTCCCTGCTGATCAGCCCGCGCTGTTCGAGCCGCAGCAGCAGGCTGGTGAGGGTGGCCTTGTCGATGGCGGCCCGTTCCCCCGCGGTGGCCTGGTCGAGCCCCGGTTCCGCGGCGAGCACGGTCAGCACCGCGTACTGCGGTTTGGTCAGCTCGCCGAGCGTGGCCTGCCAGCGAGCCGCGTGCTCCTGCATCACGCGGCGCATGAGATGGAATACCGCTTCCTCGATCGCGGCCATGGGAGCATGGTAGTCTGTGATAGTTAGTTCGTATACGAACTAATCCGCCGAGTTTTGACATCGGCGGAAAGGCGACCGTGGGAGCCACGATGCGACTGGTCATCGGGATCACCGGCGCGACGGGTGCCCCGTTCGGCATCCGCCTGCTCGAGACCCTGCGCGAACTGCCCGATGTGCAGACCCATCTGGTACTCAGCCGGTGGGCGCGCACCACCATCGAACTCGAGACCCCGTACCGGGTCGGTCAGGTGCGCGAACTCGCGGATGTGTCCTACGGGCCCGGGGATCAGTCGGCCGTGATCTGCTCGGGATCGTTTCGCACCGATGGGATGATCGTGGCTCCGTGCAGCATGAAGACCCTCGCCGGGATCCGTACGGGCTACGCCGACGGACTGATCGGGCGCGCCGCGGATGTGGTGCTCAAGGAACGGCGCAGGCTCGTGCTCGTGCCGAGGGAGACCCCGCTGCACGAGATCCACCTGGAGAACATGCTCGCCCTCTCCCGCATGGGAACCGTGATCCTGCCGCCCATGCCCGCCTTCTACAACGCCCCGGAGACGATCGAGGACATGGTGGACCACGTGGTCACCAGGGTGCTCGACCAGTTCGACCTTCCCGCGCCGAACGCCGCGCGCTGGACCGGACTACCGCGATAAGGAGTGAGCACCCATGGCATACGACGATCTGCGGTCCTTCCTCGACACCCTCGACCGGGAGGGCCAGCTGCTGCGGGTCGGCGAGCGTGTCGACCCCGAACCTGATCTGGCCGCAGCGGCGAACGCCGCGGCCCGCCTCGGGGATACCGCGCCCGCGCTGCACTTCGACAACATCACCGGATTCACCGGGGCACGGGTCGCGGCGAACGTGCACGGTTCCTGGGCCAACCACGCGCTCGCGCTCGGACTGCCGAAAACAACTGGGATCCGGGAACAGGTCGAGGAGTTCGTCCGCCGCTGGGACCGGTTCCCCGTTCCGGTGGAACGGCGCGCCGATCCGCCGTGGGCCACCCACGTGCTCGAGGGCGAGGATGTGGACCTGTTCCAGGTGCTGCCGCTGCACCGGCTCAACGAGGGCGACGGCGGTTTCTATCTGGACAAGGCCGCGGTGATCTCCCGCGATCCCGAGGATCCTGAGCACTTCGGCAAGCAGAACCTCGGCGTGTACCGGATGCAGGTCAAGGGAAAGGCGCGGCTCGGTCTGCAACCGGTGCCCATGCACGACATCGCGCTGCATCTCGGCAAGGCGGAGGAACGCGGCGAGGATCTCCCGGTCGCGATCGCCATCGGCAACGAACCGGTGATCTCGATCGTGGCCGCCACCCCGATGGCCTACGACCAGAGCGAGTACGAGATGGCCGGTGCCCTGCGCGGGGAACCGGCCCCGGTGAGCACCGGAGGACTGACCGGGCTGGACATCCCGTGGGGCGCCGAGGTGGTGCTGGAGGGGGTCGTGCTGGGCAGGGAACGCGAGATCGAGGGCCCGTTCGGCGAATTCACCGGGCACTACTCCGGAGGACGGCGGATGCCGGTGATCCGGGTGGACCGGATCTCCTACCGCACCGATCCGGTGTTCGAGACGCTCTACCTCGGCATGCCGTGGACCGAGGTGGACTACCTGATCGCGGCGAACACCTGCGTCCCGGTCTACCAGCAGCTCAAGGCCGAGTTCCCGGAAGTGCGGGCGGTCAACGCGATGTACACGCACGGCCTGCTGGCGATCATCTCCACCAGGCAGCGGTACGGCGGTTTCGCCAAGGCCGTCGGGATGCGCGCCATGACCACACCGCACGGCCTCGGTTACATCAAGACCGCGATCATGGTCGACGAGGATGTGGATCCCTTCGATCTGCCGCAGGTGATGTGGGCGCTGTCCACGAAGATGAACCCGGCAGGCGATCTGGTGAACATCCCGAACCTCCCGGTGCTCTCCCTCGATCCGGGTTCCCAGCCCGCCGGGATCACGAACAAGATGATCCTGGACGCGACCACCCCCGTCCCGCCCGACGACCGCGGCCATTTCGGCCAGCCGGTGCAGGACCTTCCGGAGACCGCGGACTGGATCAGCAAGCTGGCCGCACTGCGAGAGGAGAATCCGCGATGACCTGTCCACGTTGCGCAGAGCAGAGGATCGAACGGCTCGCCGTCTCCCCCGTTCCCGGGGCTTGGGAGGTGTACTGCTGTGCCCGCTGCGGGTACAGCTGGCGCAGCTCCGAACCGGCCCGGCGCACGGACCCGGAGCAGTATCCCGAGCGGTTCCGGCTCACCGCGGAGGACATCGCCGCGGCCACCGAGGTTCCCGCGATCCCGCCGTTGCGGGGCCGGTCATGAACGACACCCTGATGTGGGAGGTGCGCGCCAGCGAGGGCAACCGGGACGCGCTGCTGGCCTGGGTGCGGGACACCGGCCTGCCCGCGGTCACCGCGAGCCCCGGTTTTCTCGACGCGCGCATCTACCTCGGCGGACAGGACCGGGTCGTGGTGATCGCGCACTGGTCCGGTGAACCCGTACGGTTACCGGATCCGCCGCAGGAATGGCTCGCCCGGCCGATAGCGCAGTGGCCGTTTCAGCGGTATAGCTGAAACGGTGCGCGTGTTCGTGACCGGGGCGACCGGGGCCATCGGCGGTCATGCCGTCCCCGCGCTGGTGCGCGCCGGTCACGAGGTCACCGCGCTGGCCAGGTCCGGGCAGAAGGCCGCAGTACTCGCCGATCAGGGCGCGCACCCGGTATCGGTCTCGCTGTTCGACGCCCGCGCCCTCGCCACGGCGTTCAGCGGTATGGACGCGGTAGTCAACCTCGCCTCCGCGATGCCGAGCACGCTGCGGTTCCCGCTCTACCGCGCCTGGCAGGAGACCGAACGGGTGCGCACCGAGGGTTCTGCCGCCGTGGCCGAGGCGGCCCGCACCGCCGGGGTCGGCAGGCTCGTGCAGGAATCGGTCGCGATGCTGTACCGGCCGGGCGGGTCCACCTGGATCCGCGAGGACTGGCCACTGGACGAATACCCGCAGACCCGGGGGAACCTGGCCGCCGAGGCGAGCGCCCGCCGGTTCACCGCAGCCGGCGGCATCGGAACCGTGCTGCGCCTCGGCCTGTTCTACGGACCGGGCGCCGCGCATGCCGAGCAGCTCTATGCCCTGGCCCGGAAGCGGATCGGGGTGCGGTTCGGGCCGCCGGGGAACTACCTCTCGCTCATCCACCTCGCCGACGCGGCACGAGCGGTGGTCGCCGCGCTGACGGCTCCGGCGGGGCCGTTCAACGTGGTCGACGACGAACCACTGACCCAGCGCGCACAGCTGGCCGCGCTCGCCACCGCGGCCGGTCGCACTCCGCTGCTGCGCGGTCCGGGACGGGCCGGGCTGCTGCTCGGTTCCCGGCTGACCTCACTGACCCGCTCACTGCGGGTCAGCAACGCCGCATTCCGCGCGGAGACCGGCTGGGCGCCGCGCTATCCCAGTGCCCGGGCGGGATGGCTGGCCACGGCCGCGGTACTGGAGCAGCGAATTAGGCAAGACTGACCCCAAAGAGCAGATTGACGATACAGTCGACGGTCGGACTCCGCGGCGCGATCAAGGAGTGGGTATGGGGAACCTCAGCGGCAAGATCGCATTGGTCACCGGTAGCAGCCGGGGAATCGGACGAGGGATCGCCGAACGCCTGGCCAGGGACGGCGCCCTGGTCGGCGTGCACTACGGCAACAACGAGGCGGCCGCCAAGGAGACCGCCGCACTCATCTCGGCGGCAGGTGGCCGGGCCTTCATCGTCGGCGCGGAACTGGGCGTGCCCGGCGATATGGACACGCTCATGGCCGGACTGGTCGCCGGGCTCGAGGCGCACGGCGAGTCCGCGATCGACATCCTGGTGCACAACGCGGGACTCAACTTCATGGGCCGCTCGATCGAGGTGCTGACGCCCGAGGAGTTCGACCGGATGATCGCGGTCAACGTCAGGGCCCCGTTCTTCCTGACCCAGCGACTGCTGCCCCGGCTGCGCGAGGGCGGCCGGATCATCAACATCTCCTCGGTCTCCACCCGGGTGGCCTCTTCCGGGGACAGCATCGGTTATCCGCTCAGCAAGGGCGCGCTCGATGTGTTCAGCCACGCACTGGCCAAATACCTCGGACCGCGGCGAATCACCGTCAACGCCGTGGGAGTGGGCTACACCGACACCGACATGACCGCCGAGGTGCTGGCCGATCCGGCACACGTCGAGCGCAATATCGGCAGAACCGCGCTCGGCCGCATCGGCCAGGTGCCGGATATCGCCGACGCGGTCGCCTTCCTCGCCTCCGACGAGGCCCGCTGGATCACCGGGACCAAGCTCGATGTCAGCGGGGGCGTCGGACTCTGAGGTTCACGGAACCGGGTGCAGCCAGCCGTCCGGATCCTTGGCGCGGCCGTACTGGATGTCGAGCAGGTGCTCGCGCAGGCCGAGCGTGGTCTTGCCCGGAACACCCGCACCCACGGTGAATTCCCCTTCCCTGCCCCGGAATCCGGTGATCGGGGTGACCACGGCCGCGGTTCCGGCCGCGAACACCTCCGTGACGGTGCCCTCGCGGCAGCCCGTGCGCAGTTCGTCCAGCCCGATGGCCCGCTCGACCGGGGTGAGGCCGTGCTCCTCGGCGAGCGCGAGCAGGCTCGCCCGGGTGACGCCTTCGAGGATGGTGCCGAGTTCCGGGGTCACCAGCTTGCGGTCCGAGGTGACCAGGAAGATGTTCATGGTCCCGGATTCCTCGAGTTTGCTCCGGTCCGCCGCGTCCAGGTAGAGCACCTGATCGCAGCCGTGCTCCCGGGCTTCCTGTTGCGCGGCAAGGCTTCCCGCGTAGTTGCCACCGCACTTGGCCGCCCCGGTCCCGCCCTTGCCCGCGCGGGTGTACTCCTCGGTGATCCACAGCTGCACCCCGGAGTCGCCGGAGAAGTACCCGCTCGAAGGGCTGGCGATCACCGCGTAACGCGCCTCGGTGGCCGATCGGACGCCCAGGAACGCCTCGCTGGCGAACAGGTACGGGCGCAGATACAGGCTCTGTTCCCCTTCACCCGCGGGCACCCAGTCCGCGTCCGCGCGCACCAGCGCCTCGAGGCTGCGCACGAAGTCGGCCTCGTCGAGCGGCGGAAGGGCCAGCCGTCGCGCGGAATCGGTGAACCGGCGGGCATTGCGCCACGGACGGAACAACCGGATCCCGCCGTCCTCGTGCCGGTAGGCCTTGAGTCCTTCGAAGATCTCCTGCGCGTAGTGCAGTACTCCCGCGGCGGGGTGCAGGCTGAACGGGGCGAGCGCGGTCACCCGCCGGTCGTGCCAGCCCGTATCCGCGGTCCAACTCGCGACCGCCATGTGATCGGTGAAGTACGCACCGAAACCGGGATCGGCGAGAATGGCGGCGCGCCGGTCGGCCGGAGTCGGATCCGGATGGGGCTCGAGCGGGAAATCGGCAGTCATGGTCCCGATTCTAGGCCGGGCCCGGGTTTTCCGGGCTGTTGACAGTTCTCAAGCGTCGAAGTCCACGGTGATCCGCTCGGATACCGGAAGCGACTGACAGGTCAGCACGAATCCCTGGTCGACCTCGGCCTCCTCCAATGCGAAATTGCGCCGCATGTCCACCTTGCCCTCGGTGACCTTCGCCCGGCAGGTACCGCACACCCCGCCCTTGCACGCGAACGGCAGATCCGGCCGGGCGCGCTGGGCACCGTCCAGGATCGGGCTGTCGTACCCGATCGGCGCGGCGGTGGCGCGCCCGTCCAGCAGCACGGTCACCTCGCTCTGTGCCCCGTCCGGCTTCGGTTCCTCGTGCCGCACCGGGGCGGGCGGTTCGGCGTCCACATAGAACAGTTCCTGATGGATCCGTTCCTTGGGCGCTCCGGTCTCCAGCAGCAGCGCCCGGGCCTCGGTGACCATCTCGAACGGCCCGCACAGCCACCAGTGGTCCACCTCGGCCGGGACGATCGCGAGCAGTTCGCGCAGTTTCTCCGCATCGAGGCGCCCGGTGAACAGTTCCGCCTCGCGGGGTTCCCTGGACAGCACATGCATCAGTTCGATGCGGGCCGGATAACGGTCCTTGAGGTCGGCGAGTTCATCGGCGAACATCACCGTCTCGGCGCGCCGGTTGCCGTAGAGCAGTGTCACGGTGCTCTCCGGATCCCGCAGCACCGTCGCGGCGATGGAGAGCACCGGGGTGATCCCGGAACCCGCCGCGATCAGCACATGATGACCGGGGCTGGCCAGATCCGGGGTGAACTTCCCGGTCGGCGCGCCCACCTCGATCTCCTCCCCCGGGCGCACCTCGTTGACCAGCCAGGTGGAGAACAGCCCCTCGGGCACCTCGCGCACACCGATGCGCGGCGCGGATCCGGCGGGTGCGCAGATCGAGTAGGAGCGCCGTTCCTCGCGGCCGTCCACGGTGCGCCGCAGCGTCAGCGACTGCCCGGCGCGGAAGGTGTAGGTCTCGCTCAGCTCCTCGGGCACCTCGAAGGTCACCGCGGCCGCGTCCCCGCACAGCCGGTCGATGCGCGCGACCTTGAGCGGATTGAACTCCCTGGCCATCAGAACTCCTTGAAGTACTCGAACGGTTCGACACAGCTGCGGCAGCGATACAGCGCTTTGCACGCGGTCGCACCGAACCGGGACAGCTGCTCGGTGTCCGGCCCGCCGCAGTGGGGACAGCGCACCGCGCGCACCGGGGAGCCGAGGGTGAGCGGAACCGGTCCGCCTGCCCTGGCCGGTGCGGCGCCCGGCGGGGCGATCCCGGCCTCGGCGAGCCTGCGCCTGCCCGCGGCACTGATCCAGTCGCTGCTCCACGGCGGATCGAGCACGGTGCGCACCTCGACCTCGGCGAAACCCGCCGCACGCAAGGCATGCACCAGATCGTCGCGCATCGTGTCCATCGCCGGGCAGCCGCTGTAGGTCGGGGTGATGGACACGATCACCCGTCCGTCGCATTCGGACACCTCGCGCAGCACGCCGAGATCGGCGAGGGTGAGCATCGGCAGCTCGGGATCGGTCACGGTGGCGGCGATCGCGTAGGCATCGCGCAGCGGGGTCACGGTGCTCACCAGCTCGCCTCCGGATGCGCGCGTGCCACGCTCTGCAGTTCGGCGAGCACATACCCCATGGCCTCGGTGTGCAAGCCGTCCCGTCCGGTGCGCCCGGCCACCCCGGCCAGTGGGGCGCGCTCCGGGAGGCTCAGTCCCGCGGCCGCGCAGACCTGTGCCAGTACCGCGTCGAACTCCGCGCGGGTCTCGGCGGGATCCACCGCGACACCCGCGAGCGCGCGCTCCACCTCGTGGGTGGCGAACAGTTCCCCGACCAGTGGCCAGATTCCGTCCAGTGCGCTCTGCATCCGCTGGTGCGAGACCGCGGTGCCGTCGCCGAGCCGGACCACCCAGTCCGCGGCGTACTCCCGGTGATAGGTCAGTTCGGGTACCGCCTTCGCCGCGATGGCCGCGAGCACCGGATCCCGCGAGTCCCGCAGTCGCTGCATGACCGCGAGCCGCCAGGTACCGAACACCAGGACCGTGGCGAGCAGTTCGGCGAAGTCCCCGTGCGCGTGTTCGGTGAGCCGGACATTGCGGAACTCGGACTCGGCTCGGAAGAACGCGTACTCGTCCTCGCCACGCCCGGATCCGTCCGCCCGGCCCGCCCTGGTCAGCAACAGCCGCGCCTGGCCGAGCAGATCGAGGCCGATATTGGCGATCGCGACCTCGTCCTCGAGCTCCGGCGCCCTGGTGCACCACTGCTGCAGGCGGTGCGAGGCGATCAGCGCGTCATCCCCGAGCATCAGGCAGTAGGCGGCGAGCGCCGCACCGTCCACATCGGACGGCACGCTGGTGTCCACACCGGACAGTGGGTCGTCGAAGCCGGTGCCGAACGCCCAGCGCGCGTCGTCCTGTGCCTCGGCGAGCGCCTCGTAGGCATTGTCGAAACTCATGGCTCACCTACATGTGGGGAACGTTGTCGGGGATCTCGTAGAAGGTCGGATGCCGGTACACCTTGTCCCCGCTCGGCGCGAAGAACGGGTCCTTCTCGTCCGGGCTGGACGCGGTGATGTCCGCGGCGGCGACCACCCAGATGCTCACGCCCTCGTTGCGCCTGGTGTAGAGATCCCGCGCGTTGCGCAGCGCCATCCGGTCGTCCGCCGCGTGCAGCGAACCGACGTGCACATGGTTGAGGCCGCGCTTGCCGCGCACGAACACCTCGTACAGCGGCCAGTCCTTCCGCACTTCACTCATGCCGCGCTCCTTTCCCGATCACGCTGCTTGGCGGCGTGCGCCGCGGCGGCCTCGCGGACCCAGGCCCCGTCCTCGTGCGCGGCCCGGCGCTTCGCGATCCGCTCGGCATTGCACGGGCCGTTGCCCTTGAGGATCTGTTTGAACTCGTCCCAGTCGATGGCACCGAAGTCGTAGTGCCCGCGCTCGGCGTTCCAGGACAGTTCCGCATCGGGGAGGGTGACCCCGAGCGCCTCGGCCTGCGGCACGCTCATGTCCACGAACCGCTGGCGCAGCTCGTCATTGGTGTGCCGCTTGATCTTCCAGGCCATGGACTGCTCGGTGTTCGGGGAGTCCGCGTCCGGCGGGCCGAACATCATCAGCGAGGGCCACCACCACCGGTTCGTGGCCTCCTGCACCATCTCCCGCTGTGCCTCGGTGCCGCGCATCATCGTCATCAGCAGCTCGTAGCCCTGCCGCTGGTGGAAGGACTCCTCCTTGCAGATCCGGATCATCCCGCGCGCGTAGGGCCCGTAACTGCTGCGGCACAACGGAACCTGATTGCAGATCGCCGCCCCGTCCACCAGCCAGCCGATCACCCCGACATCGGCGAAGGTGACCGTCGGATAGTTGAAGATCGAGGAGTACTTCTGCGCCCCGCTGATCAGCTTCTCGGTCAGCTCGGTGCGGTCCGCGCCGAGGGTTTCCGCCGCGGAGTACAGGTACAGCCCGTGCCCCGCCTCGTCCTGCACCTTCGCCAGCAGGATCGCCTTGCGCCGCAAGGAAGGCGCGCGGGTGATCCAGTTGCCCTCCGGCTGCATGCCGATGATCTCGGAGTGCGCGTGCTGGGAGATCTGGCGGATCATCGTCTTGCGGTAGCCCTCCGGGACCCAGTCGCGCGGTTCCAGCCGCTGGTCCCGGGCGATGGTGTCCTCGAACCTCCGCTCCAGTTCCTCGGTCATTCCGTCGCCTCCTTGCTGACCAGTGTGAGCAGGTCGTACTTGGCCACCGATTCCTCGTTCTGGTTGGTGACATCCACATCCCAGCGGACCTCGCCGTAGTCCGCGTTCTCCCGCGGCGTGATCCGCTTGGCCGTCAGGGTCACGGTGAGCGCGTCTCCCGGTTTGACCGGGGTGAGGAACCGGAGGTTCTCCAGCCCGTAGTTGGCCAGTACCGGACCGGGTTCCGGCGAGACGAACAGGCCCGCGGCGAACGAGACCACCAGGTAGCCGTGCGCCACGATCCCGCCGAAGAGTTCGTTCACGGCCGCGGCTTCCTCATCGGTGTGCGCGTAGAAGGTGTCCCCGGTGAACTCCGCGAAATGGTCCACATCCGCGCGGGTCACCGTGCGCGGCGCGGTGACCACCGAGTCCCCGATCCGCAGCGTGGCAAGGGATTTCCGGAACGGGTGCGGGCCATCCGCCTGCCGCCGCGCGCCGGGGACCCATTGCCCGCCGACCGCGGTGAGCACATCCGGGGAACCCTGTACGGCGGTGCGCTGCATGTGGTGCAGCACGCCGCGGATCCCGCCCATCTCCTCGCCGCCGCCCGCGCGCCCGGGCCCGCCGTGCACCAGCGCGGGAAGCGGGGAACCGTGCCCGGTGGACTCCTTCGCGTCGGTGGCGTCGAGCACGAGCACTCGCCCGTGCCATGGCGCGAGGCCGCGAACCACGGTGGCCGCGAAGGCGGGATCCCCGGTGACCACCGAGCCCGCGAGGCTGCCCCGTCCGCGGGCGGCCAGCTCGATCGCCTCCTCGGCCGACTCGTACGGGATCAGCGTGGCGACCGGTCCGAACGCCTCGACCTTGTGCGGTTCGGCGCGCCCGGTGTCCTCGGCGCGCAGCAGCACCGGAGACACGAAGGCCCCTTGCTCGGCGTCCCCCTCGATCACCTCGGCCCGCTCGGGATCCCCGTACACCACGCGGGCCGCGCCGAGCAGTGCCTTGAGCGAGCGGCGGACTTCCTCGCGCTGCTCCAGGCTCGCCAGCGCCCCCATCCGCACCCCTTCGGCATCCGGGTTGCCGACCGTGACCCGCCCCAGTCGCTCGGCGGCCGCCTCCCCGACCGCGTCGATCAGCGCGGCGGGCACGATCGCGCGCCGGATCGCGGTGCACTTCTGGCCCGCTTTCACGGTCATCTCGGTGACCAGCTGCTTCACGAACAGGTCGAATTCAGGCGTGCCGGGCTGGGCATCGGGGCCCAGGATCGAGCAGTTGAGCGAATCGGCCTCGGCGTTGAACCGCACCGCGCCGCGCACGATGGCCGGGTGCGCGCGCAGTTTCCGCGCGGTGTCCGCGGACCCGGTGAACGAGACCACGTCCTGTTCGGTGACATGGTCGAGCAGATCCCCCGCGCCGCCGCAGATGAACTGCACGGCGCCTTCGGGCAGGATCCCGGATTCCACGATCAGTTCGACCAGCCGCGCCGTCAGGTAGGCCGTCTGGCTCGCGGGTTTGATCACGCTCGGCACTCCGGCGATGAAGGCGGGCGCCAGTTTCTCCAGCGGGCCCCAGACCGGGAAGTTGAAGGCGTTGATCTGCACCGCGACCCCGGGCAGCGAGGTCGCGATGTGCTGGCCCAGGAAAGTGCCGCCCTTGGACAGTGGTTCGATCCCGCCGTCCAGATAGACGGTGTCGTTGGGCAGCTCCCGCTTGGCCTTGCTCGCGTAGCCGAGTAGTGCGCCGATCCCGCCGTCGATGTCGAACTTGGAGTCCCCGAGGGTCGCCCCGGTGCGTGCGGAAAGGGCGTAGAGCTCTTCACGGTGTTCACGCAGGTGGCTGCCGAGCGCCTTGAGCAGGGCGGCCCGCTGGTGAAAGGTCAGTTCGCGCAGCGCGGGTCCGCCGACCCGGCGCCCGTAGTCGAGCACCGCCCCCATGTCGATGCCCGCCGAGGAGATGCGCGCGACCTCCTCCCCCGTCGCGGCGTCGCGCACCGGCGTGCCGTCCGCGGGGACGTGCCATCCGCCTCGCACATAGCTGCCTGCCACCGGAGCCATCCGCACCGACCTCCAATTACCAACCGAATGTTCAGGAAATAGGGTAACGCCGGTGGGCCGATAGCGAAACCCCGTACTTGACAAGCGGCAGGTATCGGGCAGACATTGATAACCGTCCAATCGGTCAGTTTGCAAGGCGGTGTTGCCTCTTGTCTCGTCCGGAGACCGTGGTGCGGTCCATGTACGACAACGACCTGGCCTCCCAGGCGCTCGGGATCGAGCTCGGCGAGGTGGGCACCGGTACGGCGGCCGCGCGGATGCGGGTCACCGAGCGGATGGTCAACGGGCACGACATCGCGCACGGCGGCTACCTGTTCCTGCTCGCCGATTCCGCCTTCGCCTTCGCCTGCAACAGTCACGGCCCGGTGACCGTGGCCTCCGGCGCCGAGATCAATTTCGTGACCTCGGCCCGGCTCGGCGATCAGCTGCTCGCCGTCGCCGAGGAACGCACCCGCTACGGGCGTAACGGGATCTGCGATGTGACCGTCTACCGCGAGAACGGCGGCGAGCGCGAGGTGATCGCGGAGTTCCGGGGCCGCAGCCGGGTGATCGAACGAGAGCAGAGGAGCTGACAGATGACCGCCACGAGAAGGCTCGGCGACGCACCGGCACCGGATTCGCTCAGCGATGCCGAGCGGATGAGCGTGGACGAACTGCGGTCCCGTCAGCTGGAGCGGTTGCGCTGGACCCTCGAACACGCCTACCGGAACGTGCCGTTCTACCGGGAACGCTTCGACGCGTTCGGGGTACGGCCGGAGGACTGCAAGGAACTCGAGGACCTGGCGAAGTTCCCCTGCACCACCAAGAAGGATCTGCGCGACCACTACCCCTTCGGCATGCTGGCCGTCCCGGAGCGGCAGCTGCGCCGCATCCACGCATCCAGTGGCACCACCGGGAAACCGACCGTGATCGGCTACACCGACGGGGACCTCGAGGTCTGGGCGGGAGCACTGGCCCGTTCGATCTTCGCCGCGGGTGGCCGGGCCGGGGACAAGATCCACAATTCCTACGGCTACGGACTGTTCACCGGTGGGCTCGGCGCGCACTACGGCATCGAGAAGCTCGGCGCCACCGCGATTCCCGCCTCCGGGGGAATGACCGCGCGGCAGGTGCAGATCATCACCGACTTCCGCCCGGACGGGATCATGGTGACCCCCTCCTACATGCTCACCCTGCTCGACGAGTTCGAGCGCCAGGGTGTGGATCCCGCGTCCTGTTCACTGCGTTACGGCGTGTTCGGCGCGGAACCGTGGACCGAGCAGATGCGCCAGGAGATCGAACAGCGGCTGGACCTGCATGCGGTGGACATCTACGGACTCTCCGAGGTGATGGGGCCCGGTGTCGCCCAGGAATGCGTGGAGTCCAAGGACGGACTGCACATCTGGGAGGACCACTTCTACCCGGAGATCGCCGATCCCGTCGAGGGCACGGTCCTGCCCGACGGGGAGTACGGCGAGCTGCTGTTCACCTCGCTGACCAAGGAAGCGATGCCCGTCATCCGGTACCGCACCCGGGATCTGAGCACGCTGCGCCCGGGCACCGCGCGGCCCGCGTTCCGGCGTATGGACAAGGTCACCGGGCGCAGCGACGATATGATCATCCTGCGCGGGGTGAACATCTTCCCGACCCAGATCGAGGAGATCGTGCTCGGCGTGCAGGGCATGGCACCGCATTTCCAGATCAAGCTCTCCTCGAAGGGGCGGATGGACCACATGGAGGTACACGTGGAGGCGAGCCCCGCGACCGGCGCGGACCGCCGCCGCACCGCTGCCGAGGAGATCGCCGCACGCATCAAGGACGGGATCGGCATCAACGTCGGCGTCGAGGTCGTCGATCCGGACACCCTGGAGCGTTCGGTCGGCAAACTGCGCCGGGTCGTGGACAACCGCACGTGACGACGGCGGCGAAGCGCGGAAGGCCCGGCTACGACCTCGAGTCCCTGCTCGCGGTCGCCGTCACGCTGTTCAACGAGCGCGGCTACGACGGCACCAGCATGGAGGACCTGGCGCGCAAACTCGGCATCACCAAGTCCGCCATCTATCACCACGTGCCGAGCAAACAGGAGCTGCTGCGGCTGGCCGTGAACCGCGCCCTGGACGGTCTGTTCGCCCGGGTCGGCGAGCTGGAATCGTTGCCGGACAAGGCGATCGAGCGCCTGGAGTATCTGGTGCGCGGCAGTGTGCGGGTGCTCGCCGAACAGCTGCCGTTCGTCACCCTGCTGCTGCGCATCCGGGGCAATACCGAGGTGGAGCGGGCCGCGCTGGCCCGGCGCAAGCAGTTCGACAGGATCGTCGCGGATCTGGTCGAGCGGGCCGCGCGGGATGGCGACCTACGCGCCGACGTGGACCCCGCGACGGCTGCGCGCCTGCTGTTCGGCATGGTCAACTCGCTGGTCGAGTGGTACCGCCCGCGCAGCAATGGGGAGCTGGACGGGGCCGCCCTCGCCGACACCGTCGCCGCCGTGGCCTTCGACGGCCTGCGTACCCGGAACCCGTGACCATCGCCTGGAATCCGAGGAGTCCTGAAGTGCACCCGCTCGTTCATCTCGGCAGGCTCACCTTCGAGACCGACGACGAGGCGCTCGAACGGGAGATCCGTGCCGTTCTCGCGCCGGAGGCAACCTTGCGCCTCAACGGCAGGGAAACCGACCTCGCCGGATACCTCATGCACGTCCGGGAGCTGCGTTCGGGCATACGGGACGGCACGCTCACGGTGATCGACGAGATCCGGGCCGAAGACGCTCTCGCGGCCCGGGTCGCCGTGCGGATGCAGCTGACGGACGGATCCGCGGTGCACGGTGAATCACATCTGATCGGCCGCATCGGTGCCGACGGCCGGCTCACCAGGATGACCGAGATCGGCCGCCTGATCGGCGAGACGGACGATCCGGCCTAGGCTCACTGCCCCTGCGCGCTGCAGTGCGGCGTTCCCGCGGGCACATCCAGGCTCGGGTTGCGGTCGAAGAATCCGTACGGTTTCAGGGTGAATCCGCAGCGGTCGACCGGCATGATCGGCCAGTCCTCCGGGCGCGGGAAATGGGTGAGCCCGAAGGTGTGCCAGACGACCAGATCGGTGCCCTCCAGGGATTCGTCGCCCGCCACGTATTCCGGTAGCCCGGTGCCCCCGCCGCTCTGATTGACGAACTCCCCTGCCGGCCACCGCTGCCCTTCCCGGTACCGGCTGACCCACAGATGGTGGCGGGCGAACGCGGCCCGGCCCGCGATGGAGGAATCCGGATCCGCGAGCATCGTCGGCTGCCCTTGCGGGTAGAGCGCGTAGCCGACCGGTTGCCCGAGCCGGTTGGTACGTTCGGGGTTCACCACGTGCCAGACCCGGCCCGCTCCCGGATCGGCATCCCGGCACGCCGCGAGCTCCGAATCCAGGCGGCGGCTCGTGCTGGTGAACGCGTTGCCGTACGGATTGTCCGCACCGCGCGGGACCCTGGCCGCCTGCACCTCATCGACGGCATTGGACTCACCGTCGACCATCATGTCCAGCCGCGCGCAGAACAGGTGCTGGTGGTACGGCGCACCGAGGCCGGGGGCCACCTCGTTCGCCCAGCGATACCCTTCGCCCTGGTACGCCGAGGTGAACACCACTCCGGTCGCCTTGCACTCCAGTTCGATCGTGCCGTCCAGGTAGAGGTACCAGTAGAAGCCGTAGTCGTAATTGCCGACGGTGACGAAGAAGGAGATGACCAAGCGCCGCTGCCGTTGGGTGCGCGCGGATCCGGTGAACACATCGGTGTGCTTGCTCAGCACCCCGGCGTCCTCCTCGTGCATGCAGATCGCGTTCTCGATCGTGCGAGGCTCCCCGTGGTCGTCGGCGAGTACCGCGTCGAAGTAGTGGATCTCGCCGAGACAGTCACATCCGAGCCGCAGTGCATTGGTCTGCTTGCCGAGCAGGTACTCCCCCGCGTCGAAGTAGTTCTGCCAGAACCGGACCGGGCTCGGATCACCGTAGGGCACCACCATCTCCGCGACGGAGGCACGGTAGACGATCGGGCGGCCACCGAAACCGAGCTGGTGCAGCACCAGACCCTCGCGCGGATCGAACCCGATGCGCAGATCCCATTCGTGCCAGTGCACCGCGTCCCCGTCCACGGTGAAGCTCGGCCCCTCGGGCTGTTCGATGTGGATCGGGCGCAGATCGGTGCGCGGAGCCCCGGCCTGTTCCGGATCGTCGAAATTCCCTTCCTCGCGCGGAATCGGGTGCACGGCCTCGTCGATCACCTGCAGTACACGCCCGGCGATCAGGTCCACATAGGCGACAAGCCCGTCGATCGGGTGCGCCCAGGGATGATCGGATTCGCGGTGCCGCAGGAAACCGAGCACCCGCAGCATCCGCTTGCCGCGCTCCCCCTCGATGCCGAAGCTGCCCGCGGACAACGGACAGGCGCACACCAGGTCCGTCTGCTCGATCCCGCGCCGGGCGAGTGCGGCGCTCCAGCGTTCGTCGGCGGCCACGATCTCCCCGACCCGCTCGAATTCCCCGTCCAGAATGGGCGGCTGCCCCTCGGTGGCCACGTCGATCTCGCGCACCGACTCCACCGCGCCCGCACCGAGCGAGACGATCGCGTGCCGTGCCGTTCCGGTGGCCGTGTCCAGCAACAGCACCTCGGTCCTGCGCTCGGTTTCGCGCGCATCGAGCACCGCGGACTTCGGCGGTTCGAGCAGGCCGAGGAACGGGAACCGGGTGCTTTCCGTGACGAGCCCTGCCTTGTCCAGGACGGTCCGGGTGTCCCGGATCTCCTCCGCGCTCAACCGGTCGAGTGGGTGGGCCATCGTGCTCGCTCCTCCGATGCTGGTGTGTCCTCATTGCCACGTAGCGATGGCCGTTTATTCTACGGTCGTCCGGTCAAAAATCAAGAGAGGTCACCGATCCCCGGAACCGGCCGCACTCCCGGCGCTTAAGCTGCATCCATGCCCAAGCTCGTCGACCACGAGGCCAAGCGCCGGGAGATCGTGCGCGCGGTACTGCGGATCACCAAACGGGGCGGCCTGCACACCGCGACCATGCGGGAGATCGCCACCGAGGCGGGTCAGGCCAACGGCGGCATCGCGCACTACTTCCGGAACAAGGAGGAACTGCTCGTCGCGGCGTTCGAGCACATCTTCAGCGAGACCAACCGCAGGGCCTATGCCGCGATCGGCGAGGCCGAAGGACTCACCGCGGTACGCAGGCTGTGCCTGGAGATCATGCCACTGGACGAGCAGCGGATCGCCGAAGCGCGCATCGCGGTGAGCTTCTGGGGCCGCGCGGTGCACGATACGGAGATGTCCGCCCTGCAGGACGCCGATATGCGCGCCTGGCGGGCCCAACTGCACAGCTACCTCGTCACCGCGCGGGACAACGGCGAGATCCGCGCGGATGCGGAGCTGCAGCCCGTTGTCGACGAGCTGCTCGCCACCACGATGGGGTTCCAGGCGAACGTGCTGATGAATCCGGAGGCGACCACCCCGGCGCGGCAGATCGCCGTGCTGGACGCGATCCTGTCCCGGCTCCGCTCGGGTGGCCTTGGCGCGGCATCTGGGTAGAGTGGCGCCGTGTCTGAGCTGAAGCAGCTGGATGCAGGCCATGCCCCGGCGGTCCTGGCCTTCGAACTGGCGAACCGTGCCTACTTCGCGACCTCGATCTCCGACCGGGGCGACGCGTTCTACGACCGGTTCACCGAGCGGCACAGCGCCATGCTCGCTGAGCAAGAGACCGGTAGCTGCGCCTTCTACGTACTGGTCACCGAGGATGGATCCGTTCTGGGCCGATTCAACCTGTACGACGTCAAGGACGGCACTGCCAACCTCGGCTACCGGGTCGCGCAGCACGTCGCCGGCCGCGGCGTTGCGACCGCGACGGTCCGGGAGTTGTGCCGGCTGGCGGCGACACGGCACGGGCTGCACAGACTGCGCGCGGTCACCTCACACGCCAATGCCGCGTCCCAGAAGGTCCTGACCAAGGCCGGGTTCGTGCCCGCCGGCCCGGCAGATCCGGCCGACCTCGGCGGCAAACCAGGCACCTGGTATCTGCGCGACCTGGCACTCACGCCGTCCACCGGTTCCACCGACCCGCGTTGACCAGCAAGTGTGTACTTGCGTAACGTTCTGTTCGTGGGAGACGTGTTCCGGGCGTTGGCCGACCCTACGCGGCGTACCATTCTCGACGAGCTCATCGGCCGGGACGGTCAGACACTGTTCGAACTCTGCGCCCGGCTGACCACCAAGCATGGGCTCGGGTCCTCCCGGCAGGCGATCTCGCAGCATCTGGATGTGCTCGAGTCCGCCGGTCTTGTCGAGGCCCGGCGCGAGGGCCGGTACAAGTTCCATTACATCGACACCGCACCGCTGCGGCAGATCTTCGAGCGGTGGCCGGAGCAGAACACACCGAAGAGGGGACCGACATGCGAATCAACCTGACGAGCGTGCTCGTCGACGACCAGGACAAGGCCCTGCGGTTCTACACCGAGGTACTGGGCTTCGTGAAGAAGCACGACATCCCGATGGGCGGGCCCCGGTGGCTGACCGTGGTCTCCCCGCAGGAGCCCGAGGGCACCGAGCTGGTGCTCGAACCGAGCGGGCATCCGGCTGTGAAACCGTTCAAGGACGCGCTCGTCGCCGACGGGATCCCGTACACCTCGTTCGCCGTCGAGGATGTGCACGCCGAACACGCGCGGCTGCGCGAGCTCGGCGTGCGGTTCACCCAGGAACCGGTCGATATGGGCACCGTGACCACCGCCGTGTTCGACGACACCTGCGGCAACCTGATCCAGATCGCGCACCAGGCAGCTTAGGTGATCCTCGAGACGGATCGCCTGCTGCTGCGGCCGTGGCGGGAGGCCGAGGCGGTGGTGCAGCGGGAACTGTGGACCGAACGCGATCCACGCGTGCCGCCGCATCGCCGGATCGACGCGGCCGGGCGCCCCACCCTCGCGGAGCTCGAGGAGTCGATCCGCACCGAACGGCTGTGGGCGACCGGCTTGCCCGCGATCGAGCGGAGAACCGAGCGGGATGTCATCGGCTACTGCGGGCTGGTCGACAACGACCGGGGCCCCGCCGGGGAACCGGAACTCGCGTTCGAGCTGCTGCGCCGGACCTGGGGGCGGGGATACGCGACCGAGGCAGCCTTCGCGGTGCTGGACTGGGCACGGGCAGCGGGACACGAACGGCTGTGGGCGACGGTCTGGGACTGGAACACCGCCTCCCGCCGGGTGCTGGCCAAGCTCGGATTCACCGAGACCGCGCGGCACGAAGCGCACCCGCTGCACGGGACCACCCTGGTCACCACGAGAGAGCTCTGAACTCGGTCACGGCACCGCCGTGCACGTGCGACCACTCGGTCAGCACGGCGATCGGCGGCAACAGCGTCCTGCCGAGCTCGGTCAGCAGGTATTCGACCTTCCCATCCGTGGCACGCCGTTCGACAAGTCCGTGTCCCTGCAACCGCCGCAACGTCTGGGTCAGTACCTTCCGGGAGATCCCGCCGATCGCCTCGACCAGCTCGCCGTGCCTGCGGGGTTCCCCGCGCAACGCGTAGAGCACGACAACGGCCCATTTGTCGGCGATGATCTCGACCGCCAGCCGGGCTGGGCAGTCGGCGAGCAGGTCGCTCCCGGGATACGCGGGCATATCTCGACGGTAGCCCTCCGCCAGGAACCGGGAGGTACCCGGCGCCCCACTAGCGTCCGCGGTGCAGGCCATTCCCCACGCAGCAAGGAGCATGATCATGAACCGCGTTCTCGTCATCGGCGGGACCGGGGCGATGGGCCGTCACGTGGTACGGCATCTGCTCGCCACGACCGACGCCGCTGTCACCGTCCCCACCCGTGCTCCGGAATCCGCGCACGCGACCGCACTCGGCGCGATCGCGCCCGAGCGCGTGGAACTCGTCCGCTCCGACCCGGCGGCGATCCACGCCCTGTTCCGGAACGCCGACCACGCCTTCGTCAACACCGACTTCTTCGCGACCGGCAGCGCCGTCGGCGAATACCGGCAAGGTGTCGAACTGCTGGCTGCGGCGAAGGCGGCGGGCGTGGCCCGGGTCATCTGGTCATCGCTGGACAGCGCGGTGTCCCTGACCGGGCATCCCGTCCCGCACTTCGACAGCAAGGCAGCCGTGACCGCCCACATCCACCTGATGCGGTCCGAGGAAATGCTCCGCGAGGAACACGACGGCTGGTATACGAACCACGTCTCGGTGCTGACCACCGCGCCGTACTTCGAGAACCTGTGCTCGCGCCTCGCTCCCCGACCGGACGGCCGCGGTGGCAGACAGTTCCGGCTCCCGCTCGGCACCGCCCGCTATCCACTCATCGCGCTGGACGACATCGCCTGGTTCGCCGGGCACCTGCTCGGCAACTGGCAGTCCTGGGGCGCACGCGATCTCTCGGTGATCGGCGACAGTCTCACCGGTGCGCAGCTCGCCGAGACGTTCACCCGCGTCACCGGCATTCCCAGTGGCTACGTTCCGATGCCCGAGGCAGAGCTGCACGCCGCTCAACCCCGGTTCGGCCACGATTACGCCGCCATGTTCCGGTTCTTCGCCGAGCGCGACCTCTACGCCCGGGACCGGGACGTCGCCTTCCTGCGCCGCCTGCACCCGGAGCTGATGACGTTCGAGGACTGGCTGCGCCACACCGGATGGACGGCGGACTGAGCACCCGCACCGGTGCCAGGCGGACCGGATTCGCCCGCTCGTCGTCGCGCACGAATCCGGAAAGCACAAGGAGACAGCCGTGCGAGGTGGTGCAGAGATTTATCGGTTCGCCGGAGTGGTTCGGGGGGCCGGGGCTGCTCGCTTCTCGGAGCGCAGCCGGTAGCGTTGCAGCTTCCCGTTGCTGGTACGCGGCAGTTCGGCGCGGAACTCGATCGCCCGCGGGTACTTGTACGGCGCGATCACCCGCTTGCAGTGCGCCTGCAGCTCACCGATCTTCGCCTCGTTCCCGGGAACCCCTTCGGCGAGCACCACGAAGGCCTTGACGATGTGCCCGCGGCGCTCGTCCGGCTCTCCGATCACCGCCGCGTCCACCACATCCGGATGCCGCAGCAGCGCCTGCTCCACCTCGGGCCCGGCGATGTTGTATCCGGAGGAGATGATCATGTCGTCGCTGCGCGCCTGATACCAGAAGTATCCCTCGGCATCGCGGATGTAGGTGTCCCCGGTGAGGTTCCAGCCGTCGCGCACATACGTCCGCTGCCGCTCATCGGCGAGGTAACGGCACCCGGTCGGTCCCTTGACCGCCAGCAGTCCCGGGGTGCCGTCCGGCACCTCGGCACCGTCCATGTCGAGCACGGTCGCCACGAATCCGGGGACCGGACGGCCGGTGGATCCCGGGCGGATGTCGTCCCCGGCCGCGGAGATGAACACGTGCAGCATCTCGGTGGCTCCGATCCCGTCCACGATGCGGATCCCGGTCCGTTCGTGGAACTGCCGCCACAGTGCCTCGGAAAGCTGCTCGCCCGCGGAGACGCAGCGGCGCAGCGATCCCAGCTGCTCGGCCTTGCCCTCGGCGAGCATCGCCTTGTACGCGGTCGGAGCGGTGAACAGCACGCTGACCCCATGCTCGGCGATGGCGTCCGCGAGCTCGGCCGGGCTCGCCTTCTCCAGCAGCAGCGTGGCCGCGCCGAACCGCAACGGGAACACCACCAGCCCGCCGAGCCCGAACGTGAAGCCCAGCGGCGGGGTCCCGGTGTACACATCCGCCGGGTCCGCGCCGACGATGTGCCTGCCGAAGGTATCGGCATTGGCCAGCACATCCCGGTGGAAGTGCATGGTCGCCTTGGGCCGCCCGGTCGTGCCCGAGGTCGGCGCGAGCAGGGCGACATCCTCGGACGAGGTCTCGACCGGATCGAATTCCGGCGCCACGGCGGCACATTCGGCCACCAGGTCATCGGATTCCCCGGAACCGTAGGTCAGCACCGGAATGCCTACCGGATCGAGTTCCGCACGGTAGCGGTGATCGCACACGGCGAGGACGGGGCCGGTGATCTCGGCGAGCGTCTCCAGTTCCTCGGTACGCAGCAAGGGCATCGTGGTCACCACGACACCACCGGCCCGAAGCACCCCGAACCACGCGGCGACCAGCCAGGGGTTGTTCGGCCCGCGCAGCAGTACCCGGTTTCCCGGAACCAGCCCGTGTTTCTCGGTGAGCAGCCGCGCGACCCGGTTGGCCTGATCGCGGAGTTCGCCGTAGCTCCATGTCTGGCCGGGGCTGTACAGGCAGGGGCGATCCGGGCCGAACTCGGCGATCACGTCATCGAGCAGCGCCACCGCGCAGTTCAGCCGCTCCGGGTAGGCCAGCTCGGGCAGTTCGAAGCGGAATTCCGGCCACTGCTCCCGGGGCGGGAGGTTGTCCCGGCAGAACGTGTCGACGTGCGCCGAGGGATGAAGCGGTCGCACCACACCCTCCCTTCCTTGGAACGGGTACGCCCTTAGTATTACTCTTTTGTGACGACAGTCAAGAGTTCGGCATAAGAGCTAGGCTGGCGGAGACCGGGCGAACACGAAAGGTGGCGGAATGAGTCCATTTCGAGGATCGGTGGCCGGAACCGAACGCTGGGAACACTTCGGATTCACGTGCGCGGACGGGATCGCGACGGTCACGCTGGACCGGCCGGACAAGCTTAACGCGCTGACCTTCGAGGCATACGCGGATCTGCGCGACCTGTTCCACGAACTGCCCCAGCGTGGCGACGCCCGGGTGCTCGTGCTGCGCGGCAGCGGCACCGCCTTCTGCTCCGGCGGGGATGTCAACGAGATCATCGGCGAGACCCTGGCGATGGAGCCGGACCGGCTGCTCGAGTTCACCAGGATGACCGGCCAGGTGGTCAAGGCGATGCGGGAGTGCCCGATCCCGATAATCGTGGCGCTGCAAGGGATGGCGGCGGGCGCCGGGTCAGTGCTCGCACTGGCCGCCGATTTCCGCATCGGCACCCCGAAGGCGAAGTTCGCCTTCCTGTTCACCAAGGTCGGTCTCTCCGGGGCGGACATGGGCTCGGCCTATCTGCTGCCACGCATCGTGGGCCTCGGCAGGGCGACCCAGCTGCTGATGCTCGGTGACACGGTGCGTGCCGAGGCCGCCGAACGCTACGGGCTACTCACCGAACTCGTGGCGGCCGAGGAACTGGACGACCGGGTCGGCGAACTCGCCACCCGGCTGGCCACCGGGCCGTTCCAGGGCTATGCGCAGACGAAGGCGCTGCTGACCAGGGAACTCGACATGGACCTCGGTTCCGCGGTCGAGCTGGAGGCGATGACCCAGGCGCTGCTGATGAAAACACAGGACTACGCGGAATTCCACGCCGCCTTCAACGCGAAGCGCGAGCCTCGCTGGCAGGGTCGCTGACCTCCGCGGCGCCCATGGGCTGGGTACCGAGCACGGAAAGCAGCGCGAGCCGCTGCGCGTCCTCGGTGTCTGGCTCCGCGGTGTAGACCATCACCCGCAGATCGCTTCCGGCGACGCTGAGCAGATCGCAGTCCAGGGTCACCGGGCCGACCTCGGGATGGTCCACGATCTTGCGCGAGACCTCCTGCCTGGCGACGGTCCCGGCATCCCACAGTTCGGTGAACCGTGGGCTGTGCGCGTGCAGGTCCGCGATGAGCCGCTGCAGCCGCTGGTCGTCCGGATAGCGGCTCGCGGTCCGGCGCAGGTCCCCCACCAGGCCCGCCTCGAAGGCGTGCCGCGCCTCCGGAGTGTGCCGGACCCGTGTGCCGCTGCCGAGCAGATTGCGCCACACCGCATTGCGGTCCCGGCCGCGCAGCTCGCCGAACAGCGCCGTGTACATCGGGTTCGCCACGAGCAGGTTCAGCGCGGCGTCGTAGACCGCGACCGGCGTTCCGGTGAGCCGGTCGAGCATCCGCTGCACGCTCGGGGTCAGATAGGCGGGCACCGTACCCTGGCCCGGCGGGACCAGACCGGCGAGCCGGAACAGGTGCTCGCGTTCGTTCGGGTGCACCCGCAACGCCCTGGCCAGCGCCTCCACGATCGGCACCGAGGGATGCCGGGAACGGCCCTGCTCCAGGCGGATCACGTAGTCGACCGAGATGCCGGCGAGCATGGCCAGCTCCTCCCGGCGCAGCCCCGCCGCGCGCCGCTTTCCGCCGAGTGGCAGCCCCACCGTCTCCGGGGAGACCCGCTCGCGCCAGCCGCGGACCGCCCGGCCGAAATCCGAACCCGTCATGTCCCCAGTGTGCGCCCGCACGCGCCGCACGTCCTGGTACGCGTGGTCCCAGGATGTCCGGCCACTGGCCGGCGCGCCGGGCCGGGCGCATTCTCGGGGCATGACGACAACACTGATCACCGGGGCAAACAAGGGCCTCGGCTACGAAACCGCCCGTCGCCTGCTCGCCGAGGGACACACCGTCTATCTGGGCAGCAGGGATCCCGAACGGGGCCGCCGGGCCGCCGAAACGCTCGGGGCCCGCCCGGTGCAGCTCGATGTGACCGAGGACGATTCCGTCCTGGCCGCGGCGAAGACCGTCGAGGCCGAAGGCGGGCTCGACGTGCTGATCAACAACGCCGGGGTCGAGGCACGCAAGCCCGACGGGAGTGTGCCCGCGCCCGCCGAGACCACCGCCGACCACGTGCGCGCGGCCTATGAGACCAACGTCTTCGGACCGGTCCGGGTCACCCACGCCTTCCTTCCGCTGCTGCGCCGCTCGGCATCTCCGGTCATCGTGAACATCAGCAGCGGGCTCGCCTCGCTGGCCCTGGCCACCGACAAGGATTTCCCGGGATCCTGGTACCCGGGCCTGGCCTATCCCTCCTCCAAGACCGCGGTCAACATGCTCACCGTGCAGTACGCGAAGGCGTTCCCGGAGATCCGGATCAACGCCGTGGAACCCGGTTTCACCGCAACGGATCTGAACGGGCACACCGGGACCCAGACCGTCGAGGAGGGCGCCGAGGTGATCGTGCGGATGGCGACCATCGGACCCGATGGCCCGACCGGAACCTACCGCCACCTCGGCGGCCCGCTGCCCTGGTGAATCAGGCGAGGCAGGCGACGGATTGCCCGATCGAGGCTCCCGCCTCGCGGGCCGCCTCGTCCCGGCGGCGATGCTGTTCGGGTGATTCGGCCTCCCCGTCGTGGAGCAGGATCAGGTTCGAGCCAGAAGTCTCCAGGTAGCCGCCGATACCGTCGACGAGTGTGGTGCGCATCGCGTTCGCGTACCCTCGCCGCTCGTACAGATCCGGCCCCGCACCACCGATCCCGACGAAGTAGAGGTTGCGCGCCGCGGTGAGTTCGATCCCGGCTCCGGTGTCGTCGTAGGCCCAGCCCCGGGTGAACACCCGGTCAATCCACCCCTTCAGTGCCGCGGGCAGCGACCACCAGTGCACCGGGAACACCAGGACGATCAGGTCGAACCCCTCAAGGAAGCGCTGTTCGGCGCGGACATCCGCGGGCAGCGCGGTATCACCTCGATACGCGTGCAGGTCCCCCGCGCCGAACACCGGGTCGAATCCGGTCGCCACCAGGTCCCGGTGCACGACCTCGGTGCAGCCGTTCCCGCGCAGCCCCTCGCGCACGGCGGATGCCGTGCCCATCGTGGCGGAGTGTGGATCCGGGTGTGCGGTGACGATCACCGCTCGAAGGCCGTTCGGCTCGCTGCTTGTCATACTGACAAGCATGAACTCTGACATCAGTGTCACAGTCAAGCCAGTTAAGCCAGGCAGGTCCGAGGGGATGCGGATCGGGGAGCTGTGCGCCCGCACGGGCACCACCCCGCGGATGGTCCGCCATTACGAACGGGCCGGAATCCTTTCCCCCGCACGGGAATCCAACCGCTACCGGACGTTCACCGAGGAGGACGTCGAGCTGGTGCTGGATACCCGCTGTCTGCTCGACGCGGGCCTTTCGCTCACCGATGCAGCCGAGATCGTGCGGACCGTATGCGGGGCCGAATCCGCGCCGCTGGAATCCCTGGACAAGGCACTCGACCGGATCCGGGACCGGCAACTCCGAATAGCCACCAGGATCGACGAGCTCCTCGGCATGCAGGGCAAACTCGACGAGCTCTATGAGTTGACGAGTTCCGCGCGGCTCAGCCGAGCTGGCGGGCGATGATGGAGCGCTGCACCTCACTGGCCCCCTCGTAGATCCGCGGTGCGCGCACCTCGCGGTAGAGGTGCTCCAGCAGGTGTCCCCGGCGCAGCGCCCGCGCCCCGTGCAGCTGCACCGCACTGTCCACGACGAACTGGGCGGTCTCGGTCGCGTGCAGCTTCGCCATCGCGGAACTCTTGGCGATCTGCCGGTTGCCGGAGTCGTACGCTCCCGCCGCCGCGTACACCAGCAGCCGGGCGGCTTCGGTGCGGGTGGCCATCTCGGCCAGGGTGTGCGCCACGGTCTGCAGCTCGGCCAGCGGAGCGCCGAACGCCTCTCGTTCCCTGGTGTGCGCGACCGTCGCGTCCAGCGCGGCCTGCGCCATCCCGACCGCGAACGCGCCGACGCTCGGCCGGAACAGGTCCAGGGTGCGCATCGCGACCCGGAATCCGCGGTCGAGCTCGCCGAGCAGATCGGCGCGGGTGACCGGGACCCCGTCGAAGCGCAGCGTGCCGATCGGGTGCGGGCTGAGCATGTCCAGGTGTTCCCCGCTCAGCCCTGCCCGGTCGGCGGGCACCGCGAAGGCACTCACTCCCCTGGCACCCGCGCCCTCGGTGGTACGGGCGAACACCGTGTAGAAATCGGCCTCGGGCGCGTTCGAGATCCAGGTCTTCTCCCCGTACAGCCGCCAGCCGTCCCCATCCGGTTTCGCGGCCAGTTCGAGTGCCGCCGCATCCGAACCGGCTCCCGGTTCGGAGAGGGCGAACCCGGCGACCGCGGAACCCGCTGCCACAGCGGGAATCCAGCGCTGCACCAGTTCCGCGCCGCCCGACTGCAGCACCGGATAGCTGCCCAGCCCCTGCAGCGCGAGCGCGGTCTCCGCCTCGGTGCTCTCCCGGGCCAGCGATTCGCGCAGCAGACACAGATCCATCGCGGCGGCGTCGGTCGGCTGGTCCGTTCCGGAGAACAACCGCCGCAGCAGGCCGAGCTCGCCCAGTTCGGCGAGCAGTTCCCGGTTCACCCTGCCGGGCGCGCCCCGCTCGGCCAGCGGCCGCAATCGGTCCGCGGCCAGCGAACGCACCCGTTCGGCGAACTCGGCCTGCTCGGTGCTCAGCGCGAACGCGGTCATCGCGAATCCTCCTGTCCCGGGCGCCACCTGCCGTGCGCGGTGCCCTGGCTGCCTTCCCGGATCAACTGCAGCCGCGGCCGCGGTTCGTCCATCCGCCCGGCGCGCGGTTTCCTGCTGCCCGCGGCGAACTGCTTCGGCCACTCCGCTCCTGGCCCGCTGTAGTCCTGCTCGGCAGCCGCGTGCAGTGTCCACTGTGGATCGTAGAGGTGCGTCCTGCCGACCGCGCACAGATCGGCCCGCCCGGCGAGCAGGATCGAGTTCATGTCGTCGTAGGAGGAGATCGCCCCGACCGCGATCACCGCGACCCCGTACTTGCGGCCGATCTCGTTGCGGATCCGGTCGGCGTACGGGGTCTGGTAACTGCGCCCATAGGCCGGTTTCTCCGCCTTGAGCACCTGCCCGGTGGACACGTCGATACCGGCGACTCCGTGCTCGGCGAAAGCGCGGGCGATCTCCACCGCGTCCTCGGCCTCGATCCCGCCCTCGTGCCAGTCGGTCGCCGAGATGCGCACGGTGATCGGCCGCTCGGCCGGCCAGACCGCGCGGATCGCGTCGAGTACCTCGAGCGGGAACCGCAGCCGATTCTCCAGGCTGCCCCCGTAGCGGTCGGTGCGCCGGTTGGAAAGCGGGGAGATGAACGAGGACAACAGGTAGCCGTGCGCGCAGTGCAGTTCGAGCACGTCGAACCCGGCGCGCGCGGCCGCCCGCGCGCTTTCCGCGAACTCCTCGGTGATCGTGGCGAGCTCGGACTCGGTCAGCTCTCGCGGCGTCTGGTTGTCCGCGGAGTACGGGATCGCCGAAGGACCGACCACCTCCCAGTTCCCGTCCGGCAGCGGTTCGTCGATGCCCTCCCACATGAGCTTCGTGGAGCCCTTGCGCCCGGAGTGCCCGAGCTGGATACCGATCTTGGCCGCGGTGTTCCCGTGCACGAAGTCCACCACCCGCGTCCAGCCCGCCTCCTGTTCCGGGGTGCGCAGACAGGCACAGCCCGGCGTGATCCGCCCGGTGTCGGAGACGCACACCATCTCGGTCATCACCAGGCCCGCCCCGCCGAGGGCCTTGCCGCCGAGGTGCACCAGATGGAACTCACCGGGTATCCCGTCGGTTGCCGAGTACATGTCCATGGCCGAGACCACGACCCGGTTGCGCAGTTCGAGCTCCCCGAGCCGGGCCGGGTGGAACATGGGCGGGCGCACCGATCCGTCCCCACCGGGAACCTCGCCGGTGAACCACTCGTCGATGCCCGCCACGAACTCGGGATCGCGCAGCCGCAGATTGTCGTAGGTGACCCGCCTGCTCCTGGTGAGCAGGTTGAACGCGAACTGCTCCGGCTCCTGGTGCACGTAGCCCTCGATGTTCTCGAACCACTCGAGGCTGGCCTGGGCCGCGCGCTGAGTGGATTCCACCACCTGGCGCCGCTCGGTCTCGTACTCGGCGAGCGCGGTGCCGAGCTCACCGTGTTCGTGCAGGCAGGCCGCCAGCTCCAGGGCATCCTCCATGGCCAGCTTGGTGCCCGAGCCGATGGAGAAATGCGCGGTGTGCGCGGCATCCCCGAGCAGCACGATGTTGTCCTTGCGCCAGCTGGTACAGCGCACGGTGGCGAAGGTGAGCCACTTCGAGTTGTTGGCCACTACCTGGTGCCCGCCGAGCACATCCGCGAACAGTTCCCGGATCCGGGCGATCGAACGTTCATCGCTGTGCCCAGGCGGCAGCTGTTCGGGTGCGCACTCGGCGAATCCCGCACGCCGCCACACATCCTCGTGCATCTCCACGATGAAGGTGCTCGCGTCCCTGCTGTAGGGATAGCCGTGGATCTGCATCACCCCGTACGGGGTCTGGGCGATGTAGAACTTGAACGCATCGAACACGCGATCGGTGGAAAGCCAGATATAGCGGCAGTTCCGGGGTTCCACCGTGGCCCCGAACTCCTCGGCGCCGGCAGTGCGCACCGCCGAGTTCGCCCCGTCGCAGGCGACCACGAGATCGTAGTCCCGGGACAACTGCGACAGCTCCGGCGCTTCGGTACGGAAATGCGCGCGCACCCCGGTCTCGGCGCAGCGCCGCCGTAGGATGCCCAGCAGGCTCTTGCGGCTCACCGCGGCGAAGCCGTGCCCGCCCGAGGTGAAGGTAGTCCCGGCGAAGTGCACGTCGATGTCGTCCCAGCGGGCGAACTCCTGCTGCATCGCGGCGGCCACCTCGGGGTCGGCGTGCGCGATCCCGCCGAGGGTCTCGTCGGAGAACACCACGCCGAAGCCGAAGGTGTCGTCCACCGCATTGCGCTCCCACACCGTCACCTCGTGCGCCGGGTTCAGCTGCCGCACCAGCGTCGCGAAGTACAGGCCCCCTGGGCCACCGCCGACGACGGCGATCCGCAATCCATCCATGACCCACAGGCTATGCCGTATTTGATACGACCGTCAAGATAACGTAATATCAACCCGGTGACGACATCGAGGATATGCGTGGTGACCGGGGCCGGACGCGGTATCGGGCGGGCCGTGGCGCACCGGCTCTCGAACTCCGGCCACCAGGTGGTGCTCACCGCACGCACCCGGGACCAGCTCGCCGAGGTCGCGGCGGAACTACCCGGACCCAGCCTGTGCGTGCCCGCCGATGTGACCGATCCGGAAGCGCCGCAGGCCATCCGCGACCAGGTGGCGGCCGAATGGGGACCGATCGAGGTTGCCGTGCTCGCGGCGGGTACGGCCAGTTCCGCGCCGCTGGCCAAGACCACCGATGCGCAGTGGCGCGCCGCCATGGAGGTCAACCTGGACGCGCCCTTCCGCTTCCTGCGCGCCCTCGCTCCGGGAATGGCCGAACGCGGCTGGGGGCGGATCGTGGTCATCGCCTCGATGGCGGCCAAGCACGGCGATCCCTACGTCAGCGCCTACACCGCGAGCAAACACGGGGTACTGGGCCTGGTGCGCGCGACCGCGGCCGAACTCGCCAGGAGCGGTGTGACGGTGAACGCTGTCTGTCCCGGATTCGTGGACACCCCGATGACCGAGGAGAGCATCGCGAACATCAGCGCGACCACCGGCCGGGACGCGGCGAGCGCGCGGGCCGCACTCGAGGCACGGCAACCGATCCGGCGGCTGATCAGCGCCGGGGAGGTCGCCGAGGCGGTGGAATACTGCGTGGCCAGCGCGGCCACCACGGGGCAGGGCATCAACGTCGACGGAGGAGCCGTTCAGTCATGAGTCGCGAAGACGACGATCGAGTGAGGACCGGAGCGAGCCGGGAGTCGAGCAGGAGCATCGAGTACGTCAACCCCGCGGAGCTCGGCAAACCGTCCGGGTTCACCCACGCCGTCACGGTGCGCGGCGGGCGCACCGTGTACCTGGCCGGGCAGACCGCGCTGGACGCGGAGAACCGGATCACCGGTGGCGATGTCGTCGCCCAGTTCGAGCGCGCGCTCGGCAATCTGCTCACCGCGCTCACCGCCGCCGGTG